>JAFQCT010000012.1 GCA_017399405.1 Clostridia bacterium | reverse complement strand
GTTCTTAACAATAAAGAAACAATAAAAGAAACAGAAATCCTTGCAAATGAAAATGATACTGCTTATGTTATCTATACATCAGGTAGTACAGGTAATCCTAAAGGTGCAAAAATTTCTCACAAATCTGCTATTAACAGAATACTTTGGATGCATAATTTCTATCCATTAGAAGATAATGATGTAATACTTCAAAAAACGCCATACACATTTGATGTTTCTGTATGGGAACTCTTCTGGTGGGGTATTACTGGTAGAACTCTTTGTGCATCTAAACCTGATGAACATTTCTTACCTGCTAAAATACTCCAAGAAACAGAAAAGAACAAGGTTACTCATTTACACTTTGTTCCATCTGTATTTGAATTGTTCTTAACATATCTTGAAAACAATCCTGATGAACAATACAAATTCAATAGTGTAAAATATGTGTTCCTTTCAGGTGAAGCATTAACTGCTAACAGTATTAACAGATTCTACAATATCTATGACTACAACAAAGTAACACTCCATAATCTTTATGGTCCTACTGAGTGTGCAGTTGATGTAAGTTACTATGATTGTGTACCAACTGACATTGACCCTGTGCCTATTGGTAAACCTATCTACAATACACAGTTACACATCATAGACAAATACTTAAATCCAACACCAATCGGAGTTACAGGTGAACTTTGTATTGCCGGTGTTAATGTTGGACAAGGTTATCTTAACAACGAACAATTAACAAACGAAAAGTTCATACCTAACCCATTTGGTGAAGGTAGACTCTACAAAACAGGTGACCTTGCTTATTGGCGTGAAGACGGTCAAATCTGTTATGTAGGCAGAATGGACAACCAAATCAAACTTAACGGTCAAAGAATTGAATTAGGGGAAATTGAAAAGGTAATCAGTGAAGTTTCAGGCATTGAATCTGTTGCAATTATAATAAAAGAAAATAACGGACAAGATGTACTTGTAGCTTTCTGTTGTGGTAATGAATCATCAACTAATGAAATCTTGAAACATTGTGAAAACAAATTGCCACATTATATGGTTCCAAGCAAGTTCCAATTCATTGAAAAAATGCCTCTCAATCAAAGTGGTAAACTTGACCGAAAGGCACTCAAAAATATTGATGTTGTTTTTGACAATACATCTATTAAAGAAGCTCCTGTTACTGAAACAGAAAAATTGATTTGCGTATTGTTCAAGGATATTCTTGGTGTTGAGTCTGTAGGCAGAAATGAAAATTTCTTTGCACTTGGCGGTACAAGTCTCGATATGATTGCAATTTTATCAGAAAATGAACTTAAAAACATTTCTGCTGCTGATTTTATTGCTAATCCAACTCCTGAAAAACTGGCAAAGTTTATTGATGAGAGCAATATTCCTGATAGTGACGGTTTCTACACTTTAAGAAATGTTCCGACTTCAACAAAAGCACTCATCTTATTCCCTTATGCCGGTGGTGATGCGTCTGCATTTGCTGCACTTACAAAAGATTTATCAGTAATTGTACCTGAACTTTCCCTTTATTATGTTGATTATTTACATTCATACGCAGAATGTGAAAAAGTTGCCGAAAAGATTGCTGTTCTTGCAAAATCTAAAGAAATCAATATATATTCTCACTGTGCCGGTACCGCGGTTGCAATGCAGATTATAAACATTCTTGAAAAACAAGGCATTGTAATTTCTAACTATATCACAGCTGGATTTATTCCTTCTGAAAAACCACACAAACGAAATGGTTGGAATTATACTTTCAAGCGGTCAATTCAACATAAACTTATTAAAGCAGGTGCACCAATAGAAAAGTTCTCTACGGAATACAAATATGAAATGGTAGAAAAATTCCGTAAAGACACTGACTTTTTGACCGAATATTTTTACACTTTAGCACAACCTATTAAAGCAAAAACATCTGTAATAATCAGTAAAACGGATATATTTACAAAGAATCATATGGATGCCGAAAGATTGTGGAAAATTCGTTCAAGCAACTTTAATAAGGTTTATTATATTGATGCAGACTCTCACTATTTCCAAACGGAAAACAGTGATACAGTTGCACGAATTATAACCGACATATTAAGTGAATAAAAAAATACCGAGGAGTTTCACTCTTCGGTATTTTTAATTATTATTTTTTTCTGTATTTTACTGATGCTTTCGCCCTTGCCGCTTTTGCCTTTTCAAGTCTTTCTTTCATTTCTGCCTCTGCTCTTTCATTTTCTTCTACGATTTTTTGTTTTTTCTTTCTTGTTATTTCATCTATTTTGTTGTTAACTGTTCTGTCAAACGCACTAGAAATTTTCTCTCCGTATTTTCTCATAACAAAGAAAGCTACAAGGCCAACAACAAATCCGATTGCACACAAAATGTGATACATATTGAATGGTCCTATAATGTCAGGGTCTGCCGCTGTAAAGAACTCGTTAAAGAATCTCAATCCGCTATACAAGAACAGATACATCGGGAACATCGTTCCGGGTCTTGCTCTTTTTCTATGCCATAACAAGAAAAGAAAAATAATCAGCACAAACCCTGCTTCAATCGCCTGCACAGGAACCTGATTGCCCGGATGGTCATAATGGTAATTATATGGACCATATTCCCAAGGAACGCCCCAACAGCAACCGTTAAAGAAACAAGCAAGTCTTGTAAAAATCATACGAAACGGAAGAAATATTGCTACAAGGTCCAATTGCTTTATTGGATTAGACAGAATAAGCACGGATATCAGAATTACTACAAGCCAAACCACAGTCAATAAACCAAAATAGTTACCACCTGTTCCTACCAACCTACCAAACGGTTGGTTTACCTTAGCTACTAAAGAAGGAAGATATCCCATTAATAATAATTCAACAGATACCAATATAATTTCAACAATTTTTTCAACTTTAATCTTTCCGATTTTTAATTTTTTTTGTTCTATAAAGTTTATTACGGTTCTGGAATATAAACTTATAGAATCTTTTTTAATGTTAAAATAAAAAAGGCTTGCAACAATTGTTAATACACGGGCAAGCGTATTAAACAAGCTATATGCATCTGTTTCGCCAAAAAATCTATACATTAAATCACCTCGTTTTTATACGATTAATTCTATCACATTGGCTCTTTTTTTTCAAGTATTTATAAAATGTTGGAAAAATTATTAAAATTCAATTACATTATTTGTAAATTCATTGACAAGAATATTAGAAAAAGTTATCCTTAATATAGTATAATGTTTATAAATTTTATTGGAGGTGCAGATATGGAAAGTCTTGAATATTTAATGCGATATGTTCTTTGCATTCTTGCAATTGCAGTTATTGTCAACTGCGTATGGTCACTTATCCGTCTGCGTCCTGATAAAAAAGTTTATGCAATTCTTGTTAATATGGCAAATGACCAGCAACATCCTATCACCTGTTACGAAACCTCCATTGGCAGAAGTAAGTTTTGTGATGTAGTCTTCACAAACTCAACCGTATCACGCTCCCACGCTGTTGTAGCACTTCGAAAAGACGGATTTTATGTATTTGATACTGAGTCCAAAACAGGTGTTTATGTAAACGGTAATAAAATAGAGAAAAGCGAAAAACTCTCTGACGGTGATGTTATTGCATTCGGCACAGCAATTATGAAGTTTTATATGGGTAGTGAGGCAAACAACGATATTTCTCACAAAAAAGATGAAGTTATTACACGCTCACGACTTGTAAATATCGTTGATAACACCGAATTCAACCTTGATGGTGATTACATTACCATAGGCAGACAAGCAGGAAGCAACATTGAGATTTCTGCACCTTATGTATCACGCAGACAAGCAGAAATATTCAAGCAAAACAACCATTGGTTTATTGTAGATTTCGGCAAAGTCACAAAAACAACACTTAATGGTGAACAGATTTTTTCTGAAACACCCCTTTATGACGGTGATGTTATAAAAATTGGCGATTTTGCATTTTTGTACGAAGAAAATTAAAATAAATATCTAAATTGAAAGAAGGTGAAATTATGCTAAAGAAAACTAAAAATGTTAATTTAATATTGATGCTTTTTGTTATTACACTTTTTCAACTTACTTGTCTTTTTACTCTTGTTAGTAAAGCGTCAAGCGAGCATAAAACAGGCATAATTCTCACTTTCGGTATTTATATTCTTGTTGAATACATTTATTTTATCGGTGCAAGATTATTACTTAAACGCAAAGGTTTTGAAGTTGAGTTAATTGCATTTTTGCTGACATCTATCGGTCTTTCTATTACCACAAGCGTTTACCCTGACAAAGCACTTAAACAACTTGTAGCAGTACTTATTGGTATTGGTGGATTTATTTTCTTACAGTGGCTGTTGCGTGATTTGAAACGAGTTTCGTTTCTTCGTATTCCTGTGGCTATCGGTGCAGTTGGACTTTTAGCTTTTACTCTTGTTTTTGCAACAGTTACAAATGGTGCTAAAAACTGGCTTTATATAGGCGGGTTCTCAATTCAACCATCTGAACTTGTAAAAGTTGCGTTTATTTTTGTTGGTGCAGCGTCACTTGAAAAACTGCAATCCAATAAGAGTTTGACAAAGTTTATTATATTTGCCTTTGCTTGTGTAGGTGCATTATTCTTAATGTATGACTTTGGCACAGCACTGATATTCTTCTTTACCTTTATTGTAATCTCATTTATGCGTTCAGGTGATATAAGAACACTTGTACTTGTATGCACAGTTGCCCTTATGGGTGGACTTATTGTTCTTATGTTCCGTCCTTATGTTGCAAACAGATTTGCAGCCTACGGTCATGTTTGGGAATATTTTGACACATCAGGCTACCAACAAACACGCACAATGATTTACTCTGCAAGTGGCGGACTTTTCGGCGTTGGTCTTGGCAACGGTGAACTTCGTGACATTTTCGCCGCAACTGAAGACCTTGTTTTCGGTGTAGTCTGTGAAGAATTTGGTATGATTATGGCAGGTGCAATTTTACTTTCTTATGTGGCACTTCTTGTTTACTCAATCCGTCATTCAAAATATGCCCGTTCGTCGTTCTATGCAATCTGTGCTTGTGCAGCATCATCACTTATGCTGTTTCAGGCGTCACTTAATGTATTCGGCGTAAACGATATTCTTCCACTTACCGGTGTTACTTTACCGTTTATCAGCCGAGGTGGTTCAAGTGTGATTTGCTGTTGGATGCTTCTTGCATTCATTAAAGCGGTTGACCGTAGCACTTACAGATATGGAGGTGTTCGTCAATGAAATCTATTTCACGCAGAGCATTAACCCTTTATGCACTTATTTTGCTTTTTCTTGCAGGGTGCGGACTTCTCTTTTACAACCTTGTAACTAACGCAGATGTGTGGGCTATGAACAGAGCAAATCAACATTTATATTCAAATGGTACTCTTGCTACCGCGGGCGATATTACCGACATTAACGGTGAAGTTCTTGTTACAACTGAAAATGGTAAAAGAGTTTACCACACCAATAAATATATCCGTCTTGGCACACTGCACACGGTTGGTGACAGTGCAGGATATATTGCAAGTGGTATTCAGACATCTTTCAAAGACGAACTTACAGGATACACCCTAACTGATGGTGTTTATAACCTTAAACGCTACGGAAAAGGCAACGATATTAAACTCACTCTTAACGCAGAAGTGTGCAAAACCGCATATAAAGCCTTGGGCAATAAAAAAGGTACTGTTGGTGTTATGAATTACAAAACAGGTGAGATTATCTGTATTGTTTCAAATCCAACATACGATATTTTAGATAAGCCAACCGATATAAACACTGATACAACAGGCAAATATGACGGTATTTATATGAACAGATTTTTCTCGGGACTTTATACACCGGGTTCAACCTTTAAGGTACTAACCGCCGCTTGTGCTATTGAGAATATTCCCGATATTTATGAACGAACTTTCACTTGTAAAGGTAAAGTGCAGATTGGCGAAGGCTATGTAATATGTAACGGTACTCACGGTAAAGTGGATTTTGAAGAAGCACTTAATAAGTCTTGTAATGTGGCATTTGCAGAAATTGCTTATGAATTAGGTAATGAAAAAATGACTGCAACCGCTGAAAGATTGGGATTTAACAACACAAACATTATGGTAAGCGGAAAAATCCGTAGTGCAAAAAGCAAAATAAATCTCACTGAGGCTAATGCCCTTGATTTAGGTTGGGCAGGTATAGGGCAATACACAACTCTTATAAATCCTTGCCAGATGCTCACCGTAATGAGTGCGATTGCTAATGGCGGTATTGCACCATCACCACAGCTTGTAAGTGAAATTATCTCCCCTGAGGGCAAAATCACATACCGTGCAGAAAGTGAAACACTCGGCGAGTATTTCACTATGGATACTGCCACAAAACTTGACGATTTACTTCGTTCAAATGTTAAAAATTATTATGGTGACGGTTACTTCCCACAAATGAAAATGTGCGGTAAAACGGGTACTGCCGAAGTCAGCGATAATGAAGATGCAAAACCAAATGCATTGTTTGTAGGCTACTCACAACTTGATAATATGCCATTTGCAATTATTGTTGTAGTTGAAGATACAACATCAAGTATAAAAAGTGCAGTTCCAATCGCCTCAAAAGTGATGAAAACAGTAAAAAGTGAATATGTAAATTAAAAAGTAAATAGTGACTTTAGGCGATTGTTTTAGCAATCGAGAATCTTACTACAAACCTGACAGACTTGTAGTAACTTCTGGCAAAATGTACTTATGGTCGCAGACTCGTCAAACACGGGATTGTTGTCTTGTTTTTCAGCATCTGCGATTATTTGCAGATGCTTTTCTTTTGTCCTTTTTGCTAATATTATGTAAAGGGGTAAACCGCTATGTTTTCCAAGTTCAAACTGTCATTATCAAACATTAACTACAAACTTTATTTCGCACTTCTCTTTTTAGGGCTGTGTCCAACCGTTTATACAACGGTGAGGGTATTCTTTCTCGGCTCTTTGCCTGGTGAATGGTCTTTCTCAATAGCAGGGCAACTTTCGTGGGTAAATCTGCTTTATGAAATCATAAATGAAGCAATCATTTTACCTCTATTTTATTTTATAGGAAAGGTAGTAATCGATAAAAAGGAATTTACTAATCGAGTTAAAACAGGACTCATAATATCGTTCGGTATTTATCTTGTTCTATCTGCCATTATAGTTTGCTTTACAGAATCACTTTTATCACTAATGGCAACCGATAAGTCCATAATTAGCGACTCTGCTACATACATTCGCATTGAAAGTATAGCAAATATCTTTTTAATACTTTCACAGTTTATACTTGTAGCACTCATAACCATAAACAAGAGTAAATATATTTACATTTTAACATTTATAAGACTTATATTAAGTTTGGTTTGTGATACATTTCTTGTATCCTCGTTGCCTATATCGTTAAAGCTTGGCGTAAATGGAATTGGCTATTCAAATATAATTGTTAATATTGTTTTACTTAGCATATCTCTTATTTTGCTTTCAAAAGAAAATGTCAATGTTTTTAACAAAGCAAAACTAAACTTTGCTTGGATGAAAGATTTCGTAAAAATCGGGGGCATATCAGGATTTGAATCTCTTGTCCGCAACCTTGCTTATATGGTTATGATTTCACGAATGGTAAATGTTGTAGGTGAGCAAGGTACATATTGGGTAGCAAACAACTTTATTTGGGGGTGGTTGCTTCTCCCCATACTGCAACTTGGAGAGCTTATTAAACAAGAAACCGCAACTGATAAAGAAAATGTCCGTAAAAACAGTATTGGGTATTTCTGCATAACCGCAATTATCTCTGCTTTATGGTTTGTGAGCATACCACTTTGGAAACCATTTATGTCGAATGTCTTACAGTTTGCTGATGTAGATAAATTATTTAATCTTGTTCTTATTCTTGTAGGCTTCTATGTGTTATACGCTTTTCAAAATATATTTGACTCTATATTCTACGGACTTGGCAAAACAAACTATATGCTTTTTGAATCAGTTGTCACTAACACGGTTTATTATGGTATAGCCTTTATCCTTTATGTTACAGGCATATGGACCCCATCACTTGTTGGTATTGCCTTGCTATTTGGTATTGGCAACGCCTTTGATAGCATTGTTTCTCTCGGAGCATTTGCATATTTGCTTAAAAAAGAAAAAATAAATATATTTAGAATTAAATCTTAACAAAGAAAGCATCAGACAAAAAGGGATGTGTAGAAATTCTACACATCCCTTAATTTTTTATTTTATTTCCCGTATTTTTCAACAAGTGCTTTGTACTCGTCATCAGTAATTGCTACAACTGAACCGTGTCTTGGGAAGAATTCCATACTGTAATCTTCTGCTTTAACAGGCTTAAAGTTTTCAAAATCACTTGTCTGTTGCATAAAGAAACGGTCTGTACCGTATTCGTCCATAATCATAACCCACTGGTCTGTGCCTGTTATGTTATAGATTTCACTACCCTCAACTCCTGTTGTTGCAAGTGATACTACAACAGGCTCACTTTCGTATGGTCCTGTAAGATTCTCGCTTGTTACATAAGCGATTGTCTGGTCTTCATCGTGCTTGAAATAGAGGTAATAAAGTCCCTTTTCTTCGCTACATGCAATATCACCGTCAATCGTCTGAATTCCCGGTCTTTCATATAAAAGCTGAGGCTCCGTAAGTGTTTTGAAATCAGTTGTATATGCATAATACATCTGTGCAATATCATTCCATACAGTTGAATGTGCCCAGTAAACCATATATGCCTGTTTTTCTGCATCCCATATTGCCTGTGGTGCCCAAGCACGAGTTGTTTCTGAATATGTGCCACCAAAATCACGGATATCAATAATTGTTTCGTCTGTCCAAGTAATTAAATCTTTTGATTTCCAAGTAACAAGAGCGTGATTTGATGTCCAACCCTCTGCACTTTTCATATCTGTACCGATAATGTAGTAATATCCGTCTTGCCCTTTAAGAATATATGGGTCACGAACCGAACGCTTGCCAAGATTTTGAATAATAACAGGCTGATTACCGTTAAGTGCCTCGAAATTATAACCATCTTTACTTACTGCAAAGTGGATTCTTTCTTGCTCAGGGTCATTACCTACAAAATAAACAAAAAGGTATTTTCCGCTTTCGCTTTTAGCCGGTTGTGCGTAATTCATAACATCCTTTACCCCCATAATAACAAATGCAATTGCCCCTATTAACGCTATAATTACCGCAATAATCACAGCAACTTTTTTAATTGATTTTTTGTTCATAATTACCTCCCTAACTTTTTCTTAAAAGTCAGTTCACTTACCATAGTAGAGCCTAATATGAGAACTGCACCAACTGCACCGAAAACGCTCATTTTCTCACTTAAAATAACTGCTGAAAGTATGATTGCAACAATTGGGTCAATGTAACTGAAAAGAGCTACTGTCTGTGTATGTAACTTCTCGATTGTTCCAAAATAAAGTGCGTATGCAAATCCCGTATGCACAACACCAACAATCAAAAGCATAATAATCACAAGTGGGGTAATTTCAACGCTTGAGTTATCTTCAACAAGTATTGAATAAGGCACTAAAATTGTTGCCGCACTTACAAGCTGAACTATGGTTTTATCATAAATTGGTACATTCTTGATTTTCTTGTTAAGCACAATAACTGATGCATAAAACGCTGCCGCACCAAGTCCTAAAAGAATACCCTTTAACTCGCCTATTCCTGTAAAACCTGTTTCAATAATGCCTGATACAAGCACCATACCTACAAGTGCCACTATAACGCAAATCGCCTTTTTTAAGGTGATTTTTTCTTTGAATAAAATTGGTGATGCAATAATTACAAACACAGGTGCCATATAGTAACAAAGCGTTGCAGTTGCAACTGATGTATATTGATATGACTCAAAAAGCAAAATCCAGTTGATACCAATAAATATACCTGAAAGGCACAGCAAAAACAGATTGCTTTTAATCGCTTTGAATGAGATTTTATCTTTCTTGATAAAAATAAGTAAAATCAAAAACAATGCACCTATGTACCCTCTTGAAATGGCAAGTAGCCCTGATGAGAGTGGCACATATTTTCTGAAAATACCGATTGTACCGAATATGAACATTGATAAAATCAATGAAAGTTTTGCTTTTGTGTTCTCGTTCATAATAACCCCCGAAAATTTGATGAGATTATTATAATACAATGTTTTTTGTTTTTCAATATATAATTGTGTCAATAAATTTGAGGTTGTCGGGATGTTCGCGTAGTGGCAGGCTTCCACGCCTGCGTTGTAGGGGCGATTCACGAATCGCCCGTTTGAGAATGTGCTGTAACCTTTGAAACGGGTCATAGTCTCGCCTGCCGGCTCGGTCGGTGCTTCTGCTTCGCAGAGGTGTCCACCGGACACCCGCACCGTGAATGACCCCTACAAGGTATGTTTGTTTAATTGAAATAATTAAACACCCCGACAAATTCCAATTTGCATACGACTATTAAACTTACATCTAATTATAATATTGTAATTTATAAAGAAATATGGTAAAATAATTTGATACTATAATTATTTTTTTGGAGTTTTTGTTATGATGAAAATTTCACCTTCAATCCTTTCTTGCGATTACGGTAAAATTGCAGAAGAATTAAAAGATATGGAAGCTTGCGGTGCTGACTATATGCACATTGATGTTATGGACGGTCATTTTGTACCAAACATTACTCTTGGTGCACCTGTTGTTAAGTGTATAAAAAAGGCAACAACCGTACCTTTTGATGTGCATCTTATGATTAGTGAGCCACTTAAATATATTGACGATTTCTGCAAAGCGGGTGCAGATATTATTACATTCCACACAGAATGTGACTCACCTATCGACGAAACTATCGACAAAATTCTTGCAAACGGAGTTAAGGCTTCCCTTACCGTTAAGCCAAAAACTCCTGTTGAAGATATTTTCCCATATCTTGATAAACTTTCAATGGTGCTTGTTATGACCGTTGAGCCGGGTTTTGGCGGACAGAGTTTTATGGAAGATATGATGGCTAAAGTTTCAGCACTTCGTGAAGAAATTAACCGTCGTAGCCTTAACTGTGAAATTGAAGTTGACGGTGGAATTAACGAGAAAACAATCGCAATTGCCGCAAAAGCCGGTGCTGATGTATTCGTTTCTGGTAATGCGATTTTCTCAAGCCCAGACAGAAAAGGTACAATCCAGAAATTCAAGGCTATCGCTGAAGAAAATTTCTGCAAATAACTAAATTATTATCGAGCCTAAAAGTACACCGTGTTCATTGATTCTCTCAGGAACAATGTCTGAAATCTGCCCGAATTCCCCCATAACTGCGTGTAGTTTCTGACTTCTTTCAGGAAATTGCATATAAAAAGACTCGTTCATTTTATATATTTCATATTTCAGATTTTTTTGGTGTTTCACTTTTAGTGCAGATACAAAATCAAGAAGATTGTCAATGTTATCTGTCTTAAAAACGGAGTTTCCTGAGAGTTTTCTCATTTTATACCGCACCTTTTTCTTTGGTGTAAAGGTTAAAATGAAAAAACAACCTCCGTCATTTACAGGTAATGCCTCAATAGTGATTTTTTCACTTGTATCAATTTTATCACTTGCTTTTATTACATTGAGAATATTTTTAATTGCATTGTTATTGCTATCAAGCGTATCGTATGTAATATGATATTTTTTCATTTCTTCAAAAGTGAGTTCAATAAGAATCGTGGTTTCATTAAGTACTTCAAAAGTCATTTTATTACCCCCGAATACCGAAAATACTTCTTACTCTATCATATTACGGGGACTGGCTTTGTGCAATAAATAAATATTGGAAAAAGTGAGGAATGCGTTTTGACAAACACTACAACACCTCAAAAAAAATATGAACTGACAGAAACACGCAAAGTCACCCTTGACTATGTGATAATGCTTTCTGCCCTTTTAATCTTTGCAATCAGTAAAAACGGAGTTGCAGCACTTACACTTTCTCTTGTTTCAATAATCACAAGTACAGTTTTTGTAAGATTAGGTGAAAAACTCTTAAAAATCGACTTTTCATCAAGATTTTTAACACCAATTATGATTGGCTTGTCAGTTGCTTTAATGTTACCTGCAACTGCACCTTGGTGGATTTTTGTATTCACATCTGCATTTGCAGTTTTGGTGTGTGTGCTACCATTCGGCTCACCTGAAAAATCCCCTTTTGTTCCCGCATCTGTTGCAATTTGTTTTGCTATTCTTTGCTGGAAAGAAGAAGTTTTCAATTATCAAAGTGCAGATGCATCAATTACAGAATTACTTTCACAAAACATCTCTATGGGCGACAATGTAGCATCAGTTTTTGAAGTGCTTATTGGTAATGTGCCCTCTGCTATGGGTACAGGTTGTTCCCTCATTCTTTTAGGTGCTCTTGTTTTTATTGCTATACGCAGACCAAAAGACAGCGTTCCCGTCTTTACATTTTTACTTGCAGTAATTGTTATGTCTGTTTTATTCCCACGAGTTGGCACAGGCAGATTTATTTCACTTATTATGGAACTTTGTGGCGGTATGTTACTTTTCGGTGCAGTTTTCTTTATTTCAACACCGTCTGTTATGCCACAAAGACCACTTGCCCGTGCAGTATGGGGCTTTACAGGTGGTATTATCTGCATGATTATCCGCTACATAGGTGCAGTTGAAGAAAGTGCTTGTTTCGGTATTCTTATCACTTGTGCTATTTCTGATTTCTTCGACAAACTTCCGCTTACAAAGAAAGAAAAATCACAAATAGTTGTTGAAGAAATTGTCACACCTGAATTGCCAATAACCGTAGTCCCTGACGAAGTACTTGAAGAAATTCCTGACATTCCTGAGGAAATCACAGAAGAAACAACAGAAGAAATAATAGAAGATAGCGTGGAAGAAACTCCCGTGCAAGAAGCAGAAAGCCTTGAAGAAGTTATTTCTGAAGAAAATACTGTTACAGAACAGCAAGCACCTTTTGCAATAGGAGGTGGCGAAGATGAGTAAAAACCAGACTTTCAAGCGCATTCGCAACAGTGCTGTTATTAAAAATCCGTTACTTTTTGAGGCAATCGGTCTTTGCCCTGTTGTTGCTATTGCAACATCTTTGCGACTTTCAATCTTCCTTGCAGTTGTAACTGCAATCGAAATGATTGTATGTGAAGTTTTAGCATCACTTTTACTAAAAAATGTCCGTCGTTATTGGCGAGTTATGTTATATGCAATCTTTGGTGTTGCAGTAATTTTCCCAATAATGATTTTGGTAAACAGATTTTTCCCTGATATATCAATTAACTTTGGTATTTATTTGCCACTTATGGCGGTCAACTCTCTTATCGCTTTGCATTGTGAACGAGTTGCAGTTAAAAATAATGTAAAAGACAGCTTTATTGATGCTGCTTCGGCATCATTAAGTTACGGTGCAGTTACTATTCTTGTTGGCTTTTTGCGTGAATTGTTCGCAAATGGCTCAATTGCTGATATCAGTATAAATATGCCTGTTAAATTTCCTGCTCTTGCAACACCATTCGGCGGTCTTCTCATTATTGGATTTTTAGCAGCAGGACTTAAAGCGTTTGTTATGGCAAAATATCCTGATAAATCTCCTGACCGTGCTTTTGATACATCTGAAATCCGTCGTTCACTTCGCGGTTCATTAAAAGAACTTATGAAAGACGACTTTGACCCTTATGGCGAGGGTGCTAACGAAACTGAATCTGCGTTTATCCGCGTTCGTAAAGAGCGTAAACTTAAAGCAGAAGAAACACAGTTCAATACAAAAGAAGTTACAGACATTTCTGAAACAACTGTGCAGACTACTACTGAAAAACCAGAAAAAATCAAAAAAGAAAAGAAAAAGAAAGAAAAAACTTCAAAACTTAAAAAGCAAACTGAAACTCCTCGTCGTGAACCACGCACAAGAAATGAAAATGAGCGTACATATCTTGACGACTTTTCAGACATGCTTACTGAACTTGAGGAATACAAGAATCGTACCGACACAGAAACTGAAAAAACTGACGGAGGTGATGAGGAATGAGTATCTTCTTAAAACTTATTTCAGCCGCCCTTTATGTTATGATTTTTCAGAATCTTATTTTCAATGGCGGTTACGGTATAAGCGAAGCAGTGCGAATGAGTGCAAAACCCCGTCAGTTAGTACCGATGGCAATATTTATAACATACTTTTCTACGATTGTTTCAACTGTATGCGTACTTCTTGACAAAGTTGCTTTTATTCACGGACTTAACGAAATGTTGCACGCTATTCTTTTTATGGGTGTGTTACTTGTTGTTTATGTGCTTACAATGGCAGTTGTGCTGATTTATGGTAAAGTCTCACCAAGAACTGTACGCAGAATCGGTATTGCTGCATTCAATACACTTGTACTTGCAGTTCCTTTCATCAATTATCGTTCCGCATTTTCTGTTGTTGAAGCAATTGGTGCGGGGCTTGGTGCAGGTATTGCTTATGTTATTGCAGTTCTGCTTATAAACAACGGACTTAAGCGTCTTGATATGAACAAAACTATTCCTGCTTGTTTTAAGGGAACACCGGCAATGTTTATTTATACTGCTATTCTTTCCCTTGCATTTATTGGAATTTCAGGCTCATCAATATTTATTTAAGGATTAACTATGGCAAGAAATGAAAATGCCCCAAGAAGACTAAAGGGGTACTACGGATTTTCAAAAAAATACCCTTCTCGCCGTGGGGACAGACCTATTCACGAAACCCCAAAGGCGAAAAAAAGAGAACGCACTAAAAAGATTTTAGGTGGCGTTTTGTTGGTGTGTCTTTTTGTATTTGCTTTCATTTTTGCAAAGTTTTGTTATAATCTTTCAACCCGTCCTTTACCACAGCAAGAAGAAAATACTGCACCAACTATTACTGCCGATAATCTTGGTACAATCCGTGCAACATATATTGAAAATCAAGTTTTAGGTGAAATAACCGACCTTTCAAAATCACTTGATGAGGCAAAACGCAACGGATTTAATGCAGTTATTCTTGATTTCAAAACTCAAGAGGGCGTTTTAACTTATAATTCTTCTTTGCTTTCGTATTCTGCTGACATAAATATTATAGATTCTGTTATAATTGATAAAATTAAATCAGAAGGGTTTATACTTATCGCAAATATCTATTGCTTTGAGGATACAGTTGCCCCACAAAGACTTAATGCCTATGTTTATGAAAATGCAGAAAAAACTAAAATCTGGTTTGACAACCCTGCAATCAATGGTGGTAGAGTATGGCTTGACCCAACAAACGCAAGAGCGACAAACTATATTTGTTCAGTAATCAAAGAAGTTTCAAACTGCGGTGCAGATTGCATTTATCTTCAATCTGTGGAATTCCCTACTGCACGAAAAAACGCAACTCCCGTATATACAGCAGACGATAAAACTCTTAACCGCAATCTTGTGCTTATGAATTTTATTGAAAATGCAGTAAAATCAGCAGGTGATAGACCAATTATATTAGGTATGCCACTGCTTTGTGCAACTGACGGTGACAACGAAAAATGGGGAGGAAGTCTTTTTGATACATCTGCTCCTATATGCTCACCACTACTCACCCCACCCGAAAACAGCGACTATATTTCATTTATTGAGAACAATTATATAGTTATGAATGATAAAGCAAAAAACAATTTTTCTACCATAAAAATCATTCCAACCGTTAAAAATCAGCCCGAAGATGCGGATTTTTACAAAAAAATATCAGAAAGTAAGGCCGAGAGTTATATAATTCTGCCTTGATTTTACAAAAAGACTTGAAATACAATAAAATTTATTGTATTATTTATAGTGTATTAAAACAAAAAACGGAGGTATAATACCTATGGTATCAGCAGGTGATTTCAGAAACGGCGTAACATTTGAAATGGATGGTAATGTTTACCAAATCGTTGAATTTCAGCATGTTAAACCTGGTAAGGGCGCTGCTTTCGTAAGAGCTAAAATTAAAAATGTTATTTCAGGCGGTGTTGTTGAAAGAACTTTCAACCCAACTGAAAAGTACCCAACAGCAGTCATTGAAAGAAAAGATATGGAATATTCTTACAATGACGGTGGTCTTTACTACTTTATGGACCAGGAAACATACGATATGGTTCCTGTAAATGCTTCAGACCTTGGCGACAACTTTAAGTTTGTTAAAGAAAATATGATTTGTAAAATCCTTTCATATAAGGGTAGTGTTTTCGGTGTTGAACCACCAAACTTTGTTGTGCTTCAGGTAACACAGACTGACCCTGGCTTTGCAGGCAACACAGCAACTAACGCTACAAAACCTGCTACTCTTGAAACAGGTGCAGAAATCAAAGTTCCTCTCTTCATTGAAGAAGGCGAAATGATAAATGTTGATACTCGTACAGGCGAGTATATGTCTCGTGCTTAATTTTTTCTAATCAGGAGGAATAAAAAATGATGACAGTAACAGAAAAAGTAGCATATCTTAAAGGACTTGTTGAAGGTCTTGATTTTGATAAAGACGATAAAGAAACAAAAGTAATCAACGCAGTTCTTGATGTACTTGAGGACCTTGCTCTTGCAGTAAGCGACCTTGATGACGAAATGGTAGTTGTTACAGAACAGCTTGACGCTGTTGACGAAGACCTTGCAGACCTTGAAGAAATCTTCTATGAAGAATATGACGATTGTGATTGCGATTGTGATGATTGCGACTGTGATTGTGACGAAGATATGTATGAGGTTGAATGTCCTAACTGTGGCGAGTTGATTTACTTCGATGAAGAAATCATTCTTGACGGTAAGGCAGATTGCCCAGCATGTGGCGAAGTTCTTGAATTCGATTGCGAATGTGACTGCGACTGCTGCGAAGACGAAGAATAATTTAATATTCTCAATAACAAAAAGGCTACTTACTAAAAGTAGCCTTTATTTTTTTCTTGTAGGGGTGATTCACGAATCGCCCATACTATAATCGCAACGCAGTTCCGATTTTATTCTTTATTCATTATTATTTATTCTTTAATATCCCGACAACCCCCAATTTATACATTCATATTGCAAACTCCACCATAAAATGTTACAATTTACCTATGAGGTGATTGTTATGACAAACAACAAAAAAATGATGAAAGTCTATACTATTATGTGGGGCGTTATCGCAGTAGTTTACGGACTTTGGATGTCAATTTTTATGAGTTGGGACCAATATCCGTACATAATTCCAACTTCTGCCGATATGGCTTTACCCGCTGAAGAATTTATTGCAAAATTTGATGGTATGCTTTATGAACCTTTATATGCAAATGCTACTGTTTTTTGGCTTTGGGTAATCGGCTCAACAGTTATGCTTTTCTTATATGCTTTCTTTATAAGAAAAATCCTTTTTGCAGAGAAACTCACAAAAGCAACAACCATTTTCTGTATTGCAAATCTTATTGCAGGATTTATATTCATTACTTGGTATGGATTTTTACCATTCCCAGAACAATTTGGCAACATTTTAACTGATGTTACAGCAAGTATGCTTGGTCTTCGCTACCCATGGCAATTCAAATTATGGGGAGTACTCGCTTCCCTTTCAATCTTTACAAACACACTTTATATGTATCGCAAAAACAATTATCAGGGCAAAGCGGGTGTAATTGTCACATCACTTGGCTGTGCTGCAATCTATGTAACTGTCAATGTGCCATCAGCAGGGCTTGACCTTGTTATGACTGCAAGATGCTTAGGTCACTGGGCAACTGCTCTTATATTCGCATTCTTGGGTGCGGCTGGTGTGATTATATTTTTATTCCATAAATGCAGACAAAAAGACAAAAAATACATAATTGCTACAATTATTTTTGTTGCTGTTCTTGCTATTATGCTTGTACTTTTAGTTACAGTTGGTAAGAGTGCGTTTATTGAAAATTTACCTATGTGGGTAGCTTATGCACTTCTCTTTATAATCAACTTCACATCATTTTTTGATAAAAAACAGGTTAAAGAAACAGTAAACGCATAAAGGAGTTTTATTATGATAGAAATTTTAATGTCAAACATTCCGGCAGCAGTTGCCACAATAGGACTTATACTCTATTTCTTCGGTATGGCAATCGTGTTTATTGTTAGTCCAATTAAAAATGCTGAAAGTTTTTCAATCAAGCCTGTTGACAATGCAGGCAAAACTGAAATCCGTGTTTATTATGGTGGTATTTCAGGTGCTTTGGGCGGATTTTTGCTTTTTCTTATGCTTGCTCTTCAAACACCATACTATTCTATGATTGGCGGACTTTTCTTCGCAACAACCGTTTTTGTAACAAGAACAATCTTCCTTTTCGTTGACAAAGGTTGGAAATGCCCTTACACAAAACTTGCAATTCCTGCTGAGGGTCTTTTTGTAATTGCTCTTTGGACTTGCTTCATTCTTTCAAAAACATTATATTGATATGACACCAATTCAAGAAAAACTTTTTGAGTTACAAGACTTAAAGTATAAAGATTTTCATTCAAAACTTATGCCCACCGTCTGTAAAGACAAAATAATTGGTGTAAGAGTACCACAGTTGCGAAAATTTGCAAAAGAGCTGAATAAATCAAACTTAAAAGCAGATTTTCTTAACTCTTTGCCCCACAAATACTATGAAGAAGATAATCTTCACGCATTTTTAATTAAACAAATTAAGGATTTTGATGAATGCATTTCTGCTTTAGATAATTTTCTTCTATATGTAGATAACTGGGCAACCTGTGATATGATGACACCAAAAGTACTCGGCAAAAATCTCGATTTGCTTTACGAGAAAATACAAGAATGGGCAAAATCAGAACACACTTACACCGTAAGATTTGCCATTGTAACTTTAATGAAATTCTTTATGGATGAGCGTTTAGATAAAAAACATCTAAACTTGCTTTTAAGTATAAAAACTGACGAATATTATATCAATATGGCTATTGCGTGGTATCTTGCAACAGCACTTTCAAGTCGTTGGGATTTGGTTATTCCATATATTGAAAACAAAAAGTTTGACAAATGGGTGCATAACAAAGCAATTCAAAAAGCAAATGAGAGTTACCGCATAACAAAAGAACAAAAAGAATATCTTAAAACATTAAAAGTGAAGTAAAAAATTAGGGCTACCAAAAGGTAGCCCTTAAATTTTTGTTTTATTCAGCAATCTTTTTAATTACATCAATAAACTGTTTTTCTTCACTGAGTTCAATACAGCCCTTATCAACAAGTGCTGCATTTGCAGGGTTGATAGGAAGTTTTGCAAGAACAGGAATCTGGAGCTCTTTTGCAACTTCGTCAACCTTGCTTTCACCGTAAATATAGTGCTTTTTGCCACAGTCAGGGCATTCAAAGTAACTCATATTCTCAACAATACCAAGAATTGGAATATTCATCATTTTTGCCATATTAACTGCTTTCTTAACGATAAGTGTAACCAAGTCCTGAGGAGTTGTAACAATTACAATACCGTCAACAGGAAGTGACTGGAATACTGTAAGTGGCACATCACCTGTTCCCGGAGGCATATCAACAAACATAAAGTCAACATCGCCCCATACAACTTCTTGCCAGAATTGGTGAATAAGACCTGAAATAACCGGTCCACGCCAGATAACAGGCTGGTCTTCTTTTTCAAGAAGCAAGTTAACACTCATAATTCTTGTGCCTAACTTTGACTCTAATGGATACATTCCTTCTGCTGTACCTTCAGGATTACCGTGAACACCAAAAGCCTTTGGAATTGATGGACCTGTAATATCAGCATCAAGAATAGCTGCCTGATAACCCATTGTCTGTGCAGTAACTGCAAGCATTGATGTTACTAAACTCTTACCAACGCCACCTTTACCACTTACAACACCAATAACTTTTTTGACATCACTCATTGAGTTACCGGGAATGTGTAAATCTTGTTTTTTGCTATCGCAGTTTGCTGAACAACTACTGCAATTTCCGCTACATTCACTCATTTTATATAACCTCTTTTCAGTAGGGGTCGGCGTCCTCGACGACCCGATTATTTATATTTATTTTCCTACACAGAATTGTGCAAAAATTTCATTAACAACTAACTCTGTTGCCTTTTCGCCTGTTAAAATCATAAGATTTTCAATAGCAGAATCAAGGCAAACAGTTACTGCGTCCATTGTCATTCCAAGCATTAACGCATTATCTGCATCTTTTAACGCATCAAGTGCTTTTTTACAACAATCTTTCTGACGCTCATTTACAATTGCAGTTGCAGATGTGTCAAAATCTGCTGTACCTAAAAGCTCTTCAACCGCATTTGTAAGTGCTTGTTTTCCGTCTCCTGTTTTCGCTGAGATAAAAACTGTCTGTAAAAAGTTTTCTTCAATTTCACCGTTTAGATAGTTTTTATCTAAATCCGTTTTATTAATAATTCCTACTGCCTTTTTGCCTTTGCAAAGGTCAATAAGCCTACGGTCTGAATCTGTTAAAGGCCGACTTGCATCAAAAACTGCAAGTACAAGTTCTGCGTTTTCTAATCTTTTTACTGCACGGTCAACACCAATGCTTTCAACAACATCTTCAGTTTCGCGAACACCTGCTGTATCAGCAAGTCTAAGCGTAATTCCACCCACATTTACAGTATCTTCAACAATATCGCGTGTTGTTCCTGCAATTTCGGTAACAATCGACTTTTCTGTACCTGAAAGCAAATTCATAAGTGTTGATTTACCAACATTAGGGCAACCCACAATAGCGGTGTCAACACCCTCCATTATAATCTGCCCTTTAGAGAAGTCATTTATAAGTTTTTCTAACTTTTCAATGCTCTCATCGATATGCTCTTTTAAGTTGTTTTCTGATAAATCTTCAATTTCTTCATAAGGATAATCAACCCAAGCAGAAAGAAGTGCCATATCATAAACAAGTTTATCGTTAATTTTCTTAATTTCCTTAAAAAGTCTGCCCTCTAAAACACCAAGTGCAATTTTTTCTGCCTGTTCACCTTGTGCAGAAATAATATTCATAACGGATTCGGCACTTGTCAAGTCCATTTTTCCGTTTAAGAATGCTCGTTTTGTAAACTCCCCTGCTTCAGCAGGAATAGCACCTGCGTCATAAACTGCTTTAAGAACTTTGTCAGTAACAAAAAGTCCCCCGTGACAAGATATTTCAACAACATCTTCACCCGTATAACTCTTTGGTGCTTTGAAGACAAGGGCAACTACATTATCAATGCTGCCTGTTTTGTCGTAAGCCTTGCCATAAAGTGCAGAGTAACCCGGGATTTCGCAAAGTTTCTTACCATTGAATGAAGAAAAAATTTTATCCGCAACGCTTATTGCATTTTCGCCTGAAATTCGCACAATTCCTATTCCACCGGGTGCCTTACCCGTTGAAATTGCTGCTACGGTACTCAATTTTCTTCACCCGCTTTCTTTTTTCGTAAATCCTTAAAGAAATCCGAAAGGATTTTTGCACATTCTTCGCCCATTATTCCACCCTCATAAAGTGGTTTGTGGGTAAAATTCATATCAAAAAGCTGTGCCGCCGAAACGACAGCACCGTTTTTTTCATCGGTTGCACCGAAATACACATTTTTAATTCTTGAATTTATAATTGCACCTGCACACATAGGGCATGGCTCAAGAGTTACATACAAATCGCATTTCCAGAGTCGCCATCCGCCAAGATTTTTACAAGCATTGTCAATGGCTTCAATTTCTGCATGGTGCAAGGCATTTTTTACAACTTCTCGTCTGTTTCTGCCCTCACCCACTATTTTGCCATCACACACAACAATTGCACCAACAGGCACTTCGCCCTCATTAGCAGATTGCTTTGCCAAATCGAGTGCATATTTCATAAAATCAAACTTATCCATAATCAAGACTTAATACTTGTAAGAGTAATAACAACCATAATCACAATGGCGATTACCATTGGAATATTTATAAACAACGCTTTTATTTTTTTACCTGTTTTAAGTGTTTTTACACCCTCACCAAGTTTTGTTTTATAGTTCAATGAAGAAAATTTAATGCCACCAAACACACCCATAGCAATAAATAGGCCAATCATCATAAAAGCGGCTACGCCTGACGCACTTTCGCCAAAGTTACTGTCAACGCTCATAATAATTACTGAATACATATTGTTTACGAAATGTACAATAATTGATGGCCAGATACTACCTGTTGCAATTGCAAGGTATCCAAGATAAAGTCCGCCAACAACGGTATATGGAATCTGTGCCATATTACCGTGCATAATTGAGAAGATAAAGGCACTTGCTACAATAGCAAAACCGTCACCGTATCTGCGTAACGGTTGCATTACAACACCACGAATTGAAAATTCTTCAATAATTGCAGGCACAACCGCCATTGAGATTGCACCTATTAAAAATCCACCCACACCTGACATCTTAAGGTCTTCAAGTCCGCTTATAAACTCTATTCCTAAAAGTGTTTGAATTATAAGAGAAATTGCGTTGACAATTATTGATGAAAGTGTCATTGCAGGTATTGAAATCATTGTAAGATAAATGGCGGCTTTTCCGTTATAAACCGTACCAAAAGGCAACATCCCTGCCACTTTTTTCTTTTTTAATGCTAAATAAACAATACCAAAAGGAACGCCAATATAAAGAATTGAGCCAACCACACTGTAAGCGTAATTTGCAAACTCATTTTCATAAAGAAGATTAAAAACAGGAAAAAACTCTGAAAGAAATAGTATTGCCAATGATAAAAGAGTTGAACAAGCAACATAAAGGATTATGGCAAGCCCAAATAAACTTCCCATTTTTTTCAAAATCTTTTTGTCATTCTGTTCCTCTTGTCTGTTTTCAGGCATAACACTACCATAAGGCATAAAACCCTGTGGATTTGATGCACCGTATGGTACTCTTGTTTGCTCCCATCCGCCAAACTGACCATTAGGATTCTGATAGTTTTCCATTGTAAACTCCTTGTCAGTTAAAAATTAGTTGTCTGTTGTTTTCTTTGATACATAACCACCGATAACGGTTATTGCTGTTTTTCTTCCATCTTCTTCAAGATTTATGTTTGTTTCACCGTAAAGTTCAAGTTGAAGTTTTTGTGCTGCAAGTGGATAGTCAACAACCCAAATCCAAGCAGTTGAGCGTGAAGAATATCCGTAACGAGTATCAGGAGTAGGCATTGTGATTTCAGTAATCTCGTAATTTGCCCAACCCTCAGTAACAGCTTTTGAAGCATAGCTGATAATAGATTTTTTACTGATATTTGTACGCACATTTGCAAGCATAACATCTGCAACTTCGTTGATTTCGGTAAGAGTTGCACTCTTTGCTTTCTGAATAAGAGCGTTTACAACCTGACGCTGACGAGCAACTCGGCTGATGTCACCATCCGCATCAGTTTTTCTTACACGACTGAAATGAAGTGCTTGCTCACCATCAAGTAGTACACCATTACCACTTTCAATTTTATTGTTTTTAAGAACACCTTTGTTAAGATGATTCGCAACATAAGCCGGCACATCAACATTTACACCGCCAAGCACATCAATAACTTGTCTGAACGAGTCAAAGTCAACCATTGCATAACCGTCAATTTCGATTTTATAGTCATTTTCGATTGTTTCAACAAGATATGCAGGTCCACCATTTGCACAAGCCGCATTAAGTTTTGCATAACGGTCAAATTGGTCCATATATGTATAACTATCACGCATAAATGAAACCAATTTGATTGTATCGTTAATCTGATTGATAGAAACAAGCATCATAACATCCGTGTTGCCTTTTTCAGTTATGTTTGCTCTGCCCGGTTCTTCTGCTGATGCGTCACTACCAATGAGCAATACATTGATTACATCACGATTACTCATTTTTTCGCCACCATTTGTTGCCCAGTTTTTAAGAATTTCTCTGAAATCGTTACCTGTGGCATCGTCCATTTCGGCAAAATCAATGTTTTCTTCTGCATTATCTACAAATTCCTGTGAGGGATTTATTGTAGTGCTTTCATCATCAAATTGAATAAGACTGAATTTGTGAGCAACAAAAGCAACTACTGCAATTACAATAGCAAGAAAAACTGCAAGAATAGGAATAAGAACAGCCAACGCTTTTTTCTTCTTTTTCTTATCTTCTGGCATTTCAGTTTCTTCTGTCAACTTTTTTTCCATATCGCTCATAATATATCTTTCCTTTCACAATAAGAAATATTATTCCTCGTCAGCACCCTCAACTGTTTCAGCTGTTTCTGTTTCTTCCATCTCTTCTTCATGTTCAGCAAGAGAAATTGTAACAACCTTTTCGCCCTCTTTAGTCTTCATAAGGATAACACCCTTTGAAGGACGGTTGCATTCTCTAACCTGCTCTGCTGGAAGACGGATAATAATACCGTCAGAAGAAATCATAATAATATCTTGTGTTTCATCAACCATTTCAATAGCACAAACTTCACCATACTGTTCAGTATGATAGTTTGTAAGACCTTTACCGCCACGGTTCTGAACACGATAGTTAGAAACATCGCTTCTTCTGCCATAACCTTTTTCACTGATTGTAAGAACTTTACCCTCTGTTCCGAAAATAACCATTCCTACAACTTCGTCACCGTCACCGAGAGTAATTGCACGAACACCGCGAGCAGTTCTACCGATAGCACGAGCATCTTTCTCGTTAAAGCAGATACTCATACCCTTGCGAGTAGCAACCATTAAGTTCTGTTCACCGTCAGTAAGTTTAACCCAACGGAGTTCATCACCCTCGTCAAGATTGATTGCAATAATACCACTCTTGCGAATATTTCTGTAAGCGTCAAGTTCAGTTCTCTTAATAACACCATTCTTTGTAGCCATACAGAGATAGTATTTGTCTTCACCAAAGTCAGGAACACGAAGCATAGCAGTAACTTTTTCATCAGCAGTAATAGGAAGAATATTTACAATATTCATACCCTTACTTGTACGAGTACCTTCAGGAATTTCGTAACCTTTAAGACGATACATTTTACCTTCTGATGTGAAGAAAAGAATGTAATCATGAGATGAACAAATAAACATGCTTTCTGCATAGTCCTCTTCTCGACGACTCATACCCTTAATACCCTTACCGCCACGACGCTGTACCTGATAAGTTTCAACAGGCTGACGCTTGATGTAACCCATCTTTGTAAGAGTAAATACGCAATCTTCTTCAGCAATAAGGTCTTCAATATCAACTTCACCAAGAACATTTGAAATTTCTGTTCTTCTTTCGTCACCGAATTTTTTGCCGATAACTGAAAGTTCGTCTTTAAGAATTTCTTTAACTTTAGTTTCAGAACCGAGAATTTCAAGATATTCTTTAATTTTTGCTCTTAATTCGTCACGCTCTGCAATAATTTTTTGAATTTCAAGACCTGCAAGTTGTCCAAGACGGAATGCTACGATTGCAGTTGCCTGTGGGTCATCAAAGTCGAATTTTTCCATAATAGCAACTTTTGCTTCTGCCTGGCCACCCTTACAAGCACGGATTGTGGCAATAATTTCGTCAACAATATCAATAGCACGAGCAAGACCTTCAAGAATATGCTCACGAGCCTGTGCTTTGTTCAAATCATATTGAGTTCTTCTTGTAATGATTTCACATTGGAACTTAATGTATTCTTCAATAATCTGCTTAAGTGTAAGAACTTTAGGCTCACCATTAACAAGTGCCAACTGAATAATACCATAAGAAATCTGTAATTGTGTCATCTGATAAAGCTGATTAAGTACAACCTGTGGGTTAGCGTCACGCTTTAAGTCAATAACTATTCTCATACCGCCACCGCGTTTTGATGAATAGTCGTTGATATCAGAAAGACCTTCAATTCTTTTGTCCTTATGTAAATCTGCAATAGATTCAATAAGACGAGCCTTGTTTACCTGATAAGGAAGTTCAGTAATAATAATCTGGAAACGACCAGTTTTTTCATTTTCTACAATCTCTGCACGACCACGAAGTGCAATCTTGCCACGACCTGTAGCGTATGCCGCACGGATACCTGCACGACCCATAATAATACCGCTTGTTGGAAAGTCAGGTCCTTGAATATGTTGCATAATTTCGTCAAGTTCTGCTTCAGGGTTATCAATTACACAACAAATACCGTCAACAAGTTCACCAAGATTATGAGGTGGAATATTTGTAGCCATACCAACCGCAATACCTGTTGAACCGTTTGCAAGAAGATTTGGATATCTTGATGGCAAAACTGTTGGCTCTTTAAGACGGTCATCGTAGTTAGTTGTAAAATCAACTGTATCTTTATCAATATTTGTGAGCATTTCAAGAGCGATTTTACTCATTCTTGACTCTGTATAACGGTATGCAGCAGGTGGGTCACCGTCAACTGAACCGAAGTTACCGTGACCATCAACAAGAACATATCTCATTGAGAAATCCTGTGCAAGACGAACCATTGCATCATAAACAGATGCGTCACCGTGTGGATGATATCTACCAAGCACAGAACCAACTGTGTCAGCACACTTACGGTGTGGTTTGTCAGGATAAAGTGAATTTTCATACATTGTATAAAGAATTCTTCTGTGAACAGGTTTCAAACCATCGCGTACATCAGGAAGTGCACGGGCAGTAATAACAGACATTGAGTAGTCAAGGAAAGATTTTCTCATTTCCTTGTTAATCTCAACATTTATAATATTCTGTTCTTCAAGTGGAACATATCCACCAAGATTAGGATTATTTGCTTTACTCATTTTATTACCTCTTAAATGTCAAGATTTTGTACATACTTTGCATTTTTCTCAATAAATTCTCTACGAGGCTCAACTTTGTCACCCATAAGAATTGAGAATGTTTCGTCTGCTTCCATAGCATCTTCAAGTGTTACACGAAGCATTGTTCTGGTTGCAGGGTCCATTGTTGTTTCCCACAACTGGTCAGGGTCCATTTCACCAAGACCTTTATAGCGTTGAATATCACAATTTGCACCCATTTCTTCAATAAATGCGTCTCTTTCTTCATCAGAGAATGCATATTCGTGGCGTTTGCCCTTACTTACTTTGAAAAGAGGTGGTTGTGCAATATAAATATAACCTTCTGTAATCAAATCCTTCATATATCTGAAGAAGAATGTTAAAAGAAGAGTTCTGATATGCTGACCATCAACGTCCGCATCGGCCATAATAACAATTTTGTGGTAACGAAGTTTTTCAATGTTGAATTCTTCGCCAATACCCGTACCAAGTGCAGTAACAACAGGTGTCAACTTATCATTACCTATAACCTTGTCAATTCTTGCTTTTTCAACATTAAGCATTTTACCCCAAAGAGGAAGAATAGCTTGAATTCTGTTGTCTCTACCCTCTTTAGCAGAACCGCCCGCAGAGTCACCTTCGACAATGAAGATTTCAGTATTTTCAGGGTTTTTATCAATACAGTCTGCAAGTTTACCAGGAAGTGAGTTACCTTCAAGTGCTGATTTTCTTCTTGCACTATCTCTTGCTTTTCTTGCTGCCTCACGAGCACGAGATGCATCAAGTGCTTTATTGAAAATTGCCTTTGCAGCCTGTGGATTTTCTTCAAAATATGTCATAAGCTTTTCATACATCATCTTTGACACAATTGTCTGCATTTCTGTATTACCAAGCTTACCTTTTGTTTGTCCTTCAAACTCTGCTTCAGTAAGTTTAACGCTGATAACTGCTGTAAGACCTTCACGGACATCATCACCTGAAAGGTTTTTGTCGTTATCCTTTAAGAGTTTGAATTTTCTACCGTATTCATTAAATACACGGGTAAGTGCAGTTTTGAAACCGTTTTCGTGAGTACCACCATCGATTGTACGAACACCGTTAGCGAAACTGAGAATAATTTCATTATAACCATCATTATATGAAATTGAAACTTCTGCACTTCTGTCACCACTTACAGTTGTAAAGTGCATAATGTCATCAACAACAGGTGTAAGACCGCGACTTTTGTTAATATAATCAACGAATGATTTAATACCACCCTCATAGCAGAAGTTTTCTTCTACAATATTATCAGGGTCGCGTTTATCTGTAAGTGTAATTGAAAGACCTGCATTTAAGAATGCTTGTTCACGAAGTCTTCTTTGTAAAACTTCATATTCGTAAACAGTAGTTTCTGTAAATATTTCAGGGTCAGCCTTGAACATAATAAATGTTCCTGTTTCGTCTGTATCTCCTACTATTTCAAGTTCACTTGCAATATTACCGCGTTCAAACTTTTGACGGTGAATGTGACCGTTTTGACTTACTTCAACAACAAACCACTCTGAAAGTGCGTTTACAACTGATGAACCAACACCATGCAAACCACCTGAAACTTTATAACCGCTACCGCCGAATTTACCACCAGCGTGAAGAACTGTCAAAACAACAGTAACTGCAGGAAGTCCTTGTTGTTCATTGATACCAACAGGAATACCACGACCGTTGTCGCGTACTGTAATAATATTGTCAGGTAAAATTTCTACCTCAATATGTGAACAATAACCTGCAAGTGCTTCGTCGATTGAGTTATCAACGATTTCATAAACCAGGTGATGAAGTCCTTTCGGTCCTGTTGAACCGATATACATACCTGGACGCTTTCTTACAGCTTCAAGTCCTTCAAGAACCTGAATGGCAGAGGCGTCATAAGTTTCGGTAACAACCGTATCCATAACCTCTTCTTCAATTGTGTTTTTAATCTGGTCGCTCATTTTTTTCCTCCGTCAAAATCTGACTTATTTTATTCTTTTGAAAATTGTTGATGTGTTAAGTGGTGAAATGTAAATCTCTTTTTTATCGTTTTCTGCAACAATTATAAAAGATTTTGGTAATTCTTCAATTGATACCGTTATACATTCACCATTTTTAGAAGCAGTGTTTATGTATTCTCTTGTAGATTTAGAAACAGTTGTATTATCAAGGTCAAAAATACCTAAAATATTTTTGTCAGTAATAACTGTGTCTTGTCCTATATTCAAATACATCAATCCACCACTTTTCCGTTTTCTACCTTAAAAACTTTACCTGCGTGAAGACGAGAAACTGTCTCTTTTTCACAACAAGTAATAAACACCTGTTTATCTGTCATTTTATTGAGAATGTAATTTTGACGAGTACTATCAAGCTCACTCATTACATCATCAAGTAAAATTATAGGGTGTTCACCTTTCAAATCTTTAATAATCTCTGCTTCACCAAGTTTTAATGCCAAAGATGCACTTCTTTGTTGACCTTGTGAGCCAAATTTTCTTGCAGAAATATTATTTATTAAAATTTTAATATCGTCACGGTGGGGACCACTTGTTGTATTTTTAAGATACAAATCATTTGGTCTGTTTTTCACCATATTATTGAAATAAATTTTTGCAATATCTTGTTTTTCTTCACTTTCATAACGGACATTACTTAAATACTTTATCTGTAATTCTTCTTTTTCCCCGGAAATACCATGATAAATGTCAGTTGCTTTTACCTGAAGTTTTTTAATGTAATCAATTCTGTCACAAATTACATCAGCACCGGCAAATGCTATTTTTTCATCCCATACATCTAAAGTATCAAGTAAAGACGGATTTTCACCTGCATTTTTAAGTAACGCATTTTTTTGGCTTATAAGATGATTAAAATACATAAGTTTTTTTGCATACATATTATCAATCTGACTTATTGCAGTATCAATAAATTTTCGTCTGTTTAATGGTCCGTCTTTAATAAGTGATAAATGAATAGGTGAAAAAACAACTGCATAATATTTTCCAATCAATTCACGAGGTGAATTAAGATTTATTCCGTTAAGAGCAGCAGTTCTTTTTTTATCAATAAAAATTGACGCATTATTTTCACGAAGTTCTGTTGTAAAACTCATTGAAATTTTTGAATTTTCACTATGAAACTGAACAAGTTCACTATCTTTTGAATTTCTAAAACTTTTACAACCTGTAAAAAGCCAAATTGCTTCTAAAAGATTTGTTTTACCTTGTCCGTTTTGACCATAAATAACATTTATTTCGTTATGAGGAAAAATTCCCATAAAATCAATATTACGAAAATTTTCAATTTTAATTTCGTTAATAAACATCAGTTTACCTCGTAAACAACTCTGTCAAATTCAACAATATCACCTGAACGGATTTTTTTACCCCGTGCAGTACAGATTTCACCGTTTACTTTAACTTCACTTTCTTGAATAACAATTTTTGCATGACCACCGGTCATAACTGCATTACAAAGTTTCAAAAGTGAATCAAGTCTAATAAAATCACTGTCAATATTTATTTGTTTATGTTCTTTTTTTGCAATATGTGCAGTAATTTTTTTCATTTTAGTTCATCCTTACAGGAAGTACCATAAATAAGAAGTTTCTCTCATAAATAAGTGAGCCATCATCTTCTGGTACAATAATAATTGGTGAAGTTGCTCCGTTAAGTCTTAATGTGATTTCATCAATATCACATACTTTAAGTGCATCAAGTAAATATTTATTATTAAAGCCGATTTCAACTCTTTCACCCTGAATATCAGCAACAATTCTATCGTTTGCAGTACCAAGAGCAGTTGTACTTGAAATTCTTATAGACTCATTATCAAAAATACATCTTACAAAACTCTTAATTCTTTCAGTAATAATCAAAGATGTTCTTTCAATACCGCTGATAAACTTTCTTGTATTAACTTTAACTTCAGTTTTTGCAGTTGTAGGAATTGCACTCTTATAACTTAAAAACTCACCCTCAAGAAGACGAGAAACAATTACATATCTGCCACATTCAAACATAATATGACGAGATGCCACAACCATAGCAACTGTATCTTCACCGTCACCTGCAAGTTTTACAACTTCGTTAAGAGTTTTCTTTGGAATAATGAAGATTTTTTCATCACCTTCATAATCTATCTTTTCGTTTCTGATAGCAAGTTTATAACCGTCAACAGCAACAAGACGAATATTACCTTTTGTTACTTCAAAACGAACACCTGTATGTACCATCTTTGCACCATTTTCAGCAGTAGCAAAAATAGTTTTTCTAACCATATCTTTTAATATTTCACCATTAACAACTATTGGAAAACCACCTGATACTGATGGAAGTTCAGGATAATCTGTTTCAGAAAAACCTGTAATTGAAAATTCAGAATCACCACTCTTGATTTTACAGATAAGTCTTTCATCACTTTCAATTGATACAAGTTCATCAGGAACATTTCTTAAAATGTCGCAAAGTATTTTAGCGTTAAGAATAATACTGCCTGTTTGTTCAACTCTGCCTTCAACTGAGGTAATAATACCCATTTCAAGGTCATAACCTGTAAGCATAATTCTGTCATTTTCAGCTTTAATTAAAATACCTTCAATTGTAGGAAGATTAGTTGATTTTGTAGATGTTGCTCTTTGAACATTCATACAAGCCTCACTGAGAACTTGTGAAGAACAAATAAATTTCATAAAACATTCTCCTTTTTGAAAAAATAATAAATATAAAGTATAGTATTAGTAATATAGGCGGTCTAAACTGTCGAAAACTTTATTTTTACATTATTTTTCAAGGGTTTTGACCGATTTTTTTAACTTTGAAAAATCTTTGACTTAAAGTTTATATAAATGATAAAAATTAACTTGTTCGAAACTTCATTGTTCAAAAGTTAAAAACTGTTGAAATCTTAGTTATTTTTAATCATTTATGTTTTTAATAATTTCGTTAATAAGATTTTTATATTTTGAGTCAGAACTCATTTTTTGCTGAACATTTTTAAGTGAATTATTTACAGTTGAGTGATTTCTGCCAAATACTTTACCAACTTCGTCTTGTGAAAGACCTGTAATTTCTCTTATTATGTACATAGCAGCTTGTCTTGCATTATTTATACTTGCATCACGGCGTTCACTTTTAAGTTGTTCAGGTTCAACGCCAAATGTAAATGAAACTTTTTCAATAATATTATCAATTACAACGCCAACCGGTTGACTTGTAACAAGAATATCTTTTAATATATCTTTTGCAATTTCAACTGTTGGTGTAACATCATTAAATGAACAATAAGCATAAATATTTTTAACTGCACTACCCATTTGGCGAACATTACTTTTAATGTTTTCTGCAATAAATTCGCAAACATCAATAGGTAATTCAAAACGAAGTGCATTTGATTTATCTTTTATAATTGCAACTCTTGTTTCAAAATCAGGTGGTTGAATATCACAAATAAGACCACTTTCAAATCTTGTTTTAAGACGCTCTTCAATTTTAGGAATTTCTCTTGGAGGTTTATCAGATGTAAATACAAGTTGTTTTCCCTCTTTTGTAAAAATATTAAAAGTATGGAAAATTTCTTCTTCCATCTGACCTTTACCTGCAATAAACTGAATATCGTCTATAAGTAAAGCATCACAAGACCTGTATTTATTATGAAAATCGTGAAGAGTTTTAATATTCAAAGCAAAATAAAAATCATTCATAAGATTTTCACTTGTAATATAAAGAATATTAGCGTCAGGATTATTACTTTTTATTTTTTCTATAATAGCGTTAAGTAAGTGAGTTTTACCAAGTCCTGAATTACCATAAATAAAAAGTGGGTTAAATGATTCTAATCCCGGATTTTCAGCAACTCGCATTGATGCTGTATAAGCAAATTTATTTGACGGGCCTACAATAAAGTTATTAAATGTAAGTTTTGTGTTTTCAAGAGTTTGTGAAGAATTTTTATTTTTTTCAATTTGTTCTGTATTTTCTTTTGGAATATTTTCTGACGGAATAAGTTCAAGTTCAACATTAAATCCCATAACATTAAAAAATGCGTCTTCAATAAGAGATTTATATTTTGACATTATCAAATCAATTTTGAAACCGGGTGCAGAAATAATAACTCTGTCAGGTTCAACTTTAATAAGTTGTAGTGGTTCAATCCACATATTAAAAGCAATAGAATTCATATTTTCGCGACAGTAAGAGAGAACGGCTTCCCAAAATTCATTATAAGAATTCAATTTCATCATCCTTTCATTAAAAAATATATAAAAATTGTAAAAATGCTTTAATTTCAATAAAAACTGCCCTATTTAGCGTTTTATTGTTTTTAGCGTATAGGACGCTACTTTCATACATAATCAATTTTAGCACACTTTTTCAAGGATTTCAATGTATTTTATATGAAAAATTAAATAAATATATATAGTATATATATTATATAATAGTGCATTTTTTCAAAAATAAAAATTTATAAAAATATTTTTTTGAACTTTTTTCGACCAAAAACACAACATATTGTTGAAAACTTTTATGTTTTTCAAAAAACTATGTATATATGGAAAAATAACATAAAAATTTTTAAGATTGACAATTTGACAAAAATTTAATATAATGTCTATCCGCAGATATTTTTACAATGTGTGACTAAATAATGAAACGGAGGAGTAAAAATGAAAAGAACTTATCAGCCAAAAAAGCGTCATCGTAAGATGGAACACGGCTTCCGTAAGAGAATGTCTGACAGAAACGGCAGAAAGGTACTTGCCCGCAGAAGAGCAAAGGGCAGAAAGCAGTTGACATACTAATTTTGTCAATTGGGTAAAAAAATTGAAACGGACAGTAACAATTAAAAGTAACTGTGATTTCCGTAGAACTTACGGCAAAGGAAAATCATTTCAGGCTCCTGCACTGGTTTCTTATGTATTAAAAAACCGTGCGGGAATTTGTCGTGTAGGAATAACTACATCAAAAAAGATTGGTAACGCAGTAGAAAGAAATCGTGCAAGGCGTGTTATTCGTGTGGCTTACAGTAATCTTGAAAGTAAAATTAACGGAAATTATGATATTGTTTTTGTGGCAAGGTCAAAAACAAAGTACATTAAAAGTACTGATTTGACTAAAATAATGTTTTCTCAATTAAAACAAGCAGGTGTTATTGATGAAACAACTGATAATTAAAGCAATCAGATTTTATCAAAGAAAAATTTCCCCGCTTTTTCCTGCACGCTGTCGTTTTTACCCAACCTGCTCACAATATGCTGTTGAAGCAGTAGAGAGATTTGGAATTTTCAAAGGCTCACTACTTGCATTGTCAAGACTGTTACGGTGTAACATTCTTTTTCCGGGTGGGTATGACCCTGTACCCGAGAAAAAACAAAAAAAATGAGTTCCTTAAAAATTGGAGGACAAAATGGATTTTATCAGAGAAGTATTTTCAATCCCATTCGGTTATCTCATAGGATTTTTCTATGAACTCAGTGATAACTACATTTTATCTTTGTTGCTAATGACACTTTGCGTTAAGCTTGTATTACTTCCGTCCTCGATAAAGCAACAAAAGGGTATGGTTAAGACCCAAAGAATGCAACCAAAAATCAAAAGAATAAGAGAAAAATACGCAGGCAATCAGCAAAAAATGAATGAAGCGATGAATGAACTTTATGCAAAAGAAGGTTATTCATCAATGACTGGTGGTTGTTCAGGTTTGCTTATTCAATTTCCAATTATGATGGGTGTTTATTTTGTAAACTACAAAATTTTGTCTTATGTGCTTAACATTAAAGATACAGCACTTGAGGCTATAAAAGCAGCTGCAAGAAAATTACCTGAATATGAAGCACTTGTTGAAGCTGCAAAAGGCAGTACAAAGAATGCTGAATACAGAATTGAACTTTTAGCAATTGAACATTTTGAAAAACTTGATTTATCAGAAGTACCTGCTGAAGTAGTATCAAAGATTGATAATTTTATTGACAATTTCACTCTTTTCGGAGTTGACCTTTCAAGAACACCTTCAACAGATATGGGTTGGGATTTATTATGGCTCATTCCTATTCTTACAGGTGTAACATCACTTATGATGGGTCTTTATACATGGTTAAGACAGAAAAAGACAAATCCTGAAATGGCTAAAAATCCAAGTATGGGTTGTATGTCACTTATGACACCTGCAATGAGTATTTATTTCTCATTCTTATTCCCTGCAAGCGTTGGTGTTTATATCATTCTTTCAAGCTTGTTCTCATTTATTCAGATGCTTATTATGAACAAGGTATTCTCACCTAAAAAAGTACTTGCAAAAACAATGGTAGATGAAACAATTAACCGTAGAGCAAGAGAAAAAATATTCAAAAATGTTGCAGAAACATTAAATGAAGACGACAATAACTGAGGTGTAAATAATGATTAAAGAAGCAATCGGAACCGGTAATACGGTTGACGAGGCAAAAGCCGCTGCTATGCTTGAACTTGGTATCAGCGACTTTGACGATTTCAATGTAGAAGTTATTCAGACACCTACAAAGAAAATCCTCGGTCTTTTCGGTGGTAATCCTGCAAAAGTTAAAGTTACAACAGAAGTAGCAGACCCAAAACCTGAAAAGAAACAGAATAAACCAAATAATAAGAAAAACGATAAAAAACCTGTAAAAAAGGTTGAAAATAAAAAAGAAGAAAAGGTAGCACCAAAAGTTGAAACTAAAGTGCAGGAACCTGAACTTCCTTTGAATGAAACTAATCTTTATAAAGAAACTGCAGATTATATCAAATCTATTGTTTTAGGTCTTGGTATGAGCGAGTGTGAAATCAAAGAAATGTCTAATGAAGAAGAGATTTACTTTGAACTTGACTGCGGTGATGATTACGGTATTATTATCGGTAAACGCGGTGAAACTCTTGACGCTATTCAATACCTTGCACGAATGATGGCAAACAAGGGTAACCAGAGTTATAAGAGAGTTGCTATAAATGTTGGCAACTACCGTGCAAAGCGTGAAGAAACTCTTCAGATTCTTGCAAGAAAAACTGCTATGAGAGCAGTTCGTCAAGGCAGAAATATTTCACTTGAACCAATGAATCCTTATGAGAGAAGAATCATCCATACTGCTGTTCAAGAAGTAGAGGGTGCAACATCTCATTCAGTAGGTTCAGACCTTGACAGACGCGTTGTAATTTCACCTGTTGAAGGTGCAAAAAATAACGGTGGTCGTGGCAGAAATAACAGAAATGGTGGCAGACGCGAAAGAAAAGAAGCATATAAGCCAGAAATTTCTCCGGATAGAGCACCAAAAAGCGATATTGACGGAGCTTCCCTCTACGGTAAAGTAGAAATCCGTTCAGTAAATACTGAAGAATAATTGATAGGTCGGAAAGCCTCCCTTGTTAAAGGGAGGGGGACCGCCATAGGCGGTGGAGGGATTCTTCTCCACTGTTTTTTTATTTAAGAGGTCTGCTATGAATTATAAGCATAATCCTAATTTAACTGAAAATGCAAAAAATCTTCGTAAAAATATGACTAAAGAAGAAAAACATCTTTGGTATGATTTTTTAAGAGATTGTCCAGTAAGATTTTTAAGACAAAAAGTAATTGATAATTACATAGTTGATTTTTATTGTGCTAAATTAAAATTAATAATTGAATTAGACGGTTCACAACACTATGACGAAAAAGGTATAGTATTGAAAGATAAAATAAGAACTGAAAAATTAGAAAAAAGGAATCTGACAATAATTCGTATCCCTAATAATGAAATATGGTATAATTTTGATGGGGTATGTGAATATATAGATAACTTTATTAAAAATAATTTATTATGAATCCCTCCACCATCTTCGATGGTCCCCCTCCCTTTGACAAGGGAGGCAGATAAGGATTTTCAAGGAATTGATATTATGGAATATTTTGCAAAAGAATATGATATAGCAGTAATTGGTGCCGGTCACGCGGGAATTGAAGCGGCACTTGCTTCTGCACGCCTTGGTGCGTCAACTATTATTTTTACAATCAATATGGACTGGGTTGGTAATCTTCCTTGTAACCCATCAATTGGTGGAACTTCAAAAGGTCACCTTGTCCGCGAAATTGATGCACTTGGCGGTGAAATGGGAAAAGCTGCTGACAAAAATTCCATACAGACAAGAATGCTTAATCGTGGTAAAGGCCCAGCAGTACATTCTTTGCGTGCACAGATTGACCGCCGCGATTATGCAAAATATATGAAGCATACTCTTGAAAAACAAGAAAATCTCGATATGAAACAGGCTGAAATCGTTGACCTTTATAAAAAGGACGGTGTTTTCTACCTTAAAACAAATCTTGAGGCAATCTACACAGCAAAGGCAGTAATAATAGCAACGGGTACATTTCTTGGTGGTCGTATTTATATTGGAGATGTTTCTTTTGAAAGTGGCCCTGACGGAATGTTCCCTGCAACCCGTCTTTCGCAAGCACTTTATAAAATGAATATTCCTTTAAGACGATTTAAGACAGGTACTCCATCACGCGTTAATAGACGCAGTGTTGATTTTTCACAACTTGAAGTTCAAGAGGGTGATGAGCAAGTTGTTCCATTCTCTTATGAAACTGAAATTTTGCCGGAGAATAAAGAAGTATGTCATATTACATATACAAACGAGGAAACAAAGCGTATTATTCTTGAAAATATTCACCGTTCCCCTCTCTATTCAGGTAAAATTGAGGGTGTAGGTCCAAGATATTGCCCAAGTATTGAAGATAAGATTGTACGATTTGAAGAAAAAGAAAGACATCAACTTTTCATTGAGCCTTGTGGACTTGATACAGAAGAGCTGTATTTGCAAGGTATGTCATCATCTCTTCCCGAAGATGTTCAACTTAAATTCTTGCGTAGTATTAAAGGTCTTGAGAATGTTGAGGTTATGAGAACTGCTTATGCTATTGAGTACGATTGCGTTGACCCATTGGCACTTAAAGCATCTCTTGAATTTAATGATATAGAAAATCTTTTCGGTGCAGGTCAGTTCAATGGTTCATCAGGTTATGAAGAAGCTGCCGCACAAGGAGTTATTGCAGGTGTGAACGCAGTTCGTAAAGTTCAGGGCAAAGAGCCATTTATTCTTGACCGTGCAAGTTCATATATTGGTACACTTATTGATGACCTTGTTACAAAGGGTTGTTCTGACCCATACAGAATGATGACTTCCCGTAGCGAATACAGACTTTTACTCCGTCAGGATAATGCTGATATTCGTCTTACAGAGTACGGTTATAAAATCGGACTTATAAGTGAAGAAAGATATAACAAGTTCAAGAAAAAACTTGAACTCATAGCACAAGAGCGTGAAAGGGTAGAATCAGTTACTATTGCCCCCTCACCTGAAATCAACGAAGTTCTTGTTTCACGTGAAACAGCCCCGATGAAAACGGGTATTCGCCTTGCTGAACTTATTAAACGACCACAACTTGATTATGAATGTCTTACACCATTCGACAAAACCCGACCGGAACTTCCACAAGATATTTTTGAACAAGTTGAAATTGATTTGAAATATGAGGGCTACATTAAGCGTCAGCAAGCAAAGGTTGACGAAATGAGAAGACTTGAAGTTAAGAAAATCCCTGCTGATATTGATTATGACGATGTTTACTCACTTCGTCTTGAAGCAAGGGAAAAACTTAAAAAAGTCCGTCCCGAAAGTGTTGGTCAAGCATCACGAATTAGCGGAGTTTCACCATCAGATATTTCAGTATTGCTTATTCATTTAAGTAAAAACGAAAGAAAATAGGTTTTAATATGTTAAATAAAGATTTATTTTATTCTACAATTCAAAAATTTGATATTACAGTTGATGAGGACGCATTTGCTCGGCTTGATAAATTTGCAGAAATGCTTATTGAGACAAATAAAAGTTTTAATCTTACTGCAATTAAAGAGCCTGATGATGTAACTGTAAAGCATTTTGCTGATTGTCTTGCTATTTTCAATTATGTGGATATTCCTGAAAACGCAAAGGTTATTGATGTTGGCACAGGTGCAGGATTCCCTGGTCTTGTATTAAAACTTGCAAGACCTGATATTCAAATGACTTTTCTTGACAGTACAAAGAAAAAGTTAGGTTTTATTGAAAGTGTATTAAATGAATGTGGTGTTCAAGGCGAAATTCTTCATATGAGAGCTGAAGAAGCAGCACAACTTTCAAAATATCGTGAACAGTTTGATTTTTCAACTGCCCGTGCTGTTGCGGCACTCCCCGTTTTGTCTGAATATTGTTTGCCATTTGTAAAACAAGGTGGCACATTCGTTTCAATGAAATCTGCTGAAAGTAATGAAGAAATGAACGAGGCTAAAATGGCAATAGGAATACTTGGTGGAAAAATTCAAGAGGATATTGTGTTCGATTTAGTCGAAAATATGCCTCGCAGAATAATTCTTATAAAAAAGAATTCGCAAACTCCGACAAAATACCCACGCCCATCTGCACAGATTGCTAAAAAACCATTAAAATAATAGCGAAAACCGTTGATATAGAGCCAAATATGGCAAACGGATTTTCTTTACAAACAGACCTTTGTAGTGCTAAACTTGTAAACAAGGACAAGCACTGCGGAGGTTATTTTTTATGAGAAAACATTATCACGATAAAATTAGAACTGAAAATAAAATACTGCAAATTCCGCAAAGCGATATTCTCCCAAATCCAAATCAACCAAGAAAACGGTTTGATTATGACGAACTTGAAGGACTTGCACAAAGTATCCGTACCAACGGTATTTTACAACCTTTACTTGTAAGACCGCTTGAAAACGGAAAATATGAGTTGATTGCAGGTGAACGAAGACTTCGTGCCGCACGACTTGTAGGACTTACAAAAGTTCCTTGCGTGGTAAATGAAATATCAGAAACAGATTCTGCGGTGTTTGCTGTTCTTGAAAATCTGCAGAGACAAGATTTAGATTACTTTGAAGAGGCAGAGGCCTTAGCAACCCTTATAAGTGATTATCACATGGGACAAGAAGAACTTTGCAGAAAACTTGGTAAAGCACAATCAACAGTGTCAAATAAGTTAAGATTATTAAAGTTAAGTGATGAAATGCGTTATCAGATAAGTCGTGCAGGACTTACAGAGCGTCACGCAAGGGCGTTACTTTCTATAAATGACGAAGTTCAGCGTGCAAGAGCATTGTCAATTATTATTGACCGTCACTTAAATGTAAACGAAAGTGAAACTCTTATTGACCAGATGCTACGCAAGAACGAAACTCCTAAAAAGCAGATGTTGCGTGGCTTTAAGGATATAAGAATTTTCATAAATACTCTTAACAATGCAGTTGATACAATCCGCCGTGCAGGTGTTGATGCAGATTCTGTTAAAACCGAAACTGACGAGTATGTTGAATACATAGTTCGTATTCCAAAACTTGATGACAAGCCAATGGCAAGTAATCAATAACGGTAAAATCACCGTGTTATCCCCCGATAACAATATGAGCGGTGTTTTTATATAGTGGCGAAAGCCACCCATATCCTTCTCTTTCACACCCCACATCCACAGCGAAAGGCCTCTCGTAATGGGAGGTCTTTTGCTATATAAGTAAAAAATGTTCCACGTGAAACATTGTTTTGTAACTACCGATTGCAATCTTATGCACAACTCTTTGTGGCTATTTTCCCATAGTAGCTCGCCCAAAATACTCGTCAATACACAAAGTATTGCCTGCGTTTTTGAACGGCTCCAATAAAAAAATATCTCACAAATAATTGCACATCGCTCTTATCGGCAGTTACTGGAATAAAAACCCAAAAATAACTATATATTTTGTAAATTTTCTTAATTTACACTTTAATTTTTATAAATTATATGATATACTTGTATAAAATCGGGTAATAGGGTAATAAAAATGCCCTTTTTACTGTTTCGGAGTGGGATTTTTGGCAAAAGTAGTTTCAATTATAAACCAAAAAGGTGGAGTAGGTAAAACTACTACAGCAGTAAGCCTTGCAGCCGCAGTGGGTGCTAAAGGCTTTAAGGTTTTGCTTGCAGACATTGACCCACAGGGTAACTCTACAAGTGGTTTCGGCATAAGCAAAAGAAAAATCACACAATCTTCTTATGATATTCTTGTTAATGATGTAAATGCAAATGACGCTATAATCAAAACACAGTTCAAAAATGTTGATATTATTCCTGCAAACTTAAACCTTGCAGGTGCAGAAGTTGCTCTTATTGAACTTGAACACAGAGAAAGCAGATTAAAAACTGCAGTTGCACAAGTTTGGGACAAGTATGATTATATTTTCTTTGACTGTCCCCCATCTCTTGGACTTATTACAATAAACGCTTTAACCGCTTCAGATACATTTTTAGTTCCCGTTCAGTGTGAGTTCTACGCACTTGAAGGACTTGCACAGTTAATGGCAACAGTTCGTCAGGTTAAGCGTCTTTATAACCCTCATATTGAACTTGAGGGTGTTTTGCAGACAATGTATGACGGAAGACTTAACCTTACACAACAGGTTGTAACAGAAATTAAAAAGTTCTTTCCAAATAAAGTCTATAAAACCACTATACCAAGAAATGTAAGACTTTCCGAGGCTCCATCTTTTGGCGAGCCGATTATGTATTATGATAAGCATTCAAAAGGTGCGTTGGCTTATGACGCATTTGCAGACGAATTCTTATCACAACAGAAGTGATGAGGTGAAGATATGGCAAAAAAAGGTGGCTTAAATAAAAACAACGGGTTTGACAATCTTTTTTCTGAAAACTCAGCATTTGATAATGCAAACAGTGCTGTAACATTAGGAATTAACGAAATCGAGCCAAATCGTGACCAGCCAAGACGCGTTTTTGACGAAAAAGCACTTGAAGAATTGTCAAAAAGCATTGAGCAGAACGGAATAATCCAACCATTACTTGTTCGCCCTATGCTTGACGGTAGCTATCAGCTTGTAGCCGGTGAACGCAGATGGCGAGCAGCCCGTATGGCAGGGCTTACAGAAGTTCCCGTTACAATTCGTGAAATGACTGACGAAGAAGCAAGCGTGTTTGCTCTTATTGAGAATTTACAGCGTGAGGACTTAAATCCGGTTGAAGAGGCACAAGGTCTTAAATCTCTTATTGAAACTTACGGGTTCACACAAGAAGAAACTGCTGACCGCGTAGGCAAATCCCGTGTAGCAGTTACAAATACATTAAGATTATTAAAACTCCCCTCTTCTGTACTTAAATTGTTAAGTGACGGAAAACTCACAGCGGGTCACTCCCGAGCTCTACTTTCCCTTGACGATGAAAAAGAAATGCTTAAAATTGCTGAAGCAGCAATTAGTCAGGAACTTTCAGTCCGTCAGGTTGAAAAAATGGTAAAATACGCTTTGCAAGGTGAAAAACCAACACCTAAAAAGCGTGAGAAAAAACGCGACAAATTCTATGACGAAGTTGAGATTGCCCTTACAAATATACTTGGCAGAAAAGTTAAAATCTATTTGTCAAATACAGGTCATAAAGGCACTCTTGAATTTGAATTCTTCGGCAAAGAAGATTTGACAAAACTTGCTAAAGAGTTTGATAAAGAGTAACGAAAGGAAATATATATGTTAGATATTAAATTTTTAAGAACTAATCCTGATGTTGTTAAAGAAAACATTAAGAAAAAGTTTCAGGACGAAAAACTTCCACTTGTTGATAAAGTAATTGAGCTTGACGCTGAATACAGAGCTGCAAAAGGTCGTGGCGATGAGCTTCGTGCACTCCGCAACTCTGTAAGTAAAGAGATTGGCGGACTTATGGCTCAGGGCAAACGCGACGAGGCAGAAGTTGTTAAGCAGAAAGTTAAAGATATGGCAGACGAGCTTGCATCTCTTCAAACTAAAGAAGCAGAACTTGAAGAAGAAATCCGCAAGATTATGCTTGTAATTCCTAACATTATTGACGATAGCGTTCCAATTGGTAAGGACGATAGTGAAAATGTTGAAATTCAGCGTTACGGTGAGCCTGTAACACCTGATTTTGAAGTTCCATATCATGTTGATATTATGGAAAACCTTAACGGTATCGACCTTGACAGTGCAAGAAAGACAAGCGGTAACGGTTTTTATTACCTTTGCGGTGATATTGCAAGATTACATTCAGCAATTCTTTCTTATGCACGCGATTTTATGATAGACCGTGGCTTTACCTATTATATTCCACCATTTATGATTCGTAGCGATGTTGTTACAGGCGTTATGAGTTTCGCAGAAATGGAAAATATGATGTATAAGATTGAGGGTGAAGACCTTTATCTTATCGGTACAAGCGAACACTCAATGATTGGTAAGTTTATTGACAGTTTTATTCCTGAAGATGAGCTTCCAAAAACACTTACAAGCTACTCCCCTTGCTTCAGAAAAGAAGTTGGTGCACACGGTATTGAAGAGCGTGGCGTTTACAGAATTCATCAGTTCGAAAAGCAAGAAATGATTGTTGTTTGTAAGCCTGAAGAAAGTATGAAATGGTATGATGTTCTCTGGCAGAACTCAGTTGACTTCTTCCGTTCACTTGATATTCCTGTAAGAACACTTGAATGTTGTTCAGGTGACCTTGCAGACTTAAAGGTTAAGAGTTGTGATGTTGAGGCTTGGAGCCCTCGTCAGCAGAAATACTTTGAAGTAGGTTCCTGCTCAAACCTTGGTGACGCACAGGCAAGAAGATTGGGAATTCGTGTTAAGAGCAAAGACGGTAACTATTTCGCACATACACTTAATAATACAGTAGTTGCACCACCAAGAATGTTGATTGCATTCCTTGAAAACAACTTAAATGCAGACGGTAGCATTAACATTCCAAAACCATTACAGATGTATATGGGTGGAAAAACAAAGATTGAGAAGTAAAAAACTCATTTTGAGAGGGATATACAAATGAAAAAGAATCTTATTAGAATAATCAGTTTGATTATGGTGTTTGCGTTGATTTTCACATTCGGTGCTTGTAAAGATGAAAATAATTATGAGCAGTCTGGTAATGTTTCAACAACAAATGGCGAAGAATCAACAACAGAAAACAAGGATTTGCCAAAAAATGTCAATCCGCTTACAGGTAAAGCAGATTTGTCAGACAGTGCAATCGGTGCAAGACCTATTGCAATTATGGTAGAAAACTCCCCTGCTGCAAGACCACAATGGGGACTTTCAACACCTGATATTGTTATTGAAGGTTGTGTTGAAGGCGGAATTACACGAATGATGTGGATTTATGCTGATGCAGAGGACATTCCAAATAAAGTAGGTCCAACAAGAAGTGCTCGTCATGACTATGTTGAAATCGCTAAAGGTATGAATGCTATTTTCGTACATTGGGGCGGTAGTGATGAAAAAGGTTTTACACTCGCATATCCAACAATCAAAAATCTTGGTGTCAACAATATTGACGGTATGAAATATTCAGGTACATATTTCTTCAGAGATACTACAAGAAGTACAAGTTCTGAACACAGAGGTTGCACAAGCGGTAAAAACATTATAAACGCAATCTCAAAACTTGGTTATTCAACAAAACAGACCGTAAATGGCTGGGAACCATTTGAAGTTTCACTTGAAGGTGCAAACAATGTATGGGGTGACACATCAGTTACCGGCGATTGCTCAGCAATTACAGTAACATTCTCATCAGGTTATGTTCATACATTCAAATATAACGCAGAAACAAAGAAATACACAAACTACCTTAACAACAAGGCTATGACAGACGGTAACAACGGTAAAGAAATGGCTGTTGAAAATGTTATTGTTATGTATACACCTGTTGATACTCTTAACACAGGTAAAGGTCATAAAGAGTGGAATATGGAAATCAAGGGCGAAGGTTTCTATGTATCAGGCGGTGTAGGTCAGAAGATTTATTGGTCAAAGAACGGTAAATCAGGTGCACTTGAATTCACAAGCGTAAATGGTCAGGCATTGGTTGTAAACAGCGGTCAAACTTGGATTGGCGTTGTTCCTGAAGCAAACCGTAGTCTTACAAAAGTAACAGAGTAACGGAGGAATTATTATGGAAAAGAAAATTATTGCAATCGCACTTGTTCTTGTAGTAATGGTAACAGCGTTTGTAGGTTGTGGCCAAAAGTACAAAACAACAAAAATCGGTGGCGAAGAACTTCTTCTTGCAACAGATGCTGAGGGTAATACAATTGTAGAAGAAAATCAGCTTGCTGTGGTTGTTACTAATAATGATGGCGAACCTATTACATTTGGCAATGGTGAGCCACAGACATATTATGTTAATGTGCCGGGCTCACTTCCAGTTGATGGCATTATGTATGGCTCAAACTTTACTTTGAAACTCCTTGATGGTTGGACTTCAACTGATGTGGACAGAGTTAATAAAGATAAAACAGACAATAAGTGCTATATTCAGTTTTCAGAAACTTATGAGTTAGAAAAAGATGAAAAGTTTGAAGATGCGTTAACAACAACTGATAAATCAAACGAAGAACTTATGAACATTATCAATGACGAAGCAAAACTCAAGGAACTTATCAAGACAAATCCTGATGTTGAAAAATATCTTGGTGGTAAATGCACAATAGATAAAAGTTCAGGCGTGTTTACAGCAGATACTTATCCTTGTAAGATTTATAAGTTTAAAATAGTTGATAAAGACGGAAAAGTTATTCACTATGTCGAAACACTTTATTTCCTTGTAGATAAAACAGTATACAATATTAGTTATGCGTGTGTAGATGGCGTAGGTTATGATGCGGAATTTGATTTTGTTTCATATGTAAAAGAAAACTTTACATTTGTAAAAACAAAATAAGAACGAATTGTAAGGATATCTTACTTATGGCGAGGTCTTTTATGACCTCGCCATTTTTTTGAGCAACAACGTTGAGTTTGTCGGGATGTTAAAGAATAAAGAATAATGAATAATGAATAAAGAATAAAATCGGAACTGCGTTGCGATTATAGTAGGGGCGATTCACGAATCGCCCGTCCGCTCCCTCTCAGAGGGAGCTGTCTGCGAAGCAGACTGAGGGAGTAATATATGTAATCGCAAAACTCCCTCCGTCAAAATCTTCGATTTTGCCACCTCCCTCAACGAGGGAGGGTAATAGGTTGTGTCTATGCAAAGATTTCGACAAACCCCAATTTGTCTAATTGATTAAATTTATAAATTCAACTCATTTTTTCCAAGATTTTGACTTTTGCAACTCCCCTTCTACTACATATTGTATTTTTAGCAAAAACTAACAAAAATAATGAACAGTTTGTATATTTTATGTCGTAAAAATCGCATTTATTAGACATAAAGTTGAGTAATTAACAAGTTGTTCACGATTTCGGCACAATTACAAAATTTTCTTTTGACTTTTTGCACAAATCAACCAAAAGAAAATTGGTTGTATTGGAAAAAATGCGAAAATTTATGAATAAATGTGAATAAACTATTGAAATTCTTGAAAAAAGTTTGTATAATTGGTTTAACCATAGGAATGGTGTAATGGGGCGTAGTGTCTTCTTTTTTAGAAAGTACGCTCTACGCTTTGTTGCGATACACATCCTAAGGTAATAAAACTCGGGTGTGTATCATCAGTCTTCCGCCGTGCTTTTTTAGATTTAATTAAGCGGAAGCGGTGGAAGCAAAGTCCGGGTAAATCAGAGTTCTTTTGCCGACCTCTGCCGAATCACAGGATGTAGTTGTGACGGCTAGGTCAGAGAGTGAAGCAATTGATGCTCTCTAAACAACATCGCCTCTCCCGTGGCGATAAACAAGTTATGGGGAACTATTTACTTGCATACATAAATATATAAATAGTATGCAAAATTTAATAGGAGGAAAAAATTATGAACAAAATGAAAAAATTGTTAAGCGTTCTTCTTGCAGTTGTTATTGCTTTGTCATGCATGAGCGTTATGGCTTCTGCTGCAAAGACAGAATACAAAACTGTAGACAATTTGAATGCTCTTGGCGCTTACTCACCTTACGGTCAAGTTACAAGACTTTCACTTGAAGAGCGTTCATCAATCGTACTTGACTTCCTTGACAACGTACTTCCAGGCCTTAATATCAATATGGGTACAGTTTTCGATGTTATGGGTTTGTCAGTTACAATTGACTTGACAAGTGTTGACAGACTCTGTTATTCATTCGACACAATTAAGAGTACTTTTGAAAACGGATTGGCTTCTATCGCAATGGCTATCGTTGACCTTGGTATTCTTGAATCTCTTTCAACAAGTAAATGGACATCTGGCATGTCTCGTAACGGTACTGCTCAGTGGACAATCATTTCAACTATCTTCAATTTCTTGAGTGATAACACAACACTTGTTGGTAAAGTATTCTCAGACGGTCTTGACCTTGGTCTTGTTAGCCTTGGTGATATGTCATCTATTGAAAACATCATCATGAACCTTCCAGGTATGATTAAGGGTCTCATCTACCCAATGCTTGAAAGATGGGATGATACTCTTGCAGATGTTAAGACTTATGACAACAACATGGCAGATGACGGTGGTGTTAACTCAATCGCTAACACAAGAGTAAAGGCTCTCTTCAGTGACAATATGTCAATTACAACTGTTAAGTATGATGTTAACGGTAATATGACATCTGAACACACAGGTATGCCATTCCAGACATCAGCTCCTGGCACACCTTCAGACACAAGCCCAAGATGTGTATATGTAATGAGTGCAGCAACACCAGTTCCTGGCACAACACTTACTGTTTACCACATCGTTGACGCAAAAGAAGCTGAAGCTCTTGCAAAAGACACAGACGATTCAAACAATGTAGCTGCTTACAACTACATTGATGAAGACCAGACATACATTATGGCTGAAGAAGCTAATAATGGCGTTTATGTTTGGAAAGCTGTTGACGAAAAGACTGGTCAGCCTTATGCAGAAGGCGGTTCAACACTTAAATGGTACAATGACGACTCTGCTCTCCTTCCTGGATTCAGCGGTGACGACTTTGACCTTCTTACAATGAGTGCTGGTGACCTTCTCTACACATTTATGCCAAAATTATTCGATGAATTAGCTCTTGTTGTTCTCAACGGTTCAGTTAAGAAAATTCTTGCTGAATTCACAGGTGCTAAGTTCGAACATATAGGTAAAGCAGGTCCTGAAGCTGACGACGCAGTTGCAGCTCTTGGTTCTGACGATATCTTCGTTGGCGAACAGGGTGACTATGCATTTGAGTGGTCAGATTACGCAGTAGTTGGTGGCGTTCACTACTACCGTTACCTTGATGACCTTTATGTAGCAGACCTTTCAGCTACAAACAACTATTTCGACATCATTAACTGGAATTTTGAAGTTACAAGTGATTTGTTGAATAAATACATTCCAGCAGATGCTCACGATGTAAACACAAGACTTCTTACTAATTTAACAGCATTCCTTACAGATGTTGCTAATCTTGTTCTTCTTCCATCAGCTGAAACAAAAGATGAAGGACCTTTAGGCATTGAAGCAACATGGACTCGTCCAACATTTACAGATACTACTAATGCAAGCCTTATAAATAACATTAAGACTCTTGCACAGGCTGTTGTTAGTCTTGCTCCAGAGCACATCTTTGGTGATGACTACACAACAAACCCAAGATGCTACTATGATATGTTCATGTCAAGCGACAACGATACAGTTCTTGCTGGTATCGCAGCACAGCTTGTTGACATTATTATGCCATCAATGACACTTCCAACAGCAGACCAGCTTATCGCTGCTAACACAAAAGTTGGTGCAATTCTTGCAGCAGTTGTTCGTGAATTCGCAGCACAGCTTACACCACAGTACAACTATGATGCTCTTATCTATGCTGACTTTGGTACAACAGAAGCTGACCCTGTTAAGACATTCCTTGCAAACAAAGACAGTGAATACTGGCTTGATGTTATCCTTACAATGGGTATCCATATTGGTTATGAATACCTTCGTGCATTCGCTGATATGGGTGAAGACAATGGTGCTTGTGCAGGTGTAGCAAGCTATGGTATGAAGTTTGATAACCACACATTTGCAGAATCAGACCTTACAGTAGAATATAATGGTACTACTTTCAAAGTTTGGGAAGTAGGTCTTGACTACATCATTGACTGGGCTCTTGAAGCTGACTATGAATGGTCTTGGGCATTTGAAAACATTGTTAACACAACAGGTCTTACAGTTGACCTTTCAACTCCACAGGACCCATGGGTAAAACTCCAGACAGTTCTTGGCTCAATTCTTCCTGTAGATGAAATTCTTACAGTTACACCTGATGATGGTGAACAGAAGATTGAACACTGGCTTAAAGATGACCTTATTCTTGGTATCGTAGACCTTAAGTGGGATCACCTTATTGACACACTTCAGTTCAACGGTTCTGTAGGTTACTTCAGAAATGATAATGTTCTTAACAACCTTGCAGCTCTTCTTAAGACTATAGTTAACAGCATCTTTGCTAAGGTTGGTGGCGGTTCTTATTCACTTATTCCAAGTGTAATTACAAACTTTGATGAACTTGCAACACAGGCTAACCTTGTAACAATGATTAAGAACCTTGTTGGTGTTCTTTATACAGCACTCGTTACTAACGGTCTTGGCAGAACAATTATGCCATTCCTTAACTTCTTGTTCGGTTGGAAGACAGACCCACAGAAGATTGCTGACCCAGTTATGGGTTATCAGTTCCAGGGTGGTAAGGATTATGCATTCCAGGGTGTTACTGACGCTGAACACGGAAAGACAGGTGGCGGTTCATCTGCTTCAACAGGTACAGCAATTTCTGGTACTTACATCACATTCCTTAACAACTCAGCAGGTATGCTTGAAACTCACAGAAATTCTACTGTAACAGACCACAACTATGACATCGTGATTAAATCAGTTGCATTTGATGGTACAATAAACAATGACCTTAGTGCATCTTATGTTACAGTAGCAGCTGATGGTACTGAATCAGCGGCTGACGCAACAGTTAATCCATGGGAAAAAGTTTGGGTTAAGGTTAACGGTACATACAAGGGCGACGAAGCTGTTACAATGACAATTGCTTACGACTATGTAGGTAAAGACGGTCAGGCTGTTGGTGGTACTCAGTACACATCATACACATTCCTTATCTCAGGTCTCTATGAAGACGCTGACCGCATTGGTACACAGGATGGCGACCACGATAAAGATTATACTGGTATCTACGACTTCAAGTCTTATGTATTCACAGAAGACCTTTATACAACAGTTACAACTTATGAGCAGCAAATCCACTATGTTCAGGCTTCACTCTCTAACCCAGACAAGAGTTTCGTAAGCTGTTTAGCTGAAGGCCAGTCAGTTGACTGTAACGGTAATGTATCAGGTACAGGTGCAACTCCAACAGCTCCTGCATCTAACTACTTCGCACAGTACACAGGTCAGGCTGGTGGTTGGGCTGGCAGTGTTACTAAAGATAGCTCAAGTACATCTGCTAAACTCTACTACGCACTTGATGGCGTAACAGCTGACACAGAATTCGCTTATGGCGCTTATGACATGGGTGGTGTTGGCGTTAAGTACGGTGACGATACTAAAGTTTGGTATGTTGACTTCATTTACTACAATGACTACAATGTATATGATATCTACACAGAGAACAAAGATAACGGTTACAATGCTTACCAGGGTGTAGCTTCTAACCTTTACGAAGCTTACAGAACAGCTTGGAACAAGATTGTTTACCTTGCAACTTACCCAATGATGACAACAGCAAGAAATATTGCTGACTGGATAGGTCATACAGCTGCAGGTACATCAGCTAACGACTATGTAACAGCTATCATGCCTCAGATTGAACCAGCTATCGCAGAATACGAAGCAGCTAAAGAAGCTTATGAAGAAGCTCTTGCAGACGCACAGTCTTCAGGTGCAGCTGGTGCAGCACTTCCACAGTATGTTCAGAATATGGCAGCTGAAATCGAAAACGATTTCGACGCAGCTGGCAAAGAAATCAACTTCCAGGATAGAGCATTCTATGAATACTTCAACTATCAGGATGTTAAAGCTGAAGGTGAAAACCTTTACAGAACATTCCTTGCTCCTAAGGTAATGGATCAGTACTACATTCAGGGTTCAGGTATCAGCCAGGCTGAACTTGACCTCGTAGCAAATGCAGAAACAAGTGCTTCTAAGAAAGCAGGTATCCTTGCTTCAAGACTTGAAAATAGTGCTGATGCTATTGCAGCATCACAGGTTGCATATGATGAGTGGAAGATGCCAATTACATCTAAACTTGTTGTTGACGATACGACAGCTCGTATCGCATACTACAAGACATTTGTAATTGCTGACTCAGCTAAAGAAGATGCAGACCTTCTCTACTTCCTCACACAAGAAGTTGCTCACATTGATGCTCAGGGTCTTGTAGAAGAAGATTATGAATCAGTAACATGGGGTAGATTTGCTGAAGCTTATGCAGATGCAGAGGCTATCATCGCAGGTACTGACGAATTCTCAAACTACAACTCAAGAATCTTTGATGTTAAGTGGGAACTCATGGTTGCTTACAAACAGCTTCTTAAGAACGATGATTCTCTTATCCAAGCTGGTGGTACAGCAGACCTTCTTGCAAACATTGAAATTGCTGAAGCTATCTTCGCTTCAATGGATGCAGCAGACGGTGCTTACTTACTTAAAGAAGGCGTAGATGCTAACGAAGCATACGCAGCTCTTATCTCAGCTCTTGGTTATGAATACCAGGCTAGATACTCATCAAATGATGATGAAGTTATAAACGGCGAAAAAGCAGCTGGCGACCTTAAGTACAATGCAGACGGTTCACCTATGATGTATGAACTCTATGCTGATTCAGCATACGAATATGCAAACAATGACCGTCCAAATAAATCTGGTAACCAGGCTAAAGTTAACGCAGCTAACGCGAAACTCGAAGCAGCTATCGCTAACTTCGAAGTAGCAGTAGCAGAACTTCCAGAACTTGGTGCTATCGACGGTACAACAGGTGCATTCGGCGAAGTTGTTACTGACGAAGAAACAGGCGTTGTAGAAGGCTATATCTACGGTGTTAAGCCTGGTACAACAGCTTCTGAATACTTCGCACTTGTTGATTCTGAAGCTGGTACAGTTGAGTGGACAGCAAGTACACTTAGTACAGCTGGTACAGTTGATGGTACTGGTGCAGTTGCAACAGTTAAAGACACTAAGGGTAATGTAACAGCTGTTTACACACTTGTAGTTTTCGGTGATGTTAACGGTGACGGTGACATTAAGGGTGCTGACTTGAACGATGTTAACCTTTGTCTCCTTTCAGGTACTACAGATTCATTTAATGAAATTCAGGCATTTGCAGCAGATGTAACAGGTGACGGCGATATCAAGGCAGCTGACAAGAATGATATTAACCTCTGTCTCACATCAGGTTCTTATGATTCAATCACAGTTAACCCATATTTTGTAGGTTAATTATTTGTAAAAAGGTTATCAACTGCAGTTCATTGCAGTTGATAACCAAGATAAGATAACTATTAAAACAATTTCTAATAAAGGAGTTTGAGACTAACAATGAATAAAGTTTCAAAAATTATTAGTGTTGCATTAGTTCTTGTATTGGCTCTCTCAGCAATGGTTATGCCTTCATCAGCTATGGTGTGGGATACAGGTGATGACGGTACAGTTAAATTCACTTTCTCAGCTGAGAAGTATTCAGGTGTAGACACAATGGGTGTAGAAGCAACAGATATTTATGCTGTTACAATGTACATCAAAAATGATATGCCTGTTAATAACATTGTTTGTCCAATTTATTATGATGCAACAAAATTCACACCAGTTGATGGTACAGATATGTCAATCCTTGATTGGGGTTACACAGTTGACCACAGTGCTGGATTAAATGGTGTAGCATATGTAATTCCAGATGGTAGTGACCTTGCTGACACAAACAAATATAACAAAGCATCTGTATTACCAGCAAACAGAGTTGTAAACGCTCGTGGTGCTATTTCAGGTCTTGGTAAAGGTGCTTTCTCATCAGCTATTACAAACTTGACAGACACAGATAAGTCTGTAAGCACAGCATGGTGGGGTGGTCTTGATACTAACAAATACGGCGTAATTGTATTCCAGTATTCACCACAGGCTAACTATTGTAATCTTCAGGCATATGGCACAGAAACTCCACTTCTTACATTCCTCTTTAAATTGAATGATGGTGCAGACCCAGTTGGTGCTGAGTTTGGCTTTATTGAAGGTTCAACAAAATACTTTGATGTTGTTACTGAAACAGTACAGACAAAGTTCTATTATGATGCAACATCATCAACAGGTTACCCATATATCGAAGCAACTTCATGTGTATATGAAGAAGCTGCAGAACCATCACCAGTTTACAACTTGACATCACAGATTAGATTCAACGGTCCAGTTGACGGTGACTACGCTCCATTCGATGTAAGAACTCGTGCAGCTATGACAGCTGAAGACTTCGCTGCAATTTGCGGTGCTGACACTGATGCTGTTAACAACATCACAAAAGTTGGTTTCGTTTATGCTGACAGCTCAGTAGGTCTTACACTTGATAACGCTGCTAAGGTTATCGGCGGTACAGCAGTTGCTGGTTATGTTGATAAAGAAGTTGAGCACATCCAGAAGACAGCTACAGAATATGTATGGACTTGTCTCATCGAAGATGCTGTTTACGCTGATGCAGTTGATTCAGTAGGTTACATCGTTGTTGATGGTGAAACCTACTACTTTGACGCAGTTTATGCAACAGACTTTAGTGCTTTGTATGACACATGGTCAAGCAAGATTCCTACAGCATAAGTTTTAGGAAATATCTATATTATAAACCATTAAATCATACAAACATTATTGAAAGGAGCATATTAAAATGCGTGAATATTTAACACCAGATTTCGATGTTACAGTTTACGAAATCGAAGATGTAATTACCCTCTCAATCAATGAGAACGACTCAAACGGTGAGGGTTGGTGGGGTTAATAACCTCATAAAACTAAAAAAATAAAATTTCCCCCAAGGTAAACCCTTGGGGGTTTTTGTTTTTAGCAAAAAGCACAATGAAAAACATTTTTTCATTGTAAGTTTATAAAATTTTGCGTTAAGAAAAGCACGGTGAGTTTTATAAATTTAAGTTTGTCGGGGTGTTTTTATGTGTGTGTTCTTTGCTCCCTCTGACGAGGGCACGGGCATCCGGTGGATGCCGAATTAGTGCTGTCTGAGCCGGCAGGCGAGTAATGAGCTGTCGAGCGATAGCGAGACTGAGGGAGAGATACGAGCATATAAGTAGTTTTATCTCTCCCTCCGTCATTTTCTTACGAAAATGCCACCTCCCTCGTCAGAGGCAGGCTAAACAACACTACTTATTCAATTTGGCAAACTCAAATTTGTGAAAGTGAAACTATCAGCACTCTGAACTCTGAGTTTCGCACTTTGCGCTCACATATACTCTCTTAGAGTATTGACTATAAAAAAAATAAATGTTACAATATAAAAAAGCGTCTATAAAGGGGCTGTTGTAATGAAAAAGAAAAATAAAATAATAGCAATTATCGTTGCTTTAATTTTAGTTGTATCTGTTTTTGTTGTTGGCACAGTTGCAAACACAAAAAACACATCAATTGCAATTTCAATAAATAAAACAGAACTTACTGCGGGTCAATCTGCAACTGTAACTGTTACCGCATCTGCCGATTACCCTGTTGCAACTGCATCAATCCCTGTTTTTTATGACAAAACAATGGTTACGGTAAGCAATGCTACTGCAACTCTTACAGGTTATGCTGTTGCAGAAGTTACAACTGACTTAATTGCTGTTGATAGTGCAAAAATCTATGCAAACACAAATATGAATAGTGAAAAATTTGGTTTTGTGCTTGTTACATATATTGGCGGTGCTAATGATACGGTTTCAACTATCGATAATAAAACTGTTTTAACATTTACAATTACAGCAAAATCAGATGTTTCGGGTGATGCACTTGTAAAATGCGTTACCGAGTCTGCAAAAACTGACGATAATGTTGAGGGTATGCTCTATTTTGGCACAACAACAAGTGGCACAACAATTACATCAATCCCTGAAAATGTTGAAAATATTGATGTTGAGAATGCGTCAAAATCAGCAACAATTACAACAGGCGGTGCTGACCTTGTGGCAAAGGCAGATATGCCAACTGTAATTGACACAACGAATAAATATATTTACGGTATTACTGCCGGTGACAGCGTTGAAGATTACATTCAGGTAAATAACGGTAGTTTTGAGCTTGTTGAAAACTCATCAGGCTATACAAACGGTACTGGTGCAACGGTAAAAGTTAAAAATTCAAGTGGCACAGTAACTGACACATACACCGTAATCATTTTTGGTGATGTTACAGGAGATGGCAAGGTTAAAGTAGCTGATGTAAATGAAATTAACTTAACTTTGCTATTGGGGACAACAGAAAATTGGAGCGATGCACAAAAAATGGCGTGCGACATAACAGGCGATGGAGAATTGAAGTCGGCTGACAAAAACGATATTAACCTTTACCTTGTGTCTGGTTCGGTTGATTCTCTCACCACCAACCCCTACGCAAAATAAAATATTAAAAACTTATAATGTCACTCTGAGCGTAGCGAAGAATCTCAAACGAGACCCTTCACTTAAGTTCAGGGTGACATTTTTTGTATCAGCGGATATTATATTTAACAAAATTGAGTTTGTCGGGGTGTTTGAAAGACATCCTCTTTCCTCCCTCTGACGAGGGAGGTGGCATTTTCGTAAGAAAATGACGGAGGGAGAGATAAAGTACTTAACGGCTCGTATCTCTCCCTCAGTCTCGCTAACGCTCGACAGCTCATTACTCGCCTGCCGGCTCAGACAGCACTAATTCGGCATCCACTGGATGCCCGTGCCCTCGTCAGAGGGAGCAAAAAAACAAACACATAAAACAGTTAGACAAACTCCAATTTGTCTAATTAAAACTAATTTCATTTTGCACTCTGCGTTCTGCACTTTGCACTTATTTTAACCTTGACATTGTGTTCATTTTTGTGTAAAATATAAAAGATAGTATGGGATAATAGTATTCCTATGCTTGATACTCTTAATTTCATTACATATTTTTGATATATCTTTTGAAATTAAATATTATTTAGGAGGGAACGACATAATGGAACCAATTACCATTATTCTTGCCGTTGTCTCTGCTGTTGTATTTGGAGTAATTGGCTTCGCTATTGGTAATCTTTATCGCAAAAAGGTTGCTGAAGCTAAAATCGGCTCCGCTAATGAAGAAGCATTAAGAATTGTTAATCAGGCAGTCCAGACTGCTGAAAGTAAGAAAAAAGAGGCTATTCTTGAGGCTAAAGACGAAATACACAAGTTAAGAAGTGAAGTTGATAAAGAACTTCGTGAAAGACGCGCAGAGGTACAGCGACAAGAAAACAGAATCAATCAAAAAGAAGAAAATCTTGACAAGAAAACTGAAAACCTTGAAAAGAAAGAAGAAATTTTAGCAGAAAAACTTAAATCAGCTGACGCTAAAATGGAAGAAGTTGAAATGCTTAAACGCAGTCAACTTGAAATGCTCGAAAAAGTTAGCGGTTACTCAAAAGAACAAGCTAAAGCACTTCTTATGCAAGAACTTGACGAGCAACTAACTCACGAAAAAGCACTCAAGATTATGGACTTTGAGCAGAGAACTCGTGACGAAAGTGATAATCTTGCACGCGAAATTATTTCAGGTGCAATTCAGCGTTGTGCGGCTGACCACGCTGCTGAAGCAACAGTTTCAGTTGTTGCACTTCCAAATGATGAAATGAAGGGTAGAATTATCGGTCGTGAAGGTCGTAATATTCGTACTCTTGAAACAATTACAGGTGTTGACCTTATTATTGACGACACTCCTGAAGCAATCACAGTTTCAAGTTTTGACCCGGTTCGTCGTGAAGTAGCAAGACTTACTCTCGAAAAACTTATTCAAGATGGTCGAATTCACCCTGCACGCATTGAAGAAATGTTTGAAAAATCAAAGCGTGAGGTTGAGCATACAATCAAGCAGACAGGTGAACGAGCAGTTGTTGACGCAGGCGTTAATGGTGTTCACCCTGAACTCGTTAAACTTCTCGGTAAACTTAAATACCGTACAAGTTTCGGCCAGAATGTACTTAACCACTCACTTGAAGTTTCTTATATTGCAGGTCTTATGGCACAGGAACTTGGTGCAGATGTTAAACAGGCAAAACGCGCAGGTCTTCTTCACGATATAGGTAAAGCACTTGACCGTGAATTTGAAGGCACACATATTGACCTTGGTGTTGAGGCTGCTAAAAAATACAAAGAAAACGACAAAGTTATTCATGCAATTCAGGCTCACCATGGTGATGTTGAGGCTAAAACAATCGTTGCAGTTCTTGTTCAGGCTGCTGACGCAATTTCAGCTGCTCGTCCGGGTGCTCGTCGCGAAAATGTGCAGAACTACATTAAGCGTCTTGAAAAACTTGAAGAAATTGCAACATCATTTGAGGGTGTTGAAAAATCTTTCGCTATTCAGGCAGGTCGTGAAATCAGAATTATGGTTAATCCTGACCAGGTTTCAGACGAAAAGATGGTTATTGTTGCTCGTGATATTGCAAAGAAAATCGAAGATGAACTTGAATATCCAGGTCAAATCAAAGTCAACATTGTTAGAGAAAATCGTGTGATAGACTTTGCTAAGTAAAAATTAAAACTATGCCCCGTTGTCTTTCGGCTTCGGGGCAAAATAATCTATATATAGAAACGGTGTGCATAATGTCACGCAATATTAAAATTCTTTGTATCGGCGATGTTGTCGGTGCAAACGGTTGCGAGTTTTTACGAAAAAAACTTGCAGATTTCAAAAAAGAAAACAACATTGATGTTTGTATTGTCAATGGTGAAAATTCAGCGGTTGGCAACGGTATGTTGCCTCAATCTTGCAACAGTATTTTTACAAGCGGTGCAGATTTTATTACGGGCGGTAACCACTCTTTTAAGCGTAGAGAGATATACGAATACCTTGACCGTGCCGAAAGTGTAATCCGTCCCGCAAATTTTGGTGACGGAGTTTGGGGCAAAGGTTACGGAATTATCGACAAAGGTGCTTACAGGGTTGGTGTTATAAATCTTCTTGGCAGAGTTTGGCTTGAAGGACACGGAGACCCTTTCGAAACTGCTGAAAAAATCATTGAAGAACTAAAAAAAGAGACAAAAATCATAATTGTTGATTTTCACGCAGAAGCAACTGCCGAGAAAAAAGCATTAGGCTATTTCCTTGACGGAAAAGTAAGTGCAGTTTTCGGCACGCACACTCATATTCAGACTTCTGATGCACAAATTATGGCGAATGGTACAGGTTACATTACTGATTTAGGTATGACCGGTCCTGAAGAATCTGTTTTGGGCGTAAAAAAAGAGATTATTATAGAAAAATTCAAAAAAGGCTTTGCCCCTATGTTTGAAACTGCTGACACACCTTGTTTTATGCAGGGTTGCGTGTTCACAATTGACCGCGATACAGGAAAAACTGTTGAGGCAACTGCGATTACAGTGAGGTGACACAATGAAAAATGCGTTAAAAATCATTGCATTACTTTTATGTGTTACTATGCTTTTTTCTGCTTGTGGAGGTAAAACTCCAACCGAAACAGAAACTACAACAGACACTACACAACAGAGTGTTAGTGCTGATAATGACGCATCACCAAAAGGTGACGGTGTAATTTCACTACCTTACAACGAAACCGACGGATTAAACCCATTTTTCGCAAAGAGTAATGAAAATCTGTATATCTGCAACCTGATTTTTCAGCCACTTTTTTCTGTTGACAAAAATTACAACACTATTCCCGTAATTGCAGAAAGCATAGCGGTAAACGGTACAACTGCTACCGTTAATCTTCGTACAGATGCAAATTGCCGAGGCTCACAGCCAATTAACGCTTATGATGTTGTGTATTCTTTCAATCTTGCAAAAGCATCTTACGGTTGGGCAGGTTACTTAAATGGCATTTCAAGTGCAACTGCAACTTCAAGATTTACGGTTGCGTTCACTCTTGATTATGCCGATGTTTACGCAGGAGCAAAACTCTGTTTTCCTGTTGTAAAAGAGGGTACAGCCGACATTCAAAATGCAATCCCTACTGGTAGTGGCGATTATTATGTTCTCGAAAACAAACTCGTAAGCGTTGCTGACAAGTCAAAAACAATCAACCTTTATAGTATTGACACAAATAAAAGTTCCGAAAACGCTTTCAAAATCGGTGCAACTGATGTGTATTTCAGTGATTTGTCAAACTGTGAATATATAGGTGTTACGGGCAAAACAGAAGAAGTAATGCTTAACAATATGGTTTATCTTGGACTTAACAACAATAATGGTGGGCTTAACAAGTATGTCCGAAGTGCAATTGCGGCAGGGCTTAACGGTGATGATATAGTGCTTTCATCATATCAGGGCCACGGTAAAGCGATAAAAATGCCCGTAAATCCAAGTGCGTATTATTACGAAGATATTTCTGCAATCGGCTCTCAAGGGGACACAACTCTTGCAGAGAAAATCCTTGACAGAAGCGGTTTTACAAGATATTCAGGCAAGGCAAAAACGAACGGTGCTTTTGTGCTTTCTTTTGACCTTATTGTGAACAGAGATAACAAATATCGTCTTGCGGCTGCCTTCCATATTGCTGATAGCCTTAACAAATTGGGCTTTTATATCAATGTGTTACCACTTTCTTTTGCAGATTATAATCAGCGTATTTCTGCAGGTAATTACGATATGTATTTAGGTGAAGTCAAACTTGACGGTTCAATGGATTTATCACAGTTTTTCCTTGAAAACGGAAAAATGAGTGCGGGAATTGACAAGTCGGGTAAAGCCTCAACAGAATATTTCCGTTATCGTGCGGGGCAGATTACAACAGAGGAATATTACGAGATTTTTGCAGAAGAATATCCTTTTGTACCCGTACTTTTCAGAAACGGTTATGTGGTGACTTCGGCAGATGTGAAAGCGGATTTATCAGAAAATCCATTTGATTTATATAGTAATTTATAATAGGTGAAATTATGAAGTTTTCCGATGATATTAAGTATATCAAGGGTGTTGGCGAAGCTCGAGCAACGGGCTTTCGCAGTCTTGGTGTGTCAACAGTCGGGGAACTTCTTCGTTTTTATCCCCGTGCTTATGAAGATTGGAGTAAAATCCTTCCCATTTCACAATGCATAATCGGTGAAAATGTTTGTATTAAGGGTACAGTTATGTTCCCCGTTAAAAATGAGCGTGTCCGCGGTGGAATGTTAATTGCAAAAGCTACTGTAACTGATGGTGAAGATGTTATTGCAGTTACATTTTTCAACAATAAATATATTGATAAAATGCTTAAAAGCGGTGAGGAATATCTTTTTTACGGTAAACTTACATTAGGCAAGTTTTCGGCTCGCAAAATGGTTACACCTTTGTTTGTGAAATCTGAAAAGAGTGTAGAAATCAGACCGATTTATCCGCAGAATAAAACAATTACAACAAAAATTGTTCAGTCAGCAGTAGAAAACGCTTTGAAAAACATTGATGCAATCCCGGATTATTTGCCTGACTACATACTTAAAAAGTTCAACCTTGTAAGTCTTGATAAAGCAATCCGCGACATTCATTTTCCAAAAGATGACACCGATTTGCAGAGTGCCCGTGACAGATTGATTTTTGATGAATTATTTATTTTACAGTTAAGTTTGTTGACACTTAAAAATGATAACTCAACTGTTAAAACAGGAAATATTATAGAAAAAGATTTTACAGAAGATTTCTTTAAGTTGTTACCATTTACCCCTACAAACGCACAGAAAAGAGCAGTTAAAGACGCAATTTCTGATATGCAAAGTGGCAAGCAGATGAACAGACTTTTACAAGGTGATGTTGGTAGCGGTAAAACTGCGGTTGCAGCGTCAATAGTTTATACTGCAGCAAAAAACCAAATGCAATCTGCTCTTATGGCACCAACTGAAGTGCTTGCAACACAGCATTTTGAAACATTTGAAAAAATGTTTAAGGGTACGGGTATCCGTTGCGAGTTGCTTACAGGTAGTACAAAAGCTAAAGAGAAAAAAGAAATCAAACAGCGTCTTCTGAATGGTGAAATTGATTTGATTATAGGTACACACGCACTTATTCAAGATGATGTTATATTCAAAAAACTTGGTCTTGTTATTACTGATGAGCAACATCGTTTTGGTGTAAAACAGCGTACGGGACTTTGTGCAAAAGGCGATAATCCACATATTTATGTTATGTCTGCAACACCAATTCCACGAACATTAGGGCTTATAATGTTTGGGGACCTTAATGTTTCAATTCTTGACGAATTGCCACCGGGCAGACAAAAAATCGAAACATATACAGTTAACTCAGGCAAGCGTGGCAGTATGTTTGACTATATAAGAAAACATCTTGACGCAGGGTATCAGGCTTATATCGTATGCCCGCTTGTTGAAGAAAGTGAAATGATGCAAGGAGTACTCTCTGCAGAAGAATATTTCAAAAAAGCACAACCACTTTTTAAGGATTATAAACTTGATTTGCTTCATGGGCAGATGTCACCAAAGAAAAAAGACGAAATAATGCTTAAATTCAAAAAAGGTGAAACGCAACTTCTTATTTCAACCGTAGTTATTGAGGTTGGTGTTGATGTGCCCAACGCAGTTATTATGGTTGTTGAAAATGCCGAGCGTTTTGGACTTTCACAACTTCATCAGTTACGCGGTCGTGTTGGTCGAGGTCAGGCTAAATCCTCTTGTATTCTTGTAACAGACGCAAAAAATGATGACGCAGTTGCAAGAATGAAAATAATGTGTGAAACTACTGACGGATTTAAGATTGCAGATGAAGATTTGAAACTTCGTGGACCCGGTGATTTCTTCGGTACTCGTCAGCACGGACTTCCGAAACTTCGTATTGCCGATATTTTAACTGATACAAAAATCCTTATGCAGACGCAAGAACTTGCAAAAGAGATTATGGCTGTCGACAAAGACTTCCAAAAAGAAGAACATAAAAAAATCGGCAAGCAAGTAATGAAGAAAGTTTACAGTTTACAGGTTTCTAATACAGCAAACACAATTTAGTAATATTTGTCAGTTATAATATAAACAACCTAAAACAAAGGATGTTATTTATGAACGAAATTAAAGGATATTTAAGAGATTTTAGATTAAGTGTGCCTGATGCAATTTATGAGTGTAGAGGTATAAAAATCTTTGGCAGAAGAATAAAATCTATTGTGTTTTCAACAGATGTAAGTATTTTGCGTAATTGTAATGCAGACGCAGTAATTGCGGTTTATCCGTTTACACCACAACCGGTTATAACACAAGCAGTTATGATGGCGGCCGATTGCCCTGTTTTTGTGGGAGTTGGTGGAGGACTAACAAAGGGTGAGAGAGTTATAAACCTTGCCCGTCACGCAGAATATCAAGGGGCAACCGGGGTTGTGCTTAACGCACCAACCTCAAATGATACAATCCGCGAAGTTGCAAAAGTTGTGGATTTGCCTATTGTGATTACAGTTGTCAAAGAAGACGATATTGCCGGCAGACTTGATGCAGGTGCACAAATATTAAATGTTTCAGCGGCGGCTCAAACACCCGAACTTGTTGCGAAAATTCGTGAAAAATTCCCTGATGTGCCTATTATGGCAACGGGTGGACCAACAGAAGAAAGCATAAAAGCAACAATTAAGGCGGGTGCAGATGCAATTACCTGGACACCACCATCAAACGGAGAAGTTTTCCGCGATATAATGGACGCTTACCGTAACGATAAACCACATCCATAAAACGCGTAGTGGCAGGCTTCCACGCCTGCGAAAGGGGATTATTATGTATATTTTTGAACCAATTTTAAGAAAAAACTGGGAAAATACAGAAAAAATGGACGCAAAACGAATTGCGTCACAAACTGAGCCTGAGGGACTTACTAAAATTCTTGATATTCCGTATATCGATGACGGTGAGAAAGCACATTTGCTTGATATTTATTATCCAGAAGACACAACAGAAAACTTGCCTGTAATTATTGATATTCACGGTGGCGGTTGGATGTATGGCTACAAAGAAATCAATAAAAATTTTTGCTTAAAGCTTAGCGAAAAAGGGTTTTTAGTGGCATCAATTAACTATCGTCTTGCAGGTAATGGTATAAGATTTGATGACCAGATTCGCGATATTTTTGCAGCTCTTAAATGGTTAAGTGAAAATCTTAAAAACTACCCTGCTGATTTAGATAATATTTTCCTTGCAGGCGACTCCGCAGGTGGTCATTTTTCTTGCGTAACTACTGCTGTCAACCTTAATGAAGATATGCAAAAAGATTTTGGTGTTACATATTGTGGTCTTGACTTCAAAGCGGTTGCGGCAATCTGCCCTGCGGTTGATTTGTTAAGCCCCAACATTGTTATGAATATAAATGTACCTGTTTTGTTGGGTGAAAAACACAGAAAAAGCAAATATAGAAAATATCTTGATGTGGCACAGATAATCTCAAAGGATTTTCCGCCATATTATGTGAATACTGCAACTAACGATTTCCTTAAAAAGCAGTGTTATAAACTTAAAAAACTGCTTAACATCTATAAAATCGAAAATAAATTCCACGATTTTAATGAGAAAGAAAACGGTAAGTATCTTACACATGTTTTCAATGTTATAAATCCATTTAGCCATTATGGCGATATGGCAAACACAGAAATAGCAGACTTCTTCAAAGCAAGAATGACAATTAAAACAAAATAAAACAAATTTGAGTTTGTCGAAATGACCACAAAAAACCAGCCCTTATTCAAGGGCTGGTTTTCTATATCTCTTCATCATCAATAATTTTTTGTGGATTGGTTTTTATACATTTCACAAAAATTTCGTGGTCGATTTCATAAGGCAATTCGCGAATTCTCTCTTTTGTTCTTGTGTGACGATACTTCAAATCGTGGGCATCTGTACCAATAAGCCCGGCAAATCCGCGACAAATCAAATCAACAGATAACTGCTGTGCGGTACTTCCGTTTTTGCCAATAAGACTATCAATGTTTACCTGAAAAACCACATCTCTGTCAAGCAACTCGTCAATAACAGAAAGATTACGGTGAATTTCAAAATATCTTTCGGGATGTGCAAGAATCGGTGTGTAGCCACGCTCAATAAGTTCATCAATCCACAAAAGCCCGCGTTTCATATTGAATGGGCCTAACGGAAACTCGCAAAGCATATATCTTGAATTGTTGATTGCAAGGTCGTCAAGACTGCCCGCATTAAGAATACCATCACTTAAAAACAACTCTGCACCGCTTAAAACTTTTAGCGGAATGTCCTCAATTTGCAAAATTCCACGCAGTTTCTCGATTTTATAATCACGCTGGTCAACAAAATCGTCAATATGGTTGTAATCTGCAAAATGCGGTGTTACAACAATTGTTCTGTAACCGTTTTCAAAAGCGTCTCGACACATATCAACAGATGTGTCAAGGTCAGGGGCACCGTCATCGATATCAAAAAGTATGTGGTTGTGAATATCAATCATTTTTTTGTGCCACCTCTACTTTTTCCGGAATTTTCTCGTCAACTTTTGCTTCTGCTTTTACTTCTTCGTTATCTGTATAGTGGAAAATGTGAATAATCCCCTCGTCATTAAGAAGTTTAAGCATAACAATTGTAATAGGCAAAATGAAAATGCCGATTACGCCGAAAATCTGTGAGCCTATAAACATTGAAACGATTGTAAGGAATGCAGGGATACCAAGTTGTGCCGCAACAAGTTTAGGCTCAATAATCTGACGGATTATTGTAATACAAGCATATATTATGATAAGGCCAATTGCCATCGGGTAATTTGCATTAAGAAGTGAAACTACTGCCCAAGGAATAAGCACAGTACCCGTACCGAGTACCGGCACAATATCAATAATGGCGGTAAGAATTGCAATTACAAAAATATAACCGCTGTCATAAATTCCCATAAGTTTCAAAAGGAAAAGACCTAATGAAAGTTCGCAGAATGTTATTGTAATAATAATGCCATAAGCCTTTGCCATTTTGCCAAGAGATGGGAACAAAAGACGCTTTGCACGAACAATTTTAGTGCGGGTATCAGGTTGGAAAAATCCAAGAACAAGTCGTTTTACAGATGCAAAATCTGCTGTCATAAAACAACAAGCTACAATTGCCACCACAATTGAAACAAGAGTTGTAGGAATCTGCTTTGCGGTGTTCCATATTCCCATAAGCGGTGTTGAAAGCACAGACAAATCAATGCTCATTGAGGAATCATCTGGTGTTACGGTAGGTGCAGTAATAGATGCCATTTTTTCACTTACAAATTCCATAACGGTTGTCTCTAACTTTTCAGGTAAAAAGCCTATTGCGTTTGCAATATAACCCTCAACTTTATGAACAAGAGCAGGAATGTCCTCAAACTGAATCATAACATATTGGAAAAAGCCTTTGAATTCAGAGCCAATCCATATTAAAAGAAGTACAAGTCCTGAAATTACAACAGCAAAACCAAAAAGAACAGCCAAAGCAGAAACAAGACCTCTTTTAAGCGGTGTTTTTTTGCAGATGAAATTAACAGGTTTTTGCAAAATCATTGCCGCTACTACTGCACATAAAATCGGTAAAATTGTACCGAATGCAAATTTGAAAAACAAATAGAAAAGTGCAACAAGAATAACGGTATAAACAATATTGATTATAAACTTTTTCTTTTTTTCTGTACTTGTCATATTTTACTATCTCCAGAATAAAATAATATCTGATAATATAATAAACCATTTTTCTTTAAGTATCAATTAAAAAGTAATAAATTTATGTAAATTTTTCTAAAAAATCCATAAAATTTTTCATAAATATATTGTATATTACCCCTTTATTATCTTTGCGTTTTGTGATAGAATATCTAAAAGTATTTTTTAATGTGATTTATTATACCTATTTATCTGAAAATATAGGTGGTAAGGAAGTGAAATTTTAATGTATGTTGCAGTTATGGGTTATGGCACAGTAGGCTCAGGTGTAGTTGAGGTGCTTACAAAAAACCACGACAGTATCGTTAAAAGAAGTACACAAAACGAAATGGAAGTTAAATATATTCTCGATTTGAGAGATTTTCCAGGCGACCCTCACGAGAGTAAAATGATAAAAGATTTTAACATTATTCTTAATGATGATGATGTTAAAGTTGTAGTTGAAACAATGGGCGGACTTCATCCGGCTTATGAGTTTGTTTCATCTTGTCTTAAAGCAGGTAAAAGCGTTGTAACTTCAAACAAAGAACTTGTTGCAGCAAAAGGTTGTGAACTTTTACAGTTTGCTCAAGAAAACAATGTAAACTTCTTATTTGAAGCATCAGTTGGTGGCGGTATTCCAATTATTCGTCCAATTTCACAATGCCTTGCAGCAAATGAGATTGACGAAATCGCAGGTATCTTAAATGGTACAACAAACTTTATTCTTACAATGATGATTGAAAAGAATATGAGTTTTGAAGATGCACTTAAACTTGCTCAGGATAACGGTTATGCAGAAAAAGACCCAACAGCAGATGTTGAAGGTCATGACGCTTGCAGAAAAATTTGTATTCTTGCATCTCTTTGCTTTGGCAAACATGTTTACCCTGAATCAGTTTATACTGAGGGCATTACAAAAATTACACTTGATGATGTTGCATATATTGGTGCATTCGGTGGCGTAATTAAACTTCTTGGTCGTGCAAAGAGAATGGACGATGGTAAAATCTTTGCAATCGTTTCTCCTGCAATTGTTATGGATGGCAGTCAGTTAGCAAGTGTTAACGATGTTTTCAATGCAATTCTTGTTCGTGGTGATGCAACAGGTGATGTTGTATTCTACGGTAAGGGTGCAGGCAAACTTCCAACAGCATCAGCAGTTGTTGCTGATGTTATTGACTGTGCTCGTAATATGGGCAGAAAAAAACCACTCGGCTGGGGCGAAGCAGAAGAAAATTATGTTGTTGATTATAAATCAGCAGTTAATCCGCTTTATATCCGTGCGGAAGTTACTGACAGAGCAAACGCATTACAAGATGTTGTTTCAACAATCGGTAAAGTTCAGGTGCTTGAGTTTGCAGGTTGCAAGTCAAACGAACTTGCATTTGTAACAAACGCTATGGCAGAGGGCGAACTTACAGAAAAACTTAACAGTATTTCTTCAATCAGCATAAAATCTCTTATAAGAGTTACTGATTATTGATAAATAATAGTATTTATTCCATTTAGGAGGCAATATATGGGACTTATAGTTCAGAAATTCGGCGGTTCAAGTGTTCGTGACGCTGAAAGAGTAATGAATGTTGCCCAGATTGTTACTGATACTTACCGTGCAGGCAATGATGTTGTAGTTGTAGTATCAGCACAGGGTGACACAACAGACGATTTAATTGAAAAGGCTTATGAAATTAACTCTAAGCCATCAAAAAGAGAAATGGATATGCTTATGGCATCAGGTGAGCAAATTTCAATTGCACTTCTTGCTATGGCTTGCGAAAAATTAGGTTGCCCAGCAGTTTCACTTCTTGGCTGGCAGGCAGGTTTTAACACAAGTTCTGCTTATGGTACAGCTCGTATCAAGAATGTTAAGGCTGACAGAATTCGTTCAGAAATTGACCGTCATAACATTGTTGTTGTAGCAGGTTTCCAAGGAATTAACAAGTATGACGACCTTACAACTCTTGGTCGTGGCGGTTCAGATACAAGTGCAGTTGCAATTGCAGCAGCTCTTCGTGCAGACCGTTGCCAGATTTTCACAGATGTTGAGGGTGTTTATACAGCAGACCCAAGAAAAGTAGAAAATGCAAAGAAACTTCAGGAAATCACTTATGATGAAATGCTTGAGCTTGCAACTTTGGGTGCACAGGTATTAAATAACCGTTCAGTAGAAATGGCTAAAAAATATAATGTTGAGTTAGAAGTTCTCTCAAGTCTTAAGAGAGTTCCCGGTACAATCGTTAAGGAGGTTACCAAAATGGAAAAAATGCTTATCAGAGGTGTTACAAAAGATACAGATGTAGCACGCATTTCAGTTACAAAAATCCCAAACACACCAGGTGTTGCTTTCAAACTTTTTGACGCTCTTGCAAAACGCAAGATAAATGTTGACATTATTTTGCAGTCAGTTGGTCGTGACAGCACAAAAGATATTACATTCACAGTTGCAAAAGGCAACGCAGAAGAAACAATTGAGTGTGTAAAGAATGTTTTCGATATTGAAGATAAAGACATTATCTGCGACACATCAGTTGCTAAAATCTCAATCGTTGGTGCAGGTATGGAATCTCACCCAGGAACAGCTTCAAAAATGTTTGAGGCTCTTTACGAGCGTGACATCAACATTGATATGATTGCTACAAGCGAAATCAAAATTTCAGTTCTTATCGCTCTTGAGGATGCTGACCGTGCAGTTAGTGCAATTCACAAAGCATTCTTCCCAGCGGAATAATTGCGACTAAAAGAGAGAAACTTTCAAAGTTTCTCTCTGTTTTATAAATAAAAAAGAAATTAAAGTGAAGGAGATATAAATTATGACAGACAAGTTTGTAAAAGAAGGTCTTACCTTTGATGATGTGCTTCTCATTCCTGCAGAAAGCGATGTTCTTCCAAGTGATGTTGATATTTCAACACAACTTACAAAAACAATTAAATTGAACACACCTGTTATCACAGCGGCAATGGATACAGTTACAGAAAGTAATATGGCTATTGCTATTGCTCGTGAAGGTGGTATTGGTATTATTCATAAAAATATGTCAATTGAGGCTCAAAAAGCACAGGTTGACAAGGTTAAGAGAAGTGAAAATGGTGTTATCAACAACCCATTCTTCTTATCTCCTGAAAATACAGTACAAGAAGCAGATAATCTTATGCACCGTTATAAGATTTCAGGTGTTCCTGTATGTGATGAAAACGGTAAACTCGTTGGTATTCTTACAAACCGTGATATGAGATTTATTGCTGATTACAGCGGTAAAATCAAGGATTATATGACAAGTGAAGGTCTTGTTACTGCTCCTGTTGGTACAAATCACGATGAAGCAAAGAAAATCCTTATGAAGCATAAGATTGAAAAGCTTCCTTTAGTTGATGAAAAGGGCTACCTTAAGGGTCTTATCACAATCAAAGATATTGAAAAAGCAGTAAAATATCCAAACTCAGCTCGTGACTCAATGGGTCGTCTTCTTTGTGGTGCTGCTGTTGGTGCTACTGCTGATGTGCTTGACAGAGTTGCAGCACTTGTTGAAGCAGGTGTAGATATGATTACTCTTGACTCTGCTCACGGTCATAGCCATGGCATTATCAATGCTGTTGCTAAGGTTAAGGCAGCTTACCCTGACCTTCCACTTATCGGTGGTAACATTGCTACTGCAGAAGCTACAAAAGCACTTATTGATGCAGGTGCAGACTGTGTTAAAGTTGGTATCGGCCCTGGTTCAATCTGTACAACTCGTGTTGTTGCAGGTATCGGTGTTCCACAGATTACAGCAGTTTATGATTCAGCAAACGAAGCAGCAAAACACGGTATTACAGTAATTGCTGACGGTGGTATTAAGTATTCAGGTGAAATCGTTAAAGCTATTGCTGCAGGCGCATCTGCTATTATGGTTGGTTCACTCGTAGCTGGTTGTGAAGAGTCACCGGGAGAAAGCGAAATCTACCAAGGTCGTCAGTTCAAAGTTTATCGTGGTATGGGTAGTATTGCTGCTATGAACAACGGTTCAAAAGACAGATACTTCCAGGCAAATAACAAGAAACTTGTTCCGGAAGGTGTTGAAGGTCGTGTGCCTTACAAAGGACTCCTTTCAGATACAATTTATCAACTTATGGGTGGTCTTAAAGCAGGTATGGGTTATTGCGGTTGTGCAACAATCGAAGAACTCAAAACAAAGACTAAGTTTATCAGAATTACAAACGCAGGTCTTAAAGAAAGCCATCCACACGATGTTTACATTACAAAAGAAGCTCCTAACTATTCAGGAAATATATAAAGGTGAGAAATGTCGAACCAAACACGCCGTAAATACAGACCTTTAACGAATTTTCACTTTTTCACCCTTGATTTGCGTCAGCAAACCTGCGGTCTCAAAAGCAAAAATTCATCTAAATTTCAAGTATTTACGGTGCAAGGCAGTTTTTGATGAGCAAATTTTGCCTTCATATGGCTGTATTAAAAAAATTTAACAAAGGATAGGTGAAAAGATGCCGTCAAAAACCGTGTGTGGTTCGGCACTTCTCACCTTAAGGATTTTGAAATTATGTTTAATAATTTAATCGACTCAATCGGATTTATTAACAATACTGACCCTGAAGTAGCAAGTGCTATGGGTCTTGAACTTAAAAGACAACGCGAAAATCTTGAACTTATTGCAAGTGAAAACATTGTTTCTCCTGCAGTTATGGCAGCAATGGGCAGTGTGCTTACAAATAAGTATGCAGAAGGTTATCCTGGTAAAAGATATTACGGTGGATGTCAGCATGTTGATATTGTAGAAGATATTGCTCGCGACAGACTTAAAAAACTTTTTGGTGCTGCTTATGCAAATGTTCAGCCACATTCAGGTGCTCAGGCAAATATGGCTGTGTATTTTGCACTTATCAATCCAGGCGATACAGTTATGGGTATGAATCTTGCAGAGGGTGGTCACTTAACACACGGTTCACCTGTAAATATGTCAGGTAAATACTATAACTTTGTGCCTTATGGTGTTGACGAAAACGGTTTCCTTGACTATGATGCTTTTGAACAGAAAGCAAAAGAGTGCAAACCAAAACTTATTGTTGCAGGTGCGTCTGCTTACCCAAGAACAATCGACTTTGAAAGAATGGCAAATATCGCACACAGCGTTGGCGCTTACTTTATGGTTGATATGGCTCATATTGCAGGTCTTGTAGCTGCTGGTCTTCACCCATCTCCTGTACCTTATGCAGATGTTGTTACATCAACAACTCACAAAACACTTCGCGGTCCTCGTGGTGGTATTATCCTCTGTAAAGACGAAGAATTTGGTATGCAGTTTAATAAGGCTATTTTCCCGGGTACACAGGGTGGTCCTTTAATGCATATTATTGCAGGTAAAGCAGTTTGCTTTGGTGAAGCATTAAGTGACGATTTCAAAGCATATCAGCAAAGAGTAATCGACAACGCAAAAGCTTTGGCAGAAGGTCTTACAAAGCGAGGTATTAACCTTGTATCAGGTGGTACTGATAACCATTTAATGCTCGTTGACCTTCGTTCAGTTGGCATTACAGGTAAAGAACTTGAACACAGACTTGACGAAGTTCATATTACAGCAAACAAAAACTCAATTCCAAATGACCCTGAAAAACCATTTGTAACAAGCGGTTTAAGACTTGGTACTCCTGCAGTTACTACAAGAGGTCTTGGAGTAGAAGATATGGATAAGATTGCAGAGTTTATTTATCTTTGTGCTACTGATTTTGAAAATCAGAAGGACTACATCACAAACGGTGTAGCAGAAATCTGTAAAAAGTATCCACTTTACGAATAATTAACAAAATAAATCCCCACTGCATAGTATGTTAAAAATGTATGCAGTGAGGGATTATATGAGATTTACTAAAATGCACGGGGCGGGAAATGATTATATTTACATTGACTGCTTTACTGAAAATGTTGAAAATCCAAAGGATTTGGCAAAGCGTTTAAGTGAAAAGCATTTTAGTGTTGGTGCAGACGGGATTGTGCTAATTAAACCGTCAAATAAAGCCGATTGCTTTATGGATATCTATAACGCAGATGGCTCAAAAGCAAAAATGTGCGGTAATGCAGTGCGTTGTACTGCAAAATATGTGTTTGATACAAAAGTCAGACGAAAAATAATAAAAGTTGATACTGTAAGTGGTGTAAAATCTGTTGAAATTTTTATAGAAAACGGATTTGCAACGGGTGGCAAGGTGAATATGGGTAAGCCTATATTTAACGGTCATCAAATACCTACCCGATACGGTGACAGTATTGTAAAAAACAAAGTTCTTAACATTGAAAATAAAGATTATGAAATAACTTGCGTAAGTATGGGCAATCCTCATTGTGTGGTTTTTCATAATAATGTACATAAATTAGATTTAGAAAAACAAGGTCCGCTTTTTGAAAATCACGAAATGTTCCCCGAAAGAATAAACACAGAGTTTGTTGAGATTATTGATAAGAATAATCTCAAAATGCGTGTGTGGGAGCGTGGCAGTGGTGAAACCTTGGCTTGTGGCACAGGTGCTTGTGCAGTTGCGGTTGCATCAGTAGTCAATGGGATTTGTGAAAAAAATAAAGATATAAAAATACACGCAAAAGGCGGAGTTTTAACAGTTAAATGGCACAAAAACGATAATGTTTATTTAAGCGGAAACGCAGTCAAAGTGTTTGACGGTGAAATATAAAAATCCATTATTGGAGGAATAATGATGAAAATAAATGACAATTTCTTAAAAATCCAGAGCTCATACCTTTTTTCAAACATTGCGAAAAAAGTAAATGCTTATGTTGCGGCTAATCCTGATAAGCCAATCATTCGTCTTGGTATTGGCGATGTTACTCGCCCACTTGCAGATGCTTGTATTGATGCTATGCACAAAGCAGTTGACGAAATGGCTGACGAAAAAACATTTATGGGTTACCCACCGGAATATGGCCACAAGTGGCTTTTAGATGCTATCAACGAAAACGATTATAAAGCACGCGGAGTAGAACTTGATAATAGTGAAATTTTTGTGTCAGACGGTGCAAAAAGTGACTGCGGTAATATTGGTGACATTTTCTCAACTGATAATAAAGTTGCAGTTTGTGACCCTGTTTACCCTGTTTATGTTGATACAAATGTTATGAGTGGCCGTTCAGGTGACAAGACTGCAGAGGGTTGGAGCAATATTTACTATATGCCTTGCCTTGCAGAAAACAACTTCTTACCTGAACTTCCAAAAGAGAAAGTTGATATTATTTATCTTTGCTTCCCTAACAACCCAACAGGTATGGCAGCAACTAAAGATGAGCTTAAAAAATGGGTTGACTATGCAAACGAAAATAGTGCAGTAATTCTTTTTGACTCTGCTTATGAAGCATTTATCACAGAAGATGATGTTCCACATTCAATCTATGAAATCGAAGGTGCAAAGAGCTGTGCAATCGAGTTCAGAAGTTTTTCAAAAACAGCAGGTTTCACGGGTGTTCGTTGCGGTTACACAGTAGTACCGCACGACATCAAGGTTGACGGTGTTGAATTAAACGCTCTTTGGGCTCGTCGTCAGGCAACAAAGTTCAATGGCGTTTCATACATTACACAAAGAGCTGCTGAGGCTTGTTATAGTGAAGAGGGTAAAAAGCAAATCCGTGAGATTATTGCATATTATCAGAATAACGCAAAGATTATCTACAACGGACTTAAAGAATGCGGATTCACAGTTTATGGTGCAGTAAACTCACCTTATGTATGGCTCAAAACTCCTGACGGAATGAGCAGTTGGGATTTCTTCGACACACTTCTTGAAAATATTCAGGTTGTTGGTACACCGGGCGAAGGCTTTGGACCAAGCGGTGAGGGTTATTTCAGACTCACAGCCTTCGGCTCAACAGAAAATACAATCAAAGCAGTAGAAAGAATTAAAAACTACTTCTGTAAATAAGAAATGACGGTGGAGACTAACTCCACCGTTTTGATTTTTGTTGACATTTTTTATTGAGAGTGATATATTTGGTTTGTAAGAACAAAGGCAAGAATATTATTTTATTAATTTGAGGTGATGTTTTATGTTGAGAAATGCCTTTAAGTATTATATAAAATGTATTGCTGTGTCTGTTATCGGGTATATTTTTGGAGGGTTTATACTTTCATTTTTATTAACAGAGGTAGAAAGTGTACTTACTCTTTTTTTGCCTGGAATCATTGCCGTGATTGGCATAGTGATAAGAATAATAGTTTTAAACGAGCATATTAAAAAGAACGCTGATTTTGATTTTGGATTGACAAGTTGCTTGAAAATGAGTATCCCTGCATTATGCTTGTTGATATTAGCGGTTGTCATTTTATTGTGTGATGTTTTCATAAACGAGATAGGGAATATAATGTGTATATCATTTTTTGATAATATTAAAATGATAATATGGGTATTGTTTCCGGGAGCTTTGACGGTAGATGGAATAATATGGAATTTAAGTCAATGGAACGATATCGTGTATTATGCTCTTTTGGTTTTGAATATATTGGTATATATTGCACCAATTTGGATATATATGATATGGAAGAACAAAAAAGCTTAGCATAGGTTTCGTGTTATAAAATAAGGGCAGTCAAAAAACGACTGCCCTTTACTTATGTTCAATTATAATGTTTTTGCTAATTCTTTAATGTATGCTTTGAAATCTTCTGCGATTTCAGGGTGGTTAAGAGCAACTTCGCAGTTTGCCTTCATAATACCCATTTTGTTGCCCATATCATAACGAGTGCCATAGTAATCAAGAGCAATAACACCTTTTGTCTGTGCAAGAGTTTTCATAGCGTCTGTAAGTTGAAGTTCATTACCCGCACCCTTTGGAGTATTTTCAAGAATATCGAAAATCTCAGGTGGCATTACAACTCGGCCAAGAATTGAATAGTTTGAGAAGATTTCTTCAGGCTTTGGTTTTTCAATCATATCAGTACAGTTGAAAACCTTATCTTCAATTTCTTCAACTTTAAGTGAGCAATACTTTGAAACATCTTTTGTAGGTACTTCTTTAACACCAACAACGCCCTTACCGTATTTTTCATAAGCGTCAATAAGTTGTTTTGTAACAGGCTCTTTATCAGAAATGAAAACATCATCACCATAAAGAATAGCAAATGGCTCGTTACCAACAAAGTTCTTTGCACAAAGAACAGCGTGACCTAATCCGCCTGTTTCTTTCTGACGAAGGAAGTATGTGTTGCAAAGTTGTGATGGCTCAAGAACAGACTCATAAAGCTCTTTCTTATCAGGGTTTTTGCTTAACTTGTCTTCAAGTTCATAAGCGTGGTCAAAGTGGTCTTCAATAACACCTTTACCACGGTTTGTGATGATAAGTACATCTGTGATACCTGATTTTGCAGCCTCTTCAACAAGATACTGAATTGCAGGTTTATCAACAATATTAAGCATTTCCTTTGGAACTGCTTTTGATGCAGGAAGCACTCTTGTGCCAAGACCTGCCGCAGGGATAATCGCCTTTGTAATTTTCATAATAATTTCTCCTATTTTATATATGTTAACAGCATTTCAATTGCCATAACAATCATATTGTTTGCAAGAATTGCAAGGAAAGTAGCACCTACTGAACAACCACCCGATTTGAAGAAAAGAAGTTTTTGTTTTTGCGAGTCTTGTTCTTCTGTCTTGATTTTTTTAATATTAGTAACCGTATGATTATAATACCACTTGTTTGCCTTGAATCCAACAAAGATTTGCACCGCAAGAGAAAGTGCACCTTGCACCATAATAAGCACCGAGCCTGTTGGATTGCCAAGTATAAACTCTTGTTGCTCTTTGTATGCTTGTGCCATTTCTTCTTCTGTTAAATCATCAGTATTTTCAACGCTATATTTTTCTGTCCATTCTGTCATATCGTTGTAGAGAGTCTGCACAGGCGGAAGAATATTAAACCCAACTGTCAGCAAAAGAGAAAGTGCCATAAATATTGCACCCAGTTTATACATTTTTCTGTAGAAAAACCAATATGGTGTAAAGAAAAACGCTGCCCAACTGAAAGTCTTTTTATTGGATTTCGTATAGAAAAAATTGCTAAGATACTTAATAGCGTGAATTTGCACAAATCCTGCAACTTCTTCTGTTGAAACATTGTCTTCTAACTCTTGTGGGAATTGAGAAAGTGGGTTTGCTCCAAAAAACGGGTTTATAGGGGGTTGCTCGGGTGTGTCTTGTTGTTCCTTTTCGGGTTGTTCTAACTGTTGCAAGTTCACTTCTTCAGGAGTCCAACGAAAACCCTCGCTATGCTTGTCATAATTACCACATTCGCCATTCTTTTTATAGCAATCGCGGTGGTGTGGAGTGCCACATAACGGGCAAACTACAATATCGTCTGTTGTGAGAAACTCGTTCTCGCAAACAGGACATTTCTGATTTGAATATCTAAAATAATTATCCATATTTTTACACATTCCAACTATTTACATATTTTTCTTGTTCAGGGGTTAAAACATCGATTACGGTTCCCCAACTGTTAAGTTTGCGAAGAGCAACCTTTTTGTCGATTTCTTCAGGAACATCAATAACGGATGCGGTTAAATCTTTATGATTTTTAACAATGTATTCTGCACAAAGTGCTTGAATAGAGAAACTCATATCCATAATTTCAGCAGGGTGACCGTCACCAGCCGCAAGGTTTACAAGTCTGCCTTCGGCAATTACGCTGATTGTTCTACCGTCTGCGAGAACATAACCCATAATATTATTTCTCTGTTCCTTAATTTCAATCGCCATATTTTCAAGGTCAGGAAGATTTATTTCAACATTAAAGTGGCCCGCGTTACAGCATATTGCACCGTCTTTCATATTCTCGAAAGCCTTTTTAGTGATAACATCTTTGCAACCTGTAACTGTTACGAAGAAATCACCCTCCTTTGCGGCATCAACCATTTCCATTACAGAAAAACCGTCCATTCTTGCTTCCATAGCTTTAATAGGGTCAATTTCAGTAACAATAACTTGTGCACCAAGTGCGTTTGCTCTCATAGCAACGCCTTTACCGCACCAACCGTAACCTGCAACTACAACTTTTTTGCCTGCAACAATTAAGTTTGTTGTGCGGTTAATACCGTCCCATACAGATTGACCTGTACCGTAACGATTGTCAAAAAGATACTTGCATTTTGCGTTGTTTACTGCAATCATCGGGAATTTAAGTGCCCCATCTTTTGCCATTGAAACAAGACGGATAATACCTGTTGTAGTTTCCTCACAACCGCCCATAACATTAGGCAAAAGTTCAGGGTATTCGTTGTGAATGAGATTTACAAGGTCGCCACCGTCATCAATAATTACATCAGGACCCACCTTAATAACTTCGCGAAGGTGTGACATATATTCTTCGCTTGTTGCGTTGTACCAAGCGAAAACATTAAGCCCGTTGTGTGCAAGGGCTGCCGCAACATCATCTTGGGTTGAAAGTGGGTTTGAGCCCGTAACATACATTTCTGCCCCACCGGCTGCAAGTACTGTGCAAAGATATGCAGTTTTTGCCTCAAGGTGAATTGAAAGTGCAACTTTTAAGTTTTTGAAAGGCTTTGCGTCAATAAAATCCTTTTCAATACTGCGAAGTACAGGCATATGTGCCTTTACCCAATCAATTTTGCGTTGGCCTGATTCATAAAGGGAAATATCACGAATTAAATTCATATTTTTAACTCCATATATTATTGTATTATATAAAGTATATATTATCACAACATATATAAAAAAGCAATTACAAAAAAGTTACGGTTATGTGAACAAATCGAAATATTGACAATAACTTTATTTTATGAGATAATAAATTACGATTAGAGATTTTTATGTGGAGGGATTATATATGAAATCTACACTTTTAAGAATATTTGCAGCTATGATGGCTCTTGTTATGATGGTTTGCTGTTTTACTGCTTGTAGTGATAATACTGATGACCCTGAAATAACAAAACCATCTGATGTTCAGGGCCCTGATGTAACAGATGACCTTGTAGATTTTGATGGTGTTGAGTGGGATGACCCATCAACAACTAACACTACAACCACAACAACACAAAGTTCAAAAGAAACAACTACAAAGAAGAACCCAACAAGCACAAATCCGACTCAAGCGGGTTCAACCGGTGGTTCAACAATTACCAAAGAAGACTTGCAGGCAGCTCTTACTGCGGCAGGCTATGCTTATGATGAAGAACAGCAAGTTTATTATTCAACACTTGAACCATGGCAGCGTCATTTTGGCTTTGGCGATATTTATGACGATGCAGCTGCTTATGCAAACATGAGATATACAACTCTTAAAGCAGACTTCGAGTATGACGGACTTCTTTGGAGACTTCAGTGGTGGAAAGGCCAGTATGGTATTCTTGAGGGTGCTGAATTGGGTGTTTATACAAAAGACCCTAACTCAACATCAGATTTCTATGATTGTGCTGACGATGACCATCTTATTGATATGAGTTTTGAATATTACCGTACAGGTTCAGATTTCAGAAAAGATAATATGCTATTCTGTCGTTATGAAGAACCACATTGGTGGCTCACAGGCTTCAAGGTAGGTTATGTGGCAAACAACAACTCAAGTGCAAGCGTTGTTGTTGCAAAGCTCAAGGCTTATGATGAAGCTATGGCAAACGGTATTGAGTCAGGTCTTCGCAGACTTACAGATAAAAACGGTACAAAAGTTACTGGTTTTGTTGAATACGGACCAAACACACCTGAAAAGTGTTATGATTACTACATAAGAGAAGGCAACAACTTCACAGTTGTATGGCAGACAAAGGGCTACAAAAATCATCAGACAAGCACAATTACTCCTGATGCATAATTGATTAAATTTATAATAAATCACCATAGGTTTTTAACAGAAACTGTGGTGATTTTTTATTTCCATAAAATTTTTTAATATATTTCAAAAAAATAGTGTATTACAGTTGAAAAACGCTTGATTTTAGTGTAAAATATACAAACAGACTTTAATTTTTAATGTTTTTTATAAATTTTTTTGGAGGATTTGTATGAATTATACCCTTACAAAGAAACAAGCAAAGGAACTTGTTGAATCAAAACTTTCTCATTTTATCGGTGTAAATCCCGATGAAGCAACAAATGAGCAATTTTATAAAGCAATCTCTCTTATTGTCCGTGATATGATGAGTCAGGGCAGAGCAGAATTCTCAAAGAAAGGGTCCGAGAAAGGAACAAAAAGAGTTTATTATCTCTGTATGGAATTCCTTATGGGCCGTTCACTTAAAAACAACCTTTACAACTTAAACCTTACAAAGACTTTTGAAAGCGTATTAAAAGATTACGGTATCAAAATGGACTCAATTTATGATTGCGAGCCTGATGCAGGTCTTGGTAATGGTGGTCTTGGTCGTCTTGCTGCTTGCTATCTTGATGGTCTTGCAACTCAGGGTTATGTTGCAAAGGGTTATTCAATTCTTTATGAATATGGTATTTTCAAACAGAAACTCGTTGACGGTTGGCAGACAGAACTTCCTGACTTCTGGCTTCCGGGTGGCGATGTTTGGCTTGTTCCTCACGAAGAAAGTGCAATCAATATTAACTTTGAGGGCCAAGTTCGTGACATTTGGGAAAACCACTATCACCATGTTGAAATTGAAAATCCAACAGTAATTCAGGCTGTGCCTTATGATATGCATGTTGCAGGTAAAGACGGTAAAGGCGTTTCTGTTCTTCGTCTTTGGTCTGCAAAAGCACCTGGTCTTGATATGGCTCTTTTCAATCAAGGCGATTATATGCGTGCTATGGAAAGAAATGCTATGGCAGAGGTAATTAGTAAAGTTCTTTACCCTGCTGATAACCACCCAGAAGGCAAATCACTTCGTCTTCGTCAGCAGTATTTTCTTGTATCTGCATCAATTCAGGATATCGTTCAGCATCACCTTCGCGAGTTCGGTACAATGGATAACTTTGCAGATAAAGTAGCAATCCATGTTAACGACACTCACCCAACAATGGCAATTCCTGAACTTATGAGAATTATGCTTGACGAATGTGGTTATGGTTGGGATGAGGCTTGGAATATTGTAACAAAAACAGTTGCATATACAAACCATACAGTTATGAAAGAGGCTCTTGAATGTTGGCCTGAAGACCTTTACAAGCGTCTTATGCCTCGTTTGTGGCAGATTACAAAAGAAATCGACAATCGTTTCCGTTCTTATGTATGGGAAAGCACACATAACGCAGATATGGTTGAGCGTATGGCAGTTATGTCAAATGGTGTTGTAAGAATGGCTAACCTTTGTGTTGCAGGTTCACACTGTGTAAACGGTGTTTCTGCACTTCATAGCGAAATTCTTAAAGACACAGTTTTCTCTGACTTCTATGCACTTACACCTGACAAGTTTACAAATGTTACAAATGGTATTGCTCACAGAAGATGGCTTTGTCAAGCTAACCCAAAACTTACAAATTATCTTACAGACCTTATTGGTGACGGATTTGTAAAAGATGCTGACAAACTTATTGATTTGAGAAAGTATAAAGACGATAAAGCAGTACTCCAAGAACTCGGTAAGATTAAGCGTGCAAATAAAGAAGAATTTGCAAAGTATGTTCTTAAACATAACGGAATCAAACTTGACCCTGATTCAATTTTTGATGTTCAGGTTAAGCGTCTTCACGAGTACAAGCGTCAGCAGTTAAATGCTCTTAATATTTTGTCACAGTATCTTGCAATCAAAGAAAATCCAAATGGTGAGTTTATTCCTCACACATACATTTTCGGTGCAAAAGCAGCGTCAGGTTACTTTATGGCAAAGAAGATTATTTCTTTCATCTGTGCACTTGCTGATGTAATCAATAATGACCCTGATGTTAAGGGTAGACTTAAAGTTGTTTATGTTGAAGATTACAATGTTACACTTGCTGAAAAACTTATGCCTGCTGCAGATATTTCAGAGCAGATTTCACTTGCAGGTACTGAGGCTTCAGGTACAGGTAATATGAAACTTATGCTTAACGGTGCAGTAACACTTGGCACAATGGATGGTGCTAATGTTGAAATTTACGAAGCAGTAGGCGACGAAAATATCTATATCTTCGGTATGAGCACACCTGAAGTTGAGCAACTTAAAAAGCGTGGCTACAATCCTGAAATGTTCTACAATAACAATGCAGAACTTCATAAGATTCTTGATTTTGCAAATGCAAACGGAATCGGTGGAAAAATGTTCCACGAAGTAACAGCTTCAATTATTCACCATGACCCATATATGGCACTTGCAGATTTTGAAGATTACAGAAATACTCAGCAGAGAATTTCAAAAGACTTCTTAGACCGTGAAAACTGGAACAAGATGTCACTTATGAACATCTCAGGTGCAGGCAGATTTGCAGCTGACCGTGCAATTAACGAATATGCAGCAAATATTTGGAACGCAAAATCAGCACTTAAAAAGTAAAAACTAATCAAAAAAAGCAGTTCGTTTTGAACTGCTTTTATTTTTGTATAAACTTTATCAATTCACTTTTTTCATTCTCAACTTTTCCATCAATTACGGCGTTAAGGCATTTTTCTAATGCTTCTCCGATTTTTTTGCCTTTGAAACCGAGAGAAATTAAATCGTTACCGTCAATTGCAAGGTGTTTTATTGAAAAACACTCTTTTTCGTTAATAATCTCAGTTATAATATCTCGGGTTTGCTTATAAAAATCTTCACCGCGGAAATATTCTGGATTTTGTGCTGAGTTATCGCAATATTTGATTTCAATTAAGTCGAAAATTAAATCTGCACCGATTTGCGACATAATCTTTTTAAGTCGTTTGCGGTCAGGTTTTGTCATATCGTTGACCATAATAGGTGAGTCGTGCATTCTCACAAGTGTTACAACTTTGTTCTTCGTATCGTTATCAAAACGAAGACGAGTCATAATTGTTTCCGTCATTTCAGCACTCTTTTTGGGGTGGGAGTAGAAATGCTGTTCACCTTTTTCGTCAAAATGTGCCACACTTGGTTTGCCAATATCGTGGAAGAAAAGTGCAAGACGGATTATGTTGTTCTGACTACTTTTTTCAATCGCTTTAAGAGTGTGAGTATAAACATCAAAACAATGGTGACGGTTTTTCTGCTCAAAGCCTACACAATCACTAATTTCAGGAATAAACACAGTAACAACATCTGCAAACTCCTGCAAAACATTATAAGCATTTTTACCGCATATAAGTTTAGTGTACTCTTCACGAATACGCTCCGCCGAAATATTTTTAAGTAAATCTTTGCATTTGTGGATTGCTTTTTTTGTTTCGGTTTCAATTTCAAAACCTAATACTGCTGAAAATCGCATAGCACGAAGAATACGCAAAGCATCTTCACGAAAGCGGGTTTCTGCATTACCGATACAACGAATGATTTGATTTTCAATGTCTTTAAGTCCGCCTACAAGGTCACAAAAACCGCTATCAAAATCGTAGGCAATACCATTCATTGTGAAATCACGGCGTACAACATCATCTGCCAACGAGTTAGAAAAAACTACGCTGTCAGGGTGGCGGTTGTCAGAGTAAGCGCCCTCACTTCTGTATGTGGTTATCTCAAGTGGCTCGTCATTTATAAGCACCGTAACCGTACCATGCTTAATGCCCGTTTCAATAACACGAAAATCTGCAAAAACCTGTTTAACCTCATCGGGTGTAGCATTTGTTGTAATGTCAACATCACCAATGGGCAATCCCATAACAAAATCACGCACACTACCACCGATTAAAAACGCCTCAAAACCTTTTGATTTAAGAATTTCAATGGCAGTTTTTGATTCAGGTTTGAATTTATTTGCTTTCGTCATTTAATGCCTTTTCTAATGCCTGTGCCAACTGGTCAGGGCAAGATGTATTTTTGAATCCGCATTTCATTCCTTTAAGAAGTGCAATAACTTCTTCGGCAGGTCTGCCCTCAACAAGAGCACCAATGCCTTTAAGGTTACCGTTACAGCCCCCAAAGAATGAAACATTTTTTACTATTCCGTTTTCGATTTCAAAATCAATTTGTCGTGAGCAAGTGCCACGGGTTTTATATGAATGTGTCATATTATTTTACCTCATAAATTTTATTTGCAAGTGTAACTAACTGCTCCATTGTAAGTGCTTCTGCACGGGCAGTCGGGGAAAGACCTGCCTTTTCTATTGCAAGTGAAAGTTTGTCTTTTGGAATATTCATTCCGCTTGAAACGGAGTTGAGAATTGTCTTTCTTCTCTGTGCAAACGCAGATTTAATCATTTTGAAGAAAAGTGATTCGTCTTTTACATCATAATTACCTTTTTTAGTCAAATCAAGCCCAATAACGCAACTGTCAACTTTAGGACTTGGGAAGAATGAGCCACGAGAAACATCAAAAAGTTTTTTGGCTTCTGCATAATAGTTAACCGCAACTGTTACCGCACCGCTCTCCCTTGAACCAACTTTCGCACAAAGACGGTCGCCTGCCTCTTTCTGTACCATAACAATAATCTTGTTAAATGGCAATTTTTCTTCTAAAAGTCGCATAATAACAGGGCTTGTAATGTAGTATGGTAAGTTTGCACACACGAAAATTTCCATACCCTCAAAATGTTCTTTTATGACTTGTTGCAAGTCGATTTTAAGAATGTCACCGTTTATAAGTGTAAGATTATCATACCCCGAAAGTGTGTCTTCAAGCACAGGAAAAAGTCTTGTATCAAGCTCAACGCAAACAACTTTTTCACAGCGTTCAAGAAGTTCTTTTGTAAGAACACCAACGCCTGCACCAATTTCAAGCACACCAATAGGTTTGTTTGTGCTTTCTCTTACTGCATCTGCCATTCTGGGACAAACGGTAGGGTTTACAAGAAAGTTTTGCCCTAACCCTTTTGAAAATGTAACTGAATGTTCACCCATAACCTTTTTTATGACTGAAAGGTCTGTGAGCGTGTAATTTTTCTTATCTGACATATTTATCCTTTACCTTACCAAGTATTTTCATACCCTCTTGGATTTTTTCTTTTGATGGTGTTGAGAAGTTCATTCTGAAACAATTTGTTTTTTCGTCATTTATCATAAATGCTGTACCGGGGACAACTGCAACCTTGTTTGCAATACATTCTTTAACAAAGTCAAGCATATCTACATTTTCGGGGAGTTCACACCACACGAAAAGCCCGCCTTCGGGACGCACATATTTAACAAAATCGCCAAGTTCAATATCGATTAAATCGCACATAAGATTTAACTTTTCACGATAGATATTGCGGATTTTCTCAATATGATTATCAACATTGTTTTCTGTCATCCATTTATGTACAAGCATTTGTGAGAATACAGGAGTATGCACATCAGCAGCCTGCTTGCCAACTGTCATTTTTGCAATAATTGGTGATGGTGCAACAATGTAGCCAACACGAATACCGGGGGCAAGAAGTTTTGAGAATGAACCTGCATAAATGACAATTCCATCTTCATCAAAACTCTTGATAGACGGTACTTCTTCACCTGAAACTCGTAAATCTCCGTAAGGATTGTCTTCTAAAATAAGAAGTCCGTATTTTTTTGCAAGGTCATAAACTGCCTTGCGTTTTTCAAGGCTCATTGTAGCACCTGACGGATTTTGAAAATTAGGAATTGTATAGATAAATCTTGGATTATGAGCATTTTTGATTGCATCTTCAAGCTTTTCTATATTCATTCCGTCTGCTTCAACAGGTACGCCTTGAAGTTTGCAACCGTAAGAACGGAAACAGTTAAGTGAGCCGATAAACGATGGGCATTCACAAATTATAGTGTCACCAAAATCGCAAAGGGCTTTTGTGGCTAAATCCATAACCTGTTGTGCACCTGAAGTGATAATAAGAGAGTCAGTTTCTTTTCCGATATTATATTTTTCTTTTACAAAAGTAGTAAGAGTTTCTATGAGAGGTTTGTACCCCTCTGTAACCCCATACTGCAAAGCAGTAACGGGGGAGTTTTCAAAAATTTCTGCCGAAATACGCTTAACCTCATCAATTGGGAAAGCACTTTCGTCAGGATTACCCGCTGCAAAAGGAATAATACTTGGGTCTTGTGTTGCTTTTAAGATTTCACGGATTGCAGATGGTTGCAATTCTGATATTCTTTTAGAAAAATAGTAGTCCATTTGTGTCACCTTCAAAAAAGATATAAGTAATTTTATCACAACATATAAATCATTTCAAGAGTGACTAATTTATATATTGCACAACTTGAGGGATTATGGTAAAATCATAATAGAATAAAAGAGAGGAGGAAATCGGAATGTTCACTAACATTATTGCAGAGATTACAAAAATCAAGAACATTGAGCAAAGCAAAATAACTGAAGCCTATGAGGCAAAAAAGGCAAAAAACAGTGATAATCCTATTTATCGCGAAGTTGAAGCAGACAGAATACATACAAATTTCATTAGAATTATTCCCGCTTCAATAGCACTTTTGATTGTTGAAATCTGTGGTATGCTTTGGGCATTGTGGTCAGATGTAAAGTTTGACTACGGCAAAGGTTTTCTGATTTCCTGCTGTGTTTTTGCTTTTGTTTCGGCATGTTTCATTATTGCTATTGAGTTTTTGCTTAAATATAAGAAAACCTCAAACCACCAAATGAAAATTATTTATACTTCATATTGGGTTTTATATACAATTGAAGCGTTGTCGTTCTCTGTAATGGAGGCAATGGACAGACAAACCACAAACAACTATCTTATTTTTGTGATTCTTATTTCTGTTATTCCTGTAATTACTCCTTTTACAAAAAACCTTATGCTTATTGTAGCACTTTATGTTGAGGCTTGTGCGTTGCTTTTTGCAATGGCAACACCAACAGATTTAATGTTGTGTTTCCTTATTACTGTGCTTGGTATGGGTTATTCTGTTGTCCATTTCAACCATTATCTGTCAGTAAGTATTGCCAATAAAAAATTGGAGTTTTCTGCTAATGGTGACTTGCTTACAAGTTTTATGAACAGACGCGGATTTGAAAAAGCTGCACCGCCACTTCGTAGTTTTTGTAAGAATAACGGGTACAATTTCTGTATGATTATGATGGATATTGATAATTTCAAGTCATATAACGACAGATACGGTCATCTTGAGGGCGATATTTGTCTTAAAGCGGTAGCTGCTTGTATAAAAGAAAACTTTTCAAGACCTACTGACTTGTGTGTCCGTTATGGTGGCGAGGAGTTTCTTGTTCTTACTGCACAGCGAGATGTTGAGAAATTAGTTGAACATCTTGAAGATACACTTGAGCTTGTCAATGACATTGAGTTTGAAAATACTTTTGAATCAGTATCTGTCAGTGCCGGACTTTATGTTGCAACTGAAGAAGACAAAGACACACCGATTGAAAGACTTGTTGAACGAGCAGACAAACAGCTTTACAATGCAAAAAAACATGGTAAAAACTGTGTAAGTTATCTTGGAGAAATTTATTAAAAACAAAAAATTAAGCCACTTCGTATTGAAGTGGCTTTAATTATTTGATTATTGTTGTGGCATACCGCCCTGCATAAGAGATGACATCATTCCGCCCTTTTTCTTTTTAGGCGGTTTGTATGCAGGTGGATTTTCAAGAAGTTTTCTTGCTTTTTTACCTGCAGGTGATACAAGGTACTTGTTAACTGCAACAAGAGTTTCGTAGAAATCATCGTCTGAAATGTATTCGCGACATTTTTCAAGAAGCTCTTTATCATTATCAATTTCACCTAAAATTGTAACAACAACAAGGTCCTGAACATCATTTGAACCGTTTTCGTAAATGTCACTTAAAATCTTAAAAAGTTTTTTAAGTTGTTGTGAGTCGTGTGAACGGATTGTACGCATAATATAAGCATTTGCGTGATTTACAAAGAAATCTTCACCAAGAAATTCGTCATATTTTTGGAAGTTTTCTTTGTAAGCATCTTTAAGTTCAGGGTAAAGAGTTGCTATTCTGTTTGCAAGAGTGTTAGCGTCATAAGAGGCACCGTTTTTAGCAGCAGATTTTGAAATTGTCTGCGGTGCTTTTTTTGTAGCCTGCTTTGCCTTTTTACCGTGAGAAGTTGCAACTGTGTCAACAATCTCATTGCAAAGTGACTTAATATCACGCTCTTCAAAAGAGTCAAGGTCAAGAAGATTTGACTCTGTTTTTGCGAATTCGCCATCTTCAACTTTTTCCATAACATCAAGAAGATTGTCATGGCTCAAAAGACGAAGTGTAAGGTCACCTTTCTTAAAGTCTGCAAAAGCAGTTTCGTTTTCTTCAGTAACGGGAGTTAAAAGTTCAAAACCGTTATCTGCAAATTTTTCGTTACAGCCCTTTAAGATAAGGTTAAGGGCATCTTTTCTTTCAAGCATTTGTAATACCTCTAATCAAAAATTTATATATCTTATAAAGTATAACACAATTATTTTCATTTGTCATTAAAAATTTGTGAATATTATAATTGATTACTTAAATATATTGTGGTAGAATAATATAGTTAATATTAAAATGTGTCATTATGACATTTTGTAGGTGACAAAAATGAAAAACGCACTTATCATTTTCGGCGGAGTTTCATCAGAACATAATGTTTCTCTGCTTTCAGCAACTTCAGTAATCAAAAACACACCAAAAGACAAATACAATGTAGTAATGTTAGGCATTACAAAAGATGGCGAAATGTACCTTTATACAGGCGATGTAGAAAACCTTGCAAATGATATTTGGCTTAACAACAAAGCAAACCTTAAAAAAGCGACAATTTCTACAAATCATAGTGACCATGGAATTTTAGTTCTTGATAATGGTAAATATGAACTTATAAAAATTGATGTTTGCTACCCTGTTCTTCACGGTAAAAACGGTGAGGACGGAACAATGCAAGGACTTCTTACAATTGCGGGTATTCCTTATGTTGGTTGTAACACAATGGCGTCAGCAGTTTGTATGGATAAAGCAATGACAAATGCAATTTGTGATGTTAATAATATTCCACAAGCAAAGTGGAAATACATAACAAAATATGATTTCGGTACAAACGGAAAAGAATTTTCAAAAGAGTGTGAAGAATATTTAGGACTTCCCGTGTTCATTAAACCTGCAAACGCAGGCTCATCAGTTGGTGTTCGCAAAGCCAAAAGCGTTGATGAAATTTATTCAGCACTTGAATATGCTTTCCAGTTTGATGACAGAGTTGTTGTTGAAGAGGGCATTGACGGTGCCGAGGTAGAATGTGCAGTTATGGGTAATGACGAACCATTTGCAGGTGCAGTTGGCGAAATTGAGCCTTGTAATGAGTTTTACGATTTTGATGCAAAATATGAGTCAGATAGCGGACTTCACATTCCTGCAAGAATAGGCGAAGACAAGATCAAAGAAATTCAGGAAAAAGCAGTTAAAGCATATAAGGCTTGGGGTTGCTCAGGTCTTGCCCGTGTTGATTTCTTTGTAAGACATTCTGACGGTGCTGTGCTTCTTAATGAGCCTAACACATTACCGGGATTTACATCAATCAGTATGTATCCAATGCTTATGAAAGCGGTTGGAATTCCGGCTGACGAGCTTATTGATAAACTTTTCTGCTATGCTATTGAAAAATGGGAGAAATAATGAAAAAAGACGCAGTTATAAAAATTGTCAGTATGCAACGCACCGAAAATGGTGATAACGCAGGTGAAATGACAGTTACAGGTACTCTTACTTGTGAAAATGACAAAGCAGTAATTGAATATATAGAAAATAACGAAGAAACAGGCCCGGAAGAAACAACTATTACAGTTTTTGATAACAATACTGTAAGCATTGTGCGTAAAGGTCAGTTCAGTAGTGAAATGATGGTTGAAAAAAGTGTTCGCCATCATACATTTTACAGTACACCTTACGGTGAAATTACAATGGGTATTTACGGAAATCAGGTCGAGTGGTCAAAAGACGACAAGGGCGGAGTTCTTAAAATGAAATACTCGCTTGATTTCAATAACGGATTTGTATCAGAAAATACTATGAAAATATATATTGAGGAGAAATAACGGATGTCTAAACTTGTAAAACAGGCAACAGACCAACTTCATACACTTATTGTTGACGCATTAGGCAAAGCGGTGGCAGAGGGTGAAATATCTTCTGAGCCTATTCCTGCATTTAATATTGAAGTTCCTGCAAATCGTGATAACGGTGACTATTCATCAAATATCGCGTTTGTTTGTGCAAAGGTTTTTCGCTGTGCACCAAGAAAGATTGCAGATTTAGTTGCAAAATACATTGAACTTGACGGAACATATTTTGCGGATTGTTCAGTGGCAGGTGCAGGGTTTGTAAACTTTACACTTTCAAAGGATTTTTATGCAGACATTCTTTGTGATGTTAAAACGCTCGGCAAAGATTACGGTAGAAGCGACTATGGTAATGGCAAAAAAATCAATGTTGAGTTCGTTTCTGCTAACCCAACCGGACCAATGCATATGGGCAATGCTCGTGGCGGTGCGTTAGGTGATTGCCTTGCAGCAGTGCTTGATATGGCGGGCTATGAGGTAGAGCGCGAATTCTATATTAACGACGCAGGTAATCAGATTGAAAAATTTGGTCTTTCACTTGATATTCGCTATCAGCAGATTTTCAAAGGTGAAGATGCGGTGGAACTTCCCGAAGACAGTTACCACGGTGAAGATATTAAAGAAAGAGCACAGCAGTTTGCCGATGTTTACGGTGACGAATATATAAACAAGAGTGAAGACGAGAGAAGAAAAGCACTTGTAGAGTTTGCTCTTCCTAAAAATATCGATAATATGAAAGCCAATATGGCAAAATATCGTATTGAATATGACACTTGGTTTAAGGAAAGTCAACTTCACGACAGCGGTGCTGTTAAAGAGGTTATTGACTACCTTACAAATAAAGGTCTTACTTACGAAAAAGACGGTGCAGTTTGGTATAACAACATTAAAGTGCAAACAGAAATGCTCACTCGTCAGGGCAAATCTCAAGAAGATATTGAAAAATTAGACCTTAAAGACGATGTTCTTATTCGTCAGAATGGTAACCCAACATATTTTGCTGCTGATATTGCTTATCATAAAAACAAACTTGTTACTCGTGGGTTTGACAAGGCAATTGATGTTTGGGGTGCAGACCACCACGGTCATGTGGCTCGTATGAAAGGCGTTCTTGAAGCACTTGACCTTGATGCTGACCGTCTTGATGTTATCTTAATGCAGTTAGTTCGTCTTACTCGCGATGGTGAAGTTGTAAGAATGAGTAAGCGTACAGGTAAAGCAATTACACTTGTTGATTTGCTTGAAGATATTCCTGTTGACGCAGTTCGTTTCTTATTTAATATGCGTGAGCCTGGCTCACAAATGGATTTTGACCTTGATTTAGCGGTTGAGCAGTCAAGCCAGAACCCTGTTTATTATTGTCAGTATGCAAACGCTCGTATTCATAGTATTTTGCGTAAAGTTGAAGCGGACGGTGTAACAGTTCGTGATTGTACAAAGGACGAACTTAAACTCCTTACAGCTCCTGAAGAAATTGAACTTATCCGTCATCTTGCATCACTTACTGACGAAATTGTAAACTCTGCAAAGAACTATGACCCTGCAAAGATTACTCGTTACTGTATTGACCTTGCAACATTGTTCCATAAGTTCTACAATGCTTGTCGTGTAACAGTAGAGGACGAATCACTTATGCAGGCTCGTTTGTCTCTCTGTAATTGTGTAATGAGTGTAATTACAAACATACTTACAATGTTCCGTATTTCAACACCAACTTCAATGTAAGTGCAAAAAGCAAAACGCAAAGCGCAAAATGAGTTTTCAAATATAAAACAATGTAGGGGACGCTGACTGCAGCGTCCCGTTTTTATTGACAATTTAAGTTTGAAATGATATATTTGAATTGAGAAATTTTAGTAGGAGGGTTAGGCGTGATAGAATTTAATGGAATTTTGACAGGAAACGCAAAAAAGTATTACATGAAAAGGAATATTAAATTTTGGAGAAAGTTCACTTTGTTAGGTGCATTAATCGTGCCTGTTCCACTTGCAATTTTCTCTATTGTAAAACATATATCAATATTATTTTATATAAGTTGCATGGTTGCTTTTTTGTGCTATTTTGCACCATGTGTTATCAAATTTGTTAAAGGGGCTATGCCAGAAAAAATTTGCATTGACGGAGAAACTATATCTTGTGATATAGGTGGTCAATTAGAAAGTATATTTTTAGAAGATATTAAAGAAATTCACGATTATGGCGATTTTTATTCTTTTATGTTTACTAATGGACAATATACACCACATTTTGTTTGTCAAAAAGATTTATTAGCAAAGGGAACAATAGAGGATTTTGAAACTCTATTCGAAGGTAAAATAATAAAAGTGAATTGATGGTTTTATCTTTTCTCTCCCTCCGTCAAAATCAAAGATTTTGCCACCTCCCTCGTCAGAGGGAGGCTTTTATATCTATACCTATAAAATTAAAAATAAAATATGAATTTTTATCGCAAGATTGCATATCGACAAAAAATCAAAAACTAAAATCAACCAAAAAAGGTAGGGGACGCTGACCACAGCGTCCCGTTTTTGTGTCGTTTTTGCAAGTTAATAAAAATTATGATATTATTATAAAAATATTTGAAAAAATACTTGACTGTAAAGTGACTTTATAGTTTATATTTAAAACAACGAATACAAAGAGGTGATATTATGAAAATAAACGAGCTTGAAAAAATGCTTAATATAAGTCGTGCCAATATTCGTTTTTATGAAAAAGAGGGTCTGTTAAACCCTGAAAGAAATGATAACGGTTATCGTGAGTATGAAGAAAACGAAATTGCAATTTTGAAAAAGATAATCGTTTATAGAAAACTCGGAATTTCTATTCCAAACATTAAAGACATTTTTAATGGAACGCTTACTTTGAGTGATGCAATAAATGATAGTATGGGCACAATAAACAGTGAACTTACAGAACTGGCAGTTTCAGCAAAACTTTGTCGTGATATTAAAAGTCAAGGTGTTGAAAATTCAAGTTTTGATGAAGATTTTTATTGGAACGAAATCGACAGAATGGAGAGCACAGGCGAAGAGTTTTATAATTTTACAGGCATAGACGTCAGTTCTTTTGAGAAAAGACCGAGTGATACAAAATATAAAATTGTTTTAGGAATTACAAGCACAGCTTTATTGATTTTTACAATAATTGTAGGGTTTTCGAGGTTTGGATTAGTTTTAGCTGACTATGGCAATATGCTTGGCTTTTCAGAGTTACACCATCTTCCAGTAATTCAGGCATTGACACCTATTTGTCTTGCTTTAACAGTTGTATTCGTAGTTGCCCTTATAATGGTTCATAAAAATGGTGTTGTCAATGGCAAAAAATACTGGACATTGTTTGCATCAGGGATTTTGATGGCTGTTGTTTCCGTTGGTTTGACAATATGTATATCTTATGAAACTGCAATTTTTGATGAATGTTATGCTGATATAACTCTTTCTGACGAAGAAGCAATAAAAATAGATAATGAGTATAAGGTGTATTTTCCGTTTTATGATGCTTTGCATGAATATGTAGGAACAGAATTTAACTATACTTATTCAAGATGTGAAATACCTGATGCGGTGCATATTCACATTCAAAACTTTTCGTGGTACGAAGATGATATGCTTTATGATGTAGAGTATTTTGAAACGAAGGATAATTTGTTGTTAAACCAGTATTCTTTGCAAAAGGGAGCTCCTGTTATTTATGGTGAAGATTCTATAGCATATCCTGAAGGCGTTACCAAAACAAAGAATGGCATGGAATATCTTATTCATCAATACGAAAATTATTATGAAATTAGAATTTTTGATGAAATCTCGTACTTTTCAATTGTTTTAAGAGATTTTGACAAAATGGTCAAGATTGGTGAAGAAGAATTTACAGATTTGGCTCTGCAACAATATGAGTTGGTGAAGATTTCGGCAAAAAACACCAAAGGCGAGTCGAGAAGTTTATTAGACGCATTTTAATATAAATTAAAAATTAAATATGAATTTTTTATCGCAGGTATTGTATAATATCTGCGATTTTGTTATACTATAATAGATTAACTATGTATTGAACACATTATATAAATATTTGAAAATGGGAGATGTAGAAATGCTTTTTGCACAAGACATCGGTATCGACTTGGGTACTGCCAACACAATTGTATATCTTAAGGGAAAGGGTATTGTTCTTCGTGAGCCGTCAGTTGTGGCTGTAAACGAAAAAACCGACCCACCATCAGTTGTGGCTGTTGGTAACGAGGCTAAAGATATGATTGGTAGAACACCGGGCTCAATTACTGCAGTTAAGCCATTAAAAGATGGCGTTATTGTCAATTCTGAAATCACATCAGATATGCTTAAAGAATTCATTAAAAAGGTAATCAAGCGTTCGCCTTTCAGCCGAGCAAGAGTGCTTATTTGTGTGCCATCAGGCATTACAGAAGTTGAAAGAAAGGCAGTTCACGATGCTGCTCGTGATGCAGGTGCAAAATATGCATCTCTTATTCACAAACCGCTTGCTGCCGCAATGGGTGTAGGACTTCCTGTAACTGAGGCAGTAGGCAGTATGATTGTTGATATTGGTGGCGGTACAACTGAAGTTGCAGTTGTTTCATACCGTGATATTGTTACTGCAAAGTCAAGCCGAATTGCAGGTGACGATTTTGACGAGGCAATTATTGAATACATACGCAAAAAGCACAATGTTCTCATAGGTGAGCGTACAGCAGAAGAAATTAAGATTAAAATCGGCTCTGCTATGAGTTATGACGGCGAAGGCGCTATGGATGTTCGTGGTAGAAATCTTGTTGACGGACTTCCGAAGAATGTTGAAATTACATCAGAAGATGTGCGTGAAGCTTTAGCCGAGCCTGTTGCACAGATTCTTGAAACAATCCGTTCAACTCTTGAAAAAACTCCACCTGAACTTCTTGCAGATATTGTTGATAACGGAATTATGCTTACAGGTGGCGGTGCATTACTTCGCGGAATTGATACACTTATTTCACAAGAGACAAAAATCCCTGCTCATGTTGCAGTTGACCCAATGGATTGTGTTGCTGCAGGTATGGGAATTTGCCTCGAAAAAGGAAATATTTAGTAAACACTAATTGCAATCTTAGGCGTATGCCTTAACGGTTAAAATTCTGCCATTTCGCCCCAAAATCCTCGGTAATACACAAAGTATTACCTGTGGTTTTGAAACAAAATGTCTAAAATTTTTCCTCGTTAAATCATACACCACGATTTTATTAGCGTTTACATTACTCTCAATTAAATTGGAGAATTATAAAAATGAACAATTTTTTCAAAAGTACAACATTCAAAGTTCTGCTTGCAGTTGCAATTGTGCTTGTGTGCGCAACTGTTCTTGCTACAGTTGTGGGCGGAAAAACTTCACCACTTACAAATGTCGTTGACTTTATAACCGCACCATTACAGAATGTGGCATCATATTTTTCAGAAAAATTAGACGGTGTTACAGGTGGATTTATTTCGTCCGACGCTTATCGTGACCGTGTGGCAGAGCTTGAACAACAGGTGGCTGATTATCAGGCACAACTTGTTGATTATGAAAAAACTAAAAAACAACTTGAGTCTTATGAAGAATTCCTTGATGTCCGTGAAAAAAATCCCGACTACACTTGGGTTTATTCAACAGTTATTGGTCGTGATTCTGCCGATATGTTCGGTTCATTCACAATCAACAAAGGCTCAAATGACGGTATCAAAGTAAATGACGCAGTTATTTACAGCGAATATCTTATAGGTGTTGTAACTGAAGTAAATCCAACATCAGCGGTTGTCCGTTCAGTTTTTGACCCGTCAATTCATGTGGCGGCTTATGAAATTAGAACAGGCGAGTTAGGTTATACAAATGCAACTTATGATATGGCGGTAAATGGTACTTGCACACTTGCATCTCTTGACCGTAATACTGCAATCTCAAAGGGTGGAATTGTAGCAACTTCAGGTACAGGCGGTATTTTCCCAAAAGACCTTATTATTGGCACAGTTTCACAGGTTAAACAGAGTGAAACAGACCTTTCGTCTTATGCAGTAGTTGAACCACCAATCAATACAAAAGACATTCACGATTGTTTTGTAATTACAGACTTTACTGAAGAATAAAGGCAGTTTGAGTATTTTTGCCCACAGTACTATTTTTCGTTCAGGGCAGTAAAGGAAATAAAAATGAGAGTTCAGACCAAAACAAAGCTTAAAAGATATGCCGTATATGGCGTTATAATTCTTTTAGCACATATTTTTCAGAATATACTGACAATCTTCCCACAGATTGCGTCGGTCCGTCCTGTTTTGCTTATTTCCGTTGCACTATGTATTGCTATGTTTGAGGGCGAAGTGGTAGGAGCAGTTGCGGGACTTCTGTCAGGAGCGTTGTGGGATACTCTTACTGTTACTGCTGATGGTTATAACGCACTTTATCTTATGGTTGTTTGTGCTGTGTGCGGTGTGTTGCTTCGAATTTTTATGCGTAACAACATTATCACATATATAATGATGAACACAGGTTTTACAATGCTTTACTTTTTAAGTTATGTACTGTTTTTCATTACTGCACGCGGTGTTGATGGTGGTGCAGAAATGTTGTTGAGATATTATTTACCAATGGGCATATATTCCCTTGTGCTTACTCCGTTTTGGTATGTGATTATCCGTGCAGTAAACAGAAAATTCTCATATAACTATACAGAATATTAAGATTAAAAAATAAAAGAAAAGGACGGTGAAAAAGAATGAGAAACACATACAGTTATAAAATTCGTGCAACTGCGTTTGTAGTTGCAATATTGCTTGTTGTCTCAATCTTTATTGCCGACCTTTTTAGAATTCAGGTTATAAATGCAGACGAATACGCGTCAAAAAACATTTATCTTTCATCTGCATCAACAAAAATTGACGCTTTGCGTGGCGAAATTCTTGATACAAACGGTACTCCTCTCGTTTATAACGAAAGTTCAAACACGGTATATATTGACGCGTCATATTTCCCGAAAGCATCAAAAATTGAAGAACGAAATGAAATTATTTTATCGTTAATTACGCTTTTTGACCAAAAAGGTGTTGAGTATAATTCAACATTGCCTATTGAACTTGTCGGCACGAATATTGTTTTTACTGAAAATAATAAAAATGATAAAAACAAACTTTTTGCAAAAGATTATCTCAACTTAAACCGTTATGCAACTCCACAAAATGTATTTGACGCGTTGTGTGAGTATTATTCACTTCACAATATGTCAGTTGCAGATGCGATTAAAGTAGCATCTGTGCATTTTGCAATGGTTAAGGCGGATTTTTCAAAAAACAATCCATTTACTATTGCCGAAAATGTGCCTGACGAGGTAATTTTGATAATCAAAGAGCAAAGCAGATTTTATAGAGGTGTTGAAACCCGAATTGATACCGAAAGAGCATACTATGACGGTACAATTGCACCACATATTATCGGCTATTACGATTATCTTAACGCAGAAGAATATGCATCTGTAACCGAAAAATATAAAGAGTCACTTAAAGACGAAAATCTTACTGAAGAAGAAATTGAAACTTTAGGACTTCGTTCATATAAAATGACTGATAAAATCGGTAAATTCGGTATTGAAAGTGCACTTGAAAATGAACTTCGCGGTACTCGTGGTGTTGCTACAACAGTAACTAATGCAGATGGCACAAAAAACACAACTGTTACAACTGCACCGGTAAACGGAAACAATGTAATTCTTACAATTGATGCAGATTTCCAAAAGAAAGTACAGAATATTCTTGCGTCAAAAATCAATAGCACAAAAGAAATACAGAATATTGATACTGCAGGTAGTATTGTGGTTATGGATGTAAACGATTTTTCAATTCTTGCTTGTGCAACATATCCGTCTTACGATTTATCCACTTACAAAAAAGATTATACCCAACTCAATTCTGATAAATCTGCACCACTCTGGAACAGAGCGTTAAGAAGCACTTATGCTCCCGGCTCAACAATGAAGCCTATTGTAGGCTTTGCAGGACTTGAAGAAGGCATTATAAAAGCCGATACAAAAATCCTGTGCACAAGAGTGTATAACTTTTTCAAGGATATGAAATTCTATTGCTTTAATGTAAGCAATCATTCTGGTAGCGAAATGACTCTTGAGTCAGCCCTTAAATATTCTTGCAATATTTATTTCTATGATGTGGGCAGACAACTTGGCATCAATAAACTAAACGAATATTTTAAAAAGTTCGGTCTTGGCAGTGATACGGGAATAGAACTTACAGAAGCAGTAGGCGTTGTTCCAAGCATTGAGCACCGTCAATCTTTAGGTGGTACTTGGTACCCGGGTGATACTGTTCAGGCTGCTATTGGTCAAAGTGACCATCTTTACACACCAATTCAACTTTGTTCTTATGTATCAACTCTTGCAAATGGTGGTACAAGATATAAAGCACATTTTGTTGAAAGTATAAAATCAGCAGATTACTCCGAGACGCTTTATCAGGCCGAGCCTGAAATTTTAGGCGAAGTAGGTGGCTCAAAATCTTCTTATGAGGCTGTTAAAAAAGGTATGATTTCAATGGCGAATACCTATGCATCACTTCGTGAGGCTGATTATCAGGTTGCTGCAAAAACAGGTACTGCTGATGCAAAGAAACGGGTAAACGGTGTAACAGTTGCATATACAAACGGTTTCTTTGTTTCTTACGCACCTGCCGATAATCCACAAATTGCAGTTGTAATCGCAGTTGAAAATGTTAAATCAGCAGGTCTTCCAAACTATGCAAAAGAGGTTTATGACGCATATTTCAGCAGAAATTCGGAAATAACTAATTCACAGCAGAGTGGCAATATACTTAATTAAATGTAAAAAACACTTGATTTTTGAAAATTCTTGTGATATACTATCAAGGCTATCTCTGTGTTCTCGGGTGATTGAGAAAACCCAAACGGGTGATTCACCTACTTTCATCTGGGGCATTTGAGCATAAATATTTTATAATGAGGTGAAATGACAATGACACAGGCAGAAAAACAGGCTATCATGGCTGAATACGCTGCACACGAAGGCGACACAGGTTCTCCTGAAGTTCAGATTGCAGTTCTCACAAAGAGAATCAATGACCTTACAGAGCATCTTAAGGTTAACAAGAAGGACCACCACTCTCGTCGCGGTCTTCTTAAGATGGTTGGTCGTAGAAGAAATCTTCTCGCATACCTTCAGAAGAAAGATATCGAAAGATACCGTGCAATCGTTGCAAAACTTGGTCTTCGTAAGTAATCAAAATCGTTTAAGGCAGACAGAGAATTTACTCGGTCTGCCTTAAAATGCTTTTAATGGTAGTTATAAAAGCGTTAAAAACGGGGCGAAATCCCAAGCTTTAGTGATAAATAGAGTTTTCAAGAAATTGAAGATTGTATTTATTGTTAAACAGATTTTTGCCCCGAAGAAATACAAATTTTATGTAAAAGAAAAGAGGTAAAAATTATGTTTTTCAAGAATTTCAAAGTTTGGGAAACCGAACTTGCAGGCAGAAAATTAACTCTTGAAACAGGCAAAATGGCAGGCCTTGCAAATGCTGCTATTCTTGCTCGTTATGGTGAAACAGAAGTTCTTTGTACAGTTACAGCTTCTGCAAAACCAAGAGAAGGTGTGGATTTCTTCCCACTTTCAGTTGATTATGAAGAAAAAATGTACTCAGTAGGTCGTATTCCTGGTTCATTCCAGAGAAGAGAAGGCAGAGCAAGTGAAAAAGCAATTCTCACTTCTCGTTGCATTGACAGACCTATTCGTCCACTTTTCCCAAAAGACCTTAGAAATGACTGCTCAGTTGTGGCAACTGTTATGTCAGTTGACCTTGACTGCTCACCTGAAATCACAGCTATGATTGGTGTTTCAGCTGCAATTGCTATTTCTGATATCCCTTGGGATGGCCCAATTTCAGGCGTAAATGTTGGCCTTGTTGACGGTAAAATCGTAATCAACCCAAATCTTGAGGAAAGAGCAAAGTCAGACTTAGTTTTGACAGTTGCTTCTACTGCTGACCTTGTTGCTATGATTGAAGCAGGTGCAAACGAAATCGATGACGATACAATGTTTGACGCTATTATGGCAGGTCACGCAGAAAATCAGAAAATCGTTAAATTCATTCAGGGTATTGTAGACGAAGTTGGTAAGCCAAAATTTGCTTACGAATCTTCTGACCCAGACCCTGAAATTATGGCAGAAATCGAAGAATTCTGCATTGAAGATGTTAAAAAAGCACTTGATACTGACGACAAACTTGTTCGTGACGAAGCACTTCTTCCAATCTATGAAGCAGTTCACGAAAAGTTTGACGAGCGTTTTGAAGGTAACGAAGGCAAGCTTGACGAGATTATGTATCTTGTTCAAAAACATGTTGTTCGTGCTTGGCTTAAAGACGAACACAAGCGTGTTGACGGTCGTGGTATCGATGATATCCGTCCTCTTAATGCAGAAGTTGACCTTATCACTCGTGCTCACGGTTCAGGTATGTTCACTCGTGGTCAGACTCAGGTTCTTTCAATTGCAACTTTAGGCCCTATGGGTGATGCACAACTTCTTGACGGTCTTGATGAACAGACAGAAAAGAGATACATTCACCACTACAACTTCCCATCATATTCAGTTGGTGAAACAAAGCCATCTCGTGGTCCTGGTCGTCGTGAAATCGGTCATGGTGCACTTGCAGAAAAGGCTCTTGTTCCTGTTCTTCCATCAGTTGATGAATTCCCTTATGCAATCCGTGTTGTATCAGAAGTTCTTTCTTCAAACGGTTCAACATCACAGGGCTCAATTTGTGGTTCAACTCTTGCTCTTATGGCAGCAGGTGTTCCAATTAAAGCTCCTGTTGCAGGTATTTCTTGTGGTCTTATCACAGGTGACGAAGGCGTTTATGGCGACTTTATGACAATGGTTGACATTCAGGGCCTTGAAGATTTCTATGGCGATATGGACTTCAAAGTTGCAGGTACAAAGAACGGTATCACAGCAATTCAGATGGACCTTAAAGTACACGGTCTTACACCTGAAATCATTAAAGAAGCATTTGCAAAAACACACAAAGCAAGAAATTATATTCTTGACGAAATTATGCTTCCTTGTATCAGTGAGCCTCGAGCAGAACTTTCAAAATATGCTCCAAAAATGCTTTCAACAAAGATTGACCCTGAAAAAATCGGTGATGTTATCGGTAAACAGGGTAAGGTTATCCAGAAGATTCAGGCAGACTGCGAAGTTAAGATTGACATTGAAGAAGATGGTCGCGTATTTATTTCAGGTATTGACATTGACAATGCAAAACGCGCATTAACAATTGTTGAACTTATTGCAAAAGACCCTGAAATCGGTGCAATCTACAACGGTGTTGTAACTCGTCTTATGAGTTTCGGTGCATTCGTTGAAATCGCTCCTGGTAAAGAAGGTCTTGTTCACATCAGTCGTCTTGATGTTAAACGCACAGAAAAGGTTGAAGATGTTGTTAATGTTGGTGACACAGTACTTGTAAAAGTACTTGAAATTGACGACCAAGGCAGACTTAATCTTTCTCGCCGTGATGCTCTTATCGAAGTTAAAGGACTTGTTCCTGAAAATGATATCGATGAAGAGCCAAAAAAGCGTGAAAACAACCGCCGTTTCAACAGAAGAAGAAACAACGACTAATAAATAAGTAAAAATCAAAGGCTATCGCAATTTGCGATAGCCTTATTTTTGTGCAAATTTGAGTTTGTCGAACTCATCCAATCGCAAGATTGGATTTCATCTTTTAATTGATTAAAAGATTTCATCGAATTTATTCGATTTCATCATCCGTAGGATGATTTTATTTATAAACACAATTATTAAATGAAATCTGTCTTCGACAGATGAAATCACTTCGTGATGAAATCCTCGTTCTACTCGGATGAAATCTGCCTTTGGCAGATGATTAACATCCCTACAAACTCCAATTTGTCGATGTGGTTATCTATTCTGCATATTTACATCATACTGTGGCTCGGGTTCGGGCTCTTTTTTCTTTTTAGGGCGTTTTTTCTTTGAAATAGCGGTAAGAACTATTCCCACGCCGATAAATCCGATACCAATAAACATTGGAATAAAGTCTGAAATGGATTTATTGTTATTAGTTTTATCTGTTGGTTCATTGTGCTTTTCAGTAGTTGATTTTTCAGGTTTTGCGTTTGCTTGTGCAATAACAGCACCGATAATTGCTTCAAGTGAGTCGGCACTATAGTCAGCATACAAATCGGGTGCACCTGTTGGTACTGCTCGGTGGTTATATTTTTCTGTATAAGAGTATGCAATATCTAAAAGCAATTGTTCGCTGTTTCTAAGCCCTGCAATTTCAAGTCCTATTCCTGCACCTGATGAATGGTATCCAATTGGGAGTGATATTTCAGGAAGTGATGCAGATGGTGACAATGCACGACAGTTATTTAAGAATACTTGACTCCACGCATTCCAATACTTTCCGTTTGAATCTGTGCCGGATTTCAATGGAGTTGAAAGGTATGATGGGAAAATCACCGCATCAAGACCGTTTTCGTCGACAATTCTCTCAAACTCGTCATAAAGCGCTTGCTTGTTGGATTTGTGTCCGCTTACAAATGTGTTATATGATAAATTCCAGAGTTTTGGCATTGAAACAGTAATAACTTCTGCACCACAACTTTCAAGTTCCTTTATAGCGTTGTTGAAAGCAGTTGCAACTTCGTTATCAATATGCTTGTCCGTTCTTGCAGAAACATCAAACTTTGTAGCAATAGCGTTTCGTTCTTCGTCTGTACCTGTAATTGTGGCAGATGTAGTCGCGTAGGAAAGTTCTTTAAGAATACCAATTTTCAAACCATTAAGAGCGTTTTTGTCAAGATTTTCGGTGTATTTATACTGACCGTTTGTAAGCACATCCATCATAATTGCTTGGTCATAAACACTTCTTGTAATCGCACCGGCAACATCTCGCGTGCTGTTAAGGGTAGTACAACCTGTACGGTCAACAAGGTCAAAGGTAGGGCGTAAAGATACGCAACCGTTAAGCACAGCGGGGATTCTTAAAGATGAGTTTGTGTCTGTGCCAAGTCCTGCAACTGCAAAGTTAAGTGAAACAGCAACTGCGGTACCACCTGACGAGCCACCCGCCGCAAGCAATGTGTTATATGCGTTTTTGGTCTGGCCTTTAATTTCGCTGTATGAAATTCGGGCATCTTGTGCGTCTGTACTCATATTTGTTTTGCCAATGATTACCGCACCTTGCTCTAAAAGGTAGTTTATAACCGTAGCGTTACTGTCGGCAATTTTTGATTTATCAAGAGTATGACCGTTAGTGGTATAAAGCCCTTTAATGTCGATATTATCTTTAACAACAACAGGAATACCAAAAAGAAGTCCGTCATTTTCACCTTTTGAAAGAGCCTCATCTCTCTGCTTTGCACTTTCAAGGGCATCATCACAAAGAGTAATAAAACAGTTGTATGGGGTGTTGTATTTTTCAATTCTTTCAAGGTAGTATGCGGTTAATTCTTCACAACTTACAATTTTTAAGTCGATTGCCTCACGAATTGTAGAAATATCCGCTTCGTAAAGAGCGGATAAAACCGCATTTTTGTCAGTAACAACTTCTTCTGCAGATGCAGTAAAAAGTGACGCAAAAACCATAAGTATTGCCATAAAAATTGAAAGAAATCTTTTCATAAATACACCCGCCTTTTAGCTTTATATACATTATATAACGCTTTTCGACAAAATGCAATTATGGGAAGAAGAAAAAGCCCTTGTTTTCACAAGGGCACAAAGGTGTAAAACGGGAGAGTTAGTCACCACAAGCACAGGTTGGTCTGTAACTGTCTTTTAAGCAACCCTCTTTTGGTGGGAAGAATTCGTCAACGGGGAATTGAATTTTGCGGAATGCATCGCAAGGATTATCTGTTTCACAGTTACATTCTTTACTTGGAATGCAGAAATCGTATGCAGGAATAAGCATTTGCACATCGCGTTCAAGTTGAACGATTGTGAAAATACCAAGAGTAACGGTAACTGCTTTTTCTGCATCTTTTTCGTAAGATTCAAAGTCTCCGTCAAAGCAACGACATACACATTTTGGAATGCGTGATGGCTTGCAACAAGGGTCAATATGGCAACAGTCGCAAACTCTGCAAAGTTTTGCATCAAGGCAAATCGGGTCAACAGTTTGTACTTTTGCTCTTGGGTTTGTGCTTACCATATCAAGTTGCTGGTCAATATCACCGCAAGCAAACTCTGATGAGAATACTTTCACATTACCCTCTGAACCATAAAGAATACATTTCTTCGAGAATGTCGCAAGGCCTTCAACCATTGTAGGTGCGTTTGTGTGACCGCAGAAAACATCAAGACACACTTTGAAATAATAGGTAATGTCAACAGAGTAAAAACCTCTGTTAAAAGGCACTCTTTCAACTTCAATAAAGGCATTAAGTACTTCGGCACCGCGACAACGGACATTAGTTGCACGGTCAATTACGCATTGAGCAGAGTCTGTAAAATATACTCTTAAATCTTCAAGGCAATCCTTGTCAGCACAAGAGTCGTAAACTCTGTTGGTGTCAATGCAGACAGCTTCTTTTATTTTTGACGGTACATTACAGTTTTTGTTTTCTGACATCAGTATTCCTCCTAAAAAATATTGTCAACTGACAGTACCATTGTATGAATATAAAAATCTTTTGTTACAAATATAAATACAATAAAATGGTTGTTTATCGTAAAAATATATGTTAAAATATACTGATTAAACTTTTCTACGGTGAGAAGGCGTAACTATGGCAGTATTAAAAGATGTAAAAAGAATAGTCGTAAAGGTTGGTACATCAACTCTTACATACAGTACAGGCAAAACAAATATCAGAAGAATGCACAAATTAGTCAGCGTACTTTCTGACATTGTAAACTCTGGTATTGAGGTAGCCCTTGTTACAAGTGGTGCTATTGGTGTTGGAGTAGGTAAATTGGGCCTTAAAGAAAAACCTGCTGATACTGCAGGCAAACAGGCGGCAGCAACAATCGGTCAATGTGAACTTATGTTTATGTATGACAAACTTTTCGGTGAATACGGTCATACAGTCGGTCAGTTGCTCATTACAAAAAGCGATGTTGAAAATGATGAAAGAAGAACTAATCTTGTAAATACATTTAATAAGTTGTTTGAGTTTGGTGCAATCCCCGTTATCAATGAAAATGACAGCGTAGCAGTTGAAGAAATCGTTTATGGTGATAACGACTCGCTTTCTGCAATTGTTGCAAAACTTGTAAATGCAGATGCACTTATTATTCTTACAGATATTGATGGTCTTTATGATGCAAATCCTAACGAGAATGAAGATGCAAAACTTATTCCTGTTGTTACAGAAATCAACGAAGATTTGTATGCTATCGCAGGTGGTCGCGGTTCAACTCTTGGTACAGGCGGAATGGTGACAAAACTCCACGCAGCAGAAATTACAATGGGTGCGGGAATTGACACAATAGTTATGAATGGTGAAAATCCAACTGAAATTTACAAAGCACTTGATGGAAAACAAGTAGGTACTTTCTTTAAGGGGAAATAATTATGCTTACTGAAATCGGTAAAAGAGTAAAAAATGCGTCAGTGGAAATTGCAACTACATCTACTGACGATAAAAATAGAATATTAAAGGCAATTGCCACAGCACTTCGCGAGAATTGTGACGAAATCTTAAAAGCAAATGCTATTGACCTCCAAAATGGCAGAAACAACGGTATGTCAGAGGCACTTCTTGACCGTCTTATGTTAAATGAAGACAGAGTTGAGGGTATGGCACAGGGTATTGAGGGTGTAATTTCTCTTCCTGACCCTGTGGGTAGAGTGCTTTGGGAAACAGAGCGACCAAATGGTCTTAAAATTCAAAGAGTCAGCTCACCACTTGGTGTAATCGGTATTATTTATGAGGCTCGTCCTAATGTTACAAGTGACGCAGCGGCTCTTGCAATAAAATCGGGTAATACTGCAATTCTTCGTGGGGGTAAAGAGGCTTTTAATTCAAATTCTGCTATTATGGATATTATGCGTAACGCAGTTGAAAAGTCAGGATTTAACCCTGATATTATTGAACTTGTCCGTGATACTTCAAGAGAAAGTTCAACTGCACTTATGCGTATGAACGAATTTGTTGATGTGCTTATTCCTCGCGGTAGTGCGAAACTTATTAACGCTGTTGTGCAAAACTCAACTGTGCCTGTAATTGAAACGGGTGCGGGTAACTGCCATATTTATGTTGACGAATTTGCCGATATTGATATGGCGGCAGAAATTGTGTTCAATGCAAAAACTCAAAGAATATCAGTTTGCAATACTGCTGAAAGTTTGCTTATACATAAAAATATTGCCGAGTTTGCACTTATTGCAATTAAGGCAAAGTTAGACGAAAAAAATGTTATTCTTTATGGTGACCAGGTAGCCTGTGCAATCTGTCCTGATATAGAAAAAGCAACAGAAGAAGATTGGGCAACTGAATATCTTGACTACAAAATGTCAGTTAAAATTGTTTCTTCATTAGAAGAGGCAACTGAACATATAAGAAAATACTCAACAGGTCATAGTGAGAGTATTATTACTGAAAATATTGAGAATGCAGAAAAGTTTATGAATACTGTGGATTCTTCTGCAGTTTACCATAACGCAAGCACCCGTTTTACTGACGGTGGCGAGTTCGGCTTTGGTGCAGAAATCGGTATTTCAACACAAAAACTTCACGCTCGCGGTCCTTTGGGACTTCCGCAACTTAACTCATTCAAATATAAAATTTACGGTAACGGTCAGGTAAGGTGATTTTTATGGCAGAAACAACAAACAAAAAGCATAAAGGCACTCACAAACTTGCATTCCCTATTGGTTGTATTATCATATTGCTTGCTGCAATTGGTCTTGTAACTGTTGTAATTTCCGCAGTAAATGGTATTGATACTGCAATCGATAAGTCAAAGCATTATGAGGAATATGAAAAAATCCTCACACCCGTTGTGCTTATTGACCCTGATACTTTTGACGATATTACAAAAGCAGATATGAGTCAGCTTCTTGAAATTTCAATTTGGTCACTCCTTAAAAGTGATATTAACCCTGATACTTTTGAAAGCACAGAAAACGGACTTTCAATTCCAAAATCGGCAGTTGAAGAACAGTTTATAGAACTTTTTGGTACAGAAATTACACCTGTTCACGCAACAATTGACGGTTATGGTCTTGAATTCCCTTATGATGCAAAAACTGAGACATATACTGTTCCGCTTACAGGTGTTACACCTATATACACACCAAAAGTTGTTGATAAATCAACATCATCAGATACAGTAGTGCTTACAGTTGCTTGCCTTGCAGGTGACGCGTGGGAACAAGGTGAAAATGGTGATATGATTGCACCTACACCTGATAAATATATTAAGATTACACTTCGCGAAAAAGACGAAAATCTTTATATTTCTGCAATTCAGAGTACAACTACACCTGAAGTTGCAACAACAGAGCAGACTACAGAATCAACTACTGAAAGCAAAGAACTTATTGACCAAGCAGATGTAGTTGCAAAAGAATCAACAACAACCGCAGATGAAAGTTCAACTGACGCTGAATCATCAACTGCGGCGTAGAAAATATATCAGTCCGTCGGTAGTATAAGGCTTTTTTGAAAAGCAAGTGCTTACCATATACTTATATAACGGTTGTCTTAATATATCCTATGTATTTTTGACGGACAAGTGACAAAATATTAAAACAATTATATTTTAGCGAGGTACATTTATGCTTCAATTTGAAGAATTAAAACTCCGACTTATTGCACACGAAGAAGAACTTTCTAATTTGGCAGAGGCTTTAGGTCTTGAAAAAATGAAAAGTGAAATTGCCAATCTTGAAGAACAGCAGGCAGTTGAAGGATTCTGGGATGATATTCAGAACTCACAGAAAGTTTTACAGCGAACAAGCGTATTGAAAAACAAGGTTTCTGCTTATGAAAGATTAAAGGCAGATTACGAAGATGCACTTGTTATGATAGAACTTGCTGACGAAGAAGAGGACGAAAGCCTTGTTGACGAATGCACACAGGGTGTTGAAAATTTCGAAAAAGACCTTGATGCACAAACTCTTGCAACACTTCTTACAGGTGAGTATGACTCTAAAAATGCAATTCTTACATTCCACGCTGGTGCAGGTGGTACAGAGGCTCAGGACTGGGCACAGATGCTTTTCAGAATGTATAACCGTTGGGGTGAGCGTCACGGCTTCAAAGTGTCAACTCTTGACTACCTTGATGGTGATGAAGCGGGACTTAAATCTGCTTGTATTCTTATTGAGGGCGAAAACGCTTACGGATTTATGAAGAGCGAGGCAGGGATTCACCGTCTTGTCCGTGTTTCACCTTTTGACTCATCAGGTAGAAGACACACATCTTTTGCCTCTTTAGAAGTTATGCCTGAAATTGATGAAGACACAAATGTTGACATTAACCCTGACGATATTGAAATGGCAGTTTACCGTGCAAGTGGTGCGGGTGGACAGAAAGTTAATAAAACATCATCTGCAGTTCGTCTTACACATAAGCCAACAGGTATTGTAGTTTCTTGTCAGGTTGAACGAAGCCAACACCAGAACCGTGAAGTTGCTATGACAATGCTTAAATCAAAACTTATTGAGATTAAAGAGCGTGAACACCTTGCAAAGATTGAAGATATTAAAGGCGACCATAAAGAAATTGCGTGGGGTAGCCAGATTCGTTCTTATGTGTTTATGCCATACACACTTGCAAAAGACCACAGAACATCTTTTGAAAACGGTAATATCAACGCTGTTATGGACGGTGACCTTGACGGATTCATAAATGCATACCTTAAAATGCAGTCACAAAAGAATTTAGAGAATAACTAAACCCAATAAAAAAGGCCCGGTAAAACCGAGCCTTTTTGTTATGTGTTATTTTATCTGTTTTTTCTTGCGGCTTCTTTCATAGCCTTTTCTTTTTCGTCACTCTTATTAACAAGAAAAACTGAAACTGACCACGCACAAATGCCAAGCATTATGAACATAAGTCCCCAGAAAGCACCGTCAAGGGTAAAGGATGCAACTTCACCTAAAAATCCGATAATAGCTGATGCGATTATGCCATCCATATTAAGAATTTGTGAAAGAGTTGTTTCACCAGCTACAAGCGGATTTGCAAAAAATCCGAATGCAATATAAGCGGCGATTGTGCTTAAAAATCCTGCACCTGAAAGACCAATAATCACTTTTATTTTGTTTGAGAAGATTGCAAAACCAAGAATTACAAGTCCAAGAACAAGGGCTATTATAATGAAAACAGCGGCTACAACAAGAGGTCTGTAAAGCTCATTTTGAAGAATACTCTTTTGAAAATCAAATTCACTATTTGTGAAACTTGAGAACATATCAATCCATTGTGAAAGTTCTGAAAGTGAAATAGATTCTTCTGTTGCATGAAGATTGCCTTCGTTATTGAGTTTGTCTAACAAGTCTGAAATCTCTTTATGAGTAATTAAAATGTGAACTAAATCTGCAAAGTAAAAAACAGGATAAATTGCCAAACACGCAATTGCAGTTACTACTCTGTGAAGAATATCAAAACCGGTTGTTTTTTGTTTGATTTTATTTGTTTTACTCATAATTTATTTCCCCCAAGAAGAGTTAAGTTGTACTGTACGGTTAAATACAACTTTATCTTCAGTTGATGTAATATCTACGCAGAAATATCCCTGACGCATAAACTGGAATGTGTCACCTGCTTTAAGACCGTCTTTAAGTCCGCCTTCGATAAGGCAATCCTTAAGAACAACAAGAGAATCAGGATTAAGGTTTTCTGTGAATGCTCCTGCAGATTCGTCAGATGGGTTTTCTTTGTTGAAAAGTCTGTCATAAAGACGAACTTCTGCTTTGAAACTGTCTGCTTCACTAACCCAATGAAGTGTACCCTTAACCTTTCTTCCGTCAGGTGAGTTACCACCACGACTTTCAGGGTCATAAGTACAGTGAACGCAAGTAACATTACCGTTTTCGTCAGTATCATAACCAACACACTTAACAAAATAAGCACTCTTAAGACGAACTTCGTTACCCGGGAAAAGTCTGAAATACTTTTTAACAGGCTCAATCATAAAGTCTTCTTGTTCAACATACAAAGTCTTACCAAAAGTGACTTTGCGAGTGCCCATTTCTGGGTGTTCAGGATGAATTTCAACCTCAAGTGTTTCAGTTTGTCCTTCAGGGTAGTTATCAATAACAACTTTAAGTGGACGAAGAACTGCCATAGCCCTTGGTGCATTAGCGTTAAGGTCGTCACGGACACAAGATTCCAAAAGACCGTAGTCAACTACTGAATATGCTTTTGAAACGCCGATTTTTTCACAGAAATTACGGATTGCTTGTGGTGTATAACCGCGTCTTCTCATACCGCTGAGAGTTGCCATTCGTGGGTCGTTCCAACCGTCAACAATTCCCTCGTTTACAAGAGCAAGACATTTTCTTTTACTTGTAAGGCAGTAATTAAGGTTAAGACGGGCAAATTCAATCTGTCTTGGTGGCATTTCTATGTCAAGTGCCTGTAAGAACCAATCATAAAGTGGTCGGTGGTTTTCAAATTCAAGTGAGCAAAGAGAATGTGTAACACCTTCTTTTGCATCTGACAATGGATGTGCAAAGTCATACATTGGGTAAACACACCACTTGTCACCTGTCTGATGATGTGACACATGAGCAATTCTGTAAATAACAGGGTCACGCATATTTATATTAGATGCAGCCATATCAATTTTTGCACGAAGCACTCTTGCACCGTTAGGGAATTCGCCGTCAGTCATTCTCTTAAATAAATCAAGATTTTCTTCAATGCTTCTGTCACGGTAAGGGCTGTTTTTACCGGGCTCTGTAAGAGTTCCACGGTATTCTTTGATTTCGTCAGCAGAAAGGTCGTCAACATAAGCCAAGCCTTTTTCAATAAGTTTTACTGCACATTCATAGATATAGTCAAAATAGCTTGATGCAAAAAGACATTTATTCCACTTGAAACCAAGCCATTCAATATCTTCTTTAATAGCGTCAATATATTCTGTATCTTCTTTTTGTGGGTTAGTATCATCAAGTCGAAGATTACATTCACCCTTGTATTTATTTGATGTGCTGAAGTTAATGCAGATTGCCTTTGCGTGACCTATGTGGAGATATCCATTAGGCTCCGGCGGAAAACGAGTCTGCACTTTGTTATATACACCGTTTTCAAGGTCTTCATCAATGAAATCGTGTATAAAGTTTGAAGTAGTTGTAATAATTTCGTCCATAGTTTTGCCTCTTTATGCTTTATATGAATTTATCGCGTTGTCAATTCTGTTCATCACTTCGTCTGTACCAAGAATTTGCATAATGTAATACAAATCAGGTGTGTTTGTGCGGGAAGTAACTGCAACACGAATAACTGTTGAAACATCGCCAACATGGCCTTTGAATGCGTCGGGATTTTGTTTGTATTCCTTAACATTAGGAGTAAATCCACAAGCAGAACAAAGTTCTTTGATTTTATTAAACCATTCTTCCTTTGTATCGTTTGCAGAATAGATTTCCTTATACTTTGTAAGGATTTCAACTGCATCTTCTTTGTTTATGTGTTCAGGAAGAGTGTAATCTGCGTCATAAAGTTCGTTATAGAAGAATGAAACATAATTTTCTACTTCTTCCCAACAAGCAATATCTTTTCTTGGTTTTGGATTATCACGGTCAATGTTAAGAATAGCAGTTGCTTTTTCTTTGTCATCAACGAAAAGAGCATAAAGCACTTCGTTGTAATCCATAGCCCAGTCAGTTACAAGTTTGTAAACCTCTTTAGCTGTCATAACAGAAATAACATTTTTTGATACATCATTGAATTTAACCATATCAAAAAGTGCACCTGAAACGCTCATCTTTTTAAGGTTAAATGGGAATTTAGAAATATCTTCCGTTTTGTTAGCTTTTCTCCATTCCTCAAAGTTTGAGTTAAGAATGGTAAGCATATATTCTTTAACAGATGCTTCAGGATAACCCTTTTCAATGTAGTATGAAACATTTGCTTCAGGGTCTTTTCTTTTTGAAAGTTTACGCTTGCCACCGTTTTCTTCTTTCATAATAGGGGCAATGTGAGCGTATTTAACAGGCTTAAAACCGCAAGCTCTGAAAAGTTCAATGTGAAGTGGCACTGATGCAATCCACTCGTCACCGCGTACAACATGAGTTGTGTGCATTAAGTGGTCATCAACTGCGTGAGCAAAATGGTAAGTAGGAATACCGTCAGCCTTTAAGATAACCACATCGTTCACATTTTCGCTCATTTCAATTTTGCCCTTAATCATATCGTCAAACTTGATTTTTCTTGAAATATCACCGGTTGAGCGAAGACGAACAGTAAAAGGAACACCTGCGTTGATTTTTTCAACTATTTCATCATCGGTAAGGTCACGGCATTTAGCATAAGCACCGTAGTAACCTTTAATATCTTCATTTTCTTGTTTTGCACGGATTTCGTCTAAATCTTCAGGAGTACAGAAACAAGGATAAGCCTTGCCTTCTTCCATAAGCTTTTTTGCGAATGTGCGGTAAATCTCGCGACGATGACTTTGAGTGTAAGGACCATATTTGCCATGCTCTGTACTGAAACCTGTAACACCTTCGTCAGGTGATACACCAAATGCTTTAAGACCTGTTACAATGCCTGTAACACCGTCTTCTACCTCACGCTTTTTGTCAGTATCTTCAATACGGAGCATAAACACACCGTTCGTTGTCCCAGCAGTAAGTTTTGATGCGAAACCTGCATAAAGTCCGCCAAAATGCAAGTAACCTGTTGGACTTGGGGCAAATCTTGTTACTCTTGCACCCTCGGGTAAATCTCTTGCAGGGTAAAGTTCTTCATAATAGTCTGTGGACTTGTCCACATCGCTGAAAATAAGTTCAGCAATTTTTTTGCAATCTGTCATTTATATAAACCTCTTATTCAGGAAGTATTGCGTTTGTTGTAATATACTTAACACCATTTTTAATCATTTCGTTAAGCATTTCTTTTGTATCAACTGTCCAACAAGCAGCTGTAAGATTAGCATCGTGAATTTTTTGGATTGTTTCAGGGCTACTGCGTTTTGCCTCAAAAGCAACACCGTTACCGTTTTCAATACATTCAAGGATTTTCTCGTCAGTAATAGTGTGAACAAGAAGCCACATATCCATATCCGGTGAAAGTTTTCTGAATTCGCGAAGTACAGGTGCGTGGAATGAAATAAGAATAACGCTGTCTTCAATACCATAATCACAAATGATTTTGTAAAGAGATTCTACTTTGTCAACTCTCTTGTCTTTAACTTCAATCATAGGTCTTATGTTTGCCTCTTTGCAGATTTCAATAAATTCTTCAACAAGGCAAGGACGAGCATCAGGATAATCTTTGATATTTGCACCGTTTGTATATCTGATTTTTGAAAGTTTTTCGTCGTAAGACATTGTCTTAACATCGCCCTTTTCTTCACACATTGACTGAAGCATATAGTCGTGAATAATTACCCATTTACCGTCAGTTGTGCAGTGAACATCACATTCAAGAGCATAATAGTTGTATTTTGCAGCCTCTTTGAAAGCCTCAATTGTGTTTTCAGGACAAACAGAAGAAAGTCCTCTGTGTGCTGTAAGATGAATTTCAGGAGTATCGTTTTCAACTGACTCGCTGAATTTAAGAGTATCCTTTGCATTTTTTGCACCGTAACGGATATCAACATACTTTTTTCTTGCAAGAATAGCAAGTGCAGTTGTTGGAATTGCAAAACCTAAAAATCTTTTTGTTCCTTTTTTCATTTCATTCGCCCCTTAATTTTTGTGCATATTTATACAATTATAGTCATTATACAACAACGAATAAAAAAAGTAAATGAATATTTAGAAAAAATATGTGTTTATTATGGTATAATTTTTAAGCCAATAACTGTAACTTGCCTTTTTTATTCTTTTGTGGTACAATTCAGATATATATTGGAATTTTGCGTCTAAAAACAGAAGTAAAAATGAGGAATTGTTATGTTTGAAAACATTTACAATCAAATATATTACATTGGTATTCAGACAATGCGATACAGCAAACGCTTTTTCAAATGGTTATGGGCGTTGATTCTTAAACCTATAAGAATGATTGGTACGCTTATTTTTACCGTGCTTATTCTTATTGACAAATTTGCCCTTAAAACATTCCACGAAAGCGTTACAGAGTTCAAAAAACTCATTACTGATGCGCAAGGTGTTTCTGATAAAATTGCAGAGGCAAAAACTGAGGGCAAAGGCAAGTTTTTTAAGAAGATTGCAGGATATGTAAAAAAAGCATATTTTCGTTACAGAAAAGCGTTTTTGTATGTGCTTAATATTGCGTTACCTGTGGTGTCGCTTATTTTTCTTATCAATGTTGCAACTGTCTGGTCAGATACCACATTTGCACTTGAAGTAAATTACAATGATAAAACTATCGGTTATGTGCAGAGTGAGTCAGTTTATAAAGAGGCCAGAGAATTAGCCTATGACCGTCTTGATGTTTCGGCAACATCATCTGTTGTAACAGACGAGGGTGAAGAGGCTGAACTTATAGGCGACGCAGATTACAAAATCAAACCGGTAAAACTTAGTCAGATTAACAACGCATCTGAAATTTGCGATAAACTTATTGAAAACTCTGACAGCAAAATCACAAACGCTTGTGGTATTTATATTGACAACAGTTTTGTTTGTGCAGTTAAGAATGAAACTGACGCTTTAAGCGTTTTTGATAGTATTCTTGCAGAGCACGAAACAGGCGAAGAAAACGCAGTTGTAAGTTTTGTTGAAGATATTAAATATGTTCAAGGATTGTATCCTGACAACGAAAGCACAGTTAAAGATGCGTCTTATTTAAGTGATAAACTTAATTCTAAAAAGAGCGAAGCCCGTTATTATACTGTTCAGGCAGGGGATACTGTTTCGCAGATTGCTCAAAAATTCGGTATGAAATCTTCACAGATTTTCAATCTTAACCCTGAACTTAAAGAAAATATTTATATCGGACAAAAAATCTTGTTGTCAAATGAGGTTAATTTCCTTCGCGTTCAGATTACGAAAACTGAAACAAGAAAAGTTGAAGTACCTTATGAAACTATTGAGGTTAAGACAGACAAACTTTATGTAGGCGATAAAAAGACAATCACTAATGGTGTTAATGGTGTTGTTGAAGTGACAGAACTTGTTACCTATGTTGATGGTGTAAGAGTTTCAACAAAAGAGGTTTCACGAACAACAATAAGTGAGCCTGTTGATAAAAAAGTACAAGTAGGTACAAAGAAAAACTCATATTCATCAGGTGCAGTAGTCTCCGGTGGTGGCAGACTTTTGTGGCCTACTGTTGGTGCATATTCAATTTCATCAGGTTACGGTCGTCGTAGTTTTGGTGACGGTTGGCACGCAGGTATTGATATTGTGCGTCCTGGCGGAAGTTCAGGTTGTACTGTTGTTGCATCTGAAGCGGGTACAGTAACTTTTGCAGGTTGGTATGGCTCAGGCGGTAACACGGTAATTATCAAACACTCCGGCGGACTTTCAACAATGTATTGTCATATGAAAAATGGCTCGTTACGAGTTTATACGGGACAAAAAGTTGTGCGTGGACAGGCTATTGGTCAGATTGGTGCAACAGGTTATGTTACGGGTGCCCATCTCCACTATGAAGTTAAGGTTAACGGTAGAAATGTTAACCCAATGAACTATTTGAAACGATAACTATTTTATAGGATTTATTATGGAAAAATTTGTAATTGCAGGACTTAAAACTGAATACAATGTGCGTGGTGAATTTCTTCGTGAGCGTTCAAAGTCTTACAAAGCAGATTTTGACGATAGCGAAACAGAAATAAAACTTAACATAAAAGAAGATTTCATTAAAATGAAAAAAGAAGAAATACCATATCTTTCTCTTGATGAGCATGAGTATATGTGGACTTGTGAAGCGTTTTACAACGAACTTTTGCGACATAACGGTATGATGCTTCATTCTTCTTGCGTTGAAAAAGACGGGTTTGCATATCTTTTTTCGGCACGCAGTGGCACGGGCAAATCAACACACACTCACTTGTGGCTTAAAAATCTTGAGGGCACAAGAATTATCAATGATGATAAACCTGCCCTTATTTATGATAATGGCAAATGGTATGCTTGTGGTACACCGTTTTCGGGAAAAACAGACGAAAACATTGATGTTAAAATCCCCGTAAGAGCAATTACATTTTTACACAGAAGTGAAAAAAACACAGTAAAAAAAATACCACCGTTTCAAGCGGTAAGTTTGCTTATAGAACAGACTATTAAACCTGCTGACAGAAGTCTTGCAGAAAATATGCTTGAGTTAGCAGACCTCTTATTAAGAGAAGTGCCTGTATTCTCATTAGGTTGTAATCTCCAAGACGATGCGGCAGTAGTTGCCTATAACGAAATAGAAAGGCTGATAAAGGAATGAAAATCAAAGAAGGATACATTCTTAAAGATGTTGCAGGTGCAAAAATTGTTATTGCAACAGGTGCACAAAAAATGAATTTCAACGGTGTTATGACTTTTAACAGCGTTGGTGCAGATGTTTTTAATATGCTTGACGGTACAAACACAGTTGACGATATTGCAAAAAAGATTGCAGAAGATTACAATGTACCTTTTGAAAGAGTAAAAACAGATGTGGAAAATCTTATAAATAAAATGAGAGAGCATAATCTCATAGAAGAATAAGGCGAGCAAATGAAAGATTCAACAGTTTTGAAATGGATTTATAATAATTGCGGTAAACGCATAGCAGAGGGTGTAGCGCTCACAGTGCTTAACGCCTGGTCTGCCGTGTGCGTTACTCTGTTTGCAATGCTTTCAAAAACTGTAATGGACTATGCTCAAAGCGGTAATGCTGACGAAATGTTCAAAAATGCCATTTTTTTGTTGCTTCTTATTGTGTCACAGATTGTGGCAAGAATCTGTGCGTCATTTATTGAGGCTGTAAGTCAGGGTAATGCAGAAATAAAACTCAAAACAAGCGTATTCAAAAATGTAATTTATGGTGAATATGCAAATGTGAGTGAGCGTCATAGTGGTGACCTTATGTCAAGACTTACTGCCGATGTTGTTTATGTAAGTGATAATTATGTGCATATATTCCCTGCTTTAGTGGGATATGTTGTAAGAATATCAAGTGCGGCGGTAGCGTTGCTTGCTCTTGACAAACGATTCGCAGTCGTATTTATTATTTGCGGTATAGTGGTTGTTGGTATAGCGGTAATTTTCAGAAAAACTCTTAAAAATTTACACCTTAAAGTGCAAAAAAGAGATTCAAGAGTTCGTTCTTTTATGCAGGAAATGCTTGAAAATCTTTTTGCAGTAAAGGTTTTTGGTATTGAAGAGAAGATTATAAACCGTTCATATAAACAACAAAAGAAATTTTATCGCGAAAAAGTAAGAAAAAAGAGTTTTTCAATTCTTGCAACAATAAGTTTTTCACTTGCTTTTGCGGCAGGATTTTTAGCAGCAGTGTCTTACGGGTCTTATGGTATTCTTAAAGGCACAATGACTTTTGGTACAGTTGTTGCAATTGTTCAGCTTGTCAATCAGTTGCAGTCACCAGTCGTAGGTGTTACAAGCGTGTTACCATCATTTTACGGAATGTTGGCATCAGCACAGCGACTTATGGAAATCTCTGAAATATCAAAGGATAATGCAGAAAGTGACACAAGTATTACCTATGACGATTTTATTCGCATAAAAGCAGAAAATGTAACATTCGGTTACAGCGGTGAAACTGTTATTACAGATGCAGATTTTTCAGTAGAAAAAGGCGAATTTATAGGTATCAAAGGTCCGTCAGGTGCGGGTAAATCAACAATTTTCAAGTTGATTACAGGTCTTTATGAAACAAATGACGGAAGTATATATGTTGAAACCAACAAAGGTGTTCATTTTTGTCGTGCAACAAGACATCTTTTCTCTGTCGTGCCTCAGGGCAATATGCTTTTCAGCGGTACGGTCCGTGAAAACATTACTTTGCTTAATCCTGATGCTACTGATAATGAAATTAAAAATGCAATTACTGATGCTTGTGCAGAGTTCGTTTATGACCTTGAAAACGGTCTTGATTTTGTGCTTAGCGAAGACGGTGGCGGCATTTCAGAAGGTCAGGCTCAAAGGCTTGCAATTGTAAGGGCTTTGTTAGGTAATGGCAAGATTCTTCTTATGGACGAGTCAACAAGTGCACTTGATGATGAAAGTGAAAGAAGATTGCTTAACAATCTTAAAAACCGTGACGATTTAACAATACTGTTCATTACACATCGTCAGTCGGTCCTCGATTGTTGTGACCGTGAAATAGAAGTATCTAATGGCAAAATTTCAGAAAGTTAAAGATTTTGTAAAAAAAGATTGCATAAAGTAATCGGCTTTGATATAATAGATTGGATTAAAACACAACACGAGAATTTGTGAAGGAGTGTTAATATGGAATACAATTCAAAAATGAACAATGTTGATGAGGGTATTGACCTTCAGACTATAACTCAATATGCTGTTCGCGTTATTCAGAAATGGTGGTTAATTTTGATTGCTGCAGTAGTATGTGCGGCTATTGGTTTTGGCGTAGCAAAACTTAACTATGTGCCATCATACACTTGCACAATGCGTTTTACTGTTGATAACAAAAACGAAAATACAGTTACAGCAGGTCAGTCAGCATCTGACATCAGTGCAAGTAGCCAGCTTGCAAGAAACTACTTGTATATTATGACAGAGTCAAGCAGTCTTATGGACCTTGTTGCTGAAAACAGCGGTTACAAAGTAAACGGTAAAGCCCTTACAGGTGCAGATGTTAAGAGAATGGTAAGTTCAACACTTGTTGAAGACACATCAATTATTGCTATTTCAATTACATCTTCTGACCCTGATGTTTCTTACGCAGTTGCTACAAGTTATGTAAATAATTTTAGAACAATTACTGAAGAAGCATACCCAAGTACTTATGCTAAAAACTATGACCCACCTGTAAAGCCAACAGCTCCTAACGGTAACAACACAACACTTCTTTACACATTGTTAGGTTTTGTATTCGGTGCAGGTGTAGTTGTTCTTGCAATCTGCCTTATTATCTTCATTAAAGATACAGTTAAAGCATCTGATGATATTACAAAGAAACTCGGTAGCAAAATTCTCGGCTCAATTATCAGCGTTAAAAAGTCCGGCAAAGATGCGGAAAAACAGAATATTCTTATTACTGACAGAAAAACAGGCTTTATGTTCATTGAGGCGTTTAAGCTGATTCGTACTAAAATTGAAAATGTTGCTAAACGCCAGAATTATAAAGTATTCACATTAACAAGTGCATCTGAAGATGAAGGTAAAACAACAATTTCAACAAATACTGCTTTGGCACTTGCACAGAATGGTAAATCAGTATTGCTTATTGACGCTGACCTTCGTAAACCATCAGTTTATAAGACTTTAGGTGTTTCTGCGGCTAACGAAACAGGTCTTGCAGGCGTTATCCGTGGTGAAAAGTCACTTAGCGAATCAATTAAGTATTTTGAAAAGTTCAACTTATTCCTTCTCATTTCAAGTCAGCCAGTTAGCGATTCAGCTGAACTTCTTGCATCTGACGAAGCACAAGAAATTATTGAAGCAGTTAAAAATGAGTTCGACTATGTTATTATCGATACTCCTCCTGCAGGTCTTGTTGCTGACGCAGCAATCGTAACACAGTATGCAGACGCTTGTATGCTTGTTGTTCGTAACGACCATTCACCAATCCGTCGTATCAAGAAAACAATTGAAGATATGGGTGCATCAGGTAAAGAAGTTATCGGTTGTATCTATAACGGTACTGAAACAGGTGTTGCTAACAAGTTTATCAGAACTTCAAGAAGACACAGAAAAGGTTATGGGTATGGCTACGGTTATGGCTATGGATATGGTTACGGATACGGTTATGGCTATGGCTCTGAAAAAGAAAAGAAGAGTAAGAAATAATTAAAAATCAATTTGCAAACCGTACTTAATGTACGGTTTGTTTTTGTGTTTAAGGATGTAGAAATATGAGTGTTAAAGAGAATAAAATGGGAGTAATGCCCATAGGAAAACTTCTGTTTTCAATGTCTGCACCAATGATGCTTTCAATGGTTATTCAAGCGTGCTATAACATTGTAGATAGCATATTTGTTGCTCAATTAAGCGAAAATGCGTTGAATGCAGTTTCACTTGCTTTCCCGTTGCAACAACTTATGATTGCAGTTTGTGGCGGTACTGCAGTAGGTATGAACGCACTTTTGTCAAGGGCGTTGGGTGCAAAGCAATTTGAAAAAGCAAACAAAATTGCAAATACAGGCATTTTCTTGTTTATTTGCAGTTACATCGCGTTTGCGTTGATTGGCTTCTTCTTTTCAAAACCATTCTTTTTAGCACAGACAGATGTAGAAGAAATTGTAAATTACGGAACAGATTATGCATCAATCTGTATGTGTTGTTCATTTGGTATTTTTGCACAGTTCTGTTTTGAAAAAATGCTTCAGGCAACAGGCAGAACATTCTGCACAATGATTACACATCTTATTGGTACAATCGTCAATATTGTTCTTGACCCTATTTTGATTTTTGGCTTATTCGGTTTTCCAAAACTTGAAGTTGCAGGTGCGGCAATAGCAACTGTTGCAGGACAGATTATGGCGGGACTTGCTGCAATCATTTTTAATCTTAAATTCAATAAAGATGTTCATATCAGTTTCAAGTTAATCCGTTTCAACAAAGAGATTGTAAAAGAAATCTATAAAATCGGTCTTCCCTCAATCGTAATGCAGTCAATCGGCTCAGTTATGACATTCTGTCTTAATAAAATTCTTATTGCATTTACAACTACTGCAACTGCGGTTTTTGGAGCATATTTCAAATTGCAGAGTTTTATATTTATGCCGATTTTCGGACTTAATAACGGTATGGTGCCTATTATTGCTTACAACTATGGTGCAAAGAGATATGACAGAGTTAAGAAAACAATTGTAATTACCATTATTACAGCAATTTCGATTATGTTTATTGGTTTGTTGGCATTTGAATTTATCCCACACATTCTTCTCGGATTCTTCAATGCTTCTGAAAGCATGCTTGAAATTGGTGTGCCCGCATTAAGAATTATCGGTATACATCTTCTTTTTGCAGGGTTCTGTATTATTGCCGGTTCAGTATGTCAGGCAATCGGCAACCCAAATCACAGCTTGCTTGTTTCTGTTTGTCGTCAGTTGGTAGTTTTACTTCCTGTTGCGTGGTTACTTTCACGAACCGGTCGTCTTGAACTTGTGTGGTTTGCATTCCCTATTGCCGAAAGTGTGTCGCTTATACTCAGTGCAATATTCTTGAAGAAAACATTAAAACATGCAAAAGAACGAATGAAAGATTTAATTGCATAAAATTAAAGGGTAGTTGAAAAACTGCCCTTGTTTTTTACAAAAAACGAGAAAAATATATGAAAAATAAAGAAAATGTTTGAAAAAACAAGAAAAATTATTTGTGTAGAATGAAATTGTCAAAAAAATATATTAAAAAGTCACAAAAACACACTTGAAGTTCACTTGAACCTGTGATATAATCAAACCACAACATTAAGTTGATGACAACTTAAGGAGGTGGAGTATGTTGGAATTGATACCAGGCACAGTGCTGAACTTTAATAGCGTTGCGGCAGATAATTGTTATTCTGTCATTGCTCCGCTGTTAACAGTTACAAAAGGGTTAACCTTGGCACAGGTCAGAGAACTTACGGGGCTTGAAGCCTCAACAATTCAGAATTGGGTAAAGCGTGGTTGGGTTAAAAATCCCGAAGGTAAACGCTACGGTGAAGAACAGGTAATGCGTATCATTCTTATAAATATGATGCGTGGCTCAATGCAACTTGAACAAATCGCATTTCTGATGAGTTATATCAACGGGTCAGTTGAAGACCGTTCAGACGACATTTTACCTGACAGGGAATTATTCAATATTCTGTGTAGTATAATTTATACGTGCCAACAGAATGCTGTTGCAGATACAGAATATCTTGACCGTGTCATTGATAATCGTCTTGAACACGCAAAAATCAGCGACGGTGTTTCTCGGAAAAAATTGAGAACTGCACTCAGAGCTATGGTGCTTGCAATTCTTGCAACACAAATGAAAGAACTTGCACAAAAGGCATTTATTCATTTAATTTAAGGAGGGGGTTTATATGACGGATTTTAATGTATCAGTTTCACCTGATGAGGCTATTGACCTTATTGATAAAGCGGTTATAAACGGGTCAATTACAGGTCAAAAAATTGATGAATATGTAAGCGATATGGGTAACGGCACAAAACTTACAGTTTCAGTTTATGAAAAGCATTATTACCGTGCAGGTAATCGCCTTACATTGACAGTTGTTGCAGATAACCTTCGCGGAAAGACGCATATCCATGTAATAAGTGGTGGTGGCGGTCAGGGCCTTTTAAGGTTTGACTGGGGTGCATCAGGCAGTTTTGAAGATACTGTTATGGACGCACTTTACAAATATGTAATTGAGTAAAGGAGTGAAAGAGTTGGAGTTTTTATTTGAAAATTTGTGGGCATTGTGGGTCGCTGTGGGCGTTGTAGCCCTTATAATTGAACTTTCAACAGCGGCACTTGTGTCAATATGGTTTGTACCTGCGGCACTTCTTACTTGTCTTGTGTCTTTGGTGATTGACAGTTTTCTTGTTCAAGCACTCGTTTTTGTGATACTCAGTATAATTGCTATGTTTATTTCTCGTAAGGTTTACAAGAAATACATAAAAAAAGAAAAAGACGAAGTAAGTGCAGACAGTAAACTTATCGGGAAATACGGTAAAACTACTGAAGATACAGATGAACTTAACGGAAAAGTGCTTGTAGGCGACATTTATTGGAAAGCCAAAACCCAGAATGGCGAAAAAATAGAAAAAGACCAATCAGTTAAAATAATAAGCGTTGAGGGAACAACGCTCGTTATAACTAAATAATTATTTATTAAAGGAGAAAAATTATGGAATTTATTATTACACCTTTTATTATCATCGCAGTACTTGTAATTGCAATTATCATCAAAAATGTAATTATCGTACCACAGGCAAATGCTTATGTTATTGAAAGACTTGGTGCATATCACACCACTTGGGAAACAGGTATTCATGTAAAAATCCCTATTATTGACAGAGTAGCAAAAAGAGTAAGCCTTAAAGAAGCAGTTGTGGATTTCCCACCACAGCCTGTTATTACAAAAGATAATGTTACAATGTCAATTGATACAGTTGTTTTCTATAGAATTATCGACCCAAAACTTTTCACTTATGGCGTTGAAAGACCAATGATGGCTATTGAAAACCTTACAGCTACAACACTTCGTAACATTATTGGTGATATGGAACTTGATGCAACTCTTACCTCAAGAGATGTAATCAATTCAAAAATCACAACAGTTCTTGACGAAGCAACGGACGCTTGGGGTATCAAGATTAACCGTGTTGAACTTAAAAACATTATGCCTCCAAAAGAAATTCAGGATTCAATGGAAAAACAGATGAAAGCTGAACGCGAACGCCGTGAAAAGATTTTGCAGGCAGAAGGTGAAAAGAAAGCAGCAATCCTTGTTGCAGAAGGTGAAAAAGAATCTGCTATTCTTCGTGCTGACGCTATTAAAGAGTCAAAAATCCGTGAAGCAGAAGGTGAGGCAGCAGCAATCCTTAAAATTCAGGAAGCAACTGCAGCGGGTATTGATATGATTAACAAGGTAAATCCAAGTAAAGAGTTTATCAGTATCAAAGCACTTGAGTCATTTGAAAAAGCAGCTGATGGTCAGGCTACAAAAATTATTATTCCATCAGAAATTCAGGGGCTCGCAGGTCTTGCAACATCTCTTACAGAACTTGTGAAAAAATAAAAAATAAAACACATTGTCTAAATGTGACGAATAACTAATAAAACCCACGCAGAATGTCTATTTTGCGTGGGTTTTTCTGTTCATATTTTGTTCAAATATGCTTGACAAGTAGTGCTGTGTTAAGGTAAAATATAATATCTATAATAGGATTATTATCTATAACTATATTCATTTTTAGGAGGGTACTGTTTTGGCAGTATTTAATATTAAACAAGGCAACGATTATTTAGAGTCATATTACAACAAGGATACGGGCTTTGAAATAGGTTGCTATACTGTAAAAGAAATGAAAGCTCTTTACCCCGATGGCGGTATTCGTGTTGTTGGTCAATTGGCTTGTGGTAAAGACGAAATCGGCACAATCGTTTCAAACGATATTGAAGAAATCGTTTATAAGCCAACATCTTCTGCAAGATATAAAACAATTGGTTATATTGAACTTGAATCGGGTTCATTTATTGCAGTTAAAAAAGATAATCTTTTAGCAATAATAGTTTTGGTAGTATTAGGGCTTGTTGCTCTTGTTGGTCTTATTGCAGGACTTGGAATGTTGATTGGTGGCGGTGATGAAGAGCCTACCACAACAGCACCAAATCTTCTTGATGTTAATCAGCAACAGGGCTTGGGTGAACTTGATTTACCTGAAAAAGTTGAAGATATGGGTTCAAAGAATGTTACTATGAATGGTATTGCCCAAATTAACTTCAAAGCAAATCAGGTTGAGCAGAACTTCATTCTCTCAAATTCAGAAAAGAATAAAGATATTTGTTTTGTAGTATTCACAATTTATCTTGACAATAACGAAAACGGTATTATTGATGAAAGTGACGAAACACTTTATCAGTCAGGACTTGTTCAGCCGGGTTATTCAGTTTCAAGATTTAACATTTCCCGTTCACTCCCAGCAGGTGAATATAAGGCAATTGTTCATCAACAGCCATATTCATTTGACCAGGCAAGAACACCTCTCAACAACTTTGTTGTTAAAACAGATTTGATTGTAAAATAATTACTTTATATAGATTAGAAACAGAAAGGAAGAAGAGTATGAAGAAAAAATTATCTTCCAAAAAGTGCATAGCAATTGTACTCGCTATGGTAATGATAATCACATCGATACCATTTATGATGATGTCGGCAGTTACATCAAGTGAGTATGACCCTGCACCATATTTTGATGAAAGTGCTGTTAATAGCGGTGCAGACGCGTGGGTTGACGATGATGGGAATATTCAAGTTACATTCCCTGCGGCTTCGTTGGGTGCTTCTTATGATGAGTACAAGGCTGAAATTGCAGATGGTGTGATTACAGATGCTGAAAAAGCTGCAAGAGATGACGTCCCTATTGCTTTCTATATTCTTGAACTCATTAATTTGGGCGAGAAGGATAAGGTGCATAGCGAAACTGTTATTGATACTATCAAAGTAACGGGAACATCTGCAACCTTTAATGCAAGTGATATTGGTAAGCTCAATTTTGAGAAATACAGATATAGTATTACAATTACTGCGGTTGATAGTGAAAACTGGTTTTCACAATCAATTTACACAACAGTTACAAATGTACCTACAGTTAAGTTTGATTCTGAAAAATTCCATTATCTTTCAACAAGTGATACAGCTGTTCGTGAAATTATGACTTTTGAAAAAGGTACTGATGATGGTGTTGCTACAGGTGGTCAGCTTCTTTATATGGGTGCTGCGGCTGAAACAGGTACAGATGACCTTACAGATAATATTGGTGACACATCAGCACTTCGTTTTATTATGAACGATAAGCCAACAGGTACACAAACTTTCGATACATCATTTTCTCGTCAGACATGGGACTTTAAGGGTGCTACAGAAATGTGGTACTGGATGGACCTTTCTGATGTTGAACTTAAAGGTGTTTCATTCAGACTTCGTACAAACGAGAAGATGTGGGTTGAATGGAAGGATGGAACGATTAATACATATCAGCGAGTAAGTCCTATTGTTTATTCAACAAAAGGTACAGCAGCTCCAACATATACTGGTGCAGACCCTTATGTTTATGTTCAGCGTGAAGACGGTGGCTGGGATAAGGTAATGCTCAACGACAATGGTACTGTTGACCTTGGAAACTTCAAAGGTTATGTTCGTATTCCGTTAGAATTTATGTGTTCTGAAACAGCAACTTATGTTGATATTAGTAACCAGGATTTTGGTCAGGAGACAAGTATACTTGACGGAAACAGCGTTAGTGCAGATAAAGCAAATGCTTGGATGGGTGGAATGACCTTTTCACAAAAGGTGATTGTTGATAATGCAGGTACAAGTATATCAGATGCATTACTTATACATCGCAGAGCATACAAAACAAGTTCGGGCATTTTTGGCTGGGGAACAAAGCATACCTACTATTGGAATTATGATAATGGTATTACCCATATTGAAGAAGATGTATCAGAGGGTAATCTTGATTATTCAAAAATCGGTTATATGCTTGCAATGCCTTTGGACCCCGCATCGGCAAAAACTTCTGTAACAACAGGTAATGCTTCAACTGACCGTGCTTATGTTAGTGGCACAACTGTTATGAATAGGGAAGCAGGTCTTAAAGCTATTGAAGATATTTATAATGCCGGTTTCTCAATTGAGGGTTGCAGTGACGATAGTCTTCAGAACAGCTTTTATATTGATAATATTTTCTTCTATCGTACAGATGGTGGAGCTTACTCAGAAAACTCTCTTGATGGTGTTGCTAACACAGGTAATAACATCACAACTTATTATAATGAAGAGCTTGAAATTTCAAGAATTATTTTTGATGAAATTGATAAGTATATTGAAGAGCCTGACTGGTCCGACTATCGTGAAATTGAGTACATTCTTGCATTGGTTGAAGCTTACAGACAAGCGTTTGAATCAAAAGGCAAGAGTACAGATTTCCTTGATTTGTCAAAGAACGACGCTGACGATGGTAAAATAGGTGTTGGTCTTGCTTGGGCAGCACAACAGCTTCACAGAGACTCTTGGGCTGTTGCATGGGAAGCTTATGAAGCTTGCTTAGCAGCGGGAACATTAACTACTGCTAACGCCGATAAAGATGAGCTTGTCCCGGTTATTATTCGTGCTATGGAAAAACTTCCTGCACCTGAAAATATAACAATCGTAAGCGATGAACTCCGTAAAGAGATTATTAAAATCTGGAAAGCATACGCTCTTTTGAATTTCGGTCAGCTTGAAATGTTAGGTAAGACTGAAGAGGAGAGAATTCTTAAATATATAGCACATCTTGACAGCTCAGACGACAACGAATTTGTTGTTGGTCAACAGCTTGCTAATTATCCGTTTATTGTATATAACGATTTCGAAAATATGGCACTTGGGACTGAGGCTTGGCAGATTGCAGAAAACAAGAATGCATATTCTACAGGCTTTACAAGTGTGAATGGTCTTTCTGCCGGTACTCATAACCCGGGTGGTGGAGTTTACACAATGGCACAAGGCTGGAGACATACAAAGGGCTTTACAACTTACACAACAAATGGCAGTGTAAACATCACAAATGAGGGTGACTATGGTTATTCACCAACTGACAGTGATTATTCACAAGAAGTAATGGATAACAGACTTCATTATGATGCTGCTACTGCTGAAATTACAGACGATGGTTATCTTAATACTCACGCTGCAACAATGAATATTGACAGTTCGTTTACAACGGATAATCAGGATGGTGTATACCACACAGTAACTTTTACAAGACATGGTGAAGATGCAACAGATTGGGCTTCATTCCAGAATAATATTACAAGTAAAGACAGTCTTGGAAAATTGTCAACAGAGAACGCAACAGGCGAAGGGACAATCGGTTTGTCACTTATTTTATATGTTGACTTTACAGAACTTTCAAGTTTCTACTTTACTACTAATGTTTACACAAAGGATGAAGAGGGTACACCAATAAAAGCTCGTCCTAATATGGGCTCTTCCTTGGGTTATATTACGGAAGGTCTTGAAAATGAAGACGCATATAAGCAAAAGCATTGGAGATATTTTATTCTTAACCCTGTCACAGGCGAATGGGAAACTAACCATACAACAAGTCAGTGGTGCTTTACATCTGAGCAGAATACAGGTTGGGGTGACCCATTGAGCCTTGATGGATATAAGGGATATATTATGATTCCGCTTTATCACATTAAGGTTAAGAATAGTATTATAAATGAGCAAAAGCTTGATGGTAATTCAATATGGCTTGACAATATTTATGCAATTCAGTTCTGTATCGGTGGTAAAAACGCAGATTCACTTGACGGAAAGTCATTTACAATCGATAATGTAGGCTTTACTTATGACCCGTCAATTTATTCAGGTGTTTCACATTCTTCATATGCTGAAGTATTTGATGCAAAATCACTTCCTGCAAAGCAGTTTGAAGATGCAGTTAAGGCAATTGACCCTTATGATGTTTCAACAATCACTGCAAAATATAACGAAGCACTTGCACAGTTTAACGCACTTTCTCTTTTCCAACAGTCTAAAGTAAAGGTTGCGAAAAAGGTTCTTGATTCTTACGCAGGTTATGCGACAGACACTTCAACAATTCCTCAACCTGACAAAACTGTTGCAGAGCTTACAGATTTTGTATCAGGACTTCCTGATGCAATAAAAACAACAGTTGTAACAGGTGAAACAGATATTCCTTATCCTGGATTTACCAATGGTAATATAAATTACGATACATTGGGAATTACTAAGGAAATTGCTGAGGAGATTGTTAAACAGTATAACGAGAGCTATGGTAGATATACTGTAACTCAAAAAAATACAGACCTTGACCCAACGGTAAAAGCACAGTTCTTAAATGCCTATAATATGGCAATGCGAATGACCCAGACTCTCGAAAGCATTAGAACTGAAGTAATAGTGGGTGAAGGTGAAGAGAAACCAGGTTTCTTGTCCGAAATTACAGGTCTTTATACTGTAAAGTATGACTATGATGGTGATGGCGTACTTGAAGATGTAGATAGCAGTGTTGCAGATTCTACTCCATACAAGATTGGTAACTTTATCAGCATTGCGGGACGAGATACTGTTGAAGACTTCAAGCAAAACAAATATGAACCATTACAGTTCTATTCAAAGAGTTTGATGGAAGATGGTTCTATCTATTCACAGCTTGAGAACACTTCTCGTGGTTTCACTTATTTCCTTAAAAATACTGAAACTTACACAATAGATGGCGAAACAATCAACGGTGGTATTCTTGCTTTCCGTGATAAGTTGCAGACTGTTTATGATATTGCAAGCGAACATATCGAGAATAGAGTCCGTTTTTCAGCAGATGAGCTTCAATATGTAAAAGATATTCTTGAAGAGTATAACGCATTCCTTCCGGCATATTACAATGTTGAAGAACTTTATGAACTTGAACAGGCAATTATTAGATTGTTCTCTGTAAGTGATATTTCAATTATGGACGCTGAAACAGATGGTAGTTCATTGGCTATGGTTACACTTAATAATAACGATGAAGAGTCAATGAAAGATACTGCTTATGTTGATTTGTCGTATATTGCGGCGTTGCTTGACACAACAGTTACACTTCAAGCGGTTTCAGACTTAAAACTTACACAAACTTCGGGTACAACATTTGCTGACCTTAATTCATTCACTGTTGAAGGCCTTACAGCAGATACTCCGTTGACATTTGGAACTTATGATAACCTATATCCTGATGAGGTGTTCTCAAGAATTCCGCTTCAGATAGCAGTTGACTCAACTATTGCAAGTGCTGTTCCTAAAGATGCAGTTTATGAAGGCTCAATTACCTTTAATGTTTATGAAACTGCAGATATTGATGCGGGACTTACAGGTGAAGACCTTGTTCCGATTGCAACATTGGAGTTGCCTGTTACATTTACAGGTACACTTGCTACAGTTTATACAGTTACAATCCCTGCAAAAGTTCAAGTGGATTGGGACACAACTGATAATGTTGATGTTTCATATTCAGTTGAAGCATCACTTGGTAACAAAAAACTTTCAGTAAGTGTTGAGGATTCAGGTGCTGAAGAAGGAAAACTTCTTGATTCAACAGGTACACATTCTATTGAATTCACAACAGAAAACTTTAAGGCTACAGAGTTTGCAGACGATGTAGCAGCAGGCACAAAGCCGACAGATGCACCAAGTATTAAGATTGAGCAAACCGCTTGGGATAATGCTCCTGTTGGTGATTACAGTACACAGTTGACTTATACAGTCGAAGTGACAAGTTAATAAGGGAGGAGATGACAGAAAATGAAAAAATTCTTTTCAGTAGGATTAGCAATTGTAATGCTTATACTTTGCATTACACCAGTGCTCGCAGGTAGTCAGTCAATGGAGATTTCCACAAGTGCTGACCGTGCAGAATACGAGTTGACTTATCCTGCAGACATTGAAATCCCATGGCAGACAACTGCTATGGACATTGGTGAAGTAACAGCAACAAAAATGCTTATTGAACCTGGCAAAATGGTTAAGGTTTCAGTTTCTTCACAAAATGAGTTCAAACTTGTAAACGAAAAAGATGGTGAGAAAACTATCGCATATAGTTTATTAAGTGACGACATCTCTTTCTTCCCTGGTGATTATGGTGAAAGCTTCACTCTTTCAGTAGAGGTTGAAGATGATGAATGGCTTCATGCTGCAAGCGGTAAACACAGTGACATTTTAACATTCACTGCTGAATATACCGACGCAGTATAAATAGTAATTTTAATCTTGAAAAGGAGTAATATATTATGAAAAAAGTTTTATCATTCGCAATGGCACTTGTTATGATGATGGCTGTAATGGTTCCTGCATTTGCAGTTGAGCTTAATGCAAATCCTGACAGTGCAGATGTAGTTATTGACACATCAACATTAAAGGATACTGACGGTGACGGTATCGGTGACACAGACGCAGAAGAATATACAGTTACAATTCCTGCTGACACAACAATCCCTTGGGGAACAGAAGAAACTGATGTTTCATACACAGTTGAATCACACCTTAAGAGAGATGGCAAAGTTAAGGTTACAGTTGCTGGTGCTGGAGTTATGAAAACTGATGATGGTGTTTATGAAATTCCTTATACACTTGCAGGCGAAGGTGTTGCTTTCACAGCAGATGTTCCTACAATCTATCCTGCAGCAACAAAGGCAGTTACAGTTGCAATTTCTGCAGATGATTGGAATTCAGCAGTTGTTGAAGAATACAGCGATATTCTCACATATACAGCAGAAATCGAAAGAGTATAATTTTATAAATAATTCTTAAAGGAGATATAAATTATGAAAAAAGTTATTTCTTTAGTAATGGCACTTGTTATGATGATGGCAATTATGGTTCCTGCATTTGCAGCTGAACTTAATGCTACAACACAGTCAGGTACTGCAACAGTTCAGACAGATACATCTGCAATTACAGGTGACGGTACTTACACAGTTACTTACCCTGCAACAATGAATATTGTTTGGAGTACAGCAACAACAAATTTTGAATACAAAGTTAGTTCTAACCTCAGAACAGGTAAAGCTATTCAGGTAGTAGTTGCTGATACAGGTGACGGACTTAATATGTTAAACGCTTCAAACGCTACTCTTGCTTACACTCTTGGTGGAACAACTACAGGTAAAACAACAGGTCCTGTTGTTACAGACGCTACATTTAATTACAGCATCAATGTTGATTCAGCAGTTTGGGCTGCTGCAGCTATTGACACATATAGCGATACACTTACATTTACATCAACAGTTGTTGACGCTTAATTTTAACAGTTAGGAGATACGAATTATGAAAAAAGTTATTTCAGTAGTTCTTGCTCTTGTAATGATGATGGCTGTAATGGTTCCTGCATTCGCAGCAACACTTGATGTTAACACACAGTCAGGTAACTCAACAGTTTTAGTTGACGGTATTACCGACAAGGGCGACGGCACATATTCAGTAGAAATCCCTGCATCAGTTGACCTTATCTGGGGCGACACAACAAAAGCAGGCGAATACAAAATTACAAGTCAGGTTCAGACAGATAAACGCGTTAAAGTTACACTTGCAAAAGCAAAAGACCTTACAAATGCTGCAAATGAAACAATTGAATTTGCAGTTGCAGATGCTACAACAGGTATCGCAAATAGTGCAGTTGTAAACAACGAAGCTCATACTTTTAATCTTACAATTGATGCAAGCGAATGGGCAGCTGCTTCAATCGCAACTTATGAAGGAACAATTACATTTACAGCAGAACTTGCTGACGCTTAATTGTTTGAAATGAGGGCTTAATATGAAAAAAGTACTTTCATTAGTTCTTGCTTTTGTGTTAATGTTCACAATTTGTATTCCCGTATTTGCCGAATATGTTGGCAGCACTCCTGTAAGAGTAGACGGCTCAACAGTTGGTGCATCATATACAGTTACAATTCCTGCAACTGCTACAATTACTTGGGGACAAACAGAAAAATCAGTTGAATATTCAGTTTATAGTCAGTTGGCAACAGGTAAAGGTGTAAAAGTTACTGTTAATGCTGATGCTGACGGTAAAATGAAAAATGCTGCAAACACTGCATTCCTTGAATATTCATTAAAGAGTGGTACAACAGAGTACACTACAACAAAATCTGTTATTCTTTCTGAAAACGCAGAAAAATCAAGCGTAGTGGTACAAATTCCTACTGCTAATTGGGATAAAGCTTCAATTGACAATTATGTAGGAACATTAACATTTAGTGCAGAGCTTACAAATATTTAACATCAAATTAAAAAGAGGTAAATAAAATGAAAAAGATTTTAGCAATTGCTATGGCACTCGTTATGATGATGGCAATTTGCGTTCCTGCTTTTGCTGCTGTTACAGGTGGCTCAAACGCAGGTAACGACACAATCATCAATACAGACACAAAGAAAGATACAGATGGCGACGGTATCGGTGATACAGAAGTTGCTTGGTACACAGTTACAATTCCTGCAACTCAGACACTTGCATGGGAAACAGAATCAAAAGACATTGAATACACAGTTGCAAGCCAGCTTAAAACAGGCGAAGCTGTTAAAGTTACAGTTGCTGACGCTGACTCAGCTTACAAAATGACAAGTAATGGTGGCGAACTCGCTTACACACTTGATAACGCAACATTTACAGCACCATCAGCAGTTTATGATGACACTGCAAAGGTAACAGTTAAAGTTGCTCTTGATGATTGGAAATCAGCTGCAATTGATAACTACACAGATACACTTACATTCACAGCAGAAATCGTTTAATTTTTATACTCAAAGGAGTAAACAATTATGAAAAAGATTATTTCTATTGCATTAGCTCTTGTTATGATGATGGCAATCTGTGTTCCTGCATTCGCAGAAACAGCAGTTCTTGGCGAGAACAAGGTTAATGTTGAAACAACTTTCAATGAATCAACTGATACTTCATATACAGTTGAAATTCCTGCAACAATTTCAGTTGCTTGGGATGATGAAACAACAGCTTATAATGTAGGCTATACAGTTACATCACAGCTTCTCGTTGGCGCTTCAGTTACTGTTGGCGTTGCTTATGATACTGACACTGATGATACAAATAATGGTATTATGGAAGCTGAAGGCACAGACAAGAAATTAACTTACACACTTACAGGTGCAGGCGAAACAGTATTTACAGGCGTAAATAACGGTGCAAAAGCATCTGATGTTGGTGGTACAGACGCAACAATTACAGTTGCAGGTTTCGATGCTGCTCCTGTTGCAACATACACAGGCACTATCACATATACAGTTTCTTACGAAGCTCCTACAACTACTCCATAATTATTTCTTTTCAAACTAATTAAGGAGGTGGATTTCATTGAAAAAAGCAATAAGTATCATTATGACACTTGTTATGGTGCTTGTTATGGCTATTCCAACCTTTGCAAGTAACACTACTATTTCAACTGTTGTTCCTGATGAACATACAGTAACCGTTGTATATAACGAGGGTGGTTATGTACTTGTAAACGGTAAACTTTGCCCTGATGGTACACAATTTAAGATTAACAGATTTGGTGAAATCGACCTTGGTGCAGTTTTCAAAAATGGTTATCACCTTGATACCATTAAAGTAAACAACACTGATGTAACAGAACAGTATGCAGACGGAAATCTTAAAATTACAGACATCAATACAGACATTCTTGTTGAATTTGCATTTGAAAAATGTTCAGACGATGCAAATGATAAATGTGGCAAGGTAGATATTGAGGGTACTGTTTATTTTGGAGATACAGAACTTAAAGACGCAACTTTAAGTTTCGATTTTGGAAGCGTAACAGCAAAAACTAACGCAGACGGCAGATATTCTGTTGAAGATATTGCTGACGGTAAACACCTTGTGCAGATTTCAAAAGATGGCGAAGTGCTTGCAAACACATCTTTTGTAATTGTAAGAGCAGATGTTGATGAGGTAACTCTTACAACTGCATCTGACGGTACACAAGTAATAGTAGTTCCTACTGACGCTGACAAAATATATCTCGATTTCCATATACTTGATAACAATAATGATGGTAAACCTGACATAGACCCAGACGACACAGACCCGGGTGACCCTGATAATCCTGATTTTGAGGACCCAGATGGTAATCCTAACGATACACCAAGTGGTGACGACCCTGATTCAAAGCCTGAAACAGACCCAAAGGATGAAGATAAAGATGGTGTTATAATTACAATTGGCGGACCTGTTAAGCCAACACCAATTATCCCTATTCCTGACACATTTGTTGAGTTTTTTGAAAGTCCACTTGTAATGGGCTCAATGATGGTGTTAAGTTTGTTCTTCTTTATTCTTCTTATCTTTAAGCGTAAAAAGGACGAAGAAGATGACCGTGAAATTATTGTTGAATAAAGATTTAACCAAATAATTAAAGCCACTCACTCCGAGTGGCTTTTTTATGTGTTTTGTTTTGCAAAATAAAAACGGCGAGAGAATCTCTCGCCGTTAAGTTATATTACACCTAAATATTCTTCTAAGCAAAGATTATTTGATTTCATTTCATTGGCAACTTCAATACCAACATAACGCCAATGCCATGGCTGATAAATTATTCCTGTAATATCAGTTTTATCTTCAGGGTAACGAAGAACAAAACCATATTTATGAGCGTTGTTCACAAGCCATTTGTATTCGTCCGTTGACGAAAATCCTGCACTTGCACTTACAATATCAACGCTTAACCCTGCACCGTTTTCGCTACAGCCGGCAGGTTCAATACGCTTTTCTGCATTAGCCCTGGCTTCATCTTCTGTCATTCCTTGTAATACAAATGCCTGAACTTTATTTTCATAATTCGTTTGTTGACGGGAATAACTGCAATATGCCGAATACGGAGTCAACACCAACCCCTCTTTAAGCGCATCTGCATACATTAACTTATAAGCATCAGCAACTCTTGTATCTGCTGTAACTGAACTGCCATCAATAACGGGTGCAAGGGTAGGACTATATGCTTTACCTAACGGGTATTTTTTGCTGATAAGCGTAGTAGCCCAGTTTTCACTGTTAAGCACATCAATAGGATTGTAATTATCCCATTTTACAGGCGGTTTTGTAGTAGTTTCAGCCTCAGTTGTACTTTCTTCCGGAGTTGAGGTAGGTTCTTCTGTTATAGGCTCGGTTGTGCTTTCTTTTGTGGTGGTTTCTGTTGTGATTTCAACTTCGTTGTAGTTTCCGTCGCGACAGAATAACGCGAATAGAACCAATAATATTCCAAGAATTGCAACTAATATAACTAAAAGTGCAAATCTGATTTTCAACTGTCTTTTCTTCATATTTCAAAATCCTTGCTATTTCTTTTCATTATAATATAGTTTATTCTTTTTTTGCCATTATGTCAATATTTTGAATTTTTTTCAAAATAGTAGTGACTAAATAAAAAAAGTGTGTTAAAATAACTGTAATTATATTATGGCAAAGTGTTTTGCCTTTACGGAGGTAATTAGTTTTGAAAGCATATGAAAGTCATACTCATTACGCTTCAAAAGTACGCGAATGTTCAAATTTTGCAGTTCGTGAAATAAAAAGAGTCTGTGAGCAGATTGGCCCTCGTCCGGCTGGTTTCGAGGGTGAAAAAAAGGCTCAGGATTATGTTGAAAAAGTAATGGCACCTATTGCTGATGAAGTTACAAGAGAAAACTTCACATTAAGCCCAAAAGCATTTATGAGTTGGGTTACAATTGACGGTGTTCTCGCTTTAATCGCAGCAGTTTTAGGGATTATAGCGTTTACAGGTGCGGTTCCTGAACTTGCAAATGCTTTTCATATTGCATCAATCGTGCTTTGCGTAATTTCAATATTCTTCCTTGTTGGTGAGTTCTTGCTTTATAAAAAAGTACTTGACCCATTCTTCAAAAAAGAGGAGTCAAGTAATGTAATTTGTAAAATCAAGGCAAAAGGTGAAGTGAAAAGAAGAATTATAATAGGCGGTCACATTGACTCTGCTTATGAATGGCGTTATACATATATGGGTGGGCCTAAATTGGTTACAACAGTTGTTGCCGGTGCAGTTTTAGGACTTCTCTTAACTCTTGTTGTAGGCATTGTTGGTGTGTTTATAGACAACAGTAGTGCCAATGTTGTGTTAATCGTGTTACAGGCGATTGTAGTGCCCTTCTTGGCATCAGTAATCTTCTTTGTCAATTGGAAATTAGTAGTTGACGGTGCAAATGACGACTTAACAGGCGTGTTTACATCAATGGCAGTTCTTCTTTACCTTAAAAATAACAATATCAGTTTTGAAAATACTGAGGTTATTGCAGTTTCAATGGGTGCTGAAGAAGAGGGACTTCGTGGCTCAAAAGCGTTTGCAGAGTTGCACGGTGACGAATATAAAAATGACGGTGTTGAAACTGTTTTTGTAGCACTTGATACACTTCGCGATTACGAGTTTATGGGTATTGTTACAAAAGATATGACAGCAACAGTAAAACTTGATAAATCTGCTTGTGCGTTGATGAAAAAAGCATCAGAAAATGCAGGCGTTATTGTTAAGTTTACAACTACACCTCTCGGCTCAACTGACGCAGCAGCAATGCAACAGGGCGGTATTAAATCAGTAGCATTTACAAGTATGGACCCTGCCCCTGCAAGATATTACCACACTCGTCTTGATAAGGTTAATATGCTTGAAATGAAAACTATTGAAGATGTACTTAAAATTGTTCTTGAAACCGTGTTCTTGTTTGATGAACAAGGTCTTAAAGACCAATATTAAAAATGTATAATTCACCGAAAGGGGAAAATATATAATGAAAAAGAATGTTATGAGAATTTTAAGCCTTGCTTTAGTGGTTGTTATGATGGTAACTGCTTTTGCAGGTTGTGGCTCAGAGGTTACAAGACCAACTGCTGTAACTGTTAAAACTGACTTGCAGGATGTTAATTTTGAGTTTACTTATGGGGAACTGAAAAAAGTTTTACCTGCAGATAAACTTGCTACTCTTTTTGAGAATACAAACTCAAAAACTGATGATAAAATTGTAAAAATTTCATATTACGAACTTGTTTCAAAGTTTGGCGGAGAAGAGTATTTCAAAGACATTCTTGCACTTGTTTCAGACGAAGAATGGGCACAGTTTACAGGTAATCAGCAGGGTATTCTCGATTACTTTAACACAAAAATCAATGAAATCAAAACAACAGGCGTCGCAAGAGTTTCATATAGTGAAAATTTCTGGATTAACCACGGCGGTAGCGAAGGTAAGGACGAAAATGGAGAAACTACTTATGATAATGTAAAAGTGTTCTTCAGAGATACTGAAGGCAATCTTCTTGATAATCAACCGGAACTTCGTGCAGCATTCCGTCTTTATGCAGATATGGCACTCAAAGACATTGGTGGCTACCTTATGAACATTTCAAACGAAGAAAAATATCAGGTTAAAGAAGGCGACGAGGATGACCTTGTTGCAACTGATTTCAATGAAGATTTAACAAATATCATTTATCCTCTTGGTGAGAAATCTGCAAGTACACTTGCACTTACAGACCTTTACACAGAAACAGATGCAAAAACAGGTGTTGTTACTTACCCTATTTACACATCAGTTGTTCCTACATTAGTTCACGACCTTGATGAAAAAGGCAACAACGCAGAAGATGAAGATGGCGAATATATTTTCGTACCGTCAGAAATTTACAGAACAATCTGCATTATGGTTAAACCTGAAGAGGCAAGCGTTACAAAAGCATTCTCAATTCGTGAAAAAGATGCAATCTTAAAGCATTTTGATGTTGCAAAAGATTATATGACCGTAAATTCTTTTGATATTGCTTTTGCACCTTGCAAGATTATGGCAGGCTTTAACGCAGTTAACGACCAAATGACTTATGCAACTTATGAAAAGAATATGGTTATTACTGCAAATGTAACATTTACAGGTGCATTAGCTGAATATGGCACAGTAGTTGTTGAGTTCCCTTGCACATCTTCACTTACATACAATTTTGGTTGGGAAGTTAAAGAATAAGCTAAATAATTGTAACATTTCACAAAAATAGCATAAAAATTTTTACAGCGACACTCGTTTTGAGCGTCGCTGTTTTGTTGCTTTTTACTTTTTTCGGGTGTAAAATATTGGTATAAGATTTTTTCTTAAAGGGGAATTGTTATGAAAAAGATTTTATCAGTTGTTCTCGCAGTTCTTATAACTATCTCTGCAGTATCAATGGGGGTTTATGCAGAGACAGAAGAAAAAGTACCCGTTGTAATCTTGCAAGGTTATTCAGGTCCAAATCTTGCTTATGCAGATGAAAACGGTGAACCAATTGTAGATGAAAATGGTAATGTTCAACTTGCATGGCCATTGAATTTTGATAACCTTGGTGCAGATATAGCAGAGTTGCTTGCTGATGTAACTCTTAATCAAAGTGACCTTGGCGAAGCAATTGTTGATGTTTTGCAAGAGTATTTTGAACCGCTTGAGATGTATCCTAACGGAACATCAAAAAACAATCTTGTGCCTTATCCAAGCGGTGCGGCTAATACTCGTGCGTCAACTCTTATTGAAAATGGTATGGAAGAATATATTCCTGAAAGAGTAGTTGCAGATATGGCAATAGAAGAAGTGGGTGCTGAAAATGTTTTCGGCTTTACTCAGGACTGGCGTCAAAGCCAAGTAGATTCTGCTGCTGACCTTGATGCATACATACAGGAAGTTAAAGCAATTACAGGTGCAGAACAAGTTGACCTTTACGGATTAAGTCACGGTGGTCAGTATGGTACAAGTTATCTTTATTATTACGGACATAAAGGTGATGTAAGACGAGCAATTTTTGGTGACCCTGCAACATTGGGCACATCTGCGGTTGGCTCTTTCTTTACAGGTGAATATGTAGATGTAAATCTTGAAGATGTTATTAGATTTGTTGAACACGGATTTGAATATGAGCAAGACTGGGAATGGTTATTACAGCTTCTCTTGCTTGATGAAGCACTTGTTGAAATTGTAAACAGTGCGTTAGTAAACACTGATTTGCTTGAAGGTATTGTGCTTATTCCTTCTTTATGGGATTTTGTTCCTTACAATTATTTTGAAGATGCACTTCAATATGTAGGGCTTACTGAAGAAGCAAACGGAAAACTTTATAACGATACAGTTAAATTCCATAATGATGTTAATAATGATGAGTTAAACCTTGCAAACAAGCTTGCAGACCTTAAATCAAGCGGTATGAAAATAGGATATGTTTGCGGTAGCGGTTATGATTCAATAAACGGTAAATATAATTCGGATATTCTTATTGATACATATCTTTCATCAGGTTCATATTGTGCCCTTGCCGGTGAAAAATTCCCAAGTGATTATGTTCAGGCAAATACTGTATGCAATAATCCGGACCATTACCATATTTCACCTGAATTTGATATTGATGCTTCAACGGGATTTTTACCTGACAGTACTTGGTATGTAAGAAATCAGGGTCACGGTATGATTATGCACGACGAATACTCAAAAAATCTTGTGCACGATTTCTTGTGGGGAGATATTGAGAATGTGTATTCAAGCAAGGAATACCCACAGTTTAATATGTCACAGAATAATGGCGAAATTCTTTATGCTCGTTTTGACAATACAAGTTCAGGCTATCATTCAACAAATGATACTGCACTTGTAATCAAAAATATGTCTGTTGAGGCTGATGTTGTAATCTGGTCAATCGAATCAGTTGGTGCAGATATCGATTTTGAGTATTCACAAGGTCTTACTATCCCTAAAGGTAAAGTTGTAAATATCAATGCAACAAATAACGATTTTGAAAATGCAGAGATTCCATTTGAAGTGCAGATTACATATTCACTTCTTAATACTCAGCTTACATATACAACAAATGTGTTCTGTTTTACACCTATGACAGATGAGCAAATGACACAGTTCAGCTATCTTTCACAGGTCGCAGATGTTGTGCCTGACGAAGTGATAACAGAAAGCACAACTGTACCTGACGAAGAAACAACAGAATCAACTACTGAAAGTACAACAGAATCAACAAGTGGTGAAAGTGAAAATAAAACAGAAAATGTTGAAGGCGACATTCCAAAAACAAATCGTAGCATTTCAACAGTAATTACCGCGTTAGCAGTTCTTGCCGGCACAGCAATCACCGCAGGCGTTGTAATTAAGAAAAGAGAAGAATAACAGAAAAAGACGGTCAATTTTTTGACCGTCTTTTTAATGCAGAATTCAAAATGCAGAATGCAAAGTGCAAAATGAAACGGGACACAATTTGTGTCCCGTTAATCTATTTATTTACTTTTGGATTATCTGTTCTGCCTAAAATAAAATCTGTTGATACATTATAGTAATCTGCGAGAAAAAGTAAATGTTCAAGAGGTATATTTTGCACACCTCGTTCATATCGAGAATAAACCGTTTGTTGAATGTGGAGAAGTTCTGCAATCTGCACTTGCTTCATATCTTTATCTTCGCGTAAATCTTTTAATCTTTGAAAATACAAATCGCTCACTCCTTAATACTTATCAGTACTATTGACTTTACCATAATTTTGTGATATATTCATTGTGTAGAACTGATAAGTTCTATGAATGTGTGTGAGGTGGTATTATGGCACTTGTCAAGTGTGAAGAGTGTGGCAAAGAAATATCAAATAAGGCAAAGTCTTGCCCGCATTGTGGCTATCCCGTAGAGCAATTTTTTTCAAATAAAGATGGCTTTATGGAAGATGTTTACTCCAATATAACAAAAATGGGTAAAAAAGAAAATTTTAAAGTTGAAATAAATGAAAAAGAAAATGTGCAGAAGGAAAAAGAAATTAAAAGTCCTATAGGGTGGAGTAAAAAGGACACCTTCTTTTGTTTAGGAGCATTATTGTTCTGTATATTGGTTGCGATACTAATGATAAGTGCTGTAGAAGGTAAACCACTTTTCTCAAGCAATAGTAGTGAGTCAGAAAATGATAATAGTGGCGAACGAATAGCTATAACGCTAGATAATTATGATGAATACTTAGATTTTGATGTTCGTCATACAATTTATCAACATACACCAGAACCTGGTTATTATACGATTACTTTTGACGGTACAACTCATGGAAATAAAGACTATGTTTTTGAAAATGTTTTTATACAATTATCAATAACTTTTGATTACGATACCGTGTTTGATAATTCTACAACAATGAAGGTTCAATCTGATTATTTCCAATTAGATAGTAGTGGATATGGTACTGTTACTGCAACAAGTATTTGTGTGCATAAGCATGCAAAGAATTTTGATTCTAGAGGTTATAAAATAGAAAGTATTACAGGATATGTAGTCGTAAAATAACATTAAAATATAGCATGAATACTTGAAAAACAAATATTTTTGTGTTATATTGATACTATAAGACCAAAAGGTTTTATAGGAAACAAAAAGGGGTATGGAAAAATGAAAAAATTTGATGTTAAAAGACTTATAGGAACAATTGTCGGTGTTGTTTTGGTAGTAGCAGTTCTTGCTATTGTTGACGGAAACGCTGAAAAGAAATTGCTTGGTACTTGGGCTTATACTTATGATGTTGAATATGAAGAAGGCGTTGATGTTGAGCTTACTGAATTCCTTGAGTTTACTGAAGGTGAATACCGTTGGTATATGGACCGCGAAACAACAAAAACAGCTTTATTAAAGACTTATGACGAGTATTTTGAAGAATATGAAGTTACTGAAGAAGATGTAATCGCTGCAGGTTATAAATCTTTTGAAGATTGTAAAACTCAATGGCTTGAAGAAGATTTAGAGTACATTGTTGACGATTACAACGAAGAAGAGGGCGGAAAAGGTACTTGGCAAATCAACCGAGGCGAATTCACATTTATTGAAGAAGGAACATCAGCTGAATTTATTACTGATTATAAAATAGAAGACGGTAAACTTTATCTTCAAACAGATGGTCTTGTTCTTACAAAAGTAAAATAAATATATTAGATTTTAAGGGATGCTGAAATTACCAACAGCGTCCCAATTTTGTTTGATAAGTTTGAGTTTGTCGAAATCTTTGCCCCCCTTCCGTCACTCACTTCGTTCGTGCCACCTTCCCCTCGTAGGGGGAAGGCTATATTGGGCTCCACCCTTGAGGGGGAGCTGTCGCGAAGCGACTGAGGGGGGATTTTATAATCGCAACGCAGTTCCGACTTTATTCTTTATTCACTATTCTTTATTCTTTAACATCCCGACAAACTCTAATTTGTCGGGATAATTTTTTCAAAATATTGTTGACAAACTATATTTTTGTGTTATAATAACAGAGCAAAATAAAGCAGAACAGATTTTTGTTCTCACCTGACTGACTTTAAGTTGGCTGGTCAATACTTAGTTTTTAAGTTTGATTTGTATTGGTGCGGGCAGAATTTCTGTTCGCATTTTTAATTCGCCTACGGGCTTAAAGAGGTGTTTATTTATCAGTACCAAAGAATTGCAAATCAATGAAGAAATCCGCGACAAAGAGGTCAGAGTTATTACCGATGACGGTGAACAACTTGGAATTATGTCTGCTAAAGACGCTTACAAAGAAGCTGAAAAACGCAGTCTTGACCTTGTAAAAATTGCCCCTAACGCTCAACCACCAGTTTGTAAGATTATGGACTATGGTAAGTATCGTTTTGACAAGGCAAAGAAAGAAAAAGAAGCAAAGAAAAATCAGAAAGTTATTGAAACTAAAGAAATTCGTCTTTCTGTAAACATTGATACTCATGACTTTGATACAAAGGTAAATCATGCCCTTAAGTTCTTAAAGGCAGGCAACAAAGTTAAGGTTTCAATCCGTTTTAGAGGTCGTGAAATGGCTCACGCACATTTGGGTAACGGTATTATGGAGCGTTTTGCAGTTGCAGTTGAAGAACTCGGCAATGTTGACAAACCTGCTAAACTTGAAGGTCGTCAAATGCTTATGTTCTTGTCACCAAAAGGTGTAAAATAAGGTAGTAAATCTATATCAAATTAGGAGGATATTATTATGCCAAAGATTAAAACACATAGCGGAGCTAAAAAAAGATTTAAGCTTTCAAAGAACGGCAAGCCAATCAGAGCACACGCTAACAAGTCTCACATCTTAACAAAGAAGAGCACAAAGAGAAAAAGAGGACTTCGCAAGAACGCTGTTGCTGATAAGACAAATACAGCACAGATTAAGCGTCTTATTCCTTACAAATAAAAAGAAGAGCGCATAAGCGCAGATTAAACGAAAGTACACTATCGGAGGTAAAGAGAAATGGCACGTGTTAAAGGTGCGATGATGACTCGCAAAAGAAGAAATAAAGTATTAAAACTCGCTAAGGGTTACTATGGTTCAAAGAGCAAACTTTTCAGAACAGCTAAACAGGCAGTTATGAAGAGCGGTAACTATGCTTACATCGGCAGAAAGCAGAAGAAACGCGATTTCAGAAAACTCTGGATTACAAGAATTTCAGCTGCTTGCAAAATGAATGGTATGAACTACTCAACATTCATCAATGGCCTTAAAAAAGCTGGTATTGACCTTAACAGAAAAATGCTTTCAGAAATTGCTATTGCAGACCCTGCAGCATTCACAGCTCTTACAGAAAAAGCTAAAGAAGCTCTTAAATAAGAATTTAACCACGCATGAGGATTTCCCTCGCGCGTGGTTTTTCCGTTTTTTGAATTATGAAAGATTTTGTTATAACCGCTAAAAATAACCCGAAAATTAAAGAAATCAAGGCTCTTTTGACATCTTCAAAAGACCGTAAAAACAGTGGGCTTTTCGTGCTTGAGGGCGTAAGGCTTTGTTGTGATGCAGTAAAAAGCGGGTGCGAAATAACATCTGTTTTCTGTACTGAAACTTGTGCTGAAAAGTATGCTGACAGTATAAATGAACTCAAAAATGCTTGTAGTGATTTTTATTTTGTAAGTGAAGATGTACTTAAAAGTATAAGTGACACAGTAACCCCGCAAGGCGTTGTGTGTGCTGTGAAAATGCGTTCAAACAATTTTGAATATGAGAGTGGCAGAAGATATATTGCTCTTGATACTATTCAGAATCCTGACAATTTAGGTGCAATTTCCCGTACTGCTGAAGCATTCGGTATTGACGGTATGGTTATTTGTGGTGGATGTGATATTTATAATCCAAAAGCACTTCGTGCGTCAATGGGGGCGTTGTTCCGTTTGCCCGTTAAAGTGTGTAAAAATCTTGAAGATGAAATCGCACTTTGTAAAAATGTGGGTATTATGAGTTTTGCAACCGTTCCTGACCGTGATGCCGAAGATATTACAAAAACGGATTTTGGGAAAGGTGCACTTTGTGTTATCGGTAATGAGGGTAATGGTGTGTCAAAGGAAATTATTGATGTTTGTGACAAGAAAATCACAATAAAAATGCAGGGTAGGGCAGAATCCCTTAACGCTGCTGCAGCTGCATCAATAACAATGTGGGAATTGGTAAAATGAACTACGACTTATATTGGGTTTGGTTGTCCTGTGGCTTAGGTGCGGGTGCATCTTGTCTTGATTTGGTTTCATATTACGAATGGAATCCTTATGAGATTTACGGTACAACTTTTAATGAACTGTTCAAACTTAATGTACTAACGAAAAAACGCATTGAAAAGCTTAAAAGCTTCCCCATCGAAAAAGCGGAGGAGATTTTAAGAGTTTCAAAAGAAAATGGTTGGAAAATCGTAACACCGTCAAGTGAATATTACCCACCTAACTTGCTTACATTACAAGATTTGCCTCTCGTTTTGTTTGTTGACGGTGATGAAACTACACTTACAAGTGAGTTGTCAGTTTCAGTTGTAGGGGCAAGAAAAGCATCTGACTATGGTGTGTCAGTTGCCCGTGCCTTATCATCTGCAATGGCAAGTGTAGGCTTTACTATTGTTTCAGGTGGTGCGTTGGGTATTGATAGTGCCGCTCACAGAGGTGCACTTGATGAAAAGGGTAAAACAATCTGTGTACTTGGTTGCGGTCTTGGTACAAAGTATTTAATGGATAACGAAGACTTGCGTCAACAGATTACAAAAAATGGTGCATTGGTTACAGAGTTTCCTCCATTCACACCTGCAAGCCGAACAACATTTCCACTTCGTAACCGTATTATTTCGGGCCTTACTCTCGGAACAGTTGTGGTTGAAGCAGGCGAGCGTAGTGGCTCACTTATTACAGCCCGTCTTGCAAGTGAACAAGGCAGAGATGTTTTTGCAGTGCCTGGTGACTTGGTAAGTTCCTCATTTTTAGGCACAAATAATCTTATTCGTAATGGGGCGAGAGCAGTATTTTCTCCTAACGATATTTTAGAGGAATATTGTTATAAGTTTTATGATAAACTGAATATTAAAGAAAGATTCCCTGATGACGAGATTATAAGGCGTACACAAAAATATCTTGAAGAAAAGCAAGCAGAAAAAACTGTGGTTAAAGAAGAAAATCAAAAGTCACAGCCTCAAAAACTTGTTAAAAAGCCTGCACCGTCATATTTAACCGAGAATGCATTAAAAGTTTATGATTTTATAGGTGCAGAACCCGTTCACATAGATGAAATTACAATGGGTTGCAATCTTTCAACAGATAAAATCTTATCTGCAATTACAGAACTTGAAATTTATGGTCTTGTTACTCAGATGAGTGGCAGACGATATAAAATAAATTAAAACAAAAATCTATGATTTTAGGATGATGATATATGTCAAAACTTGTTATTGTCGAATCTCCATCAAAAGCAAAAAGTATTCAAAAATACCTTGGAAGTGACTATAAAGTTGTTTCTTCAAAAGGTCATGTACGCGATTTGCCCGCGGCTAAACTCAGCGTTGATGTTAAGAATGATTTTGCTCCAAAATATATGGTAATCAAGGGCAAAGAAAAACTTGTAAAAGAGTTAAAAGAACTTGCCGACAAATCAGAAGCAGTTATTCTTGCAGCCGACCCTGACCGTGAGGGAGAAGCTATTTCATGGCACTTGGCAACACTTTTAGACCTTGATTTGAATGATTTTAACAGAGTTAAATTTAACGAAATCAATAAAAACAGCGTTACAAAAGGTATCGAAAATATCGAAAAAATTGATATTGACCTTGTAAACGCTCAGCAAGCAAGAAGAATTCTTGACAGACTTGTGGGCTATATGCTTAGTCCCTTTATTTCACAGAAAATCCGCCGTGGATTATCTGCAGGACGAGTTCAGTCAGTTGCAGTTCGTCTTGTTGTTGACCGTGAAAATGAAATCTGTGCATTTGTGCCTGAAGAGTATTGGACTCTTGATGCTAAAATGTTAGCCCCATCATCAAGAAAAGCGTTTAACGCAACATTTGTAGGTGACGAAACAGGCAAAGTTAAGATTACAAACAAAGAGCAAAGCGATATGTATCTTGCTCGACTCCACAACGCTGAATACACAGCAGTTTCAGTTAAAAAAGGTGTTCGTAATCGTCAGCCAGCACCTCCTTTCACAACATCAACACTTCAGCAAGAAGCATCTCGTAAACTCAACTTCCAGGCAAAGAAAACAATGAAAGTTGCACAGGAACTTTACGAAGGTGTTGAAATTCAGGGCATCGGTGCAGTTGGTCTTATCACTTATATGAGAACTGACTCTCTTCGCATTTCAGAAGAAGCACGAGCAGCGGGTAATGACTTTATCAGAAACACATTTGGTGCAGAGTATCTTCCTGAAAAACCAAGATATTACAAGACAAAAGCAAATGCACAAGACGGTCACGAAGCAATCCGTCCTACAATGATGGATTTAACTCCTGAAAAGGCAAAACAGAGCCTTACAACAGAGCAATATAAAGTCTATAGCCTTATCTGGAAACGCTTTATGGCATCTCTTATGGCAAACTGTGTTCAAGATACAGTTAAAGCAGAAATCCACGGTGCAAATGAATCTGATAAAGCACAGGGCAAATATGTAGTGTTCAACGCAAGTGGCTATTCAGTACGCTTTGACGGTTATACTTGTCTTTATGTTGCAGGTACTGATGAAGATGAAGAAGACGAGGGTAAACTCCCTAAAATCAATGAGGGTGACGCTCTTAAACTTAAAGAACTCAGCGGTAATCAGCACTTTACACAACCACCTGCACGCTATACAGAAGCATCACTTATTAAAACTCTTGAAGAAACAGGTGTAGGTCGTCCATCTACTTACGCATCAATTCTTTCAACTATTACACAGCGTGAGTATGTTGTGCGTGAGCAGAAACAGATTAAACCAACTGAACTTGGTGAGGCTACAACAAATCTTCTTAAAGAGAAATTCCCTAAAATCGTAAATGTTAAGTTTACTGCGGGTATGGAAGCACAGCTTGACGATGTTGAAAGCGGTAAAACTGATTATATTCAGATGCTTCACGATTTCTATGGCGACTTTGAGGCAACTCTTGCAAAGGCAAAAGTTGATATGAAGGGCCAAAAAATCCGTCTTAAAGAAGATGAAACCGACATTAAGTGTGATAAGTGCGGAAGAAATATGATTATTAAATCAAGTCGTTTTGGCAAATTCCTTGCTTGTCCGGGTTACCCTGAATGTAAAAATACAAAACCTCTTGTTCTTGAAACAAAGGCAACTTGCCCTGTTTGTGGTGGCAAGGTAATTGAAAAGAAAACCAAAAAAGGTTACGCTTTCTACGGTTGCGGAAACTACCCTGAATGTAACTTTATGACTTGGGATAAACCAACTGACGAAACTTGCCCACAATGTGGCAAATACCTCTTTAAGAAAAAGGGTGGAATGCTCTCATGTCTTAACGAGGGTTGCGGTTTTGAAAAGAAAGCAGAGCGTAAAAGAAAGGCAAAAGAAGAATGAAAGTCGCAGTAATCGGTGGTGGGCTTGCAGGTGTTGAGTGTGCAAAAGCACTGTCACGCAACGGTATAAAAGTGGATTTATTTGAAATGAAACCACATAAAAAATCACCTGCCCATAAATTAGATACTCTTGCCGAACTTGTATGCTCAAACTCATTAAAAGCCGAGCGTCTTAACTCTGCTGCGGGACTCCTTAAACACGAAATGGCATATTTAGGTTCAATTTGTGTTGAAACTGCTTATGAATGTAAAGTCGAAGCAGGTGGAGCGTTAGCTGTTGACCGTTATGAGTTTTCAAAAATCATTACTGAAAAAATCCGTAGTGATAAAAATATAACTGTAATCGAAAAAGAAGTCACAGAATTACCACAGGGATATGACGGTACTGTAATCTGTGCAGGACCATTGGCGAGTGACGCTCTTTCTGAAACAATCCGTAAAATGTGTGGTAATGGACTCTCGTTTTTCGATGCAGCAGCACCTATTGTAAGTGCTGATAGTATTGATATGGAATGTGCTTTTACACAGTCACGCTATGACCGTGGCGGTGACGCAGATTATATCAACTGCCCTATGAACAAGGCAGAGTATGAAGCCTTTTATGAAGCAATTATCAATGCCGAAAGTGCTGAAACGCACTCTTTTGATAAACGCAAAGATGTTTATGAGGGTTGTATGCCTATTGAAGTGTTGGCTTCTCGCGGTAAAGATACAATGCGATATGGTCCGCTTAAACCCGTAGGACTTACTGACCCACGCACAGGTCACAGACCTTGGGCAAATCTTCAACTCCGTAAAGAGAATAAAGACGGTACAATGTATAATCTTGTGGGATTTCAGACAAACTTGAAATTCCCAGAACAAAAACGAGTTTTCAGTATGTTTCCTGCACTTAAAAATGCAGAGTTTCTCCGCTTTGGTGTAATGCACAGAAATACATTTATTGATTCTCCGCGACTTCTTAATGGGGATTTCAGTTTGCGTAGCAATCCGTATATTTTCTTCGGCGGACAAATTACAGGTGTTGAGGGGTATATGGAATCTGCTGCAAGTGGTCTTATGGCAGGAATAAACCTCTCTAAAAGACTTAAAGGTGAAGAAACGGTAATATTACCTGAAGATACAATGATAGGTGCACTTTCACGCTACATAAGTGATGAGAGTGTGAAGAACTTTCAACCAATGGGTGCAAATTTCGGTGTATTACCGCCACTACCCGAAAAAATCAGAGACAAACAAGAGCGATATATGAAGTTAGCTGAACGCGGAATGAACTCGTTGAAAAAGTTTGAGTAAAATTGCCCACAGCACCATTTTTTTGTTCGGGGCGGTACTATTTTGTACAGCACCACTCACTTAAAATGGCACTGTGAACAATTTTCTTTCAAACTTAATTAAATGTTATTAAGTTTATTTCAAAATTAGAAAGGGAAATAATTAAAAATGACTGATTTTGAAAAAAGAATCGGATATGAATTTAAGAATAAAAACTTGTTGGCAAGAGCGTTGACACACTCATCTTATGCCAACGAAAAAGGCACAGGGCTTGACAACGAGCGTCTTGAATTTTTAGGCGACTCTGTGTTAGGTTTTATAACTGCCGAGTATCTTTTTGAGCATTATCGTGATAAAAAAGAGGGTGAGCTTACTAAAAAGCGTGCTTATGCAGTTTGTGAAAAAACTCTTTTTGGGTTTGCCGGCGAAATCGGACTTGGCGATATGATTTTGTTGGGCAAAGGTGAAGAAAATACAGGTGGCAGACAGCGTCCGTCAGTAGTTTCTGACGCTTTTGAGGCACTTATTGCAGCTATTTATCTTGATGGTGGAATAGAATGTGCTAAAAAATTTGTGTTACCATTTATTGAGGTTGCAACAGAAACAAAGCCTGTTTTCAAAGATTACAAAAGCACTTTGCAAGAGGTTTTGCAACAAAATCCAACCGAAAAATTTGAGTATGTTGTAGTTGGTGAAAGTGGCCCTGACCATAACAAAGAGTTTGTTGTTGAAATTCATATGAACAGTAATGTAATCGGCAGAGGTATTGGCAGTAGTAAGAAAAAAGCAGAGCAACAAGCGGCAAAATCTGCATTGGAGTTAATGGGATTATGAGCCATAGCAATATAAGCATTTTTGTGCCTCATAAAGGGTGCCCTAATGATTGTAGCTTTTGTAATCAAAGGGCAATCAGCGGACAAACAGTTCCCGCAACACCTTTGGATGTTGAAAATGCGGTAAAAGTTGCAATTGAATATAATGTTGACCCGAAGAATACTGAAATTGCGTTCTTTGGTGGTAGTTTTACGGCGATTGAAAGGGATTATATGCTTTCTCTTTTAACCGCCGCAAAGCATTTTTTAGATATTTATAATTTTAAGGGAATAAGGGTATCAACTCGCCCCGATTGTATTGATGAAAGCATACTTGAAACGCTCAAAAACTATGGCGTAACTGCTATTGAATTAGGTGCACAAAGCATGTGTGATGATGTTTTACTTGCAAATCGTAGAGGACACACAGCAGAAGATGTGCGAAATGCATCAAAACTTATAAGAGAATACGGTTTTGAGTTAGGCCTTCAAATGATGACAGGTCTTTATAAAAGTGATTTCACAAAAGATGAATATACTGCCCGTGAAATTATAAAATTACAGCCTGATACGGTGCGAGTTTACCCTACAGTAGTACTTAAAAATACTCATTTGGGATTTCTTCAAGAAAAAGGTGAATACATAGCACCAACTGCAGAAGAAACTGCACCATTCTGTGCAAAACTTTTACAGATTTTTGAAAATGAAAACATAAGAGTAATAAAATTAGGTCTTCACAGTAGTGAAACTGTTGAAAGCGATATGGTGGGCGGTGCTTATCATCCTGCATTCCGCGAGCTTTGTGAGGGACATATATACTTGCAAAAAATCCTTGAAAAATTAAGCAAAAAAGACAAAAATCTTGAATATGCGATTTATGTGAACAAAAAAGTGTTAAGTAAGGCAAAAGGACAGCAGAAAAGAAACGAAAAAGCATTGAAAAATCAAGGATTTCATTGTATAATAAAGGGTAAAGAAAATTTAGAAGAGTTTCAGATTGAGGTAGCAGAAATAACATGATATTAAAGTCAATTACAATGCAGGGATTTAAGTCTTGTCCCGATAAAACAGTACTTCAATTTAATAAGGGAATAACAGGTGTTGTTGGCCCTAACGGTAGTGGTAAAAGTAATATTTCTGATGCTGTTCGTTGGGTACTTGGTGAACAGTCAACAAAGAGTCTTCGTGGCTCAAAGATGGAAGATGTTATTTTCAGCGGTACAAAACTTCGCAAGGCAACAGGCTTTGCGGAGGTAACACTTTGTCTTGATAACGCTGACCGCACACTTAACTGCGATAAAGACGAAGTTAATATTACTCGTCGCTTTTACAGAAGTGGAGATAGTGAGTATAAAATCAACGGTGAAAATGTAAGACTTCGTGATATTAACGAGTTGTTTATGGATACAGGTCTTGGCCGTGACGGTTATTCAATGGTCAGCCAAGGTAAAATTGCTGAACTTATTTCTTCAAAATCAGGTGAACGCCGTGAAATGTTTGAAGAAGCAGCAGGTATTTCACATTTCCGTTACAGAAGAAATGATGCTCTTAAACGCCTCGGACAAGCCGAAGAAAATCTTGTTCGTCTTCGTGACATTTTAACTGAACTTGAATCCCGAGTAGGACCGCTTAAAACTCAAAGTGAAAAAGCACAGAAGTTTTTAGTACTTGCCGAAGAAAGAAAAAATCTTGAAATCGGCATTTGGTTACATAACATTGAAAAGACTCAGGAAAAATTAAAAGAGCAAGACAGAAAAATTGATATTGCATCTGTTCAGTATAAAGATGCTCAGAAACAGCTTGAAGAAATTGAGCAGAAAATGAACGATATTATTGAGAAAACTCACGAAATCAATGTTAAGATTGAAGAAATTCGTGGTTCAACTTCTCATTTTGAAGAACAGGCAAGTGAACTTGAAGCACAGGCAAAAGTTTACGAAAACTCAATTGCACATAATAACGAGTCTATTGAAAGATTAGAAAAAGACAAACTTACTGCAAACGCAGACGAAACTGATATTGATGCTCAAATCCTTGAAACTGAAGAACAAAAGGCAAAAGCACAGGCAGGACTCGAAGAAGCAAATAAAAAGTTAGAAGCACAAATCGGTGAAATTGAAAAGTTGCAGGTTGAAAATAACGAGTTCGCAACTATTGCAGCAGAACTTTCAAAAGAGATTTCACTTCTTACAGTAACTCTTGCAGATAATCGTGTTATCAGCGAAACTGCAAGTTCGCAAATTGAAGAAATCAAAACAAGAATTACTGCTATTGATGACCTTTTGGGCAATCGTCGTGATACAGTTTTAGCGTTAGAAGAAAAGAAAAACAACGCACAAAAAGCGTTGGATGAATGCAACGAAAAAATTGATGGTTTCAAAAACGCGGTTGAGGGTTATCGCATTAAAGTTGAGACAAGAACCCAGAAAAGCGAAAAAATCAAGGCAGAAATTCAGGCTCTTGATACTGAAATAGAGCGTAAAAACGAGCGTATTCGTGTACTTGATGACCTTGAAAAGAATATGGAGGGTTATCAGGGCTCAGTTCGTAGCGTTATGAAAGAAAGTAAACGCGGTGCATTGAACGGTATCCACGGACCACTTTCACAACTTATCAATGTTAAAGATAAATATTCAGTTGCAGTTGAAACTGCTCTTGGTATTGCATTACAGAATGTGATTGTTGATAATGAAAATGACGCAAAACGAGCAATTGCATATCTTAAAGAAACTCGTGGCGGTCGTGCAACATTCTTGCCACTTACCGCAATTAAACCACGCAGTCTTGACGAAAAAGATTTAGACGATTGTTTTGGTTTTGTAAGTATCGCATCTGACCTTGTTACAACCGAAAAAAAATACAAAGATATTATCGAAAATCTTCTTGGCAAAACAGTTGTATGTGAAGATATGGATTCTGCAATCACCATTGCAAAGAAGTATAAAAACCGTTTCAAAATTGTAACTCTTGATGGCCAAGTTATTAACGCAGGCGGTTCAATGACAGGTGGTAGTAAGGCACAGGGCGTTGGTATGCTTTCTCGTAGTAACGAGATTGACAAACTTCGTGCATCTGTCAAAGACCTTGAAGATAAGAAGAATAACCTTGCAATACAAGAAAAAATGCTCAGTGAAGATTTATCATCTGCAGTTGCTGACCTTAATGGTATTGAGGGCGATATTCTTTCTGCTAACGAAGAAAAAATCCGTCTTGAAGGTGAATATAAACTTGCAGAAAGTGAGTATGACTCATCATCAGGTGGCGTTAAAGAACTTATTGAAGAAGAAAGAATACTTAACGAACGCATTGAAAAAATCAACGCAGATAGTATTACCGCTCGCGAGACAGTTGAAAAACTTAATAATGAAATTGCAGAGAAAGAAAAGAGCCTTGAAGCAGTAAGTGGCGACCGTGAAAGCCTTGCAGTTGTTCGTGAAGAACTTTCACAGAAAGCAGAGCAAATCCGTCTTGAAATGTTAGGTTTTGAAAAGGATATGCAGTCTGCTGACGATAATATTCGCCGACTTAACATTCTTAAAGGCTCACACAGTAATCGTCTTGAAGAACTTGATACAGAAATTGAAGCATTCAAGAATAAAAACATTTGGCTTACAAAAGATATTGAAAGTTTACGAGCATCTGCTGAAGAACTTCGTCAAAAATGTGATTATGCAAAAACTGATGTTGACGATTTACTTGACGCTCGTACAAATCTTGAAAAAGAAAATACAGACCTTCGTAATCTTGAAAAAGAAAAGAGTTCAGAGCGTGAGCGTGTAAGCGGGGAACTTGCACGACTTGAAGAACGCAAGGCATCAATGCTTAACGAGTTTGAAGAATACAACTCTAAACTTTATGACGAATATCAACTTACTCGTCGTGAGGCAATTGCTCTTGAAATCGTTATTGAAAATATTGGCGAAGCAAGAACTCGACTTTCAGCACTCAAGAACGAAATCCGCGGACTTGGTTCAGTTAATGTTTCTGCCATTGACGAGTACAAAGAAGTATCTGAAAGATATGAATTTATGTCAGAGCAAATCGGTGATGTTGAAAAGTCAAAAGAAGAACTTATTAAACTTATTGACGAACTTACAACAAATATGAGTGTTCAGTTCCGTGAACAGTTCCAAAAAATCAATGTGGCATTTTCTGAAACATTTGCAGAGTTGTTTGGTGGCGGTAAAGCAGAACTTATTCTTGAAGACGAAATGAATGTTCTTGAATGTGATATTGAAATCAAAGTTCAGCCACCGGGCAAAAATGTTCAAAATATCAACTTGCTTTCAGGTGGTGAAAAGGGACTTTCAGCAATTGCACTACTCTTTGCAATTCTTAAAGTTACACCTGCACCATTCGTAATTTTTGACGAGGTTGAGGCAGCCCTTGACGATGTCAATGTTGTTCGTTACGCTCAGTATGTAAGACGAATGACAAAGAATACACAGTTTATTCTTATTACTCACCGTCGCGGTACAATGGAAGAAGCAGATATGCTTTATGGTGTTACAATGCAAGAAGAAGGCGTATCAAAGATATTAGAACTCCAAACAGCCGAAATGGCAAGAAAACTTGGTCTCGCTTAAATTCACTTATCTTGCACTTTATAAGTTATAATAAATAATGTAAATGTAGGGGCGATTCACGAATCGCCCGAAAAAAGCATAAAGGAAAATCATTATGGGAATTTTCAAAAAAATCAACTTTGGTCTTACAAAGACAAGAAATAAAATGGCAGGGGCCATTGACGATATGCTCGATAGTTTTGACGAGGTAACAGACGACCTTTACACAGAACTTGAAGAAATTCTTGTTATGGGTGATGTTGGTGTTACCACTGCTGTTGAGATTACAGAAAAACTTCGTGAAGAAGTTTCAAAAGGTAAAATAAAAGGCTCTGAGGCAATTCGCAAACAGATTAAAACAATCGTTGCAGATATGCTTTACGGTGGCGAGGATATGGGACTTATTACAGTTCCGTCAGTTATCCTTGTAATCGGTGTAAACGGTGTTGGTAAAACTACAACAATCGGCAAAATGGCAGCAATGTATAAAGCACAGGGCAAGAGTGTTATTCTTGGTGCTGCTGATACATTCCGTGCTGCTGCAATTGACCAGTTGCAAATTTGGGCAGACCGTTCAGGTGTTGATATTGTTAAGCACAAAGAGGGTGCAGACCCTGCCGCAGTAGTTTTTGACACAATTAGTGCTGCCAAGGCTCGTGATAGTGAAATTATCATTATCGATACTGCCGGTCGTCTTCACAATAAGAAAAACCTTATGGACGAGCTTAATAAGATTTACCGTGTTATTGACCGTGAACTTCCATACTCTGACCGTGAAGTGCTTTTAGTGCTTGATGCAACAACAGGTCAGAATGCAGTTAATCAGGCTCGCGAGTTTAAGAGCGTTGCCGATATTACAGGTATTGTGCTTACAAAACTTGATGGTACTGCTCGTGGCGGCGTGGTACTTGCAATCAAAAATGAACTTGGCATACCTGTTAAGTTTATCGGTGTCGGTGAACAGATTGACGACTTACAGCCATTCAAACCTGAAGCCTTTGCAGATGGTTTGTTTGATAAGATAGATTATAAAGAAGAGGAGGATATTCAACTTGAAATTAGCGAAGAGATTAAAGAAGAACACGAAGAAGTTAATGAAAATCTTTTACAAGAAGAAAACACCAATGAAAACGGTGGAGCAGTTGAAGATTCTTCCGAAACAGATGACGAAGGATATGAACAGAAAGAAGAGGTAGAGCCTCAACCTGAAGAAAAAGAAGAAAAGAAAAAGAGGGGTTTCTTTGGACTTTTTAATCGCAACTCATAATATGAAAAAACAGGCGGAGTTACAGAGAATACTCTCTCCACTTGGTATAAATGTACTTACTGCCGAAATGGCGGGTATTGAACTTTCAGATGTAGAAGAAACAGGTACAACATTTGAAGAAAACGCATTCTTAAAGGCAGATAGCGGTTGTAAAGAAAGCGGGATGGTCTGTGTGGCAGACGATTCAGGTCTTATGGTTGACTATCTTGACGGTGCACCCGGTGTTTATTCAGCCCGTTTTGGTGGCGAGCACGGAAATGACGCTAAAAACAACGAAAAACTTTTAGGACTTATGAAAGATGTACCAAACGAGGAACGCACTGCACGATTTGTAAGTTGTGTATGTTGTTGTTTCCCTGATGGCAGAAGTTTTACAGTCCGTGGCACTTGTGAGGGCGTAATTGCACACGAAGTACAGGGTAACGGCGGTTTTGGTTATGACCCTGTATTCCTTGTAGGTGATAAAACTTTCGGCGAACTTTCAGCAGAAGAAAAAGACAAAGTAAGCCACCGTGGTAACGCACTTAGAAAATTTGTAGAAGAATTACCGAAGTATTTAGGAGAATAATATGACAAGTAAAGAAAGAGCATATTGGAGAGGTCAGGCTAATGGACTTCAAGCATTATTTCAAGTTGGTAAGGGTGGAATTTCAGATGCCCTTATTAAACAAACTGACGATGCACTTAAAGCACGCGAACTTATTAAAATTAAAGTGCTTTTAGAAACAAGCCCTGAAAAACCAAAAGAAATTGCACAAAAGTTAGCTGAAGCAACAAACAGTGATTGTGTTGGTGTAATCGGTGGCAGTATGATTTTTTACCGTTACAACCCTGAACTTCATAAAGACGAGAAGAAAAAAGCAAAAGGAAGAAAATAATTATGAAAATAGGTATTTTCGGCGGAACATTCAATCCCCCACATAAGGGACATGTAAGAATGGTTAATAAAATGGCAGAGGAATTGGAGCTTGATAAAGTTATTATCATTCCAAACAAAGTGCCAACACATAAGCGTTGTGATGATTTAGCAGATAATCGTGACCGTCTTGCTATGTGTAAAATCGCATTCAATAATCCAAAGTTTGAAATCAGCACTATGGAAATGGACCGAGCAACAGACAGTTACACTATTTTTACTGTCAACGAGTTAAAGCAGAAATATCCAAATGACGATTTATATCTTATTATCGGTTCAGATATGTTTCTTATTTTCCACAAATGGTACAAGCATAAGGAACTTTTAGAAAAGTGTACTATTTGTGTTGCATCACGCGATAATGCAGAGAACATTCAAAAACTTCGTGCTTATGCTTTTGAGCAGTTAGGTGTGTATATGCCTAAACTTGACGGTAAGAATATACATATCTCACTTTTAGATGCTTATGAGGTAAGCTCAAGCGAAATCCGTGATAGAATAACAAACGGTAAGAGCATTTACGGAATTGTTGACCCGGAAATCATTGAATATATGGAGAGTCATAAATTGTATGGATACGGAAAGAAACGCTGAATTTCTTGAAATTCTTAAAACCCGTTTAACACCGCAAAGATTGTATCATTCAATATGTGTTGCCGAACAAGCAAAGCATTTAGCAGAAAAGTTTGGGTACAACACAGAAAAAGCATACACAGCGGGGCTTATTCACGATATTATGAGATATGAACCACTTGACCAAATGCTTGAAATGATTGAAAGTGACGGGCAAACTCTTACTGAAAGTGAAAAGAATATTACAGTTACACTTCACGCAATAGCAGGTGAGGTGTATCTCCGAAAAAAACTTAATGTAACTGATAAAGATATTCTTTCAGCAGTCCGTTGGCACACAACAGGCAAAGAAGATATGTCACTACTTGAAAAGATTATCTATGTTGCGGATTTGACTTCAGAAGACCGTGAATACCCCGATATTCTTGAAGTTAGAGCAATGGCAGAAGAAAGTCTTGATAAAACTTGTCTTCGTGGACTATCATTTACCATTGAAGACAATGCAAGAAAATGCAGACCTATTCACATTGATACAGTAAAAGCATACAACTGCCTTGCAGAAAGGATTATTAAATAATGGATAGAACAGAACTTATGAAAAACATTGTTGCTACACTTGACAGTAAGAAAGCAACTAATATAAAATCACTTGAAATTACTGAACTTACATCAGTTGCAGACTACTTTGTTATTGCAACCGGTACATCAGGCACTCATATTCGTGCTTTGTCTGACGAAGTTCAGGATACACTTACAAAACAAGGCGTTGAACCAAGAAATGTTGAGGGTAAATCAACAGGCTGGATACTCCTAGACTATGGCACGGTTGTTGTTCATCTTTTCACACCTGACCAAAGAGAAACATATAGTTTAGAGCACCTTTGGGCAGATGCGACTGAATATGACATCAGTTCAATAGTTACAGAATAAATAAGTAAAAAATATCTTTATTAAAGAAGGTTATATATATGAATTACGATTTTAAGGCTGCCGAACAAAAGTGGCAGGCAAAATGGGAAGAAGCAAAAGTTTTTGAGGCTCAGGAAATTGACGATAAGCCAAAATTCTATGGTCTTGTTGAATTCCCATATCCATCAGGTGCAGGTATGCATGTTGGTCATATCAAAGCATATTCAGGTCTTGAAGTAGTATCAAGAAAAAGAAGACTTCAGGGCTACAATGTGCTTTTCCCAATCGGTTTTGACGCATACGGTCTTCCAACAGAAAACTATGCAATTAAAACAGGTATTCACCCAAGAAAAGTAACTGATATGAACATTGAAAAGTTTACAAGTCAGTTAAAACGCGTTGGTTTTTCATTTGACTATTCAAGAGTAGTTGATACAACTGACGATAAATATTATAAATGGACACAGTGGATTTTCCTTAAAATGTTTGAAAACGGACTTGCCTTCCGTGACAAGACTCTTGTTAACTACTGCCCATCTTGTAAGGTTGTTCTTTCAAATGAAGACTCACAGGGTGGTAAGTGTGATATTTGCCACAGTGATGTTATTCAGAAGTCAAAGGATGTTTGGTATTTAAGAATTACAGAGTATGCTGATAAGCTTCTTGAAGGATTAAATGATGTTGATTATCTTCCAAACATCAAACTTCAGCAGGTTAACTGGATTGGTAAGTCAAGAGGTGCTTTCGTTAATTTCAACCTTAACGAAATCCCTGAAGAATTAAAAATTTACACAACTCGTCCTGACACTCTTTTCGGTGTTACATTTATGGTTATGGCACCTGAACACCCAATCATTGACAAGTATGCTGACAAGATTTCTAATATGGACGAAATTCTTGCATACAGAACAGAATGTGCAAAGAAAACAGAGTTTGAGCGTACACAGCTTGTAAAAGACAAGACAGGCGTTAAGATTGCGGGCATTACAGCAAAAAATCCTGTTAATGGTAAAGATATTCCAATTTACATATCTGACTATGTTATGATGGGTTACGGTACAGGTGCTATTATGGCTGTTCCTGCACACGATGACCGTGACTACGATTTCGCAAAGAAATTCGGCATTGATATCATTGAAGTTATCAAGGGTGGCAATATTGAAGAAGCTGCTTACGCAGGCGACGGCGAGATGGTTAACTCTGATTTCCTTAATGGTGTTGATAACAAGAAAGAATCAATTGCAAAAATGATTGATTTCTTACAGGAAAAAGGTATCGGTGAGGGCGGTATTCAGTACAAGATGAAAGACTGGGCGTTTAACCGTCAGCGTTATTGGGGCGAACCAATTCCAATCGTTCATTGTGAAAAATGCGGTATGGTTGCTGTTCCTTATGAAGAACTTCCATTAAGACTTCCTGAAGTTGAAAACTTTGAACCTGGTACAGATGGCGAAAGCCCTCTTGCAAAGATTGAGTCTTATGTAAATTGCAAGTGTCCAAAATGTGGCAGTGATGCAAAGCGTGAAACTGACACAATGCCACAGTGGGCAGGTTCATCATGGTACTTCTTAAGATATATTGACCCACATAATGACGAATGTCTTGCTGATATGGATAAACTTAACTACTGGATGCCTGTTGACTGGTACAACGGTGGTATGGAGCATGTTACCCGTCATCTTATCTATTCTCGTTTCTGGCACAAATTCCTTTATGACATTGGTGCAGTACCTTGTGCTGAGCCTTATGCCAAGAGAACTGCACAGGGTCTTATCTTAGGACCTGACGGTGTTAAGATGAGTAAATCTCGTGGTAATGTTATCGACCCTAACGAAGTTGTTGATGTATTTGGTGCCGATGTTCTTCGTACTTATGTACTCTTTATGGGTGACTACGAACAGGCTGCTCCTTGGTCAGAAAATTCAGTTAAGGGCTGTAAGAGATTTGTTGATAGAATTTGGAATTTACAAGAAATTCTTGTCGACGGTGATGATTTCTCAAAAGAACTTTCTTCTTCATTCCACAAAACAATCAAGAAAGTAACAGAAGATATTGAAGCTCTTAAATACAATACTGCAATTGCAGCACTTATGACACTTCTTAATGCGATTTACACAAAGGGTTCAATCAACCGTGCAGAACTCAAAGCACTTCTTCTCCTTGTTAACCCATTTGCTCCTCATGTTACAGAAGAAATGTGGGAAACTTGTGGTTTCGGTAAAATGATTGCTGCTGACGGTGAATGGCCAACTTATGATGAGGCAAAATGCGTTGACGAAACAATTGAAATCGTTGTTCAGATTAATGGTAAAATCCGTGCAAAACTCAATGTTCCTGCTGATATCGAACAGGGTGATGCAATTGCACTTGCAAAAGCAGACGAAAAAGTTGCAGCAGAACTCCAAGGTAAGAATATCATTAAAGAAATCTATGTTAAAGGCAAACTTGTAAATATCGTTGCTAAATAATGCTGGAAAATAGGCTCCCCCCTTGAGGGGGAGCTGTCGTTTTCAAAGAAAACGACTGAGGGGGGATTGTCTATGTTCATTTGTCCAATTTGCAAAGAACAACTGAATAAAAACGAAAAAAGTTATTATTGCATAAACAATCATTCCTTTGATATTGCAAAACAAGGGTATGTAAACTTGTTACCTGTCAACAAAAAACACTCTGACAACCCCGGCGACTCAAAAGATATGGTTTTATCTCGTCGAGCATTTCTTGAAAGTGGCAACTACGATTGCTTTGCAGAAAAATTAGTTGATATAATTAACTCAAATTTTACTAATAGTCAAAAAATATCTATTATAGATATTGGTTGCGGTGAAGGGTATTATGACGGGTTTTTAGAAAAGTTAAAAACTAACTACGATTTATTTGGTTTTGATATTTCTAAAGAAGCAGTCCGTTTTGCATCGGCAAAATATAAAAAAGGCAACTTTGCAGTGGGTAGTTGTTTTAATATGCCTGTTGCAAGTGAGTGCTTTGACCTTGCAATCAACATTTTTGCACCTATGGTAGAAAGTGAAACTGCAAGAGTGCTGAAAAATGGCGGATATCTTATATATGCTGTGCCCGGCAAAAATCACTTAATGGGCTTAAAAGAACTCCTTTATGAAAATGTTTATGAAAATGCAGAAAAGCACACAGAGTATGCGGGCTTTGAGTTCTTAGAAAGATATACAGTTAAAAATGAAATTACTGTTGATGGTGAAATGGGAGTAAATCTTTTCAAAATGACACCATATTATTTCAAAACAGAATTGGGTGCAGAAGATAAGATACGAAAAAATGGTGGATTTACAACAGAAATCCATTTTGATTTTCTTGTTTACAGAAAGATATGATATATGCTAAAATAAATCTATAAAAATTTCGGGGTGATGTAATGAAAATCATTGATATTTCAAAAGATGTTATGACTTGTGAAGTGTATCCGGGTGACCCTACACCAAGTCTTGAAAGAGTGAAAACTATTGATGACGAATGTGCATACAATTTAAGCAAAATCAATATGTGTCTTCATAACGGAACACATATGGACGCACCTTTGCACTTTTTACCTAATGGTAGTGACATTACAGAATTTGACCCTGAAGTGTTTTTGGGACCTTGTGTAGTTGTTGAGGTTAAAGAAGAGTTTATAACAGGTGCGTTTGTTGAAGAATATTTCCCAAGAAATGCAACAAGAATACTTATAAAAAGCCACGGTAAATCCGTGCTTCACGAATCTGCTGCGTCAGAACTTTCACATATGGGTTATGTGCTTGTGGGCACAGACGGAATGACCGTTGAGCCTGAGGGTAGTGACGGTAGAACACACCGTATGTTTATGGTTGATAATATTGCACTTCTTGAAAATCTTGATTTAGAAAATGTTGAGCCCGGCAAATACTTTTTAGTAGCGGCTCCCGTTAAAATCAGTGGAGCAGAAGCAGCTCCTGTAAGGGCAATGCTTGTGTCAGATTTCATTTTCTGGAGTGGCGAGCAAAAATAAGTTAAAAATTATCTAAAGTGCAAAATAAAGAGGAACAATAAAATGGTTAAAAAATTACTAAGCTTGTTTTTGACATTTGCAAAAATAGGCAGCATCACTTTTGGCGGAGGACTTACAATGTTGCCACTGCTTACAAGAGAAATAGTAGAAAAGAAAAAATGGGCAACTGAAGAAGAACTTTTAGACTATTACGCAGTTGGTCAGTGCACACCGGGAATTATTGCAGTAAATACTGCAACATTTATTGGCTATTATTATGCTGGTGTGTTGGGTGGAATTTTCGCAACACTTGGAATGGTTGCACCATCAATAGTAATTATCACAATTGTTGCATCTGTTTTGCAGTCGTTTATGGATTACCCAATAGTAGCGTCAGCACTTACAGGCATTAACGCAATCGTTTGTGCATTGCTTTCTCATACTGTAATCACACTTGGTAAAAAAAGTCTTGTAAATGTAATGTCAGTTGTTCTATTTATAATCGGACTTGTTGCGTGCTTTATACTTGATGTTACACCGATACTTCTTGTTATTTTTGGTGGTATTGTTGGCGTTATTTATAGTAAAATCAAGGGGGTAAAAGCAAAATGATGACCTTCTTGAAACTGTTTTATGAATTTTTCAAAATTGGACTTTTCGCAGTTGGTGGCGGTCCTGCTACAATTCCTTTCTTGCAAGATTTGGCAAGAAGCGATTACGGTTGGTTTAATGAAGACCAATTAGGCGTAATGGTTGCAGTTGCTGAAAGTACACCGGGACCAATTGGCGTAAATATGGCAACTTATGCGGGCTACAATGCGGGCTTTGGTGAGTTTGGTACATTCGGTGGAATTTTAGGTGGAATGGTTGCCACTTTAGGACTGGTAACACCATCAATTATTGTAATTATTCTTGTTGCAGGTTTCTTAAAAGCATTTAAGGAAAACGAATATGTAAAAGGTGCTTTTTCAGGAATTCGTCCTGTTGTTACTGCCCTTGTTTTGTTTGCAGTTTTCGGTATTATCAAGCCGATTTTCTATCAAAATGGCGAATTTGTATTACCCGTAATTGCCATTTCTGTTGTAGTATTTGGTCTTATGTTTATTAAGAAACTTAAAAAATTACACCCTGCATTCTGGTTGGTTTTAGGTGCTGTCGCAGGTATTTTATTAAAACTTTAAGGATTTGTTAGTATGTCACTTCAAAAAAATCAAGACATACAATTGAATATTGAGGGCTATACTGCCGAGGGTAATGGTGTAGGGCATTATAACGGTCAAGCTGTGTTCGTTTCGGGTGCGGCTAAAGGTGACACTATAATCGCCCACATTATTAAGGCAAAAAAGACCTATGCTATCGGCATTATCAAGCAGATTTTGAAGAAATCCCAAGATAGAATAGATGTTGATTGCCCACACTTTCGTTCTTGTGGTGGGTGTGCATATCGTCATATCTCTTATGATGCCGAAAAACAACTCAAAAAGCAAAAAGTGGTCGACGCATTCACTCGCCTTGCTCATTTAGATGTAAAAGTGAATGATATTATCACTTGTAAAACCGAAAGATACAGAAACAAAGCACAATACCCCGTAGGCTTTGAAAAGGGTATAGTTGCAGGCTTTTATGCTCAAAAAAGCCATAGAATAATAAATTCTTCCGATTGCGTTTTACAACCAGAAGAATTTGCAAATATAGTTGAAATCGTGAAAAACTGGATGACCGAGTTCGGTATCTCTGCTTATGATTCAGTAAACCATACAGGACTTGTTCGTCATATTTACATAAGAAAAGCCTTTGTAACGGGGCAGATTATGGTCTGCCTTGTAATCAATGGGGATGAAATTCCAAAATCTCACGAATTAGTTGATGATTTATTAAGAATTGACGGATTAAAGTCAGTTGTAATCAACATTAATAAAGAAAAAACCAATGTGATTTTAGGACTTGAGTGTAAAACTCTTTGGGGTGAAGACTATATTGAAGATGTGCTTTGCGGAGTGAAAATCCGTCTTTCGCCACTTTCGTTTTACCAAGTCAACCACGATTGTGCAGAGCTTTTATATAACAAAGCAAGTGAATATGTAGGCGCAACAGGTAATGAAACTGTACTTGACCTTTATTGTGGTGCAGGTACAATCGGGCTTTCAATGGCGAACAAAGTGAAAAAGGTAATCGGTGTTGAGATTATCCCTGAAGCTATTGAAGATGCTAAAGTCAACGCTAAAAACAACAATATTGAAAATTGCGAATTTTACTGCGGTGATGCCAAAGATGCAGTAAAAATTCTTAAAGATAAGAATATCGAGCCTGATGCAGTAATTCTTGACCCACCACGAAAAGGTTGCGATAAAGAAGTATTGGAATATGTTGCAGAAATGAAACCAAAAAAAATAGTGTATGTTTCTTGTGATGTTTCAACCCAAGCACGCGATTGTGCAATATTAAAAGAACTGGGCTACGAAACAAAAGAGGTAACACCTGTTGATATGTTCCCTTGCACAAGTCATACAGAATCAGTCGCTCTTTTAATTAAAAACACCAAGGAGGAATAAATATGGCAGTTTCTTCATTAGTTAAAAAGGTTTTTGCAACCAAAGATGGTTGGACAACTGAGCCCGTTGAAAGAATGAGTTATTATTCATATTTTGCAGGTCAAAATATGATTTACACTCTTTTCAATGTGTGTCTTACTACATATCTTTTGTTTTTGGGTATTGACCCAATTAAGTCGGCAACAGTTATGCTTGTTGTTAAAGTATGGGACGCGGTAAATGACACACTTTTCGGCGTAATTTTTGACTCAATCAAGTTCAAAAGTGGCAAAAAATATCTTCCTTGGCTTCGCGTTTCAACAATACTTATTCCACTTGCAACAATATTAACATTCATCATTCCTTCGGGCTCTTCACAAACTGTTAAGTTGGCTTGGTTTGCAGTTGCATATATCCTTTGGGATACCGCTTACACTCTTTGCGATGTGCCGATTTTCGGCGTACTTACTTCTATGAGTCAAAGCGTTGACGAAAGAAATAGTATTCAGTCATACAAGAGCATTTACACTTATATTGGTGTTGGTATTACATCTACATTATCAACTATTCTTGTCAGCGAAAAAGTTGGTATGAATTACGGTATGATATCAATAATTATTTGCGTTATCGCATTCGCTTTAATGTCGCCGGCATCTTTCAAACTTAAAGAACGATTTAGTACCGAAAGTGAAGAGAAATTTACTATCAGAAGTATGTTCTCATATCTTGTTAAAAATAAGTACTTGTTTATATATTATTTAGGTATTTTCTTCTATTCATCACTCAGTATCGGCAACGCATTCACTCTTTATGTTTCATATTATTTGTTTAATAGTGCGTTGTTCTCATTGATTGTAGGTGCAGTAGGAACAATACCACAACTTATTATTGCTTTGTGGTTGCCAAAACTTATTCGCAAGTATGACAAAATGAAAGTTAATCGCGTGTGCTTGCTTATGTATGTAATACTTAGTTTTGTTATGTGGGCAATCGGCTATGACAACGCAGTTGTTTATATAATTCTGTTTACTATACGCTCAGTTCCATTGGCGGTAGTCAGCCTTGAAATGTTTATGTTTACACCTGACTGTGCTGAATATGGCTACTTTAAGAGTGGTACAGAAGCAAAGGGCATTACTTTTGCAGTACAGACCTTTATGGCAAAACTTACAGGCTCAATTTCCGGTGCATTAGGACTTTTCATACTCGGACTTCCATCAGTTGGCTGGAAAGTAGTAGAGGTAGGTTCATTCCAAGAACTTGAACAAAGCGGAGTAACACAGACACAACACGCGTTAGATATGCTTTGGCGTATCTTTATGCTTATTCCTGCAATAGGCGGTCTTTTGTCATATATCGTTTGGTGTTTCTATGATTTGAAGGATAAAGATGTTCAGATTATGATTGACTGCAACACAGGTAAAATCACAAGAGAAGAAGCGTTAAGCAAAATGTCAAAAACATATGACATAAAAGAGTAAATTAAAAACCCCGAGGAGTTTAACTTCTCGGGGTTTCTTTTATTTAGTTACTATTCGCTTTTTCTTGAAAATGTATACACCTGAAAGTGCAATTCCTGAAGCAACAGCCACACTGGTTATTATTAAGGTCGTTTTTGATATTTCTGTATTTTGTGTGTCGTTTTGAATCATGTTATCTTGCCCAACATTTTGCTTGTTGTCTTCAACAGGCTTTTGTGTGTTATTTGGTTTGGAGTTATCCGCGCTATTTTGTGTTGGGCTCTGTATATTACCTTGAACATTATTCTGTGCATTATTTTGAGAATTGTCTTGAGCAATACTTTCAATATTATCCTGAACATTGTTTGGAGTATTGTCCTGTTCTGTATTTTGACCGTTATTTTGTTCCGGCTCTTGTGGAAGGTTTAACTCTCTTTCATAGCCACATTCATCACATATTGCATCTGTATCGTTTGTAAATGAGTGAGGAATAATTTCACCATAATACTCGCTACATCTTTCGCATAACGCCTGTTGGCTACAAGTTGCAGTACCGCCAATGTGGCCAAGATATTCAATTACAACGCCTTGCTCAAATACTTCTTTACAAGCCTCGCAGATTGTGTCGCCCGTGTAACCGTTATGTGTGCAGGTTGCATCATACTTGTTTATAACAATCGGCTTGTGACTTGATGCGTGAATAATTGTGAATGATGAATAACCACAAGGGCAAGATTTTGTTATTGAGCCATCTTCTGTACAAGTTGCATTAACTGTAATTGTTGTGTAGTGACTTTCAATATCGTGAACGTTGTAATGAGTTTCTGCACTTAAAAGTGATTCATTACCTGAACCTATTATAATTTCTGCATATTGCTCTTCGCCTGACTCATAGTAAACAATTTCTAATGCTGGGCAATCATAGAAAGCGTCATATCCTACGCTCCTAATTTCTTTGTTCATATAAACTATTTTCAACGAAGTACATTTCTTGAAGGTTGAATTGCCAAGGCTTACAACTCTTTTTGGAAGAATAACTTTTTCAAGTGCCGAGCATCCATAAAAAGCACTGCTACCTAAAGGAAGTGATTCACCTTCTTCAGAAATATGAAGGTTAACAAGAACAGTACAATACATAAAAGCGTGGATTTCTATATTATGTACACTTTCTTGTATGTCAATTGAAGTTAATCCCTGACAGTTATTAAAAGCTATGTTGATTTGCTTTGTGTTTCCGCCGACTATCAAAGTCTTGATAGAATCGCAATTAACAAAAGTATAATTTTTTATTTGCTCTGCTTCTTTGATTACTGCATTTTCTAAAAGGACATCATTGAGGTATAAACAGTGACTATAATAAATAGGGTTTGCTGCCTCTGAAAAGAAATCTATCATTGCCCATTCGTCAATAGTACCGCGATAATTTGCTTTTTTAAGGTTATTACAACGAGCAAATACATCGTTACCAAATGTTGTAAGTGTGCTTGGTAAATCTACACTTTCTAAATTAGAGCAACCGAAAAATGCTGAATTTGCCACTATTGTAACACCGTCTGCTATACAAACAGTTTTTAATGACTCACAATTGATAAATGAATAATAATAAATATATTCGGTATTATCTATTACCGCATATTCAAGGAGCTCACCATTTATATGTAAGTCCTTTGCATAATAAACAGGATTTGCAGTTTCGCTCAAAAAAGCAATATTAACCCATTGACTAAGTGTTCCTGTATAATTCACATAATTTATATTTGTTGAGTTAAGAAATGCATCAGCATCAACCTGCACAAGAGAGCTTGGTAAAATGACAGTTTTTAAGGCTTCGCTATATGCAAAGGCGTTTGCTTCAATTAAAATTGTGCCTTCAGCTATTTCCAGGTTTTCAACTGAGGTGCCAAAGAAAGCACCTTCACCAATCACCTGAACAGTGCTTGTACTGCTTATATTTTTAATTGATGCACAGTTGTAAAATGTGTATGGCTTGATTTCTGTAATGCCTGAAAAAACTGCATCTTCAAGCAACACACCATTTATATAAAGGTTTCCAGAAATAGGATTTGAACGCGAATCATAAAAATCTATCTGTGACCATTCGTTTACATCCATTGTTGTAGTGACTTTTTCAATTTTTTGGCAATTCTGAAATGCAAGATATCCGACTTTATTAACATTCTTTCCGAAATGAATTTCCTTTAAAGAAGAATTGTCGGCAAATGCAGACTCTTGAATTTCAACAACCGAGTCAGTAAGTATAACCTTTTCTAATGTTTTACAATTCTTGAAAGCACCTTCATTGATTACGGAAGTTGAAATAACTACTTCAGTAATTTTTTCACCATCAATATAAAGAGTTTCAGCCCAATAAACAGGATTGTTGTAATAACCGTTGAAGTTTATGCTTGCCCATTGGTCAATTGTACCATTATAGTGTGGCTCTTCAATATCATAGCAGTTTCCAAATGCATCCTGACCGATTTCCTTAAGAGATGCGGGAAGAGTCATTTTAACAAGATTTGGGCAATTCCAGAATGCATTTTCTCCGATTTTCTGCACGCCTTCTAAAAACACCACTTCGGTCAAAGCCTTACAATTTTTGAAAGCACCATTGTTAATTACAGATAATGAACCAGGAATTGTAACTTTAGTAATGTTGGCTTTATCAGAAAATGGTGCACCTGCCATAAGCGTTGTGCCGTCTTTAATAGTTACTTCACCCGAAACAGATTTCTTTGCAGAAAGCAAATAGTTTTCAAGGTAAAGAATTGAGCCATCCCAGTTTACTTCATTTTTATAAAAAGCGGTATTGTAAAAAGCGTTAGCACCTAATGAGGTTAAGCCATTTGGAACGTCTATTGTTTCAATTTTTGAGCAATTCTGAAAAGCACGTGCTTCAATAACTGTAACAGTACCAGGAATAACAACGCTTGTAAGCTCCTTACAGCCATCAAATGCATAACTACTGATACCTGTGACGGTTAATCCGTTAATTTCTTCAGGAATAATCAGTTCACCAGCCTTGTCGGTGGCATCTGTACTGAAACCACTTACGTAACAAGTTCCGTTACCTTTCTTAGTATATTTTAAAGAATTACCATCAGCTGCACTTGCCATCGGGGTAAATGTGCTTCCGAAATCTACAAATATTGTGCACAATACCATTGAACATAATAACATAAAGGTAGCTAAGAATATTGGTGAAATTTTCTTAATATGTGTTTTCATAAAAATCTCCTCTCACATAAAAGATGTTGCAGCAATATGATTTTAACAAGAATAATTTTTCTTATCAATTAAATTGCAAAATTATTGAAAATTGCAACAAAATTATTGGAATATCTTTTTATTGGTTTATAGGAATAAGAATTGTGAATTTGAACACTTTTGCGTTTTCGTCAAATTCCCAATCTAATTCACCATCATATTTGTTGACAATCTTTTTAATACTTTTTGTGCCAAAACCGTGTGCGTCTTTGTTTTCTTTGCTTGTAACAAGTTCACCATTTTTTGTGTTTGGTGGAGTATCACAGCTATTTATTACCGCAATTTTGCGATAAGAATTCATAACATTTGTAATTTGCACAAGCACCTTTTTATCTTTTGATTTTCCTGCGCTTTCAACTGCATTATCAAGAAGATTATTAAATAAAGATGAAATATCATTGTTGTTCATAATCGCAAGGTTGTCAGTTACAACGTCTATTTCAAAGGCAATATCTTTTTCTTCGCAAACCGCAGTATATTTACTTAAAATAACATCTAAAAGTCTGTTTTGAGTTTTGCCCATATTATCAAGTCGTGACGTTTCACCAAGCAACCCGTTTATGTACTCTTTAACCTCAACTGAGTCAGTCATTGAAGCGATTGTAATAAAGTGATTTTTATAATCGTGTGCCATAACCTGCATTGACTGATTTTTCTTTTCAATCAGATTAAGATATTGCATATCAATTTCATTTTTCTGGTTAGCAAGCTCTAATTCCATAAGTTTTTGTGTGTTCAGCTCTGCTCGTTCATATATTACATAAGCAATCACATTAGCCAAAAACAGAACAATACTTGCAATTAGTATACAAATACTTTCAACTGTTTGTAGAGCTATACTTTTTGTTGCAAATCTGAAAGCAAATAAAACCACTGCACTACTGAATGGCAACACCGCAAGTCCTACCCATGTTCCCCAAGCCGCTCCGTTGCTTTCTTTTATTGAAAGTCTTGCAAGCACGCGTGTAATCAAGAAAAATAACAGCATACTTATAAGTGACTGCAAATGAAGATTATCAGAACTCATATAAGACTCTTTTATAATCAAAGATGAAAAATAAACTACCGTAAATTCTGAAATGAAAACAGAAATCATAAGAGCAAGTCCGTGAAAAAGTGATGATTTTAACGAGCTCTTATATAATAATTTCAAGACGAGTATATTGATTAAAAGCATAAACAGTATGTTTAACACTTCAAGCTTGAAAACTACATTTACAATAAAAAGTAGTGAGTATGCAATCAATGTGCCAAGAAAAGATATCAAATGGTTAAATTTAGGCTCATAAATTGATTTTGCAAAAAGGAATACAATTATAATTTCAATAAAATAAATTGTTGCTAAAAACGCCATAATTATCTCCTTTCTAAAACATAAAAAAATGCTTTTTTAATTTCTGCCTGCTTTTTAGGGGCAATAGATACAGTGAATCGGTCAACAATATTGCCTTCTGAATCCTTTCGGGCTAAAACAAGCTCTGTTCTTGTGTGTCTTATAGAATAGTCAAGATTAACAATGTAGCTTGAATGTGGGCAAACAAAAGAGATACCGTTAAGTCGTAATTTCCAGTCGGTTATTTTGTCCTTTGATAAATATGTACCATTAACGGTTGTGATTTTTGTTTTTCTGCCTTCGATTTCTAACATAATAATATCGTTGGCATAAATTCTTACATCCTCACCCTTGTATATATCGTTAAATACTATAATATCATTTTTTATTAAATCGTTTGCATCATCTAACGCTTTGTAAAGTCTTGTTACATCAAGGGGTTTTGACAAGAATCTGAACGCGTTGATTTTGAATGCATCGTCTAAATATCCGTTATATGATGTGATTACAAAAATGATGTTGCGCGGATTTCTCTTTTTTAATTCTTTGCCCGTTTCAATACCGTTGATGTTTTCCATTTCAACATCAAGAAAAACCAAGTCAAATAAAAGCTCGTTACTTAAAAGTGCTTCTCCGCTTTCAAATTGAAATACGTTAAGTGAAAAGCTTTTTTTGTCAAAATAATTTCGCAAGCTGTTTTCAAGAAAGGCCCTGAATTCTTTATCATCATCACAAATTGCTATGTTCAAAATATCACCTCATATATTATGAATATATTAAGTATATCAAAAAATGGTAAATAATTAAATGTAAATTATTTACAATATCCCTAGGTTATATGGTACATATTTGAATGGTAAAAACAAGTCAAAATACAAAATTATTGAAAAATGCGACAAAATTGTTTACCAATCTTGAATATGTGTATATCTTTTTCAAGGTTAATGTGTTAAAATGTGATAAGAATATAAAAAGATTTAGTGAGGTTTCTATTTTATGAACGGAATGACAAGACGCGAGCGTCAGGTTACTGACATAGACGAAATTATTAAAATTCTTGATAAATCTAAAGTTTTGCATTTAGGACTTGTTGATGGTGACGAGCCTTATGTTGTGCCAATGAATTATGGCTACATAATGGAAGACGGTAAACTTACAATTTATCTTCACGGTGCAAATCGTGGCAGAAAACTTGATTTAATTCGTGCAAATCCAAAAGTTTTCTTTGAAATGTGTTGCGATATTGTGCCATTTGAGGGCGAAGTTGCTTGTAAATATGGAATTACTTATGCTAGTGTTATGGGTAGGGGAATTGCCGAAATCGTTGAAGATGTTGAAGAAAAGAAATTCGCTTTATCTGCCCTTATGAAAACACAGACGGGCAAGGATTTTGAATTTGAAGAAAAAATGACAAAAATAGTTACAATTATCAAAATCAACACACTTGAATACACCGCAAAACACAGACCCGGACCAAAAAAGTAAGGAGTTATTATGCTGACAATTCGTGAGAACTACAAAATTAAATACGCTTTTCACGATATTGACGGTACACATTCGCTTATTCGTGATTGGCCACCTGTTATGAGCATTTGTCTTTTTGATGTAATCAAAAATGGTTTGCCTGAAGATTTTGATAGTATAAAAAATCAAAAAAGACTTATTTCCCTTGCGGGTACTATGAAACTCCCCGAAACTGACCAGTTTTGTATTGAGTCGGCGGGGCTTTCGGCACTTACTCAAATGGAGTGGGCAATTCGTAGGTCAGTTCAAGAGGGAAATATAAAAGTTAATTGCGATATGCAGACCAATTCCCAAATAATTGAGAGAATTAACAACGGTATTGAGTATTATGACGACTTGCCTGAAACACCTGAAATGACCGAAATGTTAAAAGAGCAGACTCCTCGACTTTTCAAACTTTATGAGGCAGTGCTCAACGGATTTTGTCGCGATAAAAATCTTAAAAAAGCAAAAGAAAACCCCAATGAGTTCAGAATAAAAGGCTCAATGGAGTTTTTGCAATTCTTAAAAGATAACGGTGTCAAAAATTATTTTGTAACGGGTGCAGTAGTGGAAAAAGGTATGGGAATGCATGAAGAAGTTGAAGCACTTGGCTATAAAATCGGCAAAGATGAACTTGTTGAAGATATAATTGGCTCAACTTGGACGGAGAAAATGCCAAAAGATATGGTTATGCAAAAACTTCTTAAAGAACTTGGTGTTAAGGGCGAAAATGTGCTTGTAATAGGGGACGGTCGTGCCGAAATTCAAGCAGGCGTGCAAATGGGTGCGTTTGTAGTAAGCCGACTTCCCGAAAATGCCGATTTTCAACGAGATTTACACAAAAAACTCGGTACAAACATTATAATAAAAGATTTTTGCGATAAAGAATTATTAAGTCTTTTTAAGGGTGAATAATATGGATTTATTTGAACGATACCCACAACTGAATATTTGCAAAAACGACATTGAAAACGCTCTTTCACTTATGATTGATACATATAAAAAGGGTGGAAAAATCCTTGTCTGTGGCAATGGTGGGAGTTCAGCAGATGCCGACCATATTGTAGGGGAATTGATGAAAGGATTTCTCAAATCAAGAAAGGTAACTGACGCGAGAATACCACAAGATTTAAGAGAAAAATTGCAAGGTGCTTTGCCTGCGATTTCACTTTCTGCTCATACATCCCTTATGACTGCAACTATAAATGATAATGATGCAGATATGGTATTTGCACAACAAGTTTATGGTTATGCAAAAGATAATGATTTGTTGATTGCAATTTCAACATCAGGCAATTCAAAAAATGTGGTTAATGCAGTAAAAGTCGCAAAATCTCTTGGAGTAAAAACAATAGCACTAACGGGCAAAACGGGTGGGGAGTTAAAGCAACTTGCAGATGTTACAATCTGTGCACCATCAACCGAAACCTACAAAATCCAAGAATACCACTTGCCAATATACCATTATCTCTGTGCAAGTGTTGAAAACGAATTTTTTGAATAAAACAAAATTGTAGGGGACGATGCCCACATCGTCCCGTTAATGTGTCACTCTGAGCGTAGCGAAGAATCTCAAAAAAGAGACCCTTTGCATTGCTCAGGGTGACATTTATTTTTGCAAAAATAAAAGAGCAGTTAAACTGCTCTTAATCTCTGAAATCAAATAATTTATTTGGTTTAATTTCTAATGCGTTACAAATATTGAAAATGACATCTAACGAAACGGCACAATCGGCGGTTTCAATTCGGCTCATATGAGTTCTACTTATATTGATTTTCTCGGCAAGCTCTATTTGTGAAAATCCTTTTGCTTTACGATAATATGCAATATTGAGTCCTAATTGCTTATAGTTGTCGAGTTGTTGCTTTTCCATAATGTCACCTCATACATATAGTATAACCTTATTTTGAAACATTCTCGACAACTTAAAAAGTTATAAATATAACTTGACAAGTTACAAAAGTTGTGTAATAATTAAATTAAACTCAAACATTGAATAAAAAATAGGTTTGAGAAGATTAAATTGAGGTGAAATTTATGGAAATGTATGTATGTGGAAAGTGCCAAGAACCAATCGAACACATAAATGACATTGTAACCTGTTCGAATTGTGGAAAGGCATATCATAGGTGGTGTTCTTTATCTATATCGAATTGTATAGATTGTGGTTGTTCAAATATAAACTTTGTTTCAGGAGTTACTAGTAACACGACAAGTTCAGTTGCAACACAATCTACGGAATGTAATAATAGCGAGCAAGCATATACCCATTACATAAATACCGAAACAGGTATGTTTTCAAACATTGGCGAGAAAATGAAGACTCTTGCTACTGTAGTAACAGTTATCGGTATTATAGCAGGTATAATTGTTTTTATAGGTAATATTGCTATAGATGGAGATTTGTTCTTCACAGGATTGTTATCCGGTGTAGCTATTGCTATCATTTCTTGGATAGGTTCATTTGCTCTTTATGGGTTTGGCACATTGGTATCAAGTTCACAAAGAACAGAAAGAATTTTGCGAGAAATATTAAAAGAAATAAAGAAATAAAAACGGGACGATGTGGGCATCGTACCCTACAGAAAAGTAGTGTCACCCTGAGCAATACGAAGGGTTTTGTTGAGATTCTTCGCTACGCTGAGAATAACTTTAATTTTTAAGATAAATTCTGCATTAAAAAATCCGACCAATTGGTCGGATTTTTTCTTACCCTAAATCGTGTTGATTTGTAATTGTAATTTCAGGTTTTTTCATACCTAATGTTTCAAGAACGACAATCTCATTTTCTTCTTTAAGAAGGCTACCAGGAAGATAGAGTGATTTTTGTGGGCCAACTTCCCAATATCTGCCAAGATTAAAACCGTTAATCCAAACATAACCTTTTTGGAATCCGCCAAGGTGAACAAAACAGTCAGCTTTTGAGTTTGCTTTGAAAGTTCCTTTATAGAACATAGCACCATTGTCTTTGTCGAATTTTTCAACAGGTTTGTATGTAAGTTTCTCCAGATTATCAAGCGGTAAAGTCCACACATCATAACCCATCTGACGCTGATTAGCAATATAAATGTCAGAAAAACCTTTTCTGTCCATCATTTTTTCACCGTAGTTAACGCGTCCCATAGTATCAACAAGCAAGCCGATTTTCTTTTCACCGTCAACAGAGCCGATAAACACAGTTGTGGTATCTTGGTCGTCTTTTGTAAATTTCTTAAAGAGTGAGCCGAGAGTGATTTTTCCACTTTGTGTGTAAACTGTTCTGTCAATGAATTTCTTATATTTATCATCAACATAAACAAAGCCGAAATCGTGAACATTTCTAATCATCAATGGGATTGGGTCATAGTGGCCTTTGATTACTGTTTCATAGTAAATCATACCGAAGTTCTGGCCAAAATATTCCATACTTTCAGGAACCGCTACTCTGTGCTTTTCACCGATATTATCAAGATTTTCAAAAAGGCTTGCAGATTCAGTAAGTTCTACTTTACCGATTGTCTGAAGTTCAGGTGATGGTGGTAATTCTTGCATTTCTAAGCCTTGATGTTTATGTAACAATTCGCGAACTGCGTGGTAAGCAGGGGTATAGTCGCCCCACTCGTTAAGTAATGCACAGTAGTCATAACTTGTGATTGTTGGCTCATAAGCCTTGCCCGGATTATGGTTTGCACCTGCGTTAAAGCCGAAGTTTGTACCACCGTGGAACATATAGAAATTGAAACATGCACCGCAATCTAAAAAGTCCTGAACTTCTTTAACAATTTCGTCAGCTTTTCTTGTATGGTGAATGTCACGCCAATGGTCGAACCATCCGCACCAGAACTCGCCACACATATTAGGTCCGTCATTCTCAAAATCTTTTAAGCAGTTAAAAGCAGTTTTTGCCTTTGAGCCAAAGTTGAGAACTTTATAAATGTGAGGCAATGAGCCACCTGAAATCATATTCTTCCAGTTACCGTCAGATGTGAAAAGTGGAACATCAATTCCGCAATCGCGTGTAAGTTTTTCAACGAAACGAAGATAATCTTTATCGTTACCGTATGAGCCATACTCGTTTTCAACCTGCATTGCAATAATGTTACCGCCATTAGTCTGTAAAAGTGGTTTTAATCTGCCAAGCAACTCTTTGTAGTAACGCTCAATGCAAGTGAGAAAATCAGGATACATACAACGGATTTGCATATTTTTATCTTTAAGTAACCAAGCAGGAAGTCCGCCGAAATCCCATTCAGCACAAATATATGGGCCGGGTCTTACAATACAGTAAAGACCAACTTTCTGTGCAGTTTTCACGAAACGCTCAATGTCAAGAATACCGTCAAAATTGAACTCGCCGGGTTTTGGCTCGTGAAGATTCCAACAAGTGTATGTTTCAACTGTGTTGAATCCTGCAAGTTTTAATTTTGTAAGTCTGTCTTCCCAATATTCAGGCACAGTACGGAAATAGTGCATAGCACCTGAATAGATTTTGAACGGTTTACCGTCCATGTAGAATTCTTTGTTTTTAATTTCAAACATTGTTTTCACCTCTTGTTTTTATACAATGTATTTTTTAAGAATCGGAATATGATTTAATATAAAAGATATTGCGTAAGAAATAGTTGCAACAGTAACAGTTAGTACAATAATAGAAATAACAGGGTGGAATGAAAGTGTAGTGATTTCTAGTTTTGTTTTGAAAATGTCAAGCACAAGAATGTGAACAAGATACACTCCAAAACTATATTTTGAAAAGAACGAAACAAGCTTGGAGACTAGTCCTTTCAATTCTATTTTTGAAAGCACATATTTTGCAAAAATAAATACTGCAACTGATGTCAATAATACATTGACAGTATAGTTTTCATAGAAATCTACAATTACTTTGTTGTCTCTCAAGGAAACCCATTCTGTAAAAAAAGCAGTGAAGAGATAGGCGATAAAGCCAATTACATAAGCAACAATACGCAAAGATTTCTTTATATCATAGTGGCTGATATAATAACCAAGTACAAAATACAAAACAAAACCTGCTGTGAAGTTAAAATGTACATTGTCAAAAGCAAATGAAATTGCTTTAAGCAAATCTGTCGTATGTGGTATTTTCAGTATTTGAAGAAGATTGATTGTTCTTGGAATCAAAAACGAAAAAATAAATCCAACAATAATAAAATACTGAGTTGCCGATTTGCTTGCTGTGATTTTTCTTAAAAGAGGAACGATTACATATAACCCTGCAATCATAAATAAAAACCATAAATGATAATTTCCTTTTACAAAAATGAGAATACCATCACGCAAGTCTTTTCCGTCAATCACATTGTATGTAGCATAAATAACTGACCAGAATACAAAAGCAGTAACAATTCTTAAAATGTTTTTGCTATAAAGTTTTTTGAGTGTTAATGGTTTGTTGTTATCAAGAAATAAAGCACCACTAATCATTACAAAAATCGGCACGCACCAACGCACGGCAGAATCCGTAAAGTTAAAAACATCCCATTGGAAAGAGCCGATTTCAACTTTTCTGAAGTTCTGTGCAGCAACATGAAGAATAATTACTGCGAATGTGGATAGTACTCTCAAATAATCATAATAAGGTGTTCTGTTATTAAGTTTTATGGTGGATTTTTCAGTTGTTAAAACTTTCATAGCCTTCACCAATTAAATCTCAATGTTTTCGTTTGCGTATGTTTGCAAAATATTTGTAACCAGATTTTCATTATCATAAAAGAAATTGTCGCATTCACTAAGAATGTTGTCAAGTTCTTCATTTTCTTCTTCAGCAGATTTCAAGAAAACATCATACGCCTTTTGTAAGTTGTCACCTAAATCTGTTGGTAAAACTTCGCGAAGATTTTTTATTGCCTTTGCTAAATCACCACAGTTTGATACATTATAGAAAAACTGTGCGTGACCACCATTGTTGATTTCGCTGTCATAGGTCATAAGTGCGTCATAGGGTGCACCAATTTCTTCTTGTGACCACAATTCCCATAAGTAATTCCACTTAATCTGCTCATCTGTAAGTGGCTCTTTTTTCTTGAAAATATTAAAAAGTCCCATAAGTGTTCTCCTTTGACAATTAAATTATCCCGCTTACCCATAACTTTGTAAAATTTTTGGTCCAATATTGTTTAGGTAAAATTAAAACTTGTTTGGTCTCAGGTATAGTAAGTACGGGTAGAAGGGTTCCCGTCAGTTTTCCCTTTGGTAATAATTTTCTGTAAATCATTGTAGGAATCATATTGTATTCTGCTAAATTCCCATTCAGTTGAATAGAAAAAGTAAAATCTGTTCTATCATATTCGTCTGTAATAACTCTTGCAATCTCTCGCCACTCTTCTGGAATTGTGTTCAAATCCTCATCTTTGTAGTTATATAGGTTTTGAGCAATATCGAAAAGATATTCAGGGTTTTCATTTACAAAAGTATTTGTAGAATAAATTATTTCAGCAGGACAGTTAAAAGGTGGAAAGCTCTTAAATAAAAGAGTGTTTGCTTGCACAATACTTGCATAGACGATTTCACCGCGTTGTAAAAGAGCAGATTTTTGAGAATAAATTTCAGACAATGCGTCATCTGAGTCAAGCCATTTTGGACGACTTAATTTTATATCGGTTAAAGGGCTGCTTTTATAATTTTTTCTCATCTGAAACAGTTCTTCTTTGAAAAAGTTAGACTCCAATTAAAACACCTCTTTTACTTTCGGGTTATCAAACAAACACACTCTATATGGTCTGTGTGTGGAAACATATCAACTGGTTGAATTTTACGAACTTTATATCCATTTTTACTTAAATACATCAAATCCCTTGCTAATGTTTCAGGGTTGCAACTTACATAAACCACTTTTTGTGGGTTGAGTTTTACAAGTGAAGATAAAAATGGTATGTCACTACCGGCACGGGCAGGGTCCATTATAACTGCGTCAATATTTTCGTTGCTGTTTGCCAAATCAATCATAAATTTGCCTGCATCGGCGGTAAAGAATTTAACATTATCAATACCATTAAGTTTTGCATTTTCTTTAGCATCTTTAACCGCATCTTTGTTGATTTCAACACCTAAAACGCTTTTTACATTCTTACTTGCAATAAGTCCGATTGTACCCGTACCGCAATATGCGTCAATTATTTGCTCATCACCTTTGAAATCGGCATATTCAAGAGCTTTATTGTATAAAATTTCAGTCTGCACAGGGTTAATCTGATAAAACGCCTTTGGAGAAATACGAAATTTAAGTCCGCAAAGTTCTTCTGTGATTTTACCATCACCATAAAGCACTTCGCTTTTATCACCTAACACCATACTTGTAAATTTGTTGTTGATATTCTGCACAATAGTTGTGATTTCAGGGTGACGACCAATAAGTGCGTTAATAAATGAACGCTTTGACGGGAATTGTGGTGTTGCAGTTACAAGTACCACCATAACCTCACCGCTGCGAAATGCAGTTTTTACAAGCACATGGCGTAAAAATCCTTGCCTTGTTACTTCGTCATAAGGTTTCAATTTGAAACTTTTAAGAAGTTTCTTTACGGTATTTGCAATTTCGTCTGCTTTAGGGTCAGTGAGCATACAACTTTCAATATCAACAATTTTATGAGTTGATGATTGATAAACACCTGCAACTGTTTGCCCGTTTCTGCCACGACCAAAAGCATATTGTGCTTTATTGCGATAATTATACGGATTTTCCATACCGATAATTTCTTCTATGTGACAGAATTTGCCTAAAAGACGAATAACTTTGACTTGTTTATGTCTTAATTGTTCTTCGTAAGAAAGATTTAATAACTGACACCCTCCACATTTTTTTGCGTGGGGGCAAACTTGTTTTGATTTGTTCATAATTAACCTATTTTTTTACCATTTTTAATTTCAAATTTCCCAAAGAACGGAACTTTTATATAACCCTTGAATGTAGTATCACTTGTAAACTCAACAAAAATCTGAACAGAAACTTTACCCATAATTTCAATATCTGCTTTTCCGCTTAAAGTGTTACCGCTTTCAACAATATCGTAAACTGTAAAATTCGGGATAGTTTTAATAGAATCGGTTTCAACAGAAAATGCGTATTCACCGTTATTATCAGTAATTTCAACAATGGCACTCCCGCTAATCATTGAAGTTTCAATAGTGCCTGTCCATCTGCCTAAACCAATCATATTTGTTCCTCCTATACTCAATTAGTATAATTTTAACATTCAAGAGGCTGAATGTAAAGTAAAACAATAAAAAATATACGCAAATAGGTGACACTTTCCGTTGACAATGTCCATAAATGAGAGTAAAATACTATGTTAAGAATGATTTTTTATGAGGTGAAAATTTTGAGGAAGTTTTTAACCCGTTCAAGAATACAACAGCTATTGATGATGGCATTTGATATTGTTGCTGTAAACGCTTCATATTTCCTTTCGCTGTTTTTCCATAACTTTTTCAGATTGTATGAGAGTGATATTGAAAGACTTGTTGTGCGTATCCCTTATGTAACTGTAGTTTATATAGGGCTTTTCCTTGCAAGAAAGTTATATAAAAATTTGTGGAAGTATATGGGATTCTATGAACTTACCAATACTGTTATGTGTGCAGGTCTTGCAACTGCAATATGCTTTATAATTGACTACATTTTTATGAAGGCAGGATACATTTTTGGTATTAATTGTCCTCCTTTTGCTGTGTATGTTGAGGCTTTCTTGTTCATCTGTATGTTCTGTGCAGGTATAAGAACATTCTATAAAGCATATCGTGCTATGCGTTCGGACAAAAAGCGTCGTCGCGGTGTTGCAAATAAGCGTATTATGATTATCGGTGCAGGCGATATGGCAAACTCAGTTCTTTATGAAATGAGTATTTCAGGTTATAAATTCGGCTCACCTGTTGTAATTGCTGATGATGACGACAAAAAACAGAAACTTAGAATCCGTGATATTCCTGTTGCAGGTAAAATCGCAGATATTCCAAGACTTGTAAAAGAGTTCGATGTTAATGAGATTATTTATTGTATTCCGTCAGCCGATGCAAGTCGCAAGCGTGAAATTCTTGAAATCGCAATGAGTACAGGCTGTAATCTTAAAACTGCACCTAATATTGATGAACTTGGCGGACCAAACAAGTCATATACAGATAAAATTCGTAAAGTTGATGTTCTTGACTTGCTTTCTCGTCCTGAAATCAAACTTGACCCAGATGTTTGTAAATATGTTACAGGCGAAACAGTACTTGTAACAGGTGGTGGCGGTTCAATCGGTAGTGAACTTTGCCGACAGATTGCAAAATATCAACCTGAAAAGATTGTTATTTTCGATATTTACGAAAATAATGCATTCACTCTTAAAAATTCACTTGACAGAAAATATTGCGGTGCACCACAAATTGAAATCCGTATAGGTTCTGTTCGTGACCTTAACAGACTTCGTGAAATTTTTGAAGAGTTTAATCCTTCATCAGTCTTCCACGCTGCTGCACATAAGCATGTGCCACTTATGGAAGACAGCCCTTATGAAGCGGTTAAAAATAATATTCTTGGTACATATAATACTGCATTCTGTGCTAATGAATACGGAGTAAAGAATTTTGTTCTTCTTTCAACTGATAAGGCGGTTAACCCTACAAATGTTATGGGTGCTACTAAGCGTGTGTGCGAACTTGTAGTTCAGCATTTCAGCAAGATTACAAAGGGTACAAAATTTGCAGCAGTTCGTTTTGGTAATGTTCTTGGCTCAAACGGTAGTGTTATTCCAATTTTCAAAGAACAGTTAGAACAAGGCGGACCTATTACAGTTACTCACCCTGATATTACTCGCTACTTTATGACAATTCCTGAAGCAAGCCAACTTGTTGTACAAGCAGGTGGTCTGGCAAAGGGTGGCGAAATTTTTGTTCTTGATATGGGCGAGCCGGTTAAGATTGTGTCACTTGCAGAAAATCTTATTAAACTTTCAGGTTTTGAGCCATATAAAGATATTGAAATTCAGTTTACAGGACTTCGTCCAGGCGAAAAGCTTTATGAAGAACTTTCTATGGAAGAAGAACTTGACGAAAGACAAAAAACAGGTAATGACAAGATTTTCGTTACAAAGCCATTGGCAATTGATGACGAACAACTTGAAAAAGATATTAAGGCAATCGCAGACTTAAAACCTGACGAAGTGCGTGATTATCTTAAACGCCTTGTTCCAAATTACAAACACAAATAATTTTATTTTCACATATTGGAGATGTCGCAAATGCAAATCAAAATTCAGAAAACAACTACACCAAAACAGAAGCCGGATTGGAAAAATCTTGGTTTCGGTCATATTTTCACAGACCATATGTTTATTATGGACTATGATGAAGGACAAGGCTGGCACGATGCAAGAGTTGTACCATATCATCCTTTAGTGCTTGACCCATCAGCACTTGTTTTCCACTATGCACAGGAATGTTTTGAAGGACTTAAAGCATATCGTCTTGCAGACGGTAGTGTTCAGCTTTTCCGTCCTGACAAGAATGCTGAAAGAATGCAGTCAACTCACGACCGTCTTTGTATTCCACAAATCCCTGTTGCAGATTTCGTAGATGCAGTTAAAGCACTTGTATCTGTTGATAAAGATTGGGTACCATCAGAGCCTGATACAAGCCTTTATATCAGACCTTTCACAATTGCTACAGAAGGTGTTCTCGGCGTTAAAGCATCAGCAAGTTATCAGTTTATTATTATCTGCTCACCATCAGGTGCTTATTATGCAGAAGGTCTTAACCCTGTTAAGATTTATGTTGAAGAAGAGTTTGTTCGTGCTTGCCCGGGCGGTACAGGTGCTATCAAGTGTGGCGGTAACTACGCAGCATCAATGGCAGCAGGCGAAAAAGCACATAAACTTGGCTATTCACAGGTTCTTTGGCTTGACGGTGTTGAAAGAAAGTATGTTGAAGAAGTTGGTGCTATGAACATTATGTTTAAGCTTAATGGTGAAATTTATACAGCAGCTACTTCAGGTACAGTTCTTCCCGGCATTACAAGAATGAGTTGTATTGAAGTTCTCAAAAATTGGGGCTACAAAGTAAACGAAGGCAAACTTGCTATTGATACCGTTATGGAAGCAGGCAAGAATGGTACTCTTGAAGAAGTATTCGGCACAGGTACTGCAGCAGTTATTTCTCCTGTTGGCTCACTTCGTTATAAAGACGATGTTGTTGAAATCAACAATTTTGAAATCGGCGAACTTACACAAAGACTTTACGATACTCTTACCGGTATTCAGTATGGCAAAATCGAAGACACATTCGGTTGGACAGTAAAAGTTGACTAAAAGTTAAATATACAATAAAAAAGGAACTTCCAATTGGAAGTTCCTTAATTTTTCACTCTAAACCTTTGAAAAATTCATCATAAGAGCAGTTGTATATTTTCTTTAATGCTATGATGACACTTATAGGAATATTTAATTCACAGGATTCGTATTTTGCATAAGTTGAACGCATAATATCGCAAGAGTGTAGTTGTAATTGTACGCAAAGTTTTTCTTGTGAAAAATTGTTTTCTTCTCTTAATCGTCTTAAATTAGCACCCATATTTCTATCTCGTCTAAGTTTCTGTTCCATAAATATCTCCTAGAATGTCTATTTTGACCAGTATTGGTTGCAATCAATATTATTTTATGTTATATTTATAGAAGATATTGACCAGTATATTGGTCTAAAATAAACGGGTGAAATATTATGCAATACGAATTATATTCAAAAGATAAACAAGACTTTATTTATTATCATGTAACAACAGATGATATTAAAACTATATTATTCTATATATTTAACGATGATAGTAATCACAGTTATATAATAATTGATAATTATGTTGTAAATCCTATCAATTATCGCATGTTAGGATTTGATGATATGCCAACAGAAGGGGAACACAGAGATTTGATTTTTAATTGTAAGCAAAATAAACACATTGATTTTTATATTGAACAAGGTGTCCCACAGGAAAAGATACTTGATTTAGCATGTCAATCTGCAAAAGAAGAAACAGATTTTTATTTTATGAAATTAAACGAATATGATAAAAATTATTAAAAACATATCCCTAGAAAGAGAGGATTCTATTTTGCACTCTGCATTTTGCATTTTAATGATATTCCATTCCAAACAATTCAACATAAACAGGGGAAAGTCTGTCGTTTAGGAATGAAGAAAAATCAACACTACTCAAATATTTATAGTTTCGCACTTTTTCAAAAATCATAACTGCACTGGTATGGGTAGGGGACTGCTCAATAAAAAATCTGCCATTTGCATTTTGGCAGATATTATTGACAAAACAAAGTCCTTTTCCCCAATTGCTATTTATAAATGCACCGCCACTTTGCACTTCAATACGAACAAAGTTTGTCATTTCAATAGTTTTAACGGTTATAAGATTTTCACAACCATAAAGGTATGCGTTTGAAATAAGATTGAGCAAGGATTTCGTAAAATATCGTTGATTACAAAACGCAGGTGAAGTTTTGTTACCACAATAAATAACAGAAATGCCCGTTTCGGCAATAAGAATGTCAGAAGCAATAGAAATGCTTTGGGCAAGTGATGAAATATCTATAATTTCATTGTCATATTCATTATTGTTGTTAAGCTCAATTTGTCGCAAATTTTTGTATTGTTCACGAAGTGCTGACTTGTCACCATTCAAAAAACATTGGTCAAACTCAAGTTGCAACTGCTCACGCTGTTGGTTTTTGCAAGATTTTGTGCAGTTTAAGTGCATTTTTACACCCCCATACTATAAATTTTATACCCATTTTGCCTTAATATTCACAGATTTTTGAACAGTTTGACAAAAAGTTCACAAAATACCAAATTTTTCAAAATAACTCTTGCATATTTGCTTAAAAAGATATAAAATAATACTGCACTAATGCGAAATAATATTAGTATTAATTTATTTGGAGGAATTCAAAATGTCAGTTAAAGTTGCTATTAACGGTTTCGGCCGTATCGGACGCCTTGCATTCAGACAGATGTTCGGTGCAGAAGGCTATGATGTTGTTGCTATCAACGACCTCACAAAGCCATCAATGCTTGCTACTCTTCTTAAGTACGACACAGCTCAGGGCGGTTACTGCGGAAGAATCGGCGAAGGTCTTCACACAGTTGAAGCTGATGACGAAGCAGGTACAATCACAGTTGACGGTAAAACTCTTAAAATCTATGCTATGGCTAACGCTGCTGAACTCCCATGGGGTGAAATCGGTGTTGATGTAGTTCTTGAATGCACAGGTTTCTATTGCTCAAAAGCAAAGAGCCAGGCTCATATCGATGCTGGTGCTAAGAAAGTTGTTATTTCTGCTCCTGCAGGTAATGACCTTAAAACAATCGTTTACTCAGTAAACGAAGGCACACTTACAGCTGATGATACAATTATTTCAGCTGCATCTTGCACAACAAACTGCCTTGCTCCTATGGCAAAGGCTCTTAATGATTATGCTCCAATCCAGAGCGGTATCATGGCTACAATCCACGCTTACACAGGCGACCAGATGATTCTCGACGGTCCTCACAGAAAGGGCGATATGAGAAGAGCTCGTGCTGGTGCTGCTAACATCGTTCCTAACTCAACAGGTGCTGCAAAAGCTATCGGTCTTGTTATTCCTGAACTCAATGGTAAACTTATCGGTGCTGCACAGAGAGTTCCTGTTCCAACAGGTTCAACAACAATCCTTACAGCAGTTGTTAAGGGTGCTGACATTACAGTTGATGGCATCAACGCTGCTATGAAAGCTGCATCTTCAGAAAGCTTCGGCTACAACGAAGACCCAATCGTTTCTTCAGATGTTATCGGTATGAGATACGGTTCACTCTTCGATGCAACACAGACAATGGTTGCTAAGATTGCTGACGACCTCTATGAAGTACAGGTTGTTTCTTGGTATGACAACGAAAACAGCTACACATCACAGATGGTTAGAACAATCAAATACTTTGCAGAACTTTAATTCTTAAAAGTACAATAAAATGGAGCAGACACTTCGGTGCCTGCTCTTTTTGTTTGTGTATATGATTATTCTTTTTTAATATCTTAGAGATTCTAAATATTATGATTTTGAAAAATCGCACAATCTTACTTCGTATTAGTTCATAGTAATTATCAACATCGGGGTGAGGAATGTTTGAACTGCCAACAACCTCTCTGAACAGTCTGTTTAATCGTTTTTTTGCCCTATCAGAAATTTCAGGGGATGGCAAAGATTCATATTCATCAAACTCATTATCTAAAAGTAGTAAATCTTCAAACTTATTATTCATAAATAATCACCTCATCACACCATATAATAACCCATACGGAGCATTTTAGTCAACCCCATTCGGAGTATTTGTTAAAATCGTTATGTGGTGATGATAATGGATACAAGATTGAAAGATTTAAGAACAGACCACGATTTAACACAAGACCAATGTGCCAAAATCGCGTTCATATCTAAAAATTCATATATACGATATGAAAATGGAACGAGAGTTCCACCTTTAGATACAATCAAGCTTTTTGCAGAATATTATAATGTATCAATCGATTATATTGCAAAATTAACTAATGAAACGAAACCATATAAAAAATAATTTTAGGCAGGTGTAAAAACCTGCTCTTTTTGTTTTCCTGCTTTCAATTTTCAACTTCTCGTATTGCTCTTTTTGTTTTGTTATGATATTATAAGTATAATAAATTTCAAGGGGATTTTATTATGGCTAAGTTTACAGAAAAAATCGTTGTTGGTGCTATGAAATTAGGTATGAAAATCATTGGTGCTGATGTTTCACAAGATGAAGCACTTGAGGCTTTAGGCGAAGTAACCATTACTGATGGTATGCCTGAGATTTTGCGTCAGGCAGCGGCTGAAACTGCAATACTTCTTAAAAATGATAACACATTACCTTTTGCAAAGGGTAGTCGCGTTTCCGTTTTCGGCAGAGTACAGAACGATTGGTTTTTCACAGGTTACGGTTCGGGCGGTGATGTTAAAAAACCCTATGGCGTAAATCTTATTGATGGTCTAAAAAACTGTGAAGATTTAGTGCTTAATACAGAACTTTCAGATTTATACGAAACCTGGTGTGGTGCAAACCCTGTTGACCACGGTGTTTGGGGTCATTGGCCAAGATTTTATGAAGAAATGCCATTGACTGCTGAAATCGTAAAAAAAGCAAAAGAAAACAGTGACCATGCTCTTTTTGTAATCGGTCGTTCATCAGGCGAAGACCGTGAAAATGCCCTTGAAAAAGGTAGTTTTTATGTAACTGACGAAGAAAGAAATGCTCTTCACAGAATTTGCGAACAGTTTGATAAAGTTACACTTCTTTTTAATATCGGCTCAGTGATGGATATGAGTTGGATTAGAGAGTTTGATGGCAAAATCGGTGCTATTTTAATAGTATGGCAAGGCGGTATGGAAAGTGGTAACGCAGTTGCAGACTTGCTTTGTGGCAAGGTTACACCAAGTGGTAAGCTTACCGATACTATTGCTATTAAGTATGAGGATTACCCATCATCTGCACACTTTGGCAACCTTAAATTCAACGAATATGTTGAAGATATTTATGTTGGCTACCGTTATTTTGAAACTTTTGCAAAAGATAGAGTCCTTTACCCATTTGGTTTTGGTCTTTCATACACTACATTTGATATTACAACTGAAAAGTTTGATTATAGTAATGGTGAACTTACATTTACTTGCACAGTTAAAAATACAGGGGATTACAAGGGTAAGGAAACAGTTCAGATTTATGTAGAGAAACCTTGTGGTACTCTTGGCAACCCTGCCCGTGAACTTATCGGTTTTGCAAAAACAAAAGAGTTAGCACCGGGTGAGAGTGAAACTCTTGTTATTACAATCCCTGAAAATCGTTTGTGGAGCTATGATGATAGCGGTAAGACAGGTTATGCGTATCATTATGTAATGGAAGAAGGCATATATAGCTTCTATGTTGGTAATTCTGTGCGCAATGCAAGAAACATAAACATATCATCTATAGCGAAAGGCAGAACTGAACCAAGAGAAAGAGTGTCACAAGCAGGTGCACCACAAGTTGCATTTGAAAGATATGTAGCAGTTGAAGAAAACGGTGTGCGTCGAGCGGTTAAAGAACCTGTGAAACTTCGTGAATATGACTTAAAACAGATTATTCTTGATAACATTAAAGATGGTGTAGTACAAACAGGCGACAAGGGTATTAAACTCCAAGATGTTAAAGATGGAAAAGCGACTCTTGATGAGTTTGTAGCACAATTAAGCCTTGAAGAGCTTGAAGCAATCTCCCGTGGCGATTACAAAATGGATTCACCTCTTGGTGCAAAGGGTAACGCAGGTGCTATGGGTGGTGTGTTGCAGAGTTTACGCGATAAAGGTGTTCCACCAATGATTACAACTGACGGCCCGTCAGGTATTCGACTTCTCTCATATTGTTCGCTTATTCCAAACGGTACTGCACTTGCAAGTACATTTAACACTGAACTTGTTGAAAAGGTTTATACAAAAATTAGTGAAGAACTTAAAGAAAAGGGTAGCGACATACTTCTCGGTCCTGGTATGAATATTCACAGAAGTCACCTTTGCGGAAGAAACTTTGAATATTATTCAGAAGACCCTATTGTAACAGGTCTTATAGGTGCTGCTGCAGTTAAAGGTATTCAACATAATGGCAGAAAGGCTTGCCCTAAACATTACGCTTGTAACAATCAAGAGGTTAATCGTACCCGTAATGATTCAAGACTTTCTGAAAGAGCGTTGCGTGAAATTTATCTTAAAGGATTTGAAATCTGTATTAAAGAGGCACAACCACAAACTCTTATGACATCTTATAACAAGATTAACGGAGTATGGGGACATTACAACTACGACCTTTGCAAGCGTATTCTTCGTGACGAGTGGGGTTACGAAGGTCTTGTAATGACAGACTGGTGGATGCGTCCGTCAAAGAGCCCTGAATTCCCCAAACTTCGTGACCAGGCATACAGAGTACGCGGTTGTGTAAATGTACTTATGCCGGGTGGTGACCGAGTTACAAACGGTAAGCCTGACAGTACTTTACTTAAAACTTATGGCAAAAAAGACGGAATTACCCTTTATGAAATGCAAGAAAATGCAAAATGGGTATTGAAACTTTGTCTTAAAAAAGATAATTAAAGGAATTTTATTATGAAAAAGATTATTGCAATCGTATTGTGCTTTGTTCTTATGGTTACCGCTTTTGCAGGTTGTAAGCGAAATGAAGAAGAAACCACAACTACAACAACTACTACAACCACTACAGAAACAACAACCGAAACCACAACTGAAGAAGATACGACAAAACAATCTTCACAAAACACAAAAGTTGAGCGAGATAAAAGGCTTATTGGCAAGTGGAATGCGTCAACAGATGTAGTAATCGGTGACAACGGTGAAATAGTAACATCAAAATGTACTGTAACATTCAAAAAAGATGGCACTTTCACACAGATTACAAGCGAAAAACAAGCAAGACAAATGATTGTTGATACATATCTTATTTCATTTGGTTGCAAAAATGAACAGGAGCTTGCAGAGTATATCCGCAAAAATACAAAGCTTACTTTAGAAGCCTATATTGCTATGGCTATGGCGGATATGACAGAAAGCGATATGAACATTACGGGTACTTGGAAAACAGAAAAGAACAACACTCTTTATGAAACCACATTCAACGGTACAAGAAATGTTACAGAAACTGCAAAATATACCGTTTCAGATGGTGGTAATACTGTGAAAATCAGCATTACAAACGGTGACTCAACAATTACAATGGTGCTTACAAAAGTATAAATAAAAACCTACAATCTTTTGAGGGAATCTCAAAATGCTTGTAGGTTTTATTTTTTTTCAAATTCTTTTCCAGTTATAAGATAATTTATTGATACATTAAAATATTTTGACATTTGAACTAATAATGCAAGAGAAGGTTCTCGTTTGCCATTTTCGTAATAAGATAAGCACTCTCTTGATATATTTAAGTCCATAGCAACTTTTTGTTGGTTTAAGTTTCGCTTTTTTCGTATTTTTTTCAATCCAATCATAAAAACACCTCTTGCATTTATTGTAACAAGATGTTACAATAAAAATGTAACAAAATGTTACAAACGACTTGTAATCTCAAATTGACACGAGTTTATAAAAAGAGGATATGTTTATGAAAAAAATAATTTCACTTTCAGTAGCATTCGTTTTGTTTGCTACAATGTTTACTGGTTGTACAATGGGAGGAGGTCAAATTATGCAATCACCTGTTGAAACAACAAGACAAACCTTTGAGATAAATGCAAATAATTTTTTGGATTACTTCAATGTAACTTTTTCAGCAAGTGATTATCAATACAAACCCAGTATTCTTTCAAGTGGTATGGGTGATGCTTATTGCACGGTTAAAGTTCATGTTTCTCCTAAGCAAACAATATCTGCTGGTAGTGTTTATGTTGTTATAAATCCTGATTTTTATCCTTATGCAACAGTTGATTATTATAAAAATACACCATCAGATTACACTGATAAAATTTCATTTACTTTTGATGCAAGTACTATATATGAGCATTATGTTCAAGTGGTAGACTACACAACAACAAGAAATATCAGTATGCTTCCAACTAATATGGAAGTAAATAGAGTATTAGAAGCTTCGGGCACAATTACAATGTAATATATTTTTATTGTTAATAGAGTGTTGGCAAAACACTTAAATATTATTATATAAAAACTATTAAAGGAGAGGATAAAATGATTTGTCCACATTGCAAAAAAGAAAACGCAAATGAGTATGCAGTAGTATGTGCATATTGTAAAAACAACATGTACCCTGGCTCAAATCCTGAAGAAAAAGCAATAGAATTGAGTAAGTCACAACAAAAAGATTCGGTATCTTCAACTGTTAAGGGTGTTCTGTCTGTTATACTTGCTATTATTGTTATTATTGGTGTTATGCTTATACCTAAACCTTCGTTTAATAATAAAAATGACGGGGAAACACCTGTTCAAAATCAGACACCAACAACTATCCAAAATCAACAGTCTCAAAATACTGTAACAACTACAAAAGCACCTGCTGTTGAAACACCAACGCAAAAGCCTAAAATGACTTATATGCAAGCACGAAATTGGTTAGTAGAGTATGCAAAAACAGCTACATATGATACTGAAGAAAAAAGATATATGAAAGTGATAAAAAAATATGATACCAGTGACGATTCAATAGCACTACTATCGTTGCAATATTATCCTGAATCCGATGCATTGACGCTTGAACACTCTGTTAATCTTCCAGATTACTTCTGGAAATATAATATTCTAATTGACAAATACGAAACAACAGCAATGTCAGTAGGATATGTTTTAGAAACGGTTCCATATATAAAGATAGTTTCGGGTAAGTCAACAAAAGATACTTATCGCCCAGGAGTAAACATTCCTTGTGTTGATTATCAATATGGTCACCGTGGAGAAAAACCACGAGACCATACATTAGAAGATGAAAGAAAAGCATCCAACGATATGTCAGATTGGGCAGCTATAATGTTAACAGATTTTGATGAAATTTTAAGAAAATCCAATGCAGGATTTGACTTGACAACTCTTGGTTATAAATCGTTCTACGGTATATAACAAACAAAAATGCTCGGCAGATTGCCGAGCATTTTTTACTTATCATCTTTTCCGTATTTTTTATTTCTCTTTTCAACTCGTTTTTCGCGGATTTTTTCAAATGCGATTTCCATAGCCACGAAAAGAGCAATCACAAGAATCGCAAAGAAAACACGGATTGGTGTAACTGTTAATTCATTTGAATACTTAACTGTTTTTTCTGCAAATGCAGTAACCGAAAAGGTGAGACATAAAATCACCGAAAACAGTATAGTATTCAGTTTTTTTATGCCATTTCTCATTAATTATTCCTCTGTTTCTTTAACTGCGATTCCAAGTTCGTCAAGTTGAAGTGTATCAACAGGAGATGGGCACTCTGTCATTGGCTCACTTGCGTTTTGAAGTTTAGGGAATGCAATAACATCACGAAGTGAATCTGCACCAATCATCTGCATTACAAGTCGGTCAAGACCAATGCCCATACCACCGTGTGGAGGAGGACCAAATTTGAATGCATCTGTCAAGAAACCGAATTTCTCGTATGCTTCTTCGTCAGAAAGGCCAAGAAGTGTGAACATTCTCTTTTGAAGTGCAGGGTCAGTAATACGAATTGAACCGCTTGACAATTCAACACCGTTGAGAACAAGGTCATAAGCCTTTGCACGAACCTGTGCTTTGTCAGTTTCAAGATATTCTAAACATTCATCCATTGGTGAAGTGAATGGGTGGTGCATAGCAACAAAGGTTTGTGAGTCTTCATCCCACTCGAAGAATGGGAACTCTGTAATCCAAAGAAGATTAAACTTATCTGTTGGAATAATGTTGAGTTTCTTTGCAACTTCTTGGCGAAGTGCACCAAGAACCGAAAGAACGCTGTTTTTCTTTGTATCAGCAACAATAAGAACAACATCCCCTGTTTCTGCCCCTGCTTTATTAAGGAGTGCAGTCATTTCCTCTTCTGTAAGGAATTTAGCAAATGAAGATGCAAGTCCGTCAGGCATAAGACGAGCAAATGCAAGTCCTTTTGCACCAATACCGCGAACAAACTCTGTAAGTTTGTCAATTTCTTTTCTTGTAAGAGTATTGACGGCATTTTTAGCTGTGATACAGTAAACTGCACCGCCTGCCTCAAGTGCTGATGTGAACACGCCGAAGCCACAACCCTTAACAACATCGCCTAAGTCACAAAGTTCCATTTCGTAACGAGTATCAGGCTTGTCAGAACCGTAACGCTCCATAGCGTCTTTATAAGTAAGTCTTGGAAGTGGCAACTGAATATCAACACCCATAGCCTCTTTGAAAACTCTTTGAATATAGCCCTCGCCCATATTCATAACATCGTCAACATCTACAAATGACATTTCAAGGTCAATTTGTGTAAATTCAGGCTGACGGTCAGCACGCAAATCTTCGTCACGGAAGCAACGGGCAATCTGCATATATCTGTCAAAACCTGCTACCATTGAAAGCTGTTTGTAAAGTTGTGGTGATTGTGGAAGTGCATAGAAGCTACCATTGTGAATTCTTGAAGGAACAAGGAAGTCACGAGCACCCTCAGGAGTTGAACGGATAAGCATTGGAGTTTCAATTTCAATGAATCCGTTTTCATCAAAGTAGTCACGAGTGATTTTTGTAATCTTGTGACGAAGAAGAATATTCTTCTGTAAGTCAGGACGACGCAAGTCAAGGTAACGGTATTTAAGACGAGTTACCTCTGATGTCTGACAGTTTTCAACAATTTCAAAAGGTGGTGTTTCACTTACACCAACAACTCTTAAATCTTTAACTTCAATTTCAATGTCGCCTGTTGGAATATCCTTGTTCTTTGAAGAACGCTCACGGACAACACCTTTTGCCATAAGTACATATTCACTTCTTACTGTGAATGCCTTATCAAAAACTTCTCTGTCTGTGTTATCGTCAAAAGCCAACTGCACAACACCTGTGCGGTCACGCAAGTCAATGAAAATCAAAGCACCAAGGTCGCGACGACGCTGTACCCAACCTGCAACTGTAACCTCTTTACCTACAAAGTTAGCATTAAGAGTACCACAGTAGTCAGTTCTTTTTAATCCGTTCATTGTATCCATTAGTTATTACCTCCTAAAAGGTCTGATAAATCAAATCCTTCAACACCAAGTGATTCAAATCCTGCCATAGCATCTGAAATCACTTTTGTTTGAAAATTGTCAACGAAATCCGCAAGTGTCATTTCAGACTCAACGCCTGTTTCCATATTTTTAAGTTTAATATTGCCTGTTTCAATTTCGTTGTCGCCTAAAACAAGTGTGTATAATGCACCAATTTTGTTTGCGTATTTCATTTGTGGTTTAAGTCCGCGACCAACAGTATCAAACTGAACACACATTCCTTCATTACGAAGTTCAGTTGCAATCTGGGCTGCTTTAAGATTTGCATTTTCGCCCATACTTGCAATATATAAATCGCATTTTTTAGGTTCTGGGAATGCTGTGCCTTGTGCTTCCATTAAAAGTAAAAGTCTTTCAAGACCTAAACCAAATCCGCAAGCGGGGAGTGGTTGACCGCCCATTTCAGCAATAAGACCATCGTAACGACCACCGCCACAAACTGTACCCTGTGCACCAATTTCTTTTGAAACAAATTCAAAGACTGTTCTTGTGTAATAGTCAAGACCGCGAACAATTTGAGGATTTACTGTGTATTCAATATTCATAGCATCAAGATATTTCTTAACGCTTTCAAAATGTTCTTTACAATCATCACAAAGGAATTCGATAACTGTTGGTGCTTTGTCTGCAATACCGCTGCAAACAGGACTCTTACAATCAAGAATTCTCATTGGGTTGCGGTCAAGTCTGCCTAAACAAGTTTCGCAAAGGTCACCTTTATATTGTTCAAAATACTCTTTAAGTGCCTTGTGATAATGCTTTCTGCATTCAGGACAACCAATTGAGTTGATTTCAAGGCTTAAATTGTTTATTCCAAGATAGTTGAAAACTTCGTTTGCAAGTGAAATAACCTCTGCATCAGCACTTGGAGCACCTGCACCAAAACACTCAATACCAAACTGGTGGAATTCACGAAGTCGGCCTGCCTGTGGTTTTTCATATCTGTAACAAGATGTAAGATAATAAATCTTTTGTGGAAGTCCCTCATTAAAAAGACCATGTTCAAGGAAAGCTCGCACTGCACCTGCAGTACCCTCAGGGCGAAGTGTGATACTTCTGCCACCCTTATCTTCAAATGTATACATTTCTTTTTGCACAACATCAGTAGTTTCGCCTACGCCACGCTGAAAAAGTTCGGTATGCTCAAAAACAGGTGTTCTCATTTCGTGAAAACCAAAGTTTTCAGCAGTTTCACGCATAGCCGATTCCACATATTGAATTTTGTAACTTTCTTTAGGTAGAGTATCTTGTGTTCCCTTAATAGCGTTAGTAATCAATGCCATAAAATTCTTCCTTAATATATGTTTTGCCTCACCCAATTTCTAAGTGAGGCATAATTTTAATTATTTAATTATCTTTTTGGATTAACAATGTCTCGCCAATCCAAATCGCCACGCTCAAGAGCGTGAATAAGTGCTTCAGCAGTTGCAATATTAGTAGCAACCGGAACATTGTGAACATCACAAAGTCGTAAAAGAGTGTAATCTTTAGGTTCGTTAGGTTTTGGACCCAAAGGGTCACTAAAAATAAGAAGCAAGTCAATTTCATTACAAGCAATTCGTGAACTGATTTGCTGGTCGCCACCCTGAGGACCGCTTAAAAACTGTGTGATTTTAAGCCCTGTTGCCTCAGAAACCATTTTGCCTGTTGTACCCGTTGCACAAAGATTGTGTCGAGATAAAATTCCGCAATACGCAATGCAAAATTGTGTCATAAGTTCTTTTTTTGAGTCATGTGCCATAAGAGCTATGTTCATAAATTAACCCCTTCTTTCATATTTTGTTGATTAGTCAAATAAAAAACTACCAAACATTACTATAATAACAAAAAACAACGCAATTTTCAATATTTTTTTACAAATAAAGTTCAATTTCTTTGCCCAAAATTCGTCCCGCCACATTAGAAAAAGCAATTTTAGCATCACTGTACTGTGAAATACGCTTTTCAGATACAGAAGCATACATTAAATTCTTTTCTTCAGGGATAATGCCAAGCAATCTTATATAAGTTTTGTCAATAATTTCATCTATATTTAACAGTTTGCCCTGTTTTACAGCTTTTTTATCAAAACGGTTGATAATAAGACGCAGATTTTCTTCTTTTATACCAAGTTTTATAAGTTTGTTACCTGTGATTAAAGCACTTCTTGCACTTATCTCATCGGCAGTAGCGACAATTATGCAAGTGTCAGAGCATTTTGCATAAATTTGGGGCAACTCGCCAACACCGGCAGGGGCATCAATAAATATGTAGTCGTAATTTTCTGAATAATGGCTTAAAAGAGATTTGAAATCTTCATAAGTCAAATTTTCGGGATATTCAATGGGAGCAGGCAAAAGTTGAACATTTTCATTATAGAAAAGTCGGGCTTTATCCGAATCACATCTGTTTTTGATAACATCAGACCAGTCATAAAGCACCATCTCATCAACGCCTAAAAGTAAGTCAAGACTACGAAGTTCAGCATCACCGTCAATAAGAAGCACATTTTTGCCTGACTCACCAAGTGAGATTGCAATATTAGTGCAGAAAGTTGATTTGCCCACACCGCCTTTGCCGGATGCAACAGTAAAAATCTTTGCCATAATTTGCCCTCATTTCATTCCGAAAATTACCGTTATAATTTTATCATAAAATAGTGTTTTTGAAAAGATATTTTTTATAATTGTTTTTTGCAAAAAACATCATAATAAAACATTATTTTACACACCTAATCCACCAAAAAACACCCATAGGACAAGCATATAATACTGGTATATGACTTTGTAAGGTGGTGAAATAATGAGCAATCAGGAATTTGGAATAAGCGAGGGTAATGAGCGAATTGAACTTTCAGATTTTATGAAATCTGCAGGAATAAACTCAATACATTTTGGTATTGGTGTTTTAATGGCATCTGCATCAGTGACAGAATACTTTTCACCGTTGGGCATTGCTTTTTGTAGTGGAGTCAAAAAAGAATACACACTTTTTTCCTGCTTTGGTGCAATGCTTGGTTACATTCTTACAAATGAATATACTTTTGCATTTCGTTATGTAATGGCACTTATTCTTGTGTATATTCTTAAACTCTATATTAACAGTTTTCCAAAAACCCGTGGAAAAATTGTTTTTTTACCGTTAATTTCACTTTTTAGTACCATTTCTACAGGAATTGTGTCAACTCTTGCCACAATTTTTGATTTGAACGATATTTTTATTCGTGTTGCAGAATCTGTAACTGCCTTTGGTGGTGCATATTTCTTTGCGATTGCAGTAAACTCAATAGAAAAACTTAAACAAAATCAACATATTACCAATCGTGAATTGACTTCAACAATAATTGCAGTACTTATTTTATTGCTTACAATAAATAAAATCGCAGTTTTTGGTGTATCTGTGTCGGGAATTATATGTAGTTTTATTATAATGTCTGCCTCATATCTTTTTCGTGAAAGTGGCGGGGCAATAATGGGCACGGGTACAACTTTGGGATTTTTAATGATGGGCAATTCTACACTTACCACATTCTGCTATTGTATTTCAGGATTGTTTTCAGGCTTGTTTTCTTATTCAGGCAGAGTGCTTTGTGCGTTTTCATATATTTTTGCTTACGGTGCTTCATTTTTGCTTTTTGGTGGCACAAAAGACCAAATACCAAGACTTGTTGAGACTGCAATAGCATCAGTTTTGTTTATAATTGCACCGCAAAAACTATTTTTACAGGCAAAGTTGCGATTATCTGTTTCAACACTTACAGGTGACGGACTTGCAGTGCAAAATATGATGATTTCACGACTAAAAATGGTGAAAAATGCGGTAGGGGATATGTCGGGTACAGTATCAAAAGTGTCAGAAATCTTAAAAGAAAAAGCACTTCCGGATACCACGGGGGTATATCTTCGTGTCCGCGATAATGTTTGTAGTGATTGCGGTAGTTTTGACAAATGTTGGCGAGCAGGAATGTCCGCAACTATTGGTGAGTTTGATGAGGTGATTGAAGAAATCCGCAGAACAGGTAGTGTGACACCATCTTTTGCACCGACCTCTTTACAGAGTAAATGTATTCATATAATGTCACTTTGCGACAGCTTTAATAAAAATTATTCGTCATATTCAGCACGACTTGGTGCAGAGGGGAGAATTAACGAAATGAGAAAAATCACAGCCGACCAGTTTGATACTGTCTGTGAAATGCTTGATGACTTGCTTTGCGATTTTCGTAACGGAATTAACCCGATAGCAAGCAAATCTAACGCAATTAAAAATAGTCTTGACGATATTGGTGTACCTGCATTTGTAAATTGTTATGAAGATGAAGACCGTAATACTATGGTTAATTTAACGGTTAATATCAATAATAAAGTGACAGATGAAGCCATAAAAGAGTGCATTGAAAAAGTTACCGAAAAAGAGTTTTCACAACCTGCAATTATTAAAAATGAGCAAGAAAAAATCATAATGTTGTGGGAAAAACCGTCTTTTATCATAGAATGTGAGTACTATCAGATGTCTGTAACTGACGGGGAAATCTGTGGTGATTGCTTTGACTCGTTTTATGACGGAAAAGGCAATTTTATAACCGTTTTAAGTGACGGAATGGGAACAGGTCACCGTGCTGCTATTGATGGTGCTATGGCATCTTCACTTTTTTCAAGACTAATTATTTCAGGATTTTCATTCCCGTGTGCGTTAAGGCTTGTAAACTCAGCAATGCTTGTAAAAAGTCGAGAAGAGTCCCTCGCAACCCTTGATATTCTTAAAATCAATCTTTATAACGGACAATCTGTAATCTATAAAGCAGGGGCAACTGTATCACTTTTATACAGAAAAGGAAAAGTCAGTGAGATAAAAAAGTCTGCTATGCCTATTGGTATTTTAAGACAAGCAGAGTTTGCAACTATTCGTGGTGGACTTAAAGACGGTGATGTAGTTATTATGATGTCAGACGGTGCTGCCGACAGTAGTCTTGAAGAAATTAAATCTTATGTTGCTGAAAACGGATATTCTGCTGACTTGCCACAAAAACTTTGTGCAATCGCAAGAGGACGCAACATAACCCGTGGCGATGACATAACTGTAGCAGTAATCAAAATAGGTATAAATGAAGAATGATAATAATGTTGTTTCAACTCAATATCCTCTAAAAAAGTCCCTACGGAAATCCGTAGGGACAATTTTATTGTTTTGTTGTTTATTCTTCGTCAACTTTTGCTTCTGCAATAACTTTTTCAACGATATTCTGTGGAGCTTGTTCATAACGAGTGAACTCAAATGAGAATGAGCCACGACCTGCTGTTACTGAACGGAGAACTGTTGTAAAGTCGCCCATTTCTGCCATTGGAACTTCAGCTGTAAGTTCCTGCATTTTTGGTTCGTCAGCAGGTCCCATACCGAGAACTCTACCGCGACGCTTTGTAATGTCACCCATAATATCGCCAAGGTTATCGTCAGGCATACGAGCAACAAGTGTGCCAACAGGCTCAAGAATTGTTGGGTCTGCCTTTGGAATACCAGCCTTATAAGCAAGTGAAGCAGCCATCTTGAATGCCATTTCTGATGAGTCAACAGGGTGGTAAGAACCGTCATAAAGTGTAGCCTTAACGCCTACCATTGGGTAGCCTGCAAGAACACCTTTAAGAACGCAATCACGAAGACCTTTTTCAACTGCAGGGAAGAAGTTCTTTGGAACTGCACCACCGAAAACTTCTTCTTCAAAAATAAGTTCATCACTATCGCAAGGTTCAAAACGGATATGTACATCACCGAACTGACCGTGACCGCCTGACTGTTTCTTATGTTTACCTTGTGCTTCAGCAGATTTGCGGATTGTTTCTCTGTAAGCAACCTTAGGAACAGTTAAATCAACTTCAACACCGAATTTGTTCTTGAGTTTTGAAACGATAACATCAAGATGTTGTTCGCCAAGACCTGAAAGAACTTGTTCTTTTGTTTCTTTATTGATTGTGAATGAGATTGATGGGTCTTCTTCCATAAGTCTGAAAAGTCCCTGAGCAACTTTTTCTTCTTCACCCTTTTTACGAACATTAACTGCCATTGAAAGACAAGGTTTAGGAGCGTCAACACCGTCGAGAATAACAATGTTTTTAGCATCGCAAAGAGTATCGCCTGTCTTAACATTTGCAAGTTTTGTAACTACGCCGATATCACCAGCGATAATTTCTTTAGCGTCTTCCTGCTTGCCACCTTTAACAGTAACAAATTTACCCATTTTTTCTGTTTCGCCTGTGCGAACATTATAAGCCTGAGTATCAGGAGTAAGTTTACCTGAAACTACCTTGAAGAATGACATTTTACCAACGAATGGGTCAGCAACTGTCTTAAAGCAGATTGCTGCGAGAGGACCGTTAATATCACAAGGAAGAATTGTTTCTTCACCATCTTCAGTTTTTGCATTTTCACCTGCATAACCGTATGCACCGGGAACTGACCAAGCAAGATTGTAAAGAAGTTGGTCAACACCAGCACAAGTAAGACCTGCAACTGCATAAACAGGATAAATTGAACCGTCAAAAATACCTGTGCAAAGACCTTTAAGGATTTCTTCTTGTGTGAATGCTTCACCTTCAAAGAATTTCTCCATAAGTTCATCGTCAGTAGTAGCAACAGCTTCCATAAATGCTGATGTCATTTCTTCGATTACAGGGTCGTTTGGCATTGCCACTTTAGTAGCCTTGCCATCTGCATCATATTCATAAGCCATACCTGTCATAAGGTTGACATAAGATTTTGTGATATTGCCTTCCATATAAGGAATGATTGTAGGGCAAAGTTTGTTACCGTAAACTTCTTTAAGAGCTTCAAAAGTCTTGTAGAAACTTCTGTGGTCAGAGTCAGTTTTTGTAATAGCAAAGAATTTAGCAAGACCGCGTTTTTCTGCTGCCTTAAATGCTTTTTCTGTACCTACATCAACGCCTGAGCCTGCACTTGTAACGATAAGTACTGCTTCTGCTGCACGAACTGCTTCTGCTGCACCGTTTTCAAAGTCAAAAAGACCGGGAGCATCTATAATATTCAACTTTGTGTTGTCCCATTCAATTGCTGCCATTGCAGATGAAACAGATGACTTTCTTCTTTTTTCTTCTGCGTCGAAGTCAAGAACTGTGTTACCGTCAGCTACTTTACCAAGTCTGTCAGTTGCACCTGCTAAATAAAGCATTGCTTCACAAAGTGTGGTTTTTCCTTTTCCGCCGTGACCAAGCACAGCAATATTTCTGATGTTGTTTGAGGTATAAGCCTTCATAGAAGTATGCCTCCCTTTCCTAAATATGCCTTTTATGTGAAAAATACATAGAATTTTTCAACAGTTTAATGGAATTATAGCACAATTGCCTAAACAATGCAACTATGTTTTTATAAGTTTTTTAATATATTTTCGATTATATATATGACGGTTTTCTGTTGATTTTTTAAGTTTATGAATGTATAATCAATATATATGCGTTTTAGGAGATGAAAAATCTATGTTACCTCCAATTATTGAATTTTTGAAAGATAAAAAAGTACTTATTCTCGGTTTTGGACGAGAAGGAAAAAGCACATACAATTATATAAGGAAATATTTGCCTGAAAAAATGCTTGCAATCGGTGATGGCAGAGAGCAGAAAATTGACGATAATTTTGTTGAATATTTCTGCGGTGAAGATTATCTTTCACATATCGGCAAGTTTGATATTGTTATGAAAAGCCCCGGCATCTCATTTTTGAATGTAGATGTACCGGAAAATACTTATGTAACTTGTCAAACAGATTTGTTCTTGAAATATGCACATTGCAAAAAAATCGGTGTAACGGGTTCAAAAGGTAAAACCACAACATCAACTCTTACATACAAAATGCTTTGTGCCGGCGGTGTGGATTGTGAGCTAATGGGCAATATGGGCTTGCCCGTACTTGATTACATTGAAGAAATGACTGGAAATAAAATAGCAGTTATTGAAATGTCGTCACATCAACTTGAATTCACAAGAAACTCACCTGATGTTTCAATCCTTACTAATATTTATGAAGAACATCTTGAACACTACAAGGGTGGAATGACAGGTTATGTAAATGCAAAACTTAACATTGTCCGTTATCAGAATGAAAATAACACATTTATATATAATGGGACACAAGGTCTTGCACCTTATCTTGATTTAAGTACTGTAAAATCAAATGCGATTGCAGTTAAGAAAGATGCAGATTTGCCATTTGAGATTGATAATATTCACCTTGCAGGTGAGCATAACCGTCACGATGTACTTTATGCATATACTGCTGCATCAAAGTTTGGCGTAACTGCAGAAGACGCAAAAAAAGCGATTGATGATTTTGAGGGTATTGAACACAGAATGGAAAATGTAGGCACATATAAAGGCGTTACATTTTATAATGATTGTATTGCTACAATTCCACACGCAGTTATGTGTGCTGTTAACGCTATTAAAGCGAATACGCTTATAATTGGTGGCAAGGATAGGGGTATCGACTACACAGATTTTGCAGTTGACCTTGAAAATAGTGATTTAAGTGTGATTATCGGCACAAAAACCACAGGTCACAAAATTATTGATATGATGATTGCCAACGGAACAAAGAAAAATCTTATTAAAGCAGAAAATCTTGAAGAAGCAGTTATAAGGGCATACGAAAACACAAAAGGAATTTGCATTCTTTCTCCTGCAGCATCAAGTTATAATGAATACAAAAACTTTGAAGAAAAAGGCAGACATTACAAAGAACTTATAAAGAAATACGGTGAATAATATGGATTTAACAGAAAAGCCAATAAATCAGGAATATAAATTCAAGGGTATAATTGTAAATCTTCGTGTTGACGATGCACTTCTTCCAAACGGAACAGTTGCAAAGCGAGAAATCGTTGAACATAACGGTGGTGTTTGCGTTGCACCGCTTGATGATGACTATAATCTTTATTTTGTAAAACAGTTTCGTTATCCTTATATGGAAATTGTCACCGAACTTCCTGCAGGTAAACTTGAAAAAGGTGAAGACCCATTCGAAGCAGGCAAGCGTGAACTTAAAGAAGAAACAGGTGCAGTTGCAAACAAATACATAAGTTTAGGCAAACTTTACCCTACGCCCGGTTACTGTGGTGAGATTATTCACATGTATCTTGCAACTGAACTCGAATTTGGGGAACAAAGTCCTGACGAAGATGAGTTTTTAGAGGTTTACAAGATTTCCTTGGAAAAGGCAGTGGAAATGGTTATGAATGGTGAACTCCCTGACAGTAAAACTCAGACTATGATTCTCAAAATCAATCAACTTAAAAATGAGGGTAAGATATGAATTTAGTTCTTGCGTCAAAATCACCAAGAAGAAGTGAAATCTTAAAAAATGCAGGGTATGACTTTGTAGTTCGCGTTGCAGATGCAGATGAAACAATCCCCGAAGGCACAAAACCCGAAGATGCAGTAGTGCTTCTTGCAGCACGAAAGGCTATGGCAGTAGACCGTGCAGATGACGAAACTGTACTTGGTGCAGATACAATAGTTGTACTTGACAATAAAATCCTTGGTAAACCCAAAAGCAGAGAAGATGCATACAATATGCTTAAAAGTCTTTCAGGCAGAGTACATTCTGTGTTTACAGGAGTGTGCATAATTGAAAAGGGTAAGTCAATGACATTCGCAGAAGAAACTGAAGTACAGTTTTTGTCGCTTACTGACGAGGAAATTTATGGATATATAGACACGAATGATTGCTATGACAAAGCAGGGGCATACGGAATTCAGGGCTATGCTTCAAAGTTTGTAAAATGCATAAATGGTGACTATTTTAATGTGGTTGGATTACCAATCAGTGCAATTTTTGAAAAGTTTTTGAAAAAACAGAAAAATAATGATTGACTTTTTGCAAAATTTGTTGTAAATTTAGTATGTATATGAATACATATCATTGAAAGGGGAACCTAAAAATGGCTAAAAAGGTTTTAACACCCGAAGAATTTCAGGCTAAATTAGAAAAAAAGACAGCTAAAAGAAATCTCTTCTTCGGAACATTTACAAAAGCATTAGCATTCTTCCTTGCTATTGCAATCGCATGGTCACTTGCAGCAATTGCATTCGCACCAGCTATCGGTGGCGGCACAGTTGTTAACGGCGGTGCTCAGACACAGCAGGGCGGTAGTGAGAGTACAGGTGGCAACAACGATGTTGTTGACTTCGGTGGCTCAAGCTCAGGCGACAGCACAAGCACACCTTCAGGTGATAGCACAAGCACACCTTCAGGTGATTCAGGCGCAGCAGATACTTCAAAGGCTGACGCTATCAAAGCAGTAAACGATGCAACAGCAAAAGTTTATAAAGGCAACTATAAGTGGGAAAGAAAGTGCTATTTCACATCTCCTATTGATGTTGGTGATGCAACAGAAACACTTAACGGTATTATTCAAAGAGTTGACGAAAACGCTTCTATCGACTCAGTTGTTGGTGGTTTCCTTGGTATTACTGGTACTAAAGATGACCCAGCTTGGACTGCTGATGTTAAGGGCGGTAAGCTTCCAGCAGAAGGTAAAATGAACAATGAAAAATACCTTATGAAAGCATTTGCTCTTACAGAAGGCGATGTTATGCAGTATAAAGTTGACGGCAACAATTATATGTTCCAGCTCAACGCTTGCAACAACCCTCAGAAAGATGGTAAAAATGCTCTTAATCATGTAACAAACGACTTCATTACTCTTACAGAAGTTCAAGAAGGCGTTGCAGGTGCTCTTGGCTCACTTGGTAGTCTTCTTAAAGTTGAATCTTGCGACGTTGACTTCACATCAATCGTAGTTAAAGCTGTTATTGATGGTGGCAACCTTAAGAGTGTTCAGATTTCTTACTCAATGAATGTTAAAGCACTTAATCTTAAAGCTACACTTATTCCTATTACAGGTAAAGGTGCTGGCGATATGATTTGCACTTATTCAAACTTCTCATAAGAGATAAATGATTTCCCGTTAGGTGAAAGGAGAAAATAATTATGGCAAAGAAACCTTTAACTCCAGAACAAGCTGAAATCAAGGCTATGAAAAAAGCTAAGAAGAGCGAAAACTGGACAAAATTCTGGGCAATTCTTCTTGCAGCAGTTCTTACATTCGCAGTTGTTGCTATGGGTAAAACAGCAGCAGAAGACGCTATTGAAAAAGCAAAAGAACAGAATCAGACAGAAAATGTAGATTCTAACAATACAACAAACAATGGTGGCACAGCTACAGACCCATTTGCAAACAGTGGTTCTAACAGTGGCACAACAGATAACAGCGGTACAACTGATAACAGTGGCACAACTGACAATAGTGGTACTACAAATAATGGCGGTACAACTGACAATGGTCCTTCAACAGCTGATATCGTAAAAGCAATCAATGACGCTACAGCAAAAGGTGCAAAAGCATCTTACAAATGGACAAGAAATTGTGATTATACAAAAGCAATTGATGTTGGTGCAGCAACAGGTGCACTTAATACAGTTATCAAGGGTGTTGACGAAAATGCATCTCTTGACTCAGTTGTTGGCGGTTTCCTTGGTGTAGGCTCAAAAGAAGCTGATATTGTAAAAGGTAAAGCAGCAGAAGGTATGGATGAAAAATATCTCCTTAAAGCTATGACAATTCAGGAAGCTGATGTTAAAAACGCTAAAGTTGACGGAAATGTATATATGGTTCAGCTTGTTGACTGTGCAGACCCACAGAAAGATGGCAAAAACGCTATGCACCGTGCAACAAATGACTTCATCACATACACAGAAGTTAACACAAGCATTACAAATGAAGTTGGTAGTGCAGTTCAGGTTAAGCCATCATCAAAGGTTAACTACAATAATATGATTATCAAGGCTACTATCGAAAACGGTAACCTTACAAAACTTGAGTATTCATATGGTTTCAGTGCATCTCTTGACATTTCTGTTACAATTTTCAATGTAACAGGTACAGGCGCAGCAGAAACAAAAGCTACATACGCAAATTTCAAATATTAATCTGAATATTTAATATTGAATAACTAAATTGAGCCCTTGACGGTATTCGTCAGGGGCTTTTTTGTGCCTTGAAAAGTGTTAATTTTTTAACAACCAAATTATGTCAAAAAGTGTATACAAAATAGCCAAAATGTGTGCTGTAATTTGTACGCAAAAATGTAAAAATAAGGGTTGATTTTATTGAATTTTGATAGTAAAATAATTATGTGTAATTATGCATATTGGGGAGTAGTCTAACCTTTTTCAAGATATGTATAAAATTTTCGACAACCACTATATATTGTGTTTATTATCGTCTAGGAGGCTGTTTTATAATGAATATGGACATTAAAGACTTAATCGCTAAGCTTAAAAGTGGTAGCGGCGGTAACAAAAGAAGTGCCGGTGGCTTAACCGGATTCTTCGAGAAAAACCCAAAAATGAAGGTTGTTATTCCTGCAATCTGCTTGGGAATTTCAGTTCTTGTAGCACTTGTTATTATTTTTACAACAGGAACAATTGAAATTGACGAAAGTCCTGTTGGTGGCAATAACTCAGGTGCACAAGTAGATGTACTTCCACAGGATGTAAGAAATTACGAAGATATTGAAGTGCTTGGTGATGATGTTTTTGATGATGTTGCTCTTGCAAATGCAAAGGTTACAGCAATTATTGTAAACTCTGACGGTTACTACACAGCAACAGTTGAAGCAGATAATCAATCTTACCCACACCTTCAGGTTGGCGACTATGTAGGCACATCTTCATGGCTCGTTGAAGACATTACAGACGAATGTGTAATCGTAGCTCTGGGCGAAAAGAAAATTCAACTTACATACTAATCAAATCGGTAATTATTTTAATTTACATATAAAAGTTTTTAGGGGGAACTAAAAATGACAGGTTCTAAGAGACTCGGCAAATCAATTCTTGTAATTGCTTTGTCAATTGTACTCCTTATCAGTGCGGTGGCTCCACTCACTGTAATGGGTTCAGACAACAACGGAGGCGGATTAAAAGGAACAAGCCTCGGTCAATACCGCTATTACTCAGTTAAGAGCGGTGACACACTTGCTTCAATCGCAAGTAAGAATGGTGTTACAGTAAGTGACATTATGACTTATAACGACCTTGACAGCAGTGATTCAATTTACAGAGGTCAGATTCTTAAAGTTCCAGTGACAAGTGAGAATAAACAAAATCAGGTTATTTCTTCAAGCATCACAATCAAAGCTAAAGAATCAAATGTTAAAGACCTTATCTCTTCAATCGCTTATAATGCAGGCTATACAGTTATTTACAAGGGTGCAGGTACAGAAACTGTAACTGTTGACCTTGAAAAAGTATCACCTCTTAAAGCAATTGATTATGTTACAAGAATGGTTGGTCTTTCATATCTTAAAGATGGTAATACAATTCTTGTTGCTACTGCTGGTGAGCTTAACAGCACATTTGTGGACAGCCTTGTACTTACAAAGTTCTCATTCCAATATATCACTTATGATGAACTTCTCGGTCAGGCAAGTGCATTAGGTCTTTCAAACATTAAAACTGTATCTCAGACCAACAATGGCAGAGATGTATGGATTTCAGCTTATCCAAAAGAAATGGCTAAAATTCACGAACTCGTTGAAATTCTTGATGCTCCTGAAAATATCAGCGTAGGTAGTAACAGTATTGCTGCTGCATTTACCCCTATCGAACTTGACTATATTTCAGCAACAGATTTTTCAAATCTTCTTTCAAGCCTTGGTCTTCATGCAGGTATTACAATGTCAGTTAGACCTATGACTCTCTTCGTTTATGTAGGCGGTACTCAGCTTGCTGACATTATGACAATCAAAAAGGTTGTTGATACTGAAGATGCTATTACAGGTGATAACGCAACAGGTACTCCTGTAATCAAGCCAGATGATTCAACAGGTGATGATACAACAAATACTCCTTCTGATGACACAACAAATGACAATACAAATACAGACGACACAACAACACCAGAAGAACCTGAAGAAGAGCCAATCACTTATGAAAAGATTGACCTTATTAACATTACAAGAGCAGATGCTGAATCAATTATTGCAAGATATGTTGAGGGTATCAGCGTATATGGTCACGACAGAATGACTAAATCATTGTGGCTCTTCGGTACTCAGACAGCAATCGATAATGCAAAAGCAATTATTATGGATATTGACGCAAATGTTGCTTCTGCATCAAGCACAGTACATACATATACAGCTCAGAACTGTACAGTTGAAGAACTTATGAATCGTCTTGAAGGCGTTAAATATGAAAATGTAAGTTTCTATCTCTATGACCATGCAGCAATTACAAACAGCCTTATTGTTTATTGTGATGAAGTTACATGGAACAACGAAATTCTTGAATTACTCCAGACTCTTGATGCTGTTGACACAGGTGAAAAGACATGGATTCCAATTCAGTCAAAGACAGAAGATAATAGTGCAGATGCTGTTGAGGCTGTTGAAAGCAACATTAAAGTAATGCAAGAACTCTATGATGGCGTATTCGGTGGTATTGAGTACAAAACAGTTATTCTTGAACTTGAAAAGGGTGAAAAAGACCCAGCAACAGGCGAGATTACAGGTGCATCTTATAAGGCAGTTACATACGCTTATGTAACTTCTGCACAAGCTACAAGAATGACAAATCTTCTTAACAGCTTACAGAACGCATAAAAAACAAGCTAAGGGGTGCGATTTTCGCACCCCCATAGCCACTTATGTACAGACTTTTATTTTATTGCAGAAAACGGGTTGAAAAATAATGAGATTTTTTGAGAAACCAAGTCAATACCCAAAAACACTTGAAGATTTACTGCGACTTACAGTTGAAAAAGGCGGTTCTGACTTACATCTTGTAAGCGGTATTGAGCCTTGTATAAGAATAAATGGTTCTCTTGTTCGTCAGACAGATTTACCAAGAATGTTTCCTGAAGATGTTGAACAAGTTTTACGCAAGTGTATGACTGACCAGCAGGTTAAAGAGTTTGAAGAAAACTGGGAACTTGACCTTGCTATTTCAGTTCCTAAATGTGCTCGTTTCCGTGGGAATGTCATTATTCAGCGTAGTTCTATTGCGGCAGTTTTCAGAGCAATTCCCTTTGAGATTCCCCCTCTTGATAAATTGGGCTTGCCTGCTGATGTTAAGCGTCTTTGCAACCTCCCTCGTGGTCTTGTTCTTGTTACAGGACCTACCGGTAGTGGTAAATCAACAACTCTTGCTGCAATGATTGATTATATCAATAATCATTACGAAACAAATATAGTAACAGTTGAAGACCCTATTGAATTTTTACATTCACATAAATTATCAACAGTTCGTCAGCGTGAAATCGGTACTGATACAAGAAGCTTTGCAAACGCTCTTAAAACAGTTCTTCGTCACGACCCTGATGTTATTATGATTGGTGAAATGCGTGACCCTGAAAGTATTCAGATTGCGGTTACTGCCGCTGAAACAGGACACCTTGTTCTTTCAACACTTCATACGCAGACCGCACCAATGACAATTTCTCGTATCGTTGACTCATTCCCAATGGAACAAAAGGGTCAAATCCGTTCGCAGCTTGCGAATACAATTAAAGCAGTTATTTCTCAACAACTTATTCCAACTATCAATGGTCGAGGAAGAGTTGCTGCTATTGAATATATGATAGATACTCCTGCAGTTAAAAACCTTATTCGTGAAGAAAAAGAGCATCAGCTTTATGCCACAATGCAAACAGGTGCAATGCAGAGTATGCAGACTATGGACCAGGCACTTCTTAATCTTCTTAAACAACAGAAAATTACAAGAGAAGCAGTTCTTGAGTTCTGTGTTGACCAGAAAGAAGTTATTCGCCTTATGGGTACCATGGGACTTTAATCAGAAAATACTAATCTTTACATATAAAGGGGGCAACTTGCTTTGGCAGCCTTTACTTATAATGGTATAAACAAACAAGGTCAGAGCGTACAAGGTGAAGTTATTGCCGACAGTACTGCTCAAGCCATTGACAGACTTCGTGAAAACGGAGTTATAGTTACCGAAATGAAAGAGAAAGCCGCTAAAAAGAAATCAAGTGGTGGCGGTAAAAAAATTACAGTTGAAGATGTTGCCATTGTTTGTAAACAGTTGGCAGTTATGCTTTCAGCCGGTGTTCCTATTACAAGAGCATTGACAACTCTTTCAAAACAGTGTGCAAATCCAAAACTTGGAGATATTATGGAAGAAATTGCAAAAAGCGTAGAAGGCGGTATGCCTCTTTCAGACGCATTTGCACAGTATCCAAAGGTATTCTCACCTCTTTTTATTGCCATGGTTGCTTCTGGTGAAGCTGGTGGTATTATGGAACAAGCTCTTGTCAGTCTTGGTGAAATGCTTCAAAAAGAGAAAAACCTTCAGCAAAATATTAAATCAGCTTATTCATATCCACGAAGTGTTGGACTTTTGTCTATTGTATTACTTATTGCAATGCTTTGGTTCATGGTTCCGATTTTCAAGAAGATGATGACAAGCAGTACTGAGATTACAGGTATTTCAAAGTTCATTTTTGACGCTTCTGATAGTCTTCGTGAAGATACACATATATGGATTCTTGTTGCAGGTGCTATTATTGGTGCGATAATGCTTTTCGCAAAGAGTCCTATTGCTCATAAGATATGGGAAAATAATAAGCTTACAATGCCAATGCTTGGTGACTTTATGACTAAGATGGTTGTTGCTCGTTTCTGCCGTACATTTGCAACACTTCTTGCAGGCGGTGTTACAGCAGTTGAAGCACTTAAAAGTGCGGGTCCTACATCAGGTTCAGAGAAACTTGAAAAAGCAGTTAATGAAGCAATTGAAGATATTGAAGAGGGTAAGAGTATTTCCGATGCACTTGATAAAAGTGGTATTTTCCCACCAATGCTTACAGGTATGGTAGCTATCGGTGAAGAGTCAGGTGCTTTGCCCGAACTTCTTGATAAAGTTGCTGAATTCTTTGAAGAAGATGTTGAAAATACATCACGAAACCTTCGTGCTATTATTGAACCTATCGCACTTATTTTCGTTGGTGTTGTTGTTGGTGGTATGCTTATTGCTCTTTATGTTCCAATGCTTACTGCTTCTACATCAATTGGTGCATAAAAAAGAAAAAATCCTTATATTGACAGGAGAATGATATATATGGCTAAACTTAAAAGCGTTATTGGTTGTGAAATTACAGCCAATGAGATAAGAGCAGTTGAAATTGCTAAAGAAAACGGCAATTATAAAATTCTTGCTATGGGCTACATCCCTTTAGAAGAAGGTGTTGTTGGTGAAGCATTTATCAGAGATTCTGATAAATTCAATGATGCAATTACACTGCTTATTGCCCAAGGTAATTTCCAGACAACTGATGTTGCAATCGGTGTAAATAATGAAAATGTGCTTATGCGTTATGCTACCTTCCCGAAGGTTGACAACGATAAGCTTCGCAATATGATTCTTTTACAGGCACAGGAGTTCATTCCTATTCCTATTCAGGAAATGGAGGTTGACTTTGTTGTTGCAGGTGAAACTGTTGGCGAAGATGATACTCCACAGGTAAATGTAATGCTTATTGCAGCAAGAAAACAGATGCTTGAAGGTTATATTAACTTGTTTACTGCATCAAAATTACAGGTACAGGAGATTGATTCTTCATTACTTGCATACTGTCGTGGTCTTAATGAAATCAGTGGCGGGGCAAGATACGGTGTAGTTAATCTTACCGATGATGTGCTTAACTTTATTGTTGTTGAAGGCAACGAAATCGCAATGGTTCGTTCAATAACAATCACTGAAAGAAATCAGAATGCGGTTACAAATGTGTTCAAGGGTTCAAGAGATGGCTCATATACAGATGAAGATGTTGAAACAGTTGCAAACTTCCTTTCATCTGAAACTTCATCAACAATCAGTTATTACTCAATGCAGAATCCAAAGCCTATTGAAAAACTTTATTTCATTATGAACTCATCAGCAACAGAAAAAATTGCTCCTGCAGTAGCATCAAATATATATATTCCTATGGAAGTGCCACAGTTTTATCCAAACTTACAGGCAGAGTCAGTTACACCGTTAGGTGAATATGCAAGTTGTATAGGAATTGCAATTTCAAGTTTGGAGGGATAATGGTGTTTAAGGTAAGTTTGTTACCAGCAAGTTACAGAAAGTTGCTGGAAGGTAAAAAGAAAAAAGATTTAATTATCAAAGTTGCGTTAGTCGTTTTGATTTGTATGCTTATTATGTACAGTGGTTTCGCTGTAAGGTTGTTCATTCTTAAAGCTCAGCTTAAAGATATTCAAAAGAGTAATGGTATGGTTGCTGCTGAAGTTTCAGAGCTTGAACAATATAAAGCTATTTACGATAACCTTGTTACATCTCAACAGAGAGTTGACCAGATTTTACCAAAGTCACCAAGTGCAGTTAAATTCTTGTCTTTGGTGCAGACAAATCGTCCTGAATATGCTGAATATACAGTTGTAACAGTTCAGGAATGGTCAACAAACCCTATTTGTATGATTGAAGGCAGTCTTCCTGCTGCACAGAATGTGGGCGATGCAGTATCACAACTTCGTGATTTAGAAGAAATTTTCAAAAATGGTGAAGATTTTAAGGATGTTGTGACTGAGGTTAAGGTTATTAACAATATGCCATCTGTTACAACAGATGCTCAAGGTAATCAGACATATACATTCCGTATTTACCTTTCAACAGGTGGTAGCATTGTTCTTGATGAGTCAGGCGCTCTTGTAACTACAACCACTACAACAACAACTACAACAACCACTACTACAACCACAACAACAGCTCCTGCTGACACTTCATCAACAGAAGCAACTACAGAAGAATAAGGAGGAAAAATAAATGAATACAAAAATTAATCTTTCCGGCCTTAAGGATAAAGTAAGTACAGTTGCTCTTGTTGTTATAGCTATGGTGTTTCTCGTTGCAGTATTAGGTGTTGCATCATATTTTACAATATCAGAAGTTACTCAGTTGAAAGAGACTATTGGTTCAAGTATCACAAAATATGATGAAAACAAGATTTTTGTTGCAAGTCTTGAAAAATTAAGAGCTGATTCAAAATATTATGAAGCACAACAGGCTGAATACGACAAAATTATAGCTGATAATGGCACATATAATGTAGTTGACTATTATGTTGAGCTTGATGAAATGTGCAAAAAGTACAATCTTAAAGTTGTTGACATTTCAGTTGGCGATATGGTAGCTAACGGTCTTGTTTGTGAAGCAAAAACAACAATTGCAGTTGTTGGTGAAGAAGTAGATGTTAGAAGAATGGCAGTTGAAATTGTTTCACAGCAAGAAATTGCACGAATTGACACTATTGCTATGGCAAAACAGGAAGATGGTACTGTTGCAGCTTCAATGGTAATCGTAAACTTCACAAAATAAAGATTTTGAACACGAAAGATAGGTATTTCTATGTCAGATAATATTATTATTCCCGGTAGCATTTGTGCAAGACTTATTGATGCCGGAATTATTACAACAGAGCAGTTAGAAGAAGCTCTTGAAATACAGAAGACAAGCAAACAACTTATCGGTACAATCCTTACACAGTTAGGTTATTGTACTGAAGAAGATGTTGCACGAATGCTTGCAAGCAAAACAGGTCACAAGTTCATTTCAATTGATGAAGTTGGCGTAAATATTGCAGTTGCAAACCTTATTACTCCTGAACTTGCTGTAAAAAACAATATCCTTCCTATTTATGAGGAAGATGGTATTGTTTATGTTGCAATGAAGAATCCTAACGATATTCTTACTGTAGACTATCTCCGTATGCTTACAGGTTATGAAATTTGCCCTGTAGTAGCAGCTGATATGGAACTTCAGGCAGCTATTGAAAACTTTGCAAATATGAATAGCGGTGTTGACAATTACGATGAAGAGGCTGAAGATGATGTTGTTGAATCTGAAAACCTTGATATTGATGATAAACCTGCCGTTCAACTTGTAAATCAAATTATTAACAATGCTATTAAAGCAGGTGCATCTGATATTCATATTGAGGCACTTGAAAAATATATGCGTGTTCGTTTCAGAATTGACGGCGTTTTGCAGGAAATTATGCAGAACCCTATTAAAATGTATGCGGCAGTTATTTCCAGAATCAAGGTTATTGGTGGTATGGATATTGCTGAACGCCGTATTCCTCAAGACGGTCGTGCAACAGTTAAATTTGAAGATAAAACAATGGACGTTCGTATTGCTTCAATGCCAACAGTTTACGGTGAAAAAGTCGTAATGCGTTTGCTTGAAAGAAGTAATACAAACATTGTTACACTTAAAGATATTAAGTTCAGTCCTCGTCAGTTTGACAGATTTAACCACGCTATTCATATGCCTTATGGTTTTGTTCTTGTTACAGGACCTACAGGTAGTGGTAAATCAACAACTCTTTATGCTACATTGGCTGAAATCAGTACACTTGAAAAGAATGTTATTACACTTGAAGACCCTGTTGAGCGTAGAATGTCAGGTATTAACCAGGTACAGATGAATAATCGTGCAGGTATGACTTTCGCGGCAGCTCTTCGTTCAGTTCTCCGTTCTGACCCTGATATTGTCATGGTCGGTGAAATCCGAGACAGTGAAACTGCAAAAATTGCTGTTGAAGCTGCTCTTACAGGACATATGGTTCTTTCAACACTTCATACAAATGACGCATCTGGTGCGGTTACTCGTCTTGACGAAATGGGCGTTGAGCCATTCCTTACTGCATCATCTCTTGTTGGTGTTCTTGCACAGCGTCTTGTAAGAAAACTTTGTCCAAAATGTAAAGAAGAATATGAGATTTCTCATGCAGAACTTAAAAATATAGTTTCTGACCTTGAAGATTATGGCTACAATCAACCAAGCTATAAACTTTACAAGGCAAAGGGATGTCTTACATGTAACAATACTGGTTATAAGGGACGAGAAGCTGTATTCGAATTCCTTACAGTTACAGAAGAAATGAAACGCCTTATTCTTGACCGTGCAACAGTTGCAGAGGTTAAAGCATTAGCAGTTTCACAGGAAATGAAGACTCTTAAAGACGAAGGCCTTTATAAAATGATGGAAGGTAATACTTCTCTTGAAGAAGTTTTACGTGTTATCGTTTAATTTTTACAATTTATTAAAATCTTTTGAAAGGAGCGTGTCATTATGAAAAAATACCTTAAAAATAATCAGGGTATGGCTTTGCCTATGGTTTTGATTATCATGATGATTTTAACTGTTCTTGCAGCGGCACTTGGCACTTATGCGAGCCAGTCTTTAAGAACAGTTAAATATATGAACGCTCAGAAACAAGCATACTATCTTGCCCGTGCAGGTGTTGAAGCGGGTGCTTTTGCATATCAGAATGCTACAACAAAAACAACAAGTAGCTTTGATAATAATGATAGCTTTGCAAACGGACTTGTTGGTTTTAATGATGTTGATAAGTTTGTTTCAGTTATTGAAGATAGTGATGAGAAGATTACAAGTAATAAAATTTATCTTGTATATGACGGCGATAATGAAAACGAAGGCACAATGTGGGAAGGACTTAAGTTCACAACAAGTGCATCAGACAACGCAATAGGTTATTTTTCTATTGAAATTGCAGGTGGTGAACAAGAAACTATTGTAAATGATAACGGTGTTGAAACAGAGGTTCTTAAACCTGTTATTGAATTCAGAAGTACTGCGGTTTGCTTTAATAACAGCGGTTCTGAAGTTTCAAGGGTTTCAAGCGGATATATGTATCCCACACAAACTGTAAGTTCAGAAACTTGTTATGGTGCAGACGGTTATCTTTCAACAAATGTAAATGATTTTGACAATTCTGATACAAAAACAGTTTCTTATGACGAGGCACAATTTAACACAAAAACAGGTAGATGGTGGCAGAGACTTAAAAATGGCCTTTTGAAACTTGCTTTTAATATTATGAAAGCAACAGGTATTATTCCTGCTCAGGAAAATATTACTGTTTATGAAATGATTGGTGGCGGAGACTTGATTTTGGCTCGTCCTTCAGAAAAAGTCGGCGAAATCAAAATTAATGATGGTAAAAATAACTTCTACATATTCTCAACATCAGGTTCACTTATTCTTGAAGATACAGGCCTTTATGTTGAGCCAACAAAAGGTAAATATGCAACTATAGGTCTTTATGGTAGTGATATTGTTGTTGATGGCGATATTACAATGAGTGTTTATCATGTAAATACAAGTGGATTTTTCTCAAATACAACCACTTTGATTGCTACACTCGGTAATCGTTTCAGGTTAGGTACAGTTATGATTGGTAATGGTCTTGCATCAGGTGGCGAGTGGGCAGAGTATCTTAGTTGCAGTCAGGGTGGCGTTACTGACCAAAATGGCAAAACGCTTACTAATGGTAGCCGAATTTTCTTTAACGGTAATGTTAACTTGAAGATTTACTCACAGGGTGCAAGTACAGAAACATATCGAGTATTCAGTGCCGGTGATGTATGTCTATTCAATGGCGTTTACGAAGCAACTAACACAGATGTTGATAGTAGTGAAGAAGTTACTACAAGAGGTATAGACCTTCTTAAATATTTCCTTGATGCAGTAATTGCAGAGGAACAGGGATTTAAGTTAGGCGATTCTGCCAAAAAGAAAATGACACAAATTCGTGACCTTTATTACGGTGACCCTGCAGATACACAAAGCCCGGGTGAACCGTCATATTTCCAAACAGATTCTTCAGGTAATATTATTCAGAGACCAATCAGAAAACTTGATGTTAATTTAGGTGCATCAAGTGTTTCTATTGACGGTAAAGCACTTACATATAAGGTTGGCGAAAGAGAGTTGATTGAATATATTCAGCAACCAACACCAACAAGCAGTTTCAAAATTAACTGGGGCAAACCAACAGTTTCAGTTTTAGCAGATTAAAAGAAAGGGGCAAATATTATGAAGAACATACTTAAAAGTTATTTCGGTAATAAACGCGGTATGACTTTGGTTGAAGTTCTTACTGCTATGGCAATTTTGTCATTGATTATTTTCTGTTTTACCCCTTTATTTTTAACATATTTCAAGGCGATTACAGTTGCCGGTACAGAAATTAAGGATGTTCAGAATCAGTCGGGTATTTTGCAGACTGTTATTGGTAATTTTAATGCAGGCAAAGGCGGTAATTACAGTGCAAATGTTACTGAAATTGCCCTTCAGCTTACAACACCTTCTTCAGCAACACTTACCCGTACAAATTCAAATGGTTCAACTGTTTCAACAACACTGAATGGTGCAGTTACAATTGCAGTAGGTGAGGATACTGACTCTGTTAAAGGTGATTTTCTTGTATCAGACCCTACAAATCTTGCAAATGGTTATACAACAATCAAGGCTCAAGGCTCATCTTCAGGTCTTGTTTGTTATCCTAAATCACTTACTGACGACTTTATTGAAGCAAAAATTATTGTTTACGGTAGTGGCGGTATTAATTTCGCAAGTGCTTCATTTGCAACAGATTTCAAGTTGTCTTGCGGTCTTAATGGCGGAACAAGTCTTTCAAATGGAACAGACTATACAGTAAGAAAACTTGCATCATCAATGGTAGAGTTTACAATTTATGGTGGCGGTAAAGTTTCCTTTGAAACATCACCACTTTTAATCAATTATAAAAACGGTCAGCACATACTTCAGGTTGAAGTTGACGCACCTTCTATGATTATGGTAGGTGAAGCTGACGATGACGGTAAATATTATTATTATGTTTCTCGCGGTGAAATAATTGACGGTACAGACGCTGATACAAATAAGGATGAACTTGCAATTATTCGTCGTGAAATGAAATCAACAGATGCTCACAATAGTCAGACAGTTACCCTTACTTCAGCTATGAATGATGTTGAGTGGGTACCTGCTGACAGTGGTGACGGTTATAATGTTGATAACGCGAGCAACAAGTATGGTTATTATGTAATGTGTGGTGACAATGGCCAGGTGCGTCGTTTCTGGCGTAACAACACAACCGGTAACTACTACTGGGGTGGTGACTATACATATTATACTGACTATGACTTTGTTCAGGTTAATGACAATGGTGCACAGGCTCACATTTATGCAACTGATAAAAATGGTGCAACAAACAGTAGCCCGGTGTATAGCACAGATACATCGTTTAAGTTTATTTCACAGCGAACTGCATCAACTACACAATCAGGCTTTAATGTGTCATCAAAAGAATATAACCTTGTTGGTAGCTTGGTTAACTTGAATACTGCTCTTTTAAGAAGCTTGACAGTTGTCTCGGTTACAAGAGCAGATGATGGTGAGTTCTATGGTGCTGACGGTGCAATTTATTTCTATAAAATAAGAGAGGGAAACCCAGATAGTGTTCCCACGGCGACTTATACACAAGTGCAGAATATTAAACAGACTGAAGATTTTGATAATCCCGGTTCAATAACAATAAATGGTACTAGTTATAAGGCGATGAGAATCAATACTATTAATAATACTGCTCATGGTTGGCTTGAAACAAATGATAATTCATATTTTGATTTTATGGGTATTGATAAATCAACGGTAAACCCCGATTCATACCCTATTACACTTACTTCTGTTGACGCTATCCGTATTAATACACCAAACAAGACTGATGTTAAGAATGACGGTAGTTATTACTTCACTGCTACTGGTAATGGCGATACTCAGGCTGAAAACGCTGTAACAAACCTTAACTATCCACAATCGAGTTATACTCTTTATTGCGGTTATATTCCTGCTATGATGGACTTGTTTGCATCAAAAACAGGTTCAACAGGTTCTTATAGATATCCTGACACTTGGGAAGGTACTTACGCTCACAGTGAGGTAACAACAAACTTCAATCCGGTTGGTAATGTTTATCTTAAAAAAGCAACCAATCGTTTGACACTTTATGATAATGCAGAAAAGGTTGCATATTGGCGAATGACACTTGGCGTTACACCATATTATACAAGTGGAGACGCATTATATATTGACCCAAATAAAAACGGTGAGCTTGCATATTATGATGGTGAAAACAAAAAAGAAGGCGGTCTCTGGGGTATTGGTGGTACCACAGTAAGATGGTACAACAATGTTGTTTTCTATCCGTATGAAAACTTGCAGTATGCTATTACAGGTAAGTTCTATGATGCTGAAACCTATAACACACAGCGTGATAAAATTGAGTCTTACTTCCAGAACTTTGAGTCAACAGGCTACACAATTGCAACGCCTGATGTTCTGATTAACCATCGCGATGGTATTCAGCAAAATGTTACCAATGGCGATATTGTTGATATTACAATTTCATATCTTTCACACCCTTATGCAATAGCGGTTGCCGCTAACCCGACTGATGATATAGTTTATGACCTTACAAATAATAAGAGCGACGGTCACTATATTTATTATTGGAATAATCGTCGTGAAACTATTACTTTCCTTGATAGTGCAAGTACAGTTATTCCAAGTGGTGAAAAAGATATTCCTGTTTCTCTTATGGTAGGTTATGTTCTTGGTGGTACTGTAAGTTATTCAGATAGTGGTAGTAATACAACTGTTGATGTTGGTTCAGTTATGAACAATGGTATTGTATTCCTTCGTGCAGGTGACTACAATATAGATACACAGAACTCTGCTAACGGCGAAACTTACGAATATCTTGCAACCGATAAAGATGGTTACAAGCTTGCAACAGAATCCAATGTTTTCCATCAGTTCTATTACCTTAACTCAAGAACTTCAATAGGTAGTTCTTATGGTAAGCATGGTGAATATACTCAGGAGCCATCAAAAGGTAGCCATATCGGTAACCTTTATGGTGCAGAGTATTGGCAGAATAACCGCCATATTCAGTACAGGTCAATTGGTGGTGGCACTGCTACTGATGGTACGGATACATCAACAAACTATGAATATCTTCGTTCACATCCAATGGCAAATACAAAGGTTAATTGTGTTGCTTGGGGCGTAACTTGGAATGGTTATCCTGAAGCTATGTGGGGTACTGAAAATGGTACTGTGCTTAGTTGGTGGGTTAATACAACAACTACACAGGGTTCACATTCATCAGAAGCTTGGAATGACCGTTCTGTCGATGCAGAATTCCAATCATACAAGTGGGTTGATAATGTAAACGGAAAAACCTTTGCACTTGATAGTTCACAGTGGAAGGATACACTTGGTTCTGCAACATTTAATACAACAAGTACAACAGGTACATCGTATTCACTTGGTTCAGGTTCAATTCCTAATACTTTCAAGTATTTCGCAGATAAAACTTCACAGGAAACAGGTCTTTGGGGTTCAATTGGATTTATTTCAACTCTTGAAACAATCAATGATATTGCTTATGATAATGACTTGTGGGTTGCAGTTGGTGACCAAAGTGATAAGGACCCTGCTGACTATTGTTCAAGCGGTCAATGGAATGGTGGCGGCGAGATTGCAAGAGCTTATACAAGCAACGGTCGTGGCGGTTCTTGGGTAAATGTTCGTTACTGGGTTGATACTAATGGTAGTGGCAATCAAGCAGATGACAACGCTTATTATCACTGGCGTGCAGTTAAGATTTCTAATAACGAAAACTACAATATCGTTCAGATTAACAACCTTAATGGTATCTGGGTTGCTACAGGTTATGAAGATGCTAACAATAACGAGGAATACGATAACGGTGAACGCACAGTTGTTTGTTGGGCTCGTAATCCATTAGGTGCTTGTGACGAGTATATGGACGGTAAATGGAGCGAAGAAGTACAGTTCTATGCAAATAATGGAACAAGTATGACTGCACTTGACCAAAATAAAGTTGGCGGTATCAACTCTTGTGCTACAAGAACAGAGTAATTGAAAATTTAAGTCCCGACACTGTGAAATCGGTGTCGGGAATATAGAACTCATTTGTAAATGAGGTGAAAGTATGTTCAAACTTATTCACAACAGAAAAGGTATGTCTTTGGTTGAACTTATAGTTACAGTTGCAGTTGTAGGTCTTGTGATTGTGCTTTCGGGTACAGCTTTCAGTCTGTTTGCAAATACTCACGAAAAAGCCGCAACCCGTTGGCAAGTGCAAAACGCAGTTCGTCTTGCAAGTGCAAAGTTTGAAACAGAAACTGATTTGATAGCAAACTCAAAAATACTTGATGTTTTCTATGATGAAACTATTGCAAATGGCATTTTGTATGATGAGGCAACTAACACATTCACATGGAAAGACGGTAAAACACCGTATGTTGTGCCTAATGAAGGCTCAAAGGATGAGGATTATTCATACATATTCTCAACTCCTGCGTGGGATAAAAATGATGAAGACCATTATTTAGGCTATTTCTTGTTTATCAAAGATTGCAAAGAAACAACAAGTACATTGTTCCTTGATAGTGAAGGCTTTGGTGAAGTTCCTGTTCAGGTTGAATTTAGTATTGCTACTGATGAACTTCAGCACGAAACAGGAGACCCAAGTTACCAAAGTAACGGTGTGAACCTTGTTATGAAATCCGGTAATGAGAATATTACTGAATTTCAGGTTGAAACTGTTTACATTCTTGAAAATTTTAGTGCAACAAAAGTGATTAATCACGATGGCGGCAACCTTATTCTTGAAGAAGATTGGGTTGTAGATAATGTTGCAAAAGCATACCCTTGTGGTTGGAGCGATGAAACTATAAATAGCGGTAATAAAGAACAACATGGTTATCCTAAAACCGCTACAAACTACGGTGAAAACAATTCAAAGGTTTACAATTTTAAGAGTTCTGAGCTTCAAAATACAGGTAATGTGCTTCGTTTCTTATCTCCTCTTTCAGATATGAAGGTTGAAGATGGTGAAGGTCAGGGTACAACAAGCCACAAGGCAAGCTGTATTCAGACATGGCTTTTCAGTGATGGTACAGAGGCTTCAGAACGCGTGCTTGATAATTTCCGTAATTTCCGTGATAATGTTCTTCGCGGTACTGAAATAGGTGATTGGTTCATTAGTTTCTATTACAATGATTTGTCACCATTTATGATTGAAAATACAGCATTCTTAAGACCGGTATTGAAGTTCGTTTCAGAACCATTGTCATATATCTGTGATTTTATTGCAAATTTATAAAATATTAAGGCGGGGTTAATTCTTCGCCTTTTTGTTTTGCAAATTTGAGTTTGTCGAGATGTTAATCATCTGCCAAAGGCAGATTTCACCCGAGTAAAACGAGGATTTCATCACAAAGTGATTTCATCTGTCGAAGACAGATTTCATTTAATAACTGTGTTTATAAATGAAATCATCCTACGGATGATGAAATCGAATAAATTCGATGAAATCTTTTAATAAATTAAAAGATGAAATCCAATCTACGATTGGATGAGTTCGACAAACTCAATGTTATCACTCAACTTTATTTAATATTGACTACTTTGTTAAAATGGTATATAATCAAACTATAAAAGATACGAATTGTTCCCGTATGAATCCTTGAAAGGAATGACTTTATATGAGAAAAATATTAAATAAAAAAGGTTTTTCACTGACCGAGTTAATTGTTGTAGTTGTTTTAATGGGTATTGTGCTTTTGATAGCATTCCCTTCATACAGAGCATCTCAGACTCGTTCAGAAAATGAAGCCTGTGCAACAAATATTGAGATAATTAAACTTGCGATTGTGGATTATTACACTTCACTGCAAACAGCTCCCGATTCTCTTGACGATTTAGCACCATTCCTTGATGATGAAGGTTTGCCGGTTTGCTCAAAAAGTAACGACAATACGGTTTATAACTATGGCGTTGCAACAAAGAAGAATGCAGATGGTACATGGACAGGAATTGTAGTTTGTGCTTGTGACGACGAAAAGCATAAGCCAGATGGTGAGGATACAACATTCCCTACATCAACTACTCCGGGTCAGTGCTATATTTTGCAGAACGCATCAACAACAAATAAGTAAACTAAAATCTCAAAGAGTGCTTCGGCACTCTTTCTTGTTATATAATTATCATAATCACAAAAAATGTATATTAAGTTTGTGTATTTTGCATATTGCAAAAATTGGTAAATAGTATATAATTAAAGTGTATAATGGGTTACGGAATGTTCCCGAACAAATTAAAAGGAGAAAATATTATGAGAAAAATGATGAACAAAAAAGGCTTCTCACTTGTTGAACTTATGATTGTTGTTGTTATTATGGGTATCCTTATTGCAGTTGCTATTCCACTTTATGGCTCAATCACAACTAATGCAAAAAATAAGACTTGTGCTTCTAACATTGATTCAATCAAAAATGCTGCAGTTGCTTATTACACAGAACATGGCCATGCTGCAGAAATGAGCGACCTTACATTTGAAGGTGGCACACCAAAATGCCCATGGGGTGAAGGTGACGGTGCTGAATATGATGTTACAATCAACACAACTACCGGCTTTGCAACAGTTACATGTACTGCAACTCACGAAGGATAATTTATTTAGTGTATAAAAAACGAGGGTAATTCCTCGTTTTTTTATTAAAATAAGGGCAAACAACTACTGCACATATACAATTTGGCTAAACTGTCAAAAAATGTATATTAAGTTTGTGTAGTTTGCCATATTGCAAAATCTGTAAATTGTTATATAATAAAAGTACAGAAACGGTTACGGAATGTTCCCGTAGCTGTAAAATAAAAATTCTTTATAAAGGAGAAAATTATTATGAGAAAAATGTTAAACAAAAAAGGCTTTTCACTTGTTGAGCTTATGATTGTTGTTGTTATCATGGGTATTCTTATTGCAGTTGCTATTCCTCTTTACGGAACAATCACAACTAATGCAAAGAACAAGACATGTGCTTCAAACATCGACGCTATCCAGAACTCTGCAGTAGTTTACTACACAGAACATGGTGCAAAAGCTGACTCTATCGACGACCTTACATTCGAAGGTGGCGTTCCAGAATGTCCATGGGGCGAAGAAATGGATAACTACGAAGGTTATCAGGTATCATTTGCAGCTGACGGTACAGCTACAGTTATATGTGGTGCTCAGAGTGTTGACGGTTCACACGGTGCATAATTAGACTTACATAATTAACTAAAAAGGGCGAGGGGAAGACCCCTCGCTTTTTTGTTAGAAAAAACAAATATTTCTCTTTTCAAATAGAATTTTTAGTGTTACAATAATCTTGTGATAAGAGAGGAGTTTTATTATGGATTATATGCTTATTCCAAAACTTTTTATAGCATTCTTCGTTTTTCTTATGGGTATTTGTATTGGTAGTTTTCTCAATGTACTTATTTACAGAATACCTAAAAAAGAAAATTTTACAACTACAAACAGTCATTGTATGACTTGTAACCATCGTCTTTATGCTAAAGATTTAGTTCCACTTTTCAGTTGGATTTTCTTAGGCGGTAAATGTCGTTACTGCAAGGCGAAAATTTCACCTCAATACCCAATTGTTGAAGCGTTTAACGGTATCATGTATGCTCTCGTATTCTGGTTTGTTACTGATGGTCAGCTCAATCTTGCAACAGTTGGTTATTGCCTTGCAATTTCTGCTCTTATAGTAGCAAGTGCTATTGACATTAAGATTATGGAAATCCCTGACTCGATGTGGGTTACAATTTTAGTTGGCGGTATTCTTGTTTACATAAACGACTTGATTACTAACGGATTTATTTTTGAAAATCTTATTGAGCGAGTTATCGGCTTCTTTACTGCAAGCACTATTCTTTTTGTTCTTGCTGTTATTACCAAAGGCGGTATGGGCGGTGGCGATATTAAACTTATGGCTGCCTGCGGATTCTTACTCGGTTGGCAATTAGTACTTTTATCTTTGATTTTCGGTGCTCTTTCCGGCACAATCTACTTTATTGTTGTATATCTCAAAAACAGAAAAAAAGAGGAAAAAATGGACCACAAGGTGCCTTTTGCACCACATCTTGCATTAGCAGTTGCTGTCTGTATTTTTGTAGGTCAACAATTCCTTGATTGGTATTTGTTTGTATGTGGCATTACTGCACCTCACGAATGTGAAGCTTGTGGTGGTACTCATACACATGTGCATTAAAACATTAAATTGATAGATGAGGCAAGGTATTAACCTTGCCTTTTTGTTTGATAAATTGGAGTTTGTCGGGCTCTTTAATTATTTCAATTAAACAAACATACTTTGTAGGGGTCATTCACGAATGACCCGTTCCAAAGGTTACAATACAAGTCTAAACGGGCGATTCATGAATCGCCCCTACAACGCAGGCGTGGAAGCCTGCCACTACGCGAACATCCCGACAAACTCAAATTTATCACACTAATTTTTAACAAACTATTAATTTTTGAAAACTATCTTGCATTATTTAGTAGTGTGTGATATTATAATAGCATAACAATAAAAACAAGGAGGGCAGGATATGAATACACAGTTCAAAAAAGGTGTGTTAGAACTTTGTGCACTAACGGTTTTGCTGAATGGTGACCGTTACGGGTACGAGTTAGCCGATATGCTGGGCAAAAAAATGTCAATTTCAGAAGGCTCGGTTTATCCAATGCTTAAACGCTTGCAAAGTGACGGGTATTTTGACTCATACTTAAAAGAGTCGCCAAACGGTCCTGCAAGAAAATATTACAGAATTACGCTTAAAGGTCGCGACAGACAAAAACTTTTGCAAGACCAATGGAGCGAATTTTCAAATCAGGTAAACTCATTTTTTGAGGGGGTAACAAAATGAACAAAGTAGATTTTTTGAATGAGTTATATTATTATCTTTCACCGCTAAAAAAGGAAGAACGAGGTGAAATTCTTGAAGATTTTCGTGCTCATTTCCAAGAGGGTGAGGCAGCAGGCAAAACACAAGAGCAAATCTGTCAAGAACTTGGTTCACCGTTTGAATGTGCAAAACAGTATGTAGGTGACGCAATAGTTCAAAAAAGAGTTGAGCCTAAAAAGGGTATAAAACATAACAAAACATTCTGGACAGTAGCACTTGTGTGGAATATTATTCAGGCATTTATTTCAATTCCGCTGACACTTGGATTGTTTATTGCATCTGCAGTAATGGCTGTGTTCTTCTGCTTTGTAGTACCGGCAATCAGTTCAGTTGCATTTTTAGTATTCGCAATTTCTTCAACACTCACAGTATTTTTACTTGGTGTAATTACATTACTGTGGGCAGCAGTAGAAATTAAAGAATGTGTTCGTATGATTAATAAATAAGTAAGGAGAGATTTATATGAAAAAAGCACTTGTAGCAGTTGTAATACTTTTTGTGATTTCGCTCTTTACTGCCATTGTCAGTTTTGCGGTTTGCGGTGGCGAACTTATAAAAACGGGTGTAGAATACGGTGTTGAGCAGTATCGCGAATACAAATCAACCGGCGAAAATGATATAACAGATATTATTGATAATTTAAGGTAAAATAGTATGCAATTAAGGTTGTTTAATGATGCGGGATGTAAAATCCTTGTCAATATCAATGGCATAAACTATATGATAAAACGAAATCGTTTTCTTGTGGTTCAATGTCCTGATAATTGTCCAGTGACAATTAAATTGATGATTAAGTTCAAGAGTTTTGTATTACCGCCATTGGATGAGATTTTTGACGAAGCGACAGTTTGGTTGAATGTAAACTCAACATATACTCTGTATTTGCAAGGCGGTATGGAACACCAATTTTCAATTAAGTATGATAGTTTTTCACCAGACGAATACATCGAATACAATAGATTATACATTGATGACCCATTGATTAAAAATAATTGTAGTTTCGAGATTTCTAATCTTAAAAAATCTTGCAGAAGAGCAAAGTTGTGGAATTGGTACACACTTTATCTTATAATTGGAATAGTATTTTTACTATTACAGCTTGGTGAACCTGTAGTTGAAGATGGGGTTTGGTATTTAGGTTTAATCGTTTTAGGCTTTGGATTTTTAATTTGGGGACTGATAGGGAAAATAAGAATACGAAAGAAAATAAAAAAAGTTACAAATCTTGAATTTGTAAAAGCTTGTTTTAATGGATTTGTTGAAGAAAACAAATCTTTATGCTAAAATAATAAAAAACAATATAGGAGGAACAGAAAATGTTCAAAGAAAAGAAATTATACAAGAGTACAGACAAGAAAATCAGCGGTGTTTGTGCAGGTTTTGCAGAGTTCTTTGAAATCGACCCAACAATTGTAAGAGTTGTTTATGCGTTGATTGCATTGTTTACTGCTGCATTCCCTTGCATTATTATCTATGCAGTTCTTGCATTCGTAATTCCACAGCGTCCATTCCCTGAATATCAGTACAACGAATACGAAGAAAACAAAACAGACGATAATCAGTAATTATGGGCGAAATTTACGAATTTTCAAACAAGACTCTTTGGGAACTTGAAGATTTAATGGAGCGTCTTTCTGATGAATATGACGATTTAGAAGACCAACTTTTAGACCTTGAAGATTTTGCACCTGACAAAGACGATAAAAAAGAATACGCTTTGTGGCAGGAGGAATACGCAACGCTGGAAAAGCGTATGGCAGAAATCGAAAAAGAGTATGACGAACTTCAGAAAAAATTAAATAAATAAAAAAATCAACAGTCAGTTCAATATTGGGTATTGAATTGGCTGTTTTATATTGTTATAATTATATATGGAAAATTTAGGGAAGTGATTTTATGTCAAAAGAATTACCAAGAACTTACAAAAGCTTTACTGAGTGGGAAGCTAAGTCAAAACAAACCGAATACACAGAAGAAACTCCGCTTTTAGCAGAAGACGGAACACTACTTGTTAAAGGTTGGGCAAGACACAATGTATTCACTTATAACCGTGACCATTCAAAACCAAACTGGCGTAAAAAAGAATGGGATTTTTATGTTATCCGCAACAAAGATTATGTTGTTGATTTAAGTTTTGCAAATATTTCTATTGGTGGTTATGTTAGTGCAAAACTTACTGACATCAAAAACAAATGTGTAATAGCAGATGCAAACTATATGTATGTTGGCGGTGCTAACAAATATATTCTTCCACCAAAAGGTGATGTGCCAAACACATTTAAGGGAAATGTTAGACAGGCACAATTCGAGTTTGTTACTCACGAAACATACAGAACTCTCTGGTTCAGAGCACCTTATAAAGGTAAGGTTGTTGAGTGCGAGTTCCATATGGATATTATGCCGGGACTTGAAAACATTACAACTGTTCTTCCGTTCAAAGACCAACCAACAAGATACTTTATGACGACAAAACAGAACTGTATGCCTTGTAGCGGTACATATAGATTCGGTGACGAGATTTATGAATTCTCAAAAGAAAATACTTTCTGCTATATGGATTGGGGGCGTGTAAACACACCTCATAAGCTTGTATGGTATTGGGGTAACGGTTCACAATACATTTATGATGAAGATGGTACAAAGCATCTTTTCGGCTTTGAAATTACATGGGCAATCGGTGACGAGAGTAACGCTACCGAAACCTGTCTTTTCTGGGATGGTAAAGCACATAAAATCGGTGCAGTTGATGTAGAAAAATTCCCTAAAGGCAGATTTATGGAAGAGTGGAAAATCATTTCTGATGACGGAAGATTTAATATGACACTCACACCTACTTTCGATAGTGTAACTGACCTGAATGTTTTTGATATTGCAAGAATGAATTGCCATCAGGTAAACGGAATATGGAATGGTACAGTAACACTTGACGACGGTAAAGTAATTGAAATCAAAGACTTGCCAAGCTGGTGCGAGTATGTTGAAAACAAGTGGTAATTGATAAACAATATTTCTCAACACTCTATACAAAAATATTTCTATAATTTAGGTGTTTTATACCTTTCTATTTTGGAAAAAATATTGTATAATGAATGCGTATAAATTTTCTGAATTTTATCAGGAGGTAAAATATGAGCAAACAAGAACTTTTCTGTGAGAAAAACGGTAAACTTCATACATGGCATACCATTTTGACAGGTTTCGCTTTCCTCACAACATCAATCGCGTGGGCAATTTATGACCCATATATCACAAAGATTCTTAACAGATTGCTTACAGAATCAGTATGGATTACAAATCTTAGTGCAAAACTTAACGAAGCGTTTCCTGTGCTTGCAAAATTTGCAGAAACACAGGGTCAGGATGTTAATGTAGGTGGCGGAATTACACTTGTTCCGTTGTTTATCGGTGTTATTATGACATTTGATAACATTTTCGGTGTTATCTTCCAGCCAACATTCGGTAAACTTTCAGACCGTTGCCGTTCAAAACTCGGCAAACGCCGTCCTTTCATTGTTTACGGTGCACCTGTTTCAGCCTTGCTTTTTGCAATTATTCCTTGGGTTGCATTGAAGTCAACTCTTCCTGTAACAATGATTTTCATTATCCTTTTTGTATTCTCAATGTCGCTTTGGCGTGCTCCTGCAGTTGCTCTTATGCCTGCTCTTACACCATCACACCTTCGTTCAGAAGGTAATGCAATCATCAACCTTATGGGTGGTGTAGGTTCTGTTATCGGTATGGTAGCAGGTACTCTTGTAAGTGCTATTTATTTGGCTGTAACAGGTGTTAAAGTTACTACTGAAAACGAACAGTTTACAAGTTTCCCTTATGTATTCCTTCTTGGTGCAATTGTTATGGTTATCGGCATGCTTGTTGTTCGTATTTTCGTTAAAGAGCCATCAAGCCTTGAAGAAGTTGCGGCAAACAATCAGTATATGGATGAAAAAGCAGCAAAGAAAGCTGAAAAGGCTGCAAGAAAAGCTGAAAAACTTTCAAAGGGTGAAAGAAAGAGCCTTATCTTTATGCTTGGCGGTTTGTTCTTCCTTTTCTGCGGTACAAATGCTATTACAACATTCTTTGCACTCTTTGCTGAAGAAGTTCTTGGTAAGAGCACAGGCGAAGCAACAATTATGACAACACTCTTTGCAGTTTGTTCTGCTGCTGCTGCAATTCCTGCAGGTAAAATGGGTAAGAAAATTGGCCGTAAAAAGACAATTCTTATTGGTCTTATAGTATTTATGGCAGTATTCCTTCTTTATGTGCTTACACAGAATATGGCACTTATTTGGGTTGCTCTTGTTCTTGGTGGTGCTGCTAATATGTTCATCACAGTTAATACATTGCCACTTGTTCTTGATATTGGCGGTATTGAAAAAGTTGGTACATTCACAGGCTACTACTACACAGCAACATTCTCAGCACAGATTGCTTCTCCAATCATTTACGGTATTGTTCGTATGTTCACAGGCTCTTATATGTCACTCTTCGTATATAGCCCGATTATGTTCATCTTAAGTATTGCTTGTATCCTTTTTGTTAAACACGGTGAAGCAGTTCCACAAGAAATCGTTGATAAAATTGAAGAAGAAAACGCTGACTAATTAGCAAAACAAAAAATTACCCACTCCAAAATTCTTGGAGTGGGATTTTTTATGCCGAAACGGTATTATTAAAAATAAAATGTGTTCGAAGAATTATTGCCTCGCAATTACTGTCATAATCTGTGTTGTAGCAAACAGATTTTGATATGTTGTGTTTTTTGGTAAACAAAAGATATGTTGCAATTCTGTCAAAAATCTTGTGTCCTGCACTTCCACCCATGGAATATGGAAGATATATGTCGGCACTTAAAGTTGTGTGCATTTCTCTTTTATTTGTAACTGTAATTTCACCTGTTTCAAGAGTTTCTTGGAGTTTTTCGCCGATTTCACATTGTTTTACAGATATTGCCACAATAGGTTTTTCTATAGGTGTTGGCTTTATTTCATTTTCGTATGCTACAACAAAAGTAATGTCGCTGAACTGAGTATCTGTTGATAACGCAGATACAATAGTTTCGGCAAGTGTTCCGTTAAGTGTCATATTGCACCTCCGTTGTCTGTCTAATAACCGCCCAAATGTAAACAGTATTGTTTTTTACTGTAATTTTTTCAGCACGGTCAACTATATATTGCTTATTTTCTTTGTCGTGGATTCTGTAAGTTTTATCAAGTTTTGTAAGGTCGTGTGTGTTGGGACCAATATATAAATAAACATTATTTTTGTTTATGCCTAATGGGGTGTAACTGCCTTGCTGATACAATTTGTTTTTGTATCGCAACGGTTGAATAAATGCTTTGAATAATGGGGATTTCCACCCATCTGCACCGCAAATATAAACCGTATTACCATAAGCATTAAGGACTTTATTTATATTCATATTTCAACCGCCTTAAATACAAAATCCACATCAGTTAAGTATTCAGATGCCTGAAGTAACGCGTCATCACGAAATTTTTCTGCATTTTCAATAGTTGCCGAAGAACTTTTACTTATTGTAACATCACCTGCTTTGAATGATGAAAAATCGTCACTACCACTGCATTGTAAAAGAGTGTACCCATAAAGTGCAATTCCCGCACAAGCGTTGATTACAGCAGGTTCGTCCTCGTTTTTTATATCTTTTAGACGCTTTGAAAGTCTTGCACAGGCTGAAACGCAAAAGGGCATAGCCTTTTTACATTCTTCTGCTGACAACACTCCCGTATCTTCAAGCACTTGTGAAACTGACCAGACATTTATCATTATAAATCACCTTATACATTCATAACTTTAGAAGCATCTGCAAAGATTTTAGCAAAACCTGAAATCTGTGTAATTGCAGCACGCTCAAGCTGACGGTCAATAAGTTTGTCGAATTCTGTCATAACTCCGCCTGCAGTTACCATTTCAAGTGCACAGTTTTTATCAAGACCGATAAGAGTACTGTTAATATCGTTTGACTTGATAAGTTTAGCACCAAGCGGAGTAATCATTGTGCCTTTACCGTGGAAGTTAAGACCGGCAGGTGCATCACGGAACTCAGGCATTGTAAGAAGTTTTGCAGTAATATCAGGTGACGCAATAAGAGTGTTCATTTCATAAGGTGAAAATGAATTCCAAAGTGTAATCAAATCTTCATAGGTGATTGTGCCATCAGTTGCAGGACTGATTTCGCTTGCAGGGTTGTTGTTACCATCACCATTGATAAGAACATCTACTGCATCTTTGAACTGTGTGCGGGCAATATAAGCACCAATCTGACGAAGTGTAACTGTGAAAAGGTCAAGACGCTGAAAACGGATTGCCTCATAAGATGCCACAAGCATTCTGCCACGCTTTTTAAGTGTAACAAGATTATCTTGTGTATGCACAACAGTTTCGGGGATTGCAGCACCCTCTGCAACATCTTTAAGTGCCTTTTCTTCATTGGTTGGCACAGATGCGATTGTTCTGTAATCAAAACCATTGATGTTTGTTCTTGTTGCGATAATAGAATCAAGGTTGTTTGCTTCTTCAATACCCTGACGCACCGCACGGGATACATATTCAGGGAAAAGTACAGCACTATCAGTAGTAGCAAAGAATTTTTCTACCGCGTCACTGCCTGCACCTTTAATTTTAATATCAAAACGCTTTAACTGACGCTCAAATGCGTCAAGTTTTTCAAGAGAAGTACCCTTGTAGTTTTCACTTGGGTCAATTTTTTCAAGTTCAGTAAGAAATCCCTTGCCTGTACCGTAAAGACCTTTGTCGAGTTTAATTGTTTCAAATGTTGCCATAAATTATATCCTCCTTAAAATTTGAACTGACTATTTGAATTATCATCACTATTTTCTTCGGTGTAAAGTTGACTTGTAATCGGAACAACTGTATTTGCTTTCGCTTTCATAGCCTTTGAAAGTGCTTCAAGACTGTCAGTTGAAAGGTTTTTAATCATATCGTCAACACAACTCTCGCTGATTTCAGGAATTGCCAAAGAAAAGTACGACTTGATTTTTGTGCAAAGCGAAAGTCTGTATTTTTCGCCATCTGCACTTTTTGTTTTAAGATTTTCAATATAATCGGAAACCTTTTTAAGTTCGTTTTCACTTAAAGTAAGTGATTTTTCCTCTTTAATGGATTTAAGAATGTTTTCCATAGATTTCTCCTTTTTATAAGATTTTGTAACACCTGCATTTCTTTGTGCGGGAACAGCCACAAATGACCATTCATAAGCGTCTGTAATACCTGTAATCGTCTTATAACAGCGTTCACCGTTATATTTTCGACCTGCAATATGATTACAATGGTTTTCACCACAGACAGAACAAATGCGATTGTCACTTGCACAACTTATACTCACTTCTTTTTTGATACCGCTTTCAATATCACGGATAAATGATTCGTTTTTCTCGCTTTTTACTGTGTAGCACCAAGCTTTTAAGTAGGTGTAAGGTAATCCGTCGCAAGTTTTACGGGAATTATCTGTAATCAACTGTGTTTTGTATGTGCGTGAGTTTTGGTCTTCACTTTTCATACTGTGGTTGAGAATACCCGTTTTACCTACAAAAAGTTTTTCAAGTGTTTTAAGGGCATTTTCATCGAAACGCTCAAAATCACGGTCAATGTCGTTGTCGCAAAGTATTACGCTGAAACAGAAAACATCGTCTTTTGTGAGAGTTTTAAGAGTATACTTATTGATAAGAGTTATATCTTCATCTGTTGGCATACCAATTTCATTTTTTGACTGATAACATTTAATCATTTACTGTCACCTCCCAAAAGCGATTTTGCCTGTGCAGAATAAAGTTCAGCTTTTGCAAGTTCTACTGTGTCTTGTAATGTGATTTCGTCCCACACCACTTGCACTCCGTCACTATTGCCACAAAGACGCAAGAAAATATTGCATATTTTCTCAATAACGGGTGTGAGAATTCTTCTGTATGCAGTAAGTTCAGTTGTAAGGGCATCTGCCTGTTGTGATGACATTCTTTCAGTTGTACTCCAACTAAGTCCCAATATAAATGGCGGAACACCAAGTTTTGCAACAATCTGTTCAAGCATTTGTTTAACAGGGATTTCGCTATCAAGCACTTGATTATCTGCACCAATTACTTTAATCTGCACATCGCCCACTGCAACAAAATCCTTAACGCTATTTTTGTCCATGGCATTTGCCCATTCAGTAGCAATTTGTGTTGCTCGCTCTTTGGCATAAGCACGGTCAAGCATATCAGAACCGGGGTTATATGTAACCGCATATCGAAGATTACCTGCTCTTTCCCAATTCTGCCCTATAGACTCATAGATTTTCACAAGAATTGATGCAACAAAAGGTAGCCCTTTAAGGATTGAGTTACCCGTAATACTGCCGGCTTCGGGGTTAAGTGCTGAATACATAACGAGTTCTTGAAATTTTACAGGTGTGTTTGTACTATCAGGTCTGCAAATAAGAATTTCATTGAAATTTTTAGGGTTTCTTTTAAGACATATATTGCGGATTGGCACATTGTAAAGAGAATTTATATTGTTACCGTCTGTGACAATTTCACCTGCAGAAGTACCGTAAGTAAGCAACTGTTCAAAATAAATGTCAATAAACTGTTGTAGCCCTTTGCCTGCACCACCAACATTTATGTTGCGTATAAAATCTTCAAGTTGTGCTTGATTTCTGCCATTATTGGCTTTTACGGTAAAACCACCAGTAAGACGCACAATCTTGTGAATAGCAGTATCAATTACGGGTATTGCTTCACGCAACATTCTGTAAAGTTCAAGGTTGCAGACACTTGCAGGCGAGTAACTGCCTAATAAATCAAAAGTGTATAAATTGGATGTTTGCGGAGAAGAAGTGCAGACCTTTTTCTTTGCCATTTTTGAAAATATTGACAAATTTGTTTTCTCCTTTCATTTAGTTTCTTTCAACGGATAAGGCAAAGCCAAGTCCGTCAGTTTGTTCAAGAGCAGTAGCCACAAAATAACGAATATCGTCCATAGCGTGGTCATACTCTTTTCTTGGGTTATCATTAACACCATTCGGGTCCCAGCGATACATTGAGAACTCGCGGATTGTATCAACGCAGGAACTACCGATTATAATTTCTTTGCATTTCAGTTTTTCACTGACTTTGCGAATACCGTCTGCCACATTGTTTTTTGCGGGGATAACACGAAACTTACCTTCGCGACGAATACACTCCATAAAAGAGGCGGCAGAGGGGTCAACTATCACCGCTTCAACTCTTTTGTCACCTGCAAGAGTAACTAATTCGTCATAGTACTCTTTGTCGGTCATTTGAAAGCCTTTTGCTTTTGAATCGTGATAGAATTCTCTTATTCTGTACCACACGCCTTTATAAAGCCCCCACAAGCCGAATGAGGCAGGGTTCACAGTACCGTAGTCACAAGAAATATAATACTGACTGCAATTTTTCGGGAGAGTATTTGTAATGTGTTCCTTTTCATTGAAAAAAGGATACACAAGTCCGTCAACAGCCACCCATTTTCCAAGTACAAATCTTTCGTAGAATGCACCTGAATACAAGGTTTTGTAACGGTCACGGATTTTCTTTGAAAGTGATGGGTTATCGTCCATAAGAAAGTGAAGATAAAGACAGTTTTTCTCACTTGCTTTCTTAATCCATTCAGTGTGAAACCAATGACGAGGATTTTCAGGGTTGCAGTTAAACCACAATTTTGACCCTGTGACTGAGCATCTTGCCATTGCCTGTTCAACGAATGAGCGTGGCATAAGGGCCACTTCGTCAAGTAAAATCCCGCAAAGCGTAATACCTTGAATAAGAGATGCTGACGATTCATCACGACCACCGAAAAGGTAAAATCTGTTGATTTTGTTACCATTTGATATTTCAATAAAATTACTGCTTTTTCTGCCTTTTACGGTAAATCCCATATCGCAAAGTAACGGTAGAAGGGGAGTAACTACATTGCGACGCAGTGAAGTGATTGTTTTCCCGCAAAGAGCAAATGAGCAATCAGAAAATCGGTAAAAAGCCCAAAGAATAAACGAAATTGACATACAAACAGTTTTGCCACTTCTTACAGCACCGTCACAGATAATAGCGTCATAATCTTTATACGGACTATTCTCGCACCACCAGTTAAGTACGGTAAGTTGTTTTTCTGAAAATTCACGAAACTTAATGTCAGCCATTATTCTCACTCGACCTGTGTTTTGCGGTGCTTCTTTCAAGTGCTTCGTAGAATGATAAAGCACCTTCGTCTTTTCCGCTTTGTGAAATTTCAGAAAGTTTTTCTAATGCTTTAAGTCTGTCAAAAAACTTAATTTCCATACCTTTACCGCAAGTGAACTTAATTTCTGCCACATTGAATAAATCAAGACTATCAATATCGGGGGAGGTGTCTTGATTTGCAGAAAGAATAAGTTTCACCGCGTCTGCACAAGAGCCGAATGCAAGGCGTTGAAGTCCTGCTGATATAAGATTTTCATCAGCGGTTACTTCTTTTTCTAACTCTGTGATTTTTTGGCGGATTTCTTTTTTAGATAACAGACTTGTTGCTCGGTATTCAGGTAAGATTTCAAACCCCGCCCGAATTGCCGATTCTTTTGGATTTCGCAGTCGCACATATATGCGACAAAAATCTAATTCCTTTTTTGTAAGTTTTCGTTCTTTCATTTTTACCTCCGTTTGTTGTGATTGAAGAAAAAAAGCTCTCCATAAATAGTCCCGAAAACAAAAAAAGTCCCGCAAAATGTGGGACGATTTTGAAAAAGCACGAATTTGTTTACAAAAAGTTCATAATTGACCTTAAAAATCGGGTTGACATAGAGAAAAATAGGTATATAATGTAAAATAGTTAATCGGTTAATTATTAAACGGTTAAGTATTTTGAATAGGTAGTGAAAAAATGATAGAAAAAGTTAAGAAAATAAATGACGCTTTTCACCGTTATCATTGTAGTCACAGAAATATTGTTGATGCAAGACTTCGTGAAAAGGGTATATATGTTGGCCAACCACCAATATTAAAGTATTTAAGTGAACACGAAAATGCAACGCAAAAAGAGATTGCCGATTTTTTGCATATTTCTGCACCATCTGTGGCAACATCACTTAAAAGAATGGAAGAATCAGGTCTTGTTGTGCGACTTGAAAATAAAAAAGACGCACGAAGAAATACTGTAAAACTCACAAAAAAGGGCAAAGAACTTTTTTTGTTTGCAGAAAATACTTTTATGCGTATTGATGATATTGCATATAAAGGTTTTACAGAAGAAGAAATGGATTTAATGGTAACATTTTTTGAAAGAATGAATAAAAACTTAACTGATTTTGTAAAGGAGGATGAAAATGTTTAAGTTATTGAGATATGCGAAAAAATATATAGTTCCTGCAATAATTTCTCCTATATTTATGGTGGGCGAAGTTATACTTGAACTTATGATTCCTCTTGTAATGGCAGAAATTGTAAATCTTATTCAAACACAAGGGTTTGGCGATGAAAGTCTAAACCAGATGTTGCGTTATGGACTTCGTATGCTCATATACGCATTAGGCTCGCTTTGTTGCGGTACAATTGCAGCCCGTGCAGCCGCAGTTGCAGGTATGGGATTTGGTGCAAAACTTCGTGAAAATATGATGGATAAAATCCAGACATTCTCATTTTCAAATATTGACAGGTTTTCAACTGCATCACTTATTACCCGAATTACAACTGATGTAAACAGCGTGCAGAATACATTTGTTATGATGATTAGAATGTTGTTCCGTTCACCTGTGCAGTTTGTGGTGGCACTTGTGTTTACAATAAGAATGAGCAAAGAGATTTCATCAGCATTTCTTGTGTCACTTCCTCTTATTATGATTATACTTGTAATTTTTGCTCCGATAGCAATGAAAAGATTTAAGAAATTACTTGAAATGTTTGATGGCTTTAATGCCTCAATTCAAGAAAATCTTACTAACATAAGAGTTGTTAAAGCATTTGTCCGCTCTGATTACGAAAAAGATAAATTCAAAAAGGCAAACGATAATCTTCTTAATGCGGCATTACACGCAGAAAAACTTATGATATTGGGTCAGCCTACATTTATGATGATTATGTATGGCACAATTCTTGCAATACTTTATATTGCAGCAAAATGCATTTCGGCAGAAACTCTCAACATTGGTGACTTTACTGCTGTTTACACTTATGTAATGCAGATTTTGATGAGTTTCTTGATGGTTATTTTCCTTATTATGCAATTCTTTATGTCGCAGGCAAGTGCAAAGCGTATTAACGAAGTAATTATGGAAATTCCCGATATAAGAGATGATACAGCAACCCAAACGATTGTAAAAGATGGCTCAATTGAGTTTAAGAATGTGTCGTTTAAGTATAATGGTGCTAATAATCCTGTAATCAAAAATGCCGATTTCAGAATTGAAAGTGGCGAAATGGTTGGTATTATCGGTGCAACTGGTAGTGCAAAAACAAGTTTAGTGCAACTTATTCCAAGACTTTATGATGTAACTGACGGTCAGGTGACAGTTGGTGGCATTGATGTTAAAGATTACAAAATTCACGCACTTCGTGAAGAAGTAAGTATGGTTTTACAGAAAAATGTGCTTTTCTCAGGCACAATTTCTGAAAATCTTCGTTGGGGTAATAAAAATGCAACTGACGAAGAATTAGTTGAGGCTTGTAAAATTGCAGATGCTCACAACTTTATTTCTTCGTTCCCTGATGGGTATAATACAGATTTAAGTCAGGGTGGTTCAAATGTTTCGGGTGGACAAAAACAAAGACTTTGTATTGCCCGTGCAATCCTTAAAAAGCCTAAAATCCTTATTCTTGACGACTCAACAAGTGCGGTTGATACCTTTACAGATTCAAAAATCCGTAAAGGACTTCGCGAGTGTATTCCTGATACAACAAAAATCATTATTGCTCAACGAATTTCATCAGTTGAAGATTGCGATAAGATTATTATTCTTGAAAATGGCGGAATCAACGATATTGGTACTCACGATGAGTTATTAGAGCGTAACGAGATTTATAAAGATATTTACGAATCACAGCAAAAGGGCAGTGACGATTTTGACTTGCAAGGAGGTGCAAACTGATGGCAGGACCAATGGGAACACCGGGTAATCGTGGTCGCGGCAGACCTGCACCACCAAAACCCAAAAACACAAAAGGTACAATCAAAAGATTGTTAAAGTATATCTTAATGCAAAAAGGCCTTTTTATAGGTATGCTTTTCTTTGCGGCTATCAGTTCACTTGCATCTGTTTCAGGCGCACTTTTCATTGAGCCTATTATTGATGATTATCTTACTCCGCTTATCGGGCAAAATTTTGAGGGCGAGTTGGTAACAGGTCTTTTTAAGATGATGGGTATTATGGCGGCAGTTTTCTTGAGCGGTGTTGTAGCATCTTACGGGCAATCAAAATGTTCAGTATGGCTTACACAGAAAACGCTTAATAAAATCCGCAAAGACTTGTTTGACTCACTTTCAGATTTGCCAATCAGTTATTTTGACTCCCGTGCAAATGGTGAGATTATGAGCCGATTTACAAACGATGTTGAAACACTTCGTATGTTCATAAGCCAAGGTCTTACACAGTTTATTTCATCAGGTATTATGATTATCGGCTCGCTTATCATTATGATATTTTTGAGTTGGCAAATGACATTGGTTGTTCTTTTGATGGTTGTTGTAATGATAATCGTTACCAAGGTTATTGGTAAAAGAAGTGCATTCTTCTTCAAAAGACAGCAAGAAGATTTGGGTAAAGTAAACGGTTATATTGAAGAAATTATTGAAGGACAGAAAGTGGTTAAAGTGTTTAATCACGAAGAAGAGGTTTCTGACCATTTCAACGAAATCAACGAAAAACTCCGTAAAGCATCAACAAGTGCAAACTCTTTTGCAAATATGTTAGGCCCAATTATGAACAACTTGTCTCATATTGCTTATGCACTATCTGCGGCACTTGGTGGCGTTTTAGCAATTAAAGGAACTATCACTCCCGGTGAAATTGTTGCTTTCTTACAGTATATAAGAAGTTTTATGCAACCTATTTCAAACATCACTCAACAGTTCAATAATACATTTATGGCACTTGCAGGTGCAGAAAGAATTTTTGATGTTATTGACCAAAAACCAGAAATTGACGAGGGTTATGTAATGCTTGTCAACGCAAAACTCAATGACAAGGGCGAAATCGAAGAAACAGACAAGCACACAGGCATCTGGGCTTGGAAGCACACTCACGGTGACGGTACAATCACTTATACTCGTCTTGCAGGTGATATTGTGTTTGAAGATGTTACATTCGGATACACTGACGAGAAAACCGTTCTTCACGATGTTTCACTTTATGCAAAGCCTGGTCAGAAAATTGCATTTGTTGGCTCAACAGGTGCCGGCAAGACTACAATTACAAATCTTATTAACCGTTTCTATGAAATCCAAGAGGGCAAAATCCGTTATGATGGTATAAATATTCAAAAAATCAAAAAAGACGATTTACGCCGTTCACTTGGTATTGTTCTTCAAGACACACATCTGTTTACAGGCACAATTGAAGACAATATAAGATATGGTAACCTCACAGCTACTCACGAAGATGTTGTAAAAGCAGCCAAAATTGCAAATGCTCATTCATTTATTGAAAATCTTCCTGATGGCTATAATACAATGCTTACAGGTGATGGTGCAAATCTTTCGCAAGGTCAGCGTCAATTACTTTCAATTGCCCGTGCAGCAGTTGCAGACCCACCTGTGCTTATTCTTGACGAGGCAACAAGTTCAATTGACACAAGAACAGAGAAACAAATTGAAAAGGGTATGGACGCTCTTATGGAGGGCAGAACAGTTTTTGTTATTGCCCACCGTCTTTCAACCGTACGAAATGCGAATGCGATTATGGTTCTTGAAAACGGACGCATCATAGAGCGTGGCGACCATGATGACCTTATAGAACAAAAAGGTAAGTATTATCAGTTGTATACAGGTAGTTTTGCAGAAAATTAAAAACAAAAAAGGCATTCCCAATTGGGAATGCCTTAATTTTTTATTAAGCTTTATTTACCAGCCTGTTTTGAATACTTGAGTTTGTAAACAAGACGCATAATTCTTGTTTCAAGTGGGTTGATTGGCTCAACTTTTTCAAACATCTGTGCACTAATCTGAATCTTTGCACCTTTGTTTGTGATAAACTCAATAGCACCTGCATCGTATTCGCTACCTGCTACGCAAAGAGCACCATTATTCTCAAGAAGAACTGCATTTCTGCCTTTTAACTTCTTAACAACTTTCTTTGAAGTTGCAAGTGAGTTGTTAGGGTCATATTTTGCACTCTTAACAGTGACACCAACAATCTGAGCAAAGTCGTCAATAAGTGGACGCATTGTTTTGCCCATTTTTGAACATGCAACTGTGTAAGGGTCTTTTGAATGAGAAATAAAGTTTACATCTGCACGCTTTTTATAAACTGCACGGTGAAGTTCAATTGATTCGTTATTTGCATCACCTGCAATAATGTCGCCTGATTCAATGTCAATTCTTGTGATTGCACCGTCACCGTCAATAACTGAAATATTGAAAACAGAACCATCACGCTCACTCTTACAAGCAGGGAATTCAGGAGCAGTTGATGGTTTCTTAACAAACTTTTCAACTACATAATCATTGATTGCTGTAAGATTTTCTGCAACTTTGCCTGTAAGTGAAGTATATTTGTCCATTACATATTGTTCGCAAATATCTTCAACTTTCTGTGCTACATTGAAAGCGTCATCATAGTCAACACCCATGCAAACTGCACCGTGGTGAGCCATAACTGCTGCTTTTGCATCAGAACGAGTAATTGCATCAATAACACCCTTGCAAAGTTTTTTTGTGCCGGGGAGACCATAAGATGCAATAGGAAGGTTAGTGCCAACAACCTGTGCGTTTTCGCCCTCAACATTGTTAATGTCCATACCAAGAGCAGAAACGATTGAAGCGTTTACCTGATGAGTATGTATAACAAAGTTTACTTCAGGACGAAGTTTGTAGCAAGCTGCGTGAATACCTTTTTCACTTGATGGCTTAATTTCACCCTCATATTCAAGGTCTTCAATGTTTACAAGCACAATTTCTTCAGGAGTAAGAGTTTCATAAGCACGACCACTTGGTGTGATTACAAACTGTGTATCACTGATTCTGCAAGAAATGTTACCCCAAGTACGAGCAATAAGCCCCGCTGCGATAAGTTCTTTACCGGCTCTGATAACAGTTTCTTTTGCTTGCATAATATCCATAATATTTTCACCTCAATTTAATTCTCAACGGCTATTTTTCCGTCATAACTCGTCCGAAATACTCGTTAATACACAAAGTATTGCCTGCGTTTTCTGACGGCTCTGACGAAAAACTATCTCGTTGATAATTGTGCCCTATCATAATAAGTGGTTATTCTAATAGGTTAAAAAGGTGGATGAAGATGAATCATCCACCCGAATAAGTTAAGATTTATTTTGCAGATGGCTTAACAGCAACATTTGCAAAAACTTTGTCAAAGCACTGAAGTGCCTGGTCAATCATCTTAGGTGTGTATGCAGCTGATGTGTAGAGACGGCTACCTGCAAGAGTAACAAGTCCTTCTGCCATGTAAGCAGCACCCATGTACTGCATTTCTTTCTTTCTTTCGCTTGTAGCTGAAAGAACACCAGGGATTTTCCAAGGTTTGCACCAGTCAATTGAGTAGTGCATTGTACCAACTGTTTCAAGGTGGCAAACTGAGCCTTCATTCCAGCATACGAATGGAAGACCGTGTTTAGCAACGAGTTCCTGAAGACCTGTTGTAAGTCTGTCACCCATTTCGCCAGCCTTCTGACATGCGTTCTGCTTGTCGATTTCTTCAAGAGTGAAGTAACCTGCACAGCAAGAAAGTGGGTTAGCAGTCATTGTACCGCCTGTAAATGCCTTCTTAACTTTCATACCTGAATCGTCAAGACCTGCACCAAGGTGCTTCATGTACTGTTTCTTACCACCAACACCGCCTGCACCTGGGTAACCACCGGCAATAACTTTACCGAAGATTGTAAGGTCAGGAGATACGCCGAAGAAGCCTTGAGCACCTGCCATACCAATACGGAAACCTGTAACAACTTCATCGAATACGAGAAGTGCACCGTATTTACGGCAAAGTCTTTCAACACCCTTATTGAAGTCATAATCAAGTGGAGTTGTACCACTTTCAGGACCGATAGGCTCAATAAATACAGCAGCTGTACCGCCATTGAACTGGTTGAGCCAGAGTTTTCTTTCAAGGTCTTCAAGGTCACCAGGGAAGAATTCCTGTGTGTGCTTGAAGAGGTAAAGTGGAACACCACTTGCCTGTGTGAATTTAGAACCAGGAACACGGATACCGTAACCGAGCTGGTCTGACCAACCGTGGTAAGCACCGCCCATTTTAAGAATGTTCTTTTTACCTGTTGCAAGACGAGCAACACGAACTGCTGTCATACAAGCTTCAGTACCTGAACCCTGCATACGGAACATATCAACTGATTCAACTGAATCAGAGATTTTCTTAGCAAGTTTGTATTCAAACTCGTGGAAAAGACCTGTTGAAGGACCGCAAGTGTTAAGAAGGTCAATAACCTGGTCACGAACTACCTTAGGATTTGAGCCAAGAACTGTTGGGCCACCTGCCTGAAGGAAGTCAAAATACTTGTTACCATCAACATCATAAAGGTAAGCACCTTCAGCTTTTGTGAAAACAAGTGGGAATGGATAGTTGAATGCGAGGTTGTGCTGAACACCACCAGGAATGATTGTTTTTGCTTCAGCAATCATTTCTTTTGATTTTGCACATTTCTTGTCATAATACTCTTCTTCGTACTTTTTGAGTACATCAGGCTTGATTGAATAAATTGGTTTTTCAATAAGTTCGTCAAGCTGTCTGTTAATCTGAGCCGCATCATGATAATGTGCGATTGCAAATCTTGTATCTGCCATAATTTTTACCCTCCGTTTTTGAAAGTATAGAATTTATATCCGTTTTAAGCGGATAAATGTTCATACTAATTATAACACTATTTTTTATTATGTCAAACAATTTTTGGAAATTCTTTTTATACGATAGTTAAAAAATATCTATAATATGCAAAATGGCTTAAAATCAAGGGCAATTTAGTTAAAAATCATCTATTTTATAAAATCAATATGGTTTTCAGTGCGAAAAATAACCACCCTTTTTGTAACAGTTATACAACAAACAGGGTGGAAATGTATCTAAAATATAGAATTTTTGGACTTATCGCAAATTATAGATAAAAACTAACTATCTATGCTATTTTGCAAATAAATCTGCCATTAAACGAGCAGCATCTTTATTGTTAAATCCGGTAGGAGAGTTCTTGAAGTTTTTAAGATTTTCCCAACGGATTTCATATTCATTTATTTTCTCTTGCGATATTGTAAAATCAAAATCACAGAATTGGGTTACAATCTTTTCAAGTTCTTCAGGGGTTGTGCCCATAGCATCAAAAAAAGCTTTGTGAAGTTGTGGTTTTGATTTTTCTGCTTCTCTTAAATACTCGGGAATAAAAACTGCACAAGCAAGACCGTGGGGCACATTAAAATCTTCAGTTAATGCATAGCCCATACCGTGTGGAAATCCCGTACCACCTTTATTAAGGGCAAAGCCTGCATAAAGTGATGCAAAATAGAGTGCATCACGGTCATCTGTTGATGGCAACTCATTACTTTTACTTAACTTTTCTAAAATCGGGTAAATCATTTTAACTGAAATAAGGGCAAATTGTTGTGTAAGAAAATCCCCGCGAGGTGAAAAAGCAGATTCAATTGCGTGAGCCAGAGCATCAAGTGCTGTTGAAACGGTTGTATAGAATGGTACAGAATATGTGTACTTTGCATCTGCAAAAGCATATTTTGCGTAATAATTTTTACCACTGACACTTTGCTTTCTGCCATTTTCACGGGTAAGCACAGAAACACCTGAAACCTCACTGCCTGTTCCTGATGTTGTTCCGATAACCGCAAGTGGTAAAGGCTTGTTCTTAACTTTTTCAGTATAAATTCCATCATTTACAATGTGTGGGTTTGTAGCATAAACGCAAACCGCCTTTGATGCGTCAAGTGGTGAGCCACCGCCAATGCCTACAACGAAATCTGCACCAAACTCTCTTGCCATTACTCCACCCTCATAGCAAGTGGCAGTAAGTGGGTTTTCAGTGATTTTGTCGAATATGGCATATTCAATGTTCAATTCGTTGAAAATCTCTATTAAATCATTAAGAGCACCTGATTTTTTTGCAGATGTGCTACCTGTTACAATCAAACATTTTTTGCCAAGTTCTGAAAAAATGTTTTTATTTTTCTGCAAAGTATTATTACCACCGATTACATTTACGGGCATATAAAAACTGAAATCGTAAGTCATTACAAATCCCCATTTCATTGTTAATTAAATAACATTTTATCATATTGCATACTACTATTGCAATATATTTTCCTATTGAATTAGGCGTAAAAATATTGTATTATATTATGGTATAGATTATTAGGCGGTGAGAATGTGGAAAAATTGAAAAAAGCATTACCCGTTCTTGCCCTTTTGCTTGTTGTTGTGGTTTTTACGGTATCCCTTTTCGGTGGTGAAGTAAAAACTTCAACTGCAAGTGGTTTTGCTATGGGCAGCCCCGTAAATGTGACAGTTTACGACACGAAAAACGGTGAAGATTATTGCAACCAAGCAATTGAAAGAATTAAATATATTGACGATAATTTTTTGTCACATACTTTCACTTCTTCTGCAACTTACAAACTTAATAATGGTGGAACTGTTAAAAGTGAATGGCTTGCCGAATATCTTAACAAATGCTTTGATTTGATACACCAAAGTGAAAGTAACCGCTTTACTCTTTTTAGCGGCGAGTTCAAAGATTTATGGAAAATTGAAGACGGTGGATATATTCCCACGAGTGATGAACTTGCAAAGGTTCTTGAAAATCACGAAAACTCGTTGATAGCAATTGACGAAGATAATAATGAGATTTCAATTGGCACAGGCAAACTTGATTTAGGTGCGTTGGGTAAAGGCACTGCCTGTGACGAGGCATTGGAAACTCTCAAAAAACAAAATGTCAAAAATGCACTTGTAACAGTTGGCGGAACGGTTGGAATGATTGGTTCGCCTGATGGCAAAAGCGATTTCAGTATTGGTGTGCGTAATCCTTTTGGCAATCAGAACGATTATTTTGCAGTCCTTAGCATAACCGATTGTTTTGTTTCAACATCAGGGGATTATGAAAAATATTTCGAGCGTGACGGTGTTCGCTATTCCCACATTTTTGATGCTACAACAGGCAAACCGGTGCAAAATGATATTTCTTCAGTGACAGTAGTTGCAGAAAACGGAATGTTAAGTGACTTTTTATCAACTGTTATCTATGCTGAGGGTATTGAAAAAGGTGTTAAAATAGCAGAAGATTTTGACGCTTCTGTGGTAATCGTAAATAAAGATAAGTCCGTTCTTATTTCAGAAGAATTAAAGAACAAGTTTACATTAAAAGACGATAGTTTTTCAGTTTCGGTGATTGAATGAAAAAACTTATAACTAAAAAAGATTTTGTATTGGTGATTATTGTGCTTGTAGTGAGTTTGGCAGGTCTTATTCTTGTAAACTCAGCCGACAAGGGCAAAACTGCTACAATAAAAGTTGACGGTGAAGTGGTTGAAACACTTTCGCTTAATGAAGATACATTAGTGGAGTTTAACGGTGTTGTTGTTACTTGCGAAAATGGTGAAATTTATGTTAAAGAGTCAACTTGCACCGATAAAGTGTGTATGCGAAGTGGCGAGATTTCAAAATCGGGTGAGGGCATAATTTGTGCCCCTAACCGAGTTTCAATTGAGATTGACGGTAAGAATACCGACTTGCCCGACGCTATGACGGGGTGAGTGTATGAGAAACGAAAAGATTAAAAGAATTACATTCACTGCTCTTATGACTGCCTTTGCAGTAGTGCTGTCATTTGTTGAAAGTCTTTTGCCAACTGCATATTTTATGCCACCGGGCAGTAAAATAGGGCTTTCAAACATACCCGTAATGTTTTCGGCATCAAAATTAAGTGCCCATGAAACAATGCTTATAGTTGTTGCAAAATCCGTTTTCGTGTTTATTACACGGGGTGCTACTGCATTTTTTATGAGCCTTGCTGGTGGATTTTTAAGTGCGGTATGTATGCTTATAATGCTTCGAAAAACAACGGGTTTCGGGTTTGTGGGTATCGGTGTTTTATCTGCAATCTGTCATAATATAGGACAGTTAGCGGTATCATTTTTCTTGGTGCAGAGTAGTGCTATTATAGGCTACGCACCAATAATGCTTATAACAGCAGTAATTACAGGATTTTTAACAGGCACAGTATTAAGACTTACAATGCCTTATTTTTCTAGATTATTTTCTTTTAAGGAGATGGGAAAGTGAAGCCATTAAAAATTAAAGTGGAGGGACTTCTTAAAGCGGTTAAAAAAGGTCGTGGCGGTGTAGATATTGCTCACCGTAAAAACACAGCCGGTATGCGTGTTATAAGAATTCCTACACCACCGTTTGTTGTGATTTCTATGACGCAGGGTATTGGGGCACCTTGCACACCAACTGTAAAAGTAGGGGATTATGTAAAACTTGGTCAACTTATAGGTGATAGTGACGCATACATCAGTGCACCTATTTATGCATCAGTTTCAGGTACGGTTACTGAAATTAAGGATGTTAAACTTTCAACAGGTGTTGTTTCAAAGGCAGTTGTTATTGAAAGTGATGGTCTTATGACACCTGACGAATTTACTCCACCTGTGGTAACTGACGCAAAAAGTCTTGTTGACGCAGTCCGCAAGTCAGGACTTGTTGGTCTTGGTGGTGCAGGTTTCCCTGCTCATGTAAAACTTAATCTTCCACAAGAGGCAAAAATTGATACGCTTATTATCAATGCTGCCGAATGTGAGCCATATATTACAGTTGACTACCGTGAATGTGTAGAAAACAGTGTTAATATTATGCGTGGCGTTAATGCGGTAAGTAAATATCTTCATATTGATAATGTTATTATCGCGGTAGAAGATAATAAACCAATTGCACTTCAAATCCTTAAAGAAATTGCTGACAGTGCAACTGAGGGTGAAAAAGTCAAGGTTATGGCACTTAAATCACGCTACCCTCAGGGTGCAGAAAAAATGATTATTCAATCTGCAACGGGCAGAAAAATGCCACCGGGAAAACTTCCGTCAGATGTTGGTTGCGTTGTAATGAATGTTGCAAGTATTGCTTTTGTTGGTCGTTATGTTGCAACGGGTAAACCTCTTGTAAGTCGTAGTATGACAATTGACGGTTCTGCAATCAAAACACCTAAAAATGTTCGTGTGCCAATTGGTACAATGATGGATTACATAGTAGATTATTGCGGTGGTTTTACAGAAGAACCTGAAAAGATTGTTTGCGGTGGTCCTATGATGGGTGCTGCAATTACAAACATCAATTACCCCGTACTTAAAGGTAACAACGCTTTGCTTGCATTTAAGAAAGGTGATTTGAGTATTAAAAAGGAAACAGATTGTATCCGTTGCGGTCGTTGTGCAGCAGCATGCCCGCTTAATCTTGTTCCTACAAACATTGAAAAGTTCACTAAAATCGGTGATATTGAAAAACTTAAACATTCAGGTGCTATGGTATGTATGGAATGTGGGTCTTGTGCATACAGTTGCCCTGCAGGTAAGCCTTTAGTTCAGCATATGCGACTTGCAAAGGCTACAATTCGAGAGAAGGAGGCTAAAAAATGAGTGAAATAACTAAAAAACTTGTTGTTAGTGCATCACCACACTTCCGTGCTAAAGACACTACAACAAAAATTATGCTTGATGTTATAATCGCTATGATTCCTGCTCTTGTGGCAGCGGTAATCCTTTTTGGCGTACGCTCACTTGTTCTTACAGTAGTTTCCGTAATCTCTTGCGTTGTGTTTGAATACCTCTCACGAAAAGTTATGAAAAGACATAACACAATAGGGGATTTGAGTGCGGTTGTAACGGGTATGCTTTTGGCATTTAATCTTCCGTCAACAATGCCTGTTTGGATGGTAATAATCGGTGCATTTGTTGCAATCGTAATCGCAAAACAATTCTTCGGTGGCATTGGTAACAACTTTGTAAACCCAGCACTTATTGGTAGAATTGTACTTATGGCATCATATCCTACACAAATCGGCAATTTTGAAGCACCATTTGCATATAAAACAGTTGACGCAGTAACAACCGCAACTCCTCTTGCACAAATGACAGGTGTTTATTCTGCTGAAAATCTTGGCACAGCCATTGATAATGCAAATCTCCCATCACTTTTAGATATGTTTTTTGGTGTCAAAGGTGGTTGTCTTGGTGAAGTTTGCATACTTGCGTTACTTATCGGATTTGTTTATCTTGTGATTCGCAAGGTGATTTCGCCTGTTATTCCACTTGTTTATATGGGAACAGTTGCAGTTGCAATGCTCATTGCTGGCAAAGGTAATTTCGAGTTTGTTGCATATCAGCTTATGGCGGGCGGTTTAGTGCTTGGTGCTGTGTTTATGGCTACTGACTACACAACTTCACCTGTATCATTCAAGGGTAAAATTATTTACGCAATCGGTTGTGGATTGCTTACATCTTTAATCCGTATTTTCGGTTCATTACCTGAAGGCGTTTCTTTCTCAATTATTATTATGAATATTCTTGTTCCTCACATTGAACATCTCACAACAGCAAGACCATTTGGTGAGGTAAAGGAAAAGAAAAATAAGAAGGAGGAAGTAAAATGAAGAAATTCGATATAAAAGAAATTCTTGTTCCGACTATTTCACTCTTTCTTATCTGCACGGTTGTAACACTTTTACTTGCTGTTACAAACTCAGTTACTGCACCGAAAATTGAGCAGTTGCAAATTGAAACTGCAAATAAAACAAAAGCAGAAGTGCTTTCAGTTGCTAAAAGTTTTTCGGAAGAAAAAACAATAGAACATAATGGTGTAAGTTATACATATTATGAGGGTTATGACGATAGCAAAAATATTGTCGGTTATGTTTTCACAACATCTGCAAAAGGCTATGGCGGTGACATAAGCACTATGGTTGGTGTTAAAACTGACGGAACAGTTGCAGGTATGGATTTCCTTTCAATTTCAGAAACCGCAGGCCTTGGTATGAATGCAGACAGTGACGATTTTAAGTCACAGTTTGTCGGCAAAAGCGGTGTAATCGGTGTTAATAAGAATACCTCAACTGATACAGAAATTCAGGCACTTACAGGTGCTACAATCACATCAAAAGCAGTAACAAATGCTGTTAATATTGCATTAGAACTTTATGAGGAGGTGGGTAAGAATGGCTGAGAAAAAATCTCTTGCAAAGGAATTTTCTAAAGGTCTTATTAAAGAAAATCCCGTTTTAAGACTTGTGCTTGGTACTTGCCCTACTCTCGCTGTTTCAACATCAGTTGAAAGTGCAATTGGTATGGGACTTGCTGCAACGGTAGTTCTTGTTTGCTCAAATATTGTTATTTCAGCAATGAGAAAAGTTATTCCGTCAAAAGTTCGTATTCCTGCTTATATTGTTATTATTGCAGGGTTTGTTACTTTAGTGCAGATGCTCGTTAAAGCGTTCTTGCCACAGATTGACGAAATGCTTGGCGTTTATCTTCCTCTTATTGTTGTTAACTGTATTATTCTTGGTCGTGCTGAAGCATTTGCAAGCAAAAATACAGTTCTCTATTCAGCGGTTGATGGTGTAGGTATGGGCGTTGGCTTTACTGCTGCACTTCTTCTTATGGGTGGTATCCGTGAACTTCTTGGTGCTGGCTCAATCGCTGGATTTACAGTATTCCCGGAAGCAATTCCACCAATGACTATTTTCGTACTTGCCCCTGGTGGATTTTTCGTATTCGGTATTTTAATTGCCCTTGCAAATAAGGTTGCAGAACGAAACGGAAAGCCAAAAGCAGAACTTAAAGGTTGCTCAGCTTGTCCAATGGCATCAACTTGTTCGCTTGTAGGTTCAAAAGAAGCATGTAAGGAGGAAACAAAATGATTAAAGTATTTTTAGCAATTCTTCTTACAGGAATTTTAACTGACAACTACATTCTCTCAAAGTTCTTGGGTATTTGCCCATTTTTGGGAGTTTCTAAAAAAGTAAATACTGCGGTAGGAATGAGTGCGGCGGTTATTTTCGTTATGGTACTTGCTACTGCAGTTACATACCCAATCAACACATTGCTCGTTAAAAATGATATGGAATATTTACAGACAATCGTATTTATTCTTGTAATTGCAGCTCTTGTTCAGCTTGTTGAAATTATTCTTAAAAAGTATATGGTTGCACTTTACAATTCATTGGGAATATACCTGCCACTTATTACAACAAACTGTGCTGTTCTTGGTGTTGTTCTTCTCAATGTTGAAAATGGCTATACATTCGGCGAATCAATAGTTTCATCTCTTGGTGCAGGTGTCGGCTTTATGGTGGCTATGATTATGTTTGCGGGTGTCCGTGAGCGTCTTGAGGGTGCAGATATTCCAAAAAGTTTACAGGGACTTCCAATAACACTTGTTTCAGCATCTCTTGTGTCAATGTCTTTCTTAGGCTTTACGGGACTTGTTGATGGTATTTTCGGTTAAGGAGGAGACAGAGAATGGATATTTTAACTGCTGTTATTATTGTGGCTGTAATCGGACTTGTTCTCGGTCTCGGACTTGCAGTTGCATCAATTGTTTTTGCAGTGCCTAAAGACGAAAAGGCTGAGGCAATTCGTGAATGCCTTCCGGGTGCTAACTGTGGTGCTTGCGGATTTTCAGGTTGTGACGGTTATGCCGCTGCACTTGCAAAAGGTGAAACTGAAAATACAGCTCTTTGCTCACCGGGCGGTAATGCGGTTTCAAAAGAAATTGCAGGACTTTTAGGTGTTGAGGCAGGCGAGGTTATGCCTGAGGCTGCTGTTGTGCTTTGTATGGGCCACAATGGTAATGCGAAACTTAAATATGAGTATCAGGGTGTTGAAAGTTGCCGAATGGCATCTCAACTTTATGGTGGGCCTAAAGAATGTGTTTATGGATGTTTAGGTCTTGGTGATTGTGTTAAGGCTTGTCCTTATGAGGCAATTCACATTTGCGACGGTGTTGCAAGAATTAACCCAGTACAGTGTCGTGCTTGTAAAATGTGCGTGAATACCTGCCCTAAAGGTCTTATTGAAATGATGCCTTTACACCGTATTACGGCGGCTGTGCTTTGTAAAAATCACGATAAAGGTGCTATCACTCGTAAAGAATGCACATCAGGTTGCATTGGTTGTATGAAGTGCGTTAAGGCTTGTGAGTATGACGCTGTTAAGGTTGAAAACTTTGTAGCACATGTTGATTATCAGAAATGTATCGGTTGTGGCGAATGCCATAAGGTTTGCCCGGTTGGAGTAATTGACCTTGTTGATATGAAGAAAGTATAACAAAACTGCCTCACTAAGTGCAGACCAAAATATAAAATACATTTTATATTTTTAAGCGTTTTTCAATGCTCGGAGTATAAAGTATACGCCGTCGCACCGAAAAACGCTTTCTGCATCTTATTGAGACAGTTTTGGAGTTTTCTATATAATTATGAATATCAAAAAAACAAAACAAATAAAAAAGACGACCGTCCGTGTATCGTGGACAGTCGTTTTTTTATTATATGAGAAAAATTATTATGAACTGTGTTGTGACTTGATTTTCAAGTCAGTATATTAAAAATTTCTGTACGGTGGGAAAAATAGGGATTGGTGTTATACTTTATGAAAAAGGAAAGGGAAAATTTGTTGGGGATTGGAAAACCCACCGCACAGAAATTGTAAACAAACTAAAGGAAGATTTTGTTCAGCTTTACGCTGCGAAGCTCATTAACTGAACAAGTTTGAGCAAGTGCTTGATTGAAAGTTGTTCTGTAACTACTTCCTGAGCAAGTCTTATCTGCTCTTTGTTGGCATTAAACACTATTGTTCCGCCTCCTTTATTCTGTTGTGGCTATATAATAACACTAAAAAATCAAAAAGTCAAGTATTTTTGCACAACAAGAACCCACTTGATTTGTGCAATATGTACAAAAGAGCGAGAAACACATATATTGACATTGGTGGCAAAATCCACTAATCAATATGTACGATTTTGTGCAACTTCAACAAAGAGTAAAGCGAAAAATTTAATACATTGAAGTCAAAAAGAGTTAAAATCTGTCTAAAAGGGCAAAAAGTTTGTGCAATTTTTTATTAAAAAAATTAAAAAATTTTCAATTGACTTTTGGAATAGTCTTTGATATATTGTTTTCAGGTGATATTTATGATTTTTGATACATTAAAAAACATTGAAAACTACAAAGGATTAGGCAGAGTATATACTGCACTTGAATTTTTAGCAGAAACCGATTTCAATAAAATGGATTTGGGTAGGTATGAACTTGACGGTGACAACATATACTATATGGTGCAAAGTTACAATACTGACCCGGAAAAAACTATATCGGAAGCCCATAAAAAGTACATTGACATTCAGTTTATGGTAAAAGGTGAGGAACTTATTGGTGTTGCACCTTTTGAAACCCCAAAAACTGAAACACAGGCTATCCCTGAAAATGATGTGTGGTTTTATGAGTGCAAAACAGAACCGATAACACTTATTGAAAACAGTTTTATGGTGTTGTATCCTAATGATTTGCATTGTCCCGGTGTAGCCACAAATGGTAAATCAATTACTTGTAAAAAAGTAGTAGTCAAGGTAAAAGTTTAATACTATAATATATTAAGAAAAAATATTGACAAAAGAAGATTTTTTGTTATAATATCTATCGAAGACTCGGCTTTTGTGGAAAGTCTGACAGGGAGAACGCGTCACCGACTGAAAGCGCGTTTGAGATGAGTAGTAAGTTTGGGAACACTTCGAAGGCAATACTAATTTAATATTAAAAGAGGATTTGCTTTTGCAAATCAATGCGGGTGGCACCGCGGGTATTTTTTAGATTTACTCGTCCCGGGAATATTTTAAGTATTCCCGGGGCGTATTTTTTTACTCGGGATAAATTGGAGGTAGACAAAATGTACAGAACACTATACTGTAACGACATCTGCGATAAACACATTGGTCAAACCGTTCAACTTGCAGGTTGGGTTGATGTTGTTCGTGACCACGGTGGCGTTATCTTCGTTGACATTCGTGACTATACGGGTGTTACACAGGTTGTTATTCATGATGAAAATTTGGTTAAAAATGTAAACCGTGAAACTGTAATTTCAGTTAGCGGTGTTGTTGAAAAGCGTGACCCTGACACAGTAAACGAAAAGATTGCGACAGGTTATGTAGAACTTGTAGCTGACAGTTTACAAATTTTAGGTAAAAGCAAAAATATGCTCCCATTTGATGTTAGAGCATCAAGACAGAGCAAAGACGAAGTTCGTCTTAAATATCGTTACCTTGACCTTCGTAATCCAAAGAACCACGACAATCTTGTTAAGCGTTCAATGATTATCCGTCATCTTCGTAACAAGATGGAAGAAAAAGGTTTCCTTGATATGCAAACACCAATTCTTACTGCATCATCTCCTGAAGGTGCTCGTGATTTCCTTGTTCCGTCAAGAAAGCATCCGGGCAAGTTCTATGCTCTTCCACAGGCTCCACAGCAGTTCAAACAGCTTCTTATGGTTTCAGGTTTTGACCGTTATTTCCAAGTTGCACCTTGCTTCCGTGATGAAGATGCTCGTGCTGACCGTTCACCTGGTGAATTCTATCAGCTTGACTTCGAAATGGCATTTGCAACTCAGGAAGAAGTTCTTGATGTTTGTGAAGATTTGATTTACGATACATTCAAATCATTCACAGATAAAAAGGTTACACCTAAACCATTCCGTAGAATCACTTATGCTGATGCTATGATGACTTATGGTTCAGACAAACCTGACCTTCGTAATCCACTTGTTATCTGCGATTTAACAGACTTTTTCGCAGGTGTCAGCTTCCCTGCTTTCAAGGGTAAGCCTGTTCGTGGTATCGTAGCAAACTGTCAGGGTAAATCAAAGAAGTTCTTTGAAGACTCACTTAAATTCGCAACTTCAAATGAAGTTGGCCTTGGTGGTCTTGGTTATATCACACTTAAAGACGGTGTTTTTGCAGGTCCTATTGCAAAATTCTTGAGTGATGCACAGAAAGTTGAAATCACAGAACTCACAGGCGTTAAAGAGGGCGAAACTCTGTTCTTTATCTGTGACGAAAAGAAAAACAGCACAGAGAAAAAGGCAGGTATGATTCGTACTTGGCTTGCAGGTAAAGACCAACTTGACCTTATTAGTGACGATGCATTTGAATTCTGTTTTGTTGTTGATTTTCCAATGTATGAAAATGACGAAGAAACAGGCGAAACAATCTTTACTCACAACCCATTCTCAATGCCACAGGGTGGTATGGAATCTCTCCTTACAAAAGACCCTATTGAAGTTTTGGCTTATCAGTATGACCTTGTTTGTAATGGTATCGAGCTCGCATCTGGTGCTGTTCGTAACCACGACATTGATATTATGAAAAAGGCATTTGAAATTGCAGGTTATGACGAAGAAGAACTTAAAAATCGTTTCAATGCTTTATATACAGCATTCCAGTATGGTGCACCACCTCACGCAGGTATGGCACCGGGTATTGACCGTATGGTAATGCTTTTAACTGACGAAGAAAAAATCCTTGATGTTATTGCATTCCCACTTAATGGTAACGCTCAAGACTTGTTACTTGGTGCTCCAAGTGAGGTTACAAATCAACAGCTTGAAGATGTTCATCTTCTTGGTAATGGCAGTGCGTTGGCACAGCGTCAAGCATCAGTTGGCGGTACTGCAAAACAGTCGCAGGGTAAACGCTCAACTTTCTCAAATGCACAACAACTTAACCAACTTTCTCTCACAGAAGATGAAGAAGCAGTAATGCAAGGCATTTTTACTGCAATGAAAGATAGCGAAGAAAAACTTAAAACAATCGATACAGAAAATGTTGAAGAAATGGTACATGTTATGCCAATGACAAATGTACTTCGTGAAGATGTTCGTATACAGAACTTCTCAAGAGAAAGTCTTCTCGAGGGTGCTCCTGAAAGAAACGAAGACAGTTGGCAAGTACCAAGACTTGTAAAGTGAGGTGAATAGTAATGAAATATTATGCAACACAAATTAGTGATAAAGGCAATATTGCAGTTGATGATACAATCCTTGTTAAAGATGTTGTTACAACTGCTGGCTCAAAAATCCTTGACGGTTTCAAGCCGCTTTTCAGTGCTGAAGTAGTTACTCGTCTTGAAGATAAAGGCTATACAGTAGCAGGGAAGACTAATGTTGGTGAATTTGGTCTTGACCTTGTTGGTGAATTTTCATACTATGCACCACAAGGTGAAAAACTCAGCGGTGCAGCAGCAACTCTCGTTAAAAATGGTGATGTAGAAGCAGCACTTGGCGTTGATATGAATGGTGCAACAAGAAGAGCAGCAGCACTCGCAGGTGTTGATTTCTTAAAACCAACTTACGGCACAGTTTCCCGTTACGGTGTAATTTCTTGTGCTGCATCAGGTGAACAGATTGGTGTTTACGCAAAAGATGCACAGAAAGTTGCTGAAATTATGGGCGTTATTGCAGGTCATGACGACAAAGACGGCACAAGTCTTAAAAATGACACTTATGACTACTCATTTACTGATGTAAAAGGCAAGAAAGTTGCTATCAACAAATACTTGCTTGATAAAGCAGACGACTCAACAAAAGCAAAAGTTCTTGCATTTGCTGATTCGCTTCGTGCAAACGGTGTTGAAGTTGTTGAGATTTCTTGCGATATGGTTGAAATCGCAAACACAGCTTGGCAGATTCTTATGTGTGCTGAAACTTGTAACAATGTTTCCCGTTATGATGGTGTTAAGTTCGGCCATCGTGCAAAAGAATACAAAAACATTGATGAATTATATGTAAACACAAGAACAGAGGGCTTTAACTTCCTTACAAAGGCAGTTATCCTTTACGGTTCTGATGTTCTTTCAAAACACCGTTATAAAGACTGCTTTGATAAGTCACTTCGTATTCGTCGTGTAGTGGCAGAGGGCATCGCAAAAGCATTCGAAGAATTTGATGCAATTCTTAATCCTGCTTGCAGCAAAGCGGAATATGAAGCGTACGATATTAAAGATGCGTTCGGCAAAGTGTTTGCAGAAAGTGTATTTACAGCAGTGCCAAACCTTATTGGTATTCCTGCTCTCGTTACAAATGGTGTTCAGCTTATGGGTAATCATTTCAGCGAAAGTACACTTTTAAGTCTTGCTCACAGCGTTGAAAAGGAGGGCAAATAATATGAAATACGAACTTGTTATGGGCCTTGAAACTCATGTTGAGTTAAGTACTGAATCAAAAATATTCTGTTCATGTGGTGGACACGGTCAGGGCAGTGAGCCAAACGATTGCGTTTGTCCTGCTTGTTCAGGTATGCCAGGTATGTTGCCTGTTATGAATAAGCGAGTTGTTGAACTTGCAGTTACAGCAGGTCTTATGCTTAACTGTAACATTAACCGTTACACAACATTTGATAAGAAAAACTACTATTATCCTGACCTTCCTTGTGCATACCAGATTACACAGATTAACCACCCAATTTGTACTGATGGTTGCGTAACTCTTAAAACAAGTGAGGGCACAAGAGATATTCGCATTAAGCAAATTCATATGGAAGAAGACGCAGGTAAACTTGTTCACAGCGGTAACTCATCATTCGTTGACTTTAACCGTACAAGTGTTCCGCTTATCGAGATTGTTACACAGCCTGATTTCCGCAGTGCTGAAGAAGTTGTAACATACCTTAACAAACTTAAATCTATGTTCCGTTCAAGTGGCATTTCAGAGTGCGAAGAGGGTGCTATGCGTTGCGATGTTAACATTTCTGTTCGCCCTGAGGGTAGCACGGAATTTGGTGTTCGTACTGAAATTAAGAATATGGCATCATTCGAGGCTATTGAAAGAGCAATCAAGTATGAATCACAGCGTCATATAGATGCTCTTGAATATGAAATTGAAGAACTTGTTCAGGAAACAAGAAGATTTGATGATGTAAGCGGTAAAACATTTGCAATGAGAAATAAGGAAACTGAAGCAGATTACCGTTATTTCCCTGATGCAAACCTTATGCCTATTATCATTGACGACGCTTGGCTTGAAGAAATCAAGGCTAACAAACCTGTTGCAGTTGATGAAAAGGCTGAACAGTACCGCGAGGCAGGAATTTCTGAAAAAGAAATCGATATGCTTATCTCAAATCATAAGATTGCAAAAATGCTTGACGATATTGTTGCTATGGGATGCAATCCAAAAGATACTGCAACTTGGATTCTTACTGACTGTGCAGGCGTTCTTCGTAAAGACGGTAAAACTCTTAACGACCTTACAATGACTGCAGAAACTCTTGCTACAATTATTAAGATGGTTGATAGCGGTGAAATCAACAGAAACGCAGGTAAGAAAGTTCTTATCGCAGTTGTTGAAGATAATGTTGACCCTAAAGAATATGTTAAGGCACAGGGGCTCGATAAGAAATTTGACTCATCTGCAATTGATAGCGTAATCGATAAAGTTATCGCTGAAAACGAAAAAGCAGTTGCCGATTATAAGAGTGGCAAAGAAAAAGCTCTTATGGCCCTCTTCGGTGCTTGTATGAAAGAACTTCGTGGTGCAGGCGATCTGGCAGTAATCAAAGAACTTTTAACAAATAAATTATCATAAAGAGAAAAACGGTGAAGGTTGACTTCACCGTTTTTTAATGAATAAAGAATAACGAATATTGAATAAAGAAAAAATTAGGAACTGCGTTGCAATTGTAGATGATTTTGCACTTTTTATCTAATTTTTGCTATACCTATTATATATAGGGGGAATTTTAATGCGAAAAAATATCAAAATTGTGTTATAAATTCTTGTAAAACACTATATATTGTGGCAAAAATTATGCAGAAAAAAATTCTGCGATTTTCACAAACTTTTTTGCAAAAAGTTATTGCAATTTCACAAATTATATGTTACAATTCTAGGGCACGCGTGGAATAGGGCGAATTCTGCCCATTTTTACATAGTGCGATATGCGATGAAGTGGTAGGTGGCTGCACGCAGATGCAGGGAATTACCATGGAGTATGTCTGATTTCAAATCGGGCGACCAATAATGCTTTCAAAACTTTAAAGCGTACCCCAACTGCGTTTTAATGGTACTTGCAGGGAGCATTCTGCGTTATTTTACGCCGTCCGAAAAATCAGAACCGATTTTTCGGTTTTAAAAAAGGTAGGGTTGAAACACCCGGCTAGGTTGCAAGTAAAATAATGTGCCCAGAAAATTAGGAGGAAACCAAAATGGCAGCAACAAAAGGTAAGAAAATCAGAATCAGACTTAAGGGTTATGACCATGACCTCGTTGACAAGGCAGCTGAAAAGATTGTTGAAACAGCAAAGCGTACAGGCGCTCAGGTTTCAGGTCCAGTTCCGCTCCCAACAGAAAAAGAGGTTGTTACAATCCTTCGTGCTGTTCATAAGTACAAGGACAGCCGTGAACAGTTTGAGCAGAGAACACACAAAAGGCTTATCGACATTTTAAGACCTTCAAACAAAACTGTTGAAGCTCTTACAAGTCTTGAGCTTCCTGCTGGTGTTGATATCGAGATTAAACTTTAATCTTTAAGAACAAGACACCAAGCAAGGTCAAGTCGGTGAAAAACCGACCAATAACCAAAGGAGGAAAATACAATGAAAAAAGGTCTTATCGGTAAAAAAATCGGTATGACACAGCTTTTCGACGAAAACGGAAAAGTAATTCCTGTTACAGTAGTTGAAGCTGGTCCTTGCACAGTAGTGCAAAAGAAAACTATCGAAAACGATGGTTACGAAGCAATTCAGGTTGGCTTCGGCGACATTAAGGTTCAGAGAGTGAACAAGCCAATGGCAGGTCACTTCAAGAAAGCAGATGTTGCACCAAAGAAAGTTCTCAAAGAGTTTAGACTCGAGAACATTGCAGATGTAAATGTAGGTGACATCCTCAAGGCTGATACTTTCGCAGTAGGCGACAAAGTTGATGTTGTAGGAACAAGTAAAGGTAAAGGTACAGCAGGTGTAATTAAGCGTTGGAACTTCTCTCGTCTTAAAGAAACACACGGTACAGGCCCTGTTCACCGTCACGGTGGTTCACTCGGCGTTATCGACCCAGCTCGTATCTTCAAAGGCAAGAAAATGGCTGGTCACCTTGGTACAGAAAAAGTTACAGTACAGAACCTTGACATTGTTAAGGTTGATGTAGAAAACAACCTCATCGCTATTAAGGGCGCTATTCCAGGTCCTAAAAACGGTATCGTTGTTATCGCAGATTCAGTTAAATCTAAGTAAGAGAGGAGAGTTCGTAAATGGCTAAATTAGCAGTAGTAGATACAAAGGGCAAGAAAGTTTCTGACATCGAGCTTAATGACGGCGTTTTCGGTATTGAGCCAAACAAGTCAGCTATGCACCTTGTAGTAGTTAATTACCTTGCACATCAGCGTCAGGGTACACAGTCAACTCTCACTCGTGCAGAGGTGTCTGGTGGCGGTAAGAAACCTTGGAGACAGAAGGGCACAGGTAGAGCTCGTCAGGGTTCAACAAGAGCTCCTCAGTGGACACACGGTGGTATCACATTTGGTCCAAAACCTCGTGAATATGGTTTCTCAATCAACAAGAAAGTTAGAAGACTTGCTATGAAGTCTGCACTTTCAGCTAAGGTTGCAGCAGATGAGATGATTGTTCTTGATTCTCTCAATATGGATGCAATCAAAACTAAGGAAGTTGCAAATGTGCTTGCAGCAATCAAAGCTGGTAAGAAAGCACTTATCGTTCTTCCTGAGAAAAACGAAATCGTTTATAAGAGTGCAAGAAACATCGCTGGTGTTAACACAACTCTTGTAAATACACTTAATGTTTATGACATTCTTAACTGCGACACAATCGTAGTTCTTAAGGATGCTGTAGCAAAGATTGAGGAGGTTTACGCATAATGAAACTTGCACAGGAAATTATCCTCGCTCCAGTTATTACAGAAGAATCAATGATGGGTACTGCTGTTAAGAAGTACACATTCAAAGTTGCTAAAGACGCAACTAAGGTTGATATCGCAAAAGCTGTTGAATCACTTTTCGGCGTAAAAGTTGAAAAAGTAAACACAATGAATGTCCGTGGTCAGTTCAGACGCTATGGTAGATTTGAAGGCTACAAAGCTTCTTGGAAAAAGGCTATCGTAACTTTGACAGCTGATTCAAAGACAATCGAGTTCTTTGACGGAATGATGTAATGATTTTGAGGTCAGGCGGTAAGGTATGGAGTTTCGACATACTCCGCAAAGCTTCCTGACAGGCTTTAGAGCCACTCCATATAAAAACTAATCAAAGGAGATGAAAGAAATGTCGATTAAAGTCTACAAACCGACTACAAATGCTAGAAGAAACATGTCGGTTACAGATTATTCCGAGCTTTCAAAGGTTGCTCCAGAGAGAAGTCTTCTTGCTCCTCTTAAAAAGCACTCAGGCCGTAACAGCTACGGAAGAATTACAGTTCGTCATCACGGTGGCGGAAATCGCAGAAAGTACCGTATTATCGACTTCAAGAGAGATAAGATGGGTGCTGCAACAGTATTAACACTTGAATATGACCCAAACCGTTCAGCTCATATTGCACTTGTTCAGTATGAAGACGGTGAGAAGAGATACATTCTCGCTCCAGTTGGTCTTAAAGTTGGCGATGTAGTTTCAGCAGGTGCTGACGCTGATATTAAAGCAGGTAACGCACTTCCTCTTGCAAACATCCCAACAGGTACATTCGTACACAATGTTGAACTTTACCCAGGTCGCGGTGGTCAGTTAGCAAGAGCAGCTGGTAACGCAGCACAGCTTATGGCTAAAGAAGGCGTTTATGCACTTCTCAGACTTCCATCAGGCGAACTTCGTAATGTGCCTGCATCATGTATGGCAACAGTTGGTACAGTAGGTAATGCTGACCACGAAAATGTTAAAATCGGTAAAGCAGGTAGAACAAGACATATGGGTATCAGACCTACAGTTCGCGGTTCTGTTATGAACCCTAACGACCACCCGCACGGTGGTGGTGAAGGTAAGTCACCTATCGGTCGTCCAGGTCCTTGCACACCATGGGGCAAACCAGCTCTTGGTTACAAGACAAGAAACAAGAAGAAGAGTTCCGACAAGCTTATTGTTAAGCGTCGTAACGGTAAATAAGGGAAAGGAGCTGTCATAAATGAGTAGAAGTACTAAAAAAGGACCTTATGTAGAAGCAAGTCTTATGAAGAAGGTTCAGACAATGAATGCAAACGGCGAAAAAATCGCTGTTAAGACATGGAGCCGCAGCTCAACAATTTTCCCTGAATTTGTTGGTCATACCTTTGCGGTACATGACGGTAGAAAACATGTTCCTGTATATGTTACAGAAGACATGGTTGGTCACAAATTAGGCGAATTTGCACCTACAAGAACTTATAAAGGTCATGCAGGTTCAAAAACATCTAATAACGGTAAATAAGTCGAAAGGAGTGTATTGAACAATGGAAGCAAACGCAAAAGTTACTTTTGTCCGCATTGCACCTCGTAAGGTAAAGCTCGTTCTTAACCTTATCAGAAACAAGCCTTGTGAAGAAGCTATGGCGATTCTTAAATACACACCTAAGGCTGCGTGTGAACCGCTCTACAAACTTCTCAAGTCAGCAATGGCTAATGCAGAAAACAAAAATATGGATGTGACAAGACTCTATGTAGCTGCTTGTTCAGTTGACCAGGGTCCAACTCTTAAGAGAATCAGAGCTCGCGATAAGGGTAGAGCTTACAGAATCAATAAGAAGACATCTCACATCAACATTACACTTAAAGAAGCAGAATAATCAAGGAGGAGGTTAAATTATGGGCCAGAAAGTTAATCCAACCGGTCTTAGAATCGGCGTTATTAAAAACTGGGAATCTCGTTGGTATGCAAATAAGTCAAACTTCGGTGATACACTTGTTTCTGACTACGAGCTTCGTGAATATCTCCTTGAAACACTCGCTTCTGCAGGTGTTCCAAAGGTAGAAATCGAAAGAGATGCGAAAAGAGTTCGCATTAACATTCACTGTGCAAAACCTGGTATGGTAATTGGTCGCCAGGGTGCAGAAATTGAAAAACTTAAAGAAACATGCAAGAAAATGCTTGGCGGCGATAAAGATGTTTTCATCAATATCGTTGAAGTTAAGCAGCCTGACCTTAATGCACAGCTTGTTGCTGAAAACATTGCTTCACAGCTTGAAAGAAGAATTTCTTTTAGAAGAGCTCTTAAGCAGTCAATCGGCAGAACAATGAGACTTGGTGCAAAAGGTATCAAAACTCAGGTTAGCGGCCGTATCGGCGGTGCTGAAATTGCGCGTTCAGAATCTTATCATGAGGGTACAATTCCTCTTCAGACAATCCGTGCTGACATCGACTATGGTTTTGCAGAAGCAGACACAACATACGGTAAACTCGGTGTTAAAGTATGGATTTACAAAGGCGAAGTTCTTCATGAAAGCCGTAAATCAAAGAAAGAAGGAGGCACAAAATAATGCTTTTACCTAAGAGAGTAAAATACCGTCGCGTTCACAGAGGACGCTTGACTGGTAAAGCTTCAAGAGGTACTAAAGTTACTTATGGTGATTTTGGTCTTGTGTCTCTTGAACCAGCATGGATTACATCTAACCAGATTGAAGCAGCCCGTATTGCGATGACTCGTTACATCAAGCGTGGCGGTCAGGTTTGGATTAAGATTTTCCCAGACAAGCCAATTACAGAGAAACCTGCTGAAACTCGAATGGGTTCAGGTAAAGGTTCTCCAGAATATTGGGTAGCAGTAGTAAAACCCGGTCGCGTAATGTTCGAGATTAAGGGTGTTTCAGAGGAAGTTGCTCGTGAGGCTATGCGTCTTGCAGCTATGAAACTTCCAGTAAAATGTAAGTTTGTAACTAAAGAAGAACAGGGTGGTGAGCAGTAATGAAAGCAAGCGAGATTAGAAACCTCTCTGCAAAAGAGTTGGATGCAAAGCTCTTAGAGCTTAAAGACGAACTTTTCAAGCTTCGTTTTCAACAAGCCATCAACCAACTCGAAAATCCTATGAGAATCAGTGCCGTTAAGAAAGACATTGCACGAGTTAAAACAGTAATTCGTGACATCGAGCTTCACGGCAAAGAGTCTTAAGGAAAGGGAGGGCGTTCAAAATGGAAAGAAACCTCAGAAAAACACAGGTCGGCATCGTAACAAGCGATAAGATGGATAAAACTGTTGTTGTTTCAATCAAAGACAGAGTTAAACATCCTCTTTACAGCAAAATCGTTAACAGAACAGTGAAAATCAAAGCTCACGATGAAAATAACGAATGCGGTGTAGGCGACAGAGTATTAGTAATGGAAACACGTCCACTTTCAAAAGATAAGAGATGGCGTGTTGCTGAAATTATCGAGAAAGCTAAGTAATTAAAGGAGGCAATCATTGTGATACAGCAACAAACTTACCTCAAGGTTGCCGACAACACAGGTGCAAAAGAAATTATGTGCATCCGAGTTCTCGGTGGTTCAGGTAGAAGATATGCTAACATCGGCGATGTTATCGTAGCATCTGTTAAAAAAGCAGCACCAGGCGGCGTTGTTAAAAAAGGCGATGTTGTGAAAGCAGTCGTTGTTCGTTCAGTAAAAGGCGTTCGCAGAGATGACGGAACATATATCCGTTTCGATGAAAACGCAGCAGTTATTATTAAAGAAGACAAAAATCCAAAAGGTACTCGTATCTTTGGACCAGTAGCTAGAGAGCTTCGTGATAAGGACTATATGAAAATCCTTTCACTCGCTCCAGAAGTACTTTAAGGAGGTGCCCTAAATGAATAAGGTTCATGTTAAAACTGGTGACGAAGTTATCGTTATCAATGGTAAAGACCGTGGCAAGAAGGGCAAAGTCCTTGAAGTTAGCCCTTCAGAAGGCAAAGTTATTGTTGAAGGCGTAAATATGGTATCTAAGCATGTTAAACCTCGCAAGATGGGTGAACAGGGCGGTATCATCAAGGCAGAAAGTGCTCTTTACGCTGACAAAGTTCAGCTTGTATGCCCTAAGTGCAAAGCTGCTACAAGAGTAGGTCACGAAGGTACAGGCAAAGAAAAAGTACGCGTTTGCAAAAAGTGCGGCGCTAAGTTTTAATAAGGAGGAACAATAAAATGGCAGTTAGACTTAGAGAAATGTATAAAGCCGAAGTTGTTCCTGCACTTCAGAAGAAGTTCAACTACAAGAGCGTTATGCAGATTCCGAAGATTGACAAAGTTATCATCAATGTAGGCTGCGGCGAAGCTAAAGACAACGCAAAAGTTGTTGACGCAATTATGGGCGACCTTGCTCAGATTACAGGTCAGAAACCTGTTAAGTGCGTAGCTAAAAAATCAGTTGCTAACTTCAAACTTCGTGAAGGTATGACAATCGGCGTTAAAGTAACACTTCGTGGCGACAAGATGTATGAATTCATCGACAGATTCTTCAACCTTGCTCTCCCTCGTGTTCGTGACTTCAGAGGTATCAACCCTAACTCATTTGACGGTCGTGGTAACTACTCAATGGGCGTTAAAGAACAGTTGATTTTCCCTGAAATCGATTATGATAAGATTGATAAAGTTCGTGGCATGGATATTTGCTTCGTAACTACAGCTAACACAGACGAAGAAGCTCGTGAGCTTTTAACACTCATGGGTGCACCGTTTGCTAAATAAGGAGGGGTGACAAGTGGCTAAGACATCTATGAAAGTTAAGCAGGCAAGACCTGCAAAGTACTCAACAAGAGCTTACAACAGATGCAAAATCTGTGGTAGACCACATGCTTACCTCCGTAAATATGGCGTTTGCCGTATTTGCTTCAGAGAGTTAGCACACGCAGGTCAGATTCCTGGCGTGAAGAAATCAAGCTGGTAATAGAGCAATCTAAAATTTATAGGAGGTAACTCATTATGCAAATTACAGATGCAATCGGTGATATGCTCACCAGAATCCGTAATGCGAATTCCGCAAAGCATGATACAGTGAAAGTGCCTGCATCAAACATGAAGAAAGCGATTGCTCAAATTCTTGTTGATGAAGGTTACATCAAAGGATTTACAGTAGAGGAAGACGGCAAACAGGGCGTTATCGAAATCGCTCTTAAGTACGGTCCTAACAAGTCAAGCGTAATTACAGGTATCAGAAGAGTTTCTAAACCTGGTTTGCGTATTTACACAAACTGTGAAGACATGCCTAAGGTAATGAAAGGTCTTGGTATTGCAATCCTTTCAACATCTAAGGGTGTTATGACAGATAAAGAGGCTCGTAAGCTCAATGTGGGCGGCGAAGTTCTCGCATTCGTTTGGTAAGGAGGGTACAGTAAATGTCTCGTATAGGCAGAAACCCTATTGCAGTTCCTGCAGGGGTAGAAGTTAAAGTAGATGGCAGCACTGTTACCGTTAAAGGCCCTAAGGGCACACTTACACAAACAGTGCACAGCAATATGAAGGTTGAACTCGATGGTGCAGTTATTACAGTAACTCGTCCAGACGACTCAAACCTCAACAAATCACTCCACGGTCTTACACGCACAAACATTGCAAATATGGTTGAAGGTGTTAACAACGGTTACAAAAAGGAACTTGATGTTAACGGCGTTGGTTACCGTGTAGCAATGCAGGGTAAGGACCTTGTTCTCAACATCGGTTATTCACATCAGGTAATTATGCCATTACCAGAAGGAATTTCAGTTGAGTGTCCTACACCTAACAAAATCGTTATCTCAGGTCCTGACAAGCAGAAGGTTGGTCAGTTCGCAGCAGAAGTTCGCGAAAAGAGACCACCAGAGCCATATAAGGGCAAGGGTATCAAATATGCTGACGAGCATATCCGTCGTAAAGAAGGTAAAGCCGGTAAGGGCAAATAATAGGAGGAGAGTAAAACTATGGTTAACAGACCAGATACAAAGGCAGCAAGACTCAAGAGACATAAGAGAGTCCGTGCCAAGATTTCAGGCACTGCAGAGTGCCCACGCCTTAATGTGTTCCGTTCTCTCCAGCATATCTATGCTCAGTTGATTGATGATGTTGCAGGCGTAACACTTGTAAGTGCTTCAACAACAGAGAAGGACTTTGCAAATTATGGCGGTAACAAGGAAGCAGCTAAAGAAGTTGGCAAGCTCCTTGCAGAAAGAGCAAAAGAAAAGAACATTACAGATGTTGTATTTGACAGAGGCGGCTATGTTTACACAGGTAGAGTAGCAGCTCTCGCAGAAGGTGCCCGTGAGGGCGGCCTCAACTTCTAAGGAAAGGAGAAAAAAGTAATGGCTATTATTGACGCATCAACACTCGAACTTCAGGAAAGAGTAGTTGCTATCAACCGTGTTTCTAAAACAGTTAAGGGCGGCCGTATTATGAAATTCTCCGCTTTGGTTGTTGTAGGTGACGGTAACGGTATCGTAGGCTTCGGTCTTGGTAAATCAGGCGAAGTTCCAGATGCTATCCGTAAGGGTATTGAAGCTGCTAAGAAGAACCTTATTAAAGTTTCTCTTAAAGGCACAACAATCCCACATGAAATTACAGGTAAGTTTGGTGCAGGCGTAGTTCTTATGAAACCTGCAGCACCTGGTACTGGTGTTATCGCTGGTGGCCCTGTTCGTGCCGTTGTTGAAATGGTAGGTATCAAGGACATCCGTTCAAAAGCACTTCGTTCAAACAATCCTTGCAACGTAGTTAGAGCAACTATTGACGGTCTTTCAAAACTCCGTACAGCAGAAGAAGTTGCTGCTATCCGTGGCAAATCAGTTAAAGAGATTACAGAATAAGGAGAGTGGACAAGATGGAAAAAATTCAGGTTAAACTCGTTAAGAGTCTTATCGGAAGCAAAAAAGACCAAATTGCCACTGCTTATGCACTTGGTCTCCGTAAAATCGGTGATGTATCAGAACAACCTGATAACGCACAAACACAAGGTAAGATTAAGAAAATCTCTCATCTTTTAGAGGTTACAAAGGCTTAAGGAGGTGCACAATATGAAATTGCACGAACTTTCACCAGCTGCTGGTTCAAAGAAAGATGTGAAGCGTATCGGTCGTGGTGCTGCTTCAGGTCAGGGTAAAACAGCAGGTAAGGGTCACAAGGGTCAAAAGGCCCGTGCAGGTAGAGGTATGCAGGTCGGCTTTGAAGGTGGCCAGATGCCTTTACAAAGAAGACTTCCAAAGCGTGGTTTCAATAACATTTTCGCTAAGGAAATCGCAACTGTTAATGTTTCAGCACTCAATGCATTTGAGGATGGCACAACAGTAACAATTGAGGCACTCGTTAACGCAGGCCTTGTTAAAAAAGCTCTTGATGGAGTAAAAGTATTAGGAAATGGCGAACTCAGCAAAAAGCTTACTGTTCAGGTTAATGCTTATTCAGAATCTGCTAAGCAGAAAATCGAAGCAGCAGGCGGAAAGGCTGAGGTGATTTAACCGTGTTCCGTACATTTATCAATGCGTGGAAGATTACAGACCTTCGTAAGAAGCTCCTTTTCACAGCACTTATAATTTTAATTTACAGAATCGGTTCAGCAATGCCTGTTCCATTTGTTGATATCGCATCAGAAGGTATTTTCGGCGAAGAAGCTGCAGGTACATTCCTTACTTACCTTTCAATGATGACAGGTAACGCATTCAACTATGGTACATTATTTGCACTCTCAATCACACCATACATCAACGCATCAATTATTATTCAGCTTCTTGCTGTTGCAATTCCTGCACTTCAGAAACTTTCTAAGGAAGGCGAAGAAGGCAGAAAGAAAATGAATAAAATTACTCGTTATTTCGCACTTGGACTTGGTTTTGCACAGAGTATTGCATATTACTTCTTTATCAAGTCTCAGAATATGCTTTTAACAGATGCAAACGGTAAAGCATTTACAGGTTTCTATGCAGTATTGCAAGCAATCGTAGTTATTCTTTGCTATACTGCTGGTACAGCACTTGTAATGTGGCTTGGCGAACAGATTAACGAAAAGGGTATCGGTAATGGTATTTCAATGATTCTTTTTGCAGGTATCGTTGCTCGTATGCCAACAACAATCGCTAACCTTTATCAGTATATGGACAGAGGTGGCGCTTACTTCGTACTTGTTCCAATCGCTGCAATTGCTCTTGTTGGTATGATTTTCTTCATCGTTTGGATGGACAATGGTGAGAGAAAAATCCCGATTCAGTACGCAAAACGCGTTGTAGGTCGTAAGATGTACGGCGGTCAGAATACTCATATGCCTATTAAGGTTAATATGTGCGGTGTTCTCCCTGTTATCTTTGCAAGCTCAGTGCTTTCAATTCTTCCTACAATCGCTATGTTTGCTCCAGGTGAAGAAGGTGGTTTCTGGAATAAGCTTACAACAGTATGGCTTGGTCAGACACACCCATTCTATGGAACAATCTACTTTATCTTTATTATCTTCTTTGCTTATTTCTATGCGGCTATCCAGTATAACCCAATTGAAATGGCAGATAACCTTCGTAAGAACAGCGGTTCAATCCCAGGTATCCGCCCAGGTAAACCAACAGTTTCTTACATTACAAACATTCTTAACAGAATGACACTTATCGGTGCTCTTCTTTTGAGTGTTGTAGCAATGTTCCCAATCATCTACTCACAGATTGCAGGCCTTTTCACAGAATATGGTATGAACCTTGCTGTTGGTGGTACATCAATTATCATTATGGTCGGCGTTGCTCTTGAAACAGAGAAACAGCTCGAAAGCCAGATGATGATGCGTCACTATAAAGGCTTCCTTGATTGATTCGGAGGTAAATGATATGAACTTAATCCTTCTCGGTGCACCAGGTGCAGGAAAAGGTACTCAGGCGGAAAAGATTTGTGAAAAATTCAATATTCCGGCTGTTTCAACAGGTAATATCATCAGAGAAGCTCTTAAAAACGGTACAGATATGGGACTTAAAGCTAAGTCCTATATCGATGCCGGCAAGCTTGTTCCAGATGATGTTGTTATAGGTATTATTAAAGAGAGACTTGCAGAGAGTGATTGCCAGAATGGTTTCATTCTTGATGGTTTCCCAAGAACAATACCACAGGCAGAAGCTCTTGATAAGATGGGTATCGTAATCGACAAAGTTGTTGATATCGAAGTTCCTGATGAAAAGATTACAGCAAGACTTTCAGGCAGACGCGTTTGCTTAAAGTGTGGTGCTACTTATCATCTTGAATACAAGAAACCATCTAAAGACGGTATCTGCGATGTATGTGGTGATGAACTTGTTCAGCGTAAAGATGATAGTCCTGAAACAGTGCTTGACAGACTTTCAGTTTATCACGAACAGACAGAGCCACTTAAAGACTACTATTCAAAAACAGGTAAGTTAGTAATAGTAGAAGGACAAGAAGAGGTTGCTGATACAACAGCTCTTGTTTTCAAAGTTTTGGAGGATTAACATGATAGTGCTTAGAACTGCAAAAGAAATTGATATAATGCGTAAAGCGTGTCAGATTTCAGCAGAAGCATTACAAGTAGCAGGTGAAGCGGTCAAACCAGGTATTACAACATACGAGATTGACCAGATTGCTTACCGATATATAAAGAAGCAAGGTGCTGAACCAAACTTTCTCAATTATAACGGTTTTCCTGCTACAGCATGTATTTCCATAAATGACGAGGTCATTCACGGCATTCCCTCAAAAAAGAGAGTGCTTAAAGAGGGCGATATAGTAAGTATCGACTTGGGTGCTAAAGTGAATGGATATAACGGTGACAATGCTGCTACTTTTGCTTGTGGAAAAATTTCCGATGAAGCAAAGCGGCTGTGCGACACAACGAGAGAGAGCCTTTATTTAGGTATCGAACAGGCTGTTGCAGGCAACAGAGTCGGCGATATAGCATTTGCAATTCAGTCCTATTGCGAAGAACGAGGTTTCTCGGTTGTCCGTGAATACACAGGGCATGGGGTAGGAACACATCTTCACGAAGACCCGTCAGTTCCGAATTACGGAACAGCCGGTAGAGGTCAAAGACTTTTACCCGGCATGACAATTGCAATTGAGCCAATGATAAATATGGGTTCAAAGGCAATTAAATGTTTGCCTGACGGTTGGACCGTCAAAACGCTTGATGGTAAACTGTCCGCTCACTTTGAACACACAATAGCAATTACAAAAGGCGAGCCAATCATTTTAACTAAACTTTAAGAGGTATAACTTATGGAGTTTTGTAAAGGTGAGTTAGTCATTTGTAACGCAGGTCGCGAAAAAGACCGACTTATGTGTGTCACTGAATTTGATGGGAAATATGTTTATGTTTGTGACGGTAAAGAAAGACTTTTGAACAATCCCAAAAGAAAAAATCCGAAACACATAGTAAAAACAAATAAACTTATTTCTCAGGATATGTTCTTAACGGACAGAGCATTAAGAAAAGCATTATCGAAAGAGGGTTAAACTTATGGCAAAACAAGATATGATTGAAGTTGAAGGTACTGTCGTTGAAGCTCTTCCTAATACATTCTTTATTGTAGAGCTTGAAAACGGACACAAAGTACACGCTCGTATTTCGGGCAAACTTCGTATGAACTACATCAGAATTCTTCCGGGCGACAAGGTAACAGTTGAACTTTCACCTTATGACCTTAACAACGGTAGAATTACATGGCGTTCAAAGTAAAATTTTGACAGCATTTTTTAGGAGGTAATTTATAATGAAAGTCAGACCTTCTGTCAAGAAAATTTGCGAAAAGTGCAAAGTAATCAAACGCAAGGGTAAAGTAATGGTTATCTGTGAAAACCCTAAACACAAGCAGCGTCAGGGCTAAGATAAATCGCAATGAGCTGCAACTGCAGAGCAGCTTGAATTTATCTTGAGCACCTATCGCTCAATCGTTTCTAAAGTACTAAGGAACGATATTAACAAAAGGCTATAAAGCCACATTTTGAAAATGGAGGTGCAACTGTAAATGGCTCGTATTTCAGGTGTTGACTTACCAAGAGAAAAGAGAATCGAAATCGGTCTCACATACATCTATGGTATAGGCAGAAAAACAGCTAGTGACATTGTTGCTGCAACAGGTATCAATCCAGACACTCGTGTTAAGGATTTAACCGAAGAAGACGTTTCAAAACTTCGTGAGTACATCGAACACAACATCACTGTTGAAGGTGACCTCAGAAGAGAAACAGCATTTGATATTAAAAGACTTGTTGAAATTGGTTGCTACAGAGGCGTTCGTCACCGCAAGAATCTCCCAGTAAGAGGTCAGCGTTCAAAGACAAATGCTCGTACACGCAAGGGACCAAAGAAGACAATTGCTAACAAGAAGAAGTAAGAAGGAGGGGCTAAATAATGGCAAAGCAAGTTAAAAAAGGCGCTGTTACACGCAGACGCCGTGAAAAGAAAAACATTGAAAAAGGCGCAGTTCATATTCAGTCCACCTTCAATAATACTATCGTTACTATCACTGATACTCAGGGTAACGCAGTATCATGGGCAAGTGCAGGTGAGATGGGCTTCAGAGGCTCAAGAAAATCTACACCATTCGCTGCTCAGACAGCTGCTGAAACAGCAGCAAAGGTTGCGATTGACCACGGTATGAAAACCGTAGAAGTATACGTTAAGGGCCCAGGTTCAGGTCGTGAAGCTGCAATCCGTGCATTGCAGACAGTAGGTCTTGAAGTTACAATGATTAAAGATGTAACTCCAATTCCTCACAATGGCTGCCGCCCACCTAAGAGAAGACGTGTATAACAGAAATTTGGAGGTAACAGATTATGGCAAGATATACCGGTGCGGTTTGTAAGCTCTGCCGTCGTGAAGGAAAGAAACTTTTCCTTAAAGGCGACCGTTGCTATACTGGTAAATGTGCTCTTGAGCGTCGTTCATACGCTCCTGGTCAGCACGGACAGAACCGCAAAAAAGTTTCTGAATATGGCTTGCAGCTTCGTGCAAAACAGACTGCAAAGAGATATTATGGTATTCAGGAAGGACAGTTCTATAAATATTTCTTGATGGCTGAAAAGCGTCAGGGTATTGTCGGTGAAAACCTTTTGAAGATTTGTGAAAGCCGTCTTGATAATGTTGTTTATCTTCTCGGATGGGCATCATCCCGTGCAGAAGCAAGACAGCTCACAATTCACGCTCACTTCCGTGTAAACGGTAAGAAGGTTGATGTTCCATCATACCTTCTTAAAGCAGGCGATGTAGTATCAATTAAGGACAACAGCAAAGAAAGCGTTAAGATTAAGGAAGTTCTTGAAGCTAACGCATCTCGTCCAGTTCCTGCATGGCTTGATAAGAATGCAGAAGAGCTTTCAGCTAAGGTTGTTAAGCTTCCAGACAGAGAAGAAATTGCAGTTCCTGTTGAAGAGCATCTTATCGTCGAGCTTTATTCTAAATAATAGGCTTGAATCAATAATAACATTTAGCAGAATGATTTTTCTGTACTCAGTTAGGAGGGTTTTGAATGATAGGAATTGAGAAGCCCAGCATTGAAGCACTTGATTTATCTGCTGACGGAACTTATGGCAAATTCGTAGTTGAACCATTAGAGAGAGGCTACGGTACAACACTTGGTAACAGCCTTCGACGCGTACTTTTGTCATCACTTCCAGGTTATGCAATTACTTCAGCGAAAATTGAAGGTGTTCTTCATGAATTCTCAACCATTGACGGTGTGAAAGAAGATGTAACTGAAATCGTTTTGAATCTTAAAGGTGTAATCCTTAAAATTCACGGTGACGGTCCAAAAACACTTTATATCGATGCAAGTGGCAAGTGCCAGGTTACAGCTGGTGATATTCAGGTTGATTCAGAAGTTGAAATTCTTAATCCTGAACTCGTAATCGCAAACCTTGAAGACGGTGGTGTTCTTAAAATGGAACTCACTTGTGATAAAGGCAGAGGTTATGTTTCAGCAGAAAGAAACAAACAGCTTATGCAGCCAATTATCGGCGTAATCGCAATAGATTCAATTTATACACCTGTATTAAAGGTGAACTATACAGTTGAAAATACTCGTGTTGGTCAGATTACTGACTATGACAAGCTTACACTTGAAGCTTGGACAAACGGTACAATTTCAGCACAGGATGCCGTTTCTCTCGGCGCAAAAATCCTTACAGACCATCTCAATCTCTTTGTTGACCTTTCAGAAGAAGCAAGAGAAACAGAGACAATGATTGTCAAGAATGACGACTCAAAGACAAAGGTTCTTGAAATGACTATTGAAGAACTTGACCTTTCAGTTCGTTCATTCAACTGCTTAAAGCGTGCAAGCATCAACACAGTTGAAGATTTGACAAACAGAACAGAAGAAGACATGATGAGAGTTCGTAACCTTGGTAGAAAATCTCTTGAAGAGGTTATGGCAAAACTTGAATCACTTGGTCTTTCTCTTCGTAGGGACGACGAATAATAAAGGAGTGATTTTGACATGCCAGGAACAAGAAAACTCGGCAGAACAAGCGATCACCGCAAGGCTATGCTCAGAGGTATGGTAACATATCTTATTGAGAATGGTCAGATTGAAACAACAGTTACAAGAGCCAAAGAAGTTAAGGCTATGGCTGAAAAGATGATTACAATTGCAAAAGACAGCAGTCTTCATTCAAAGAGACAGGTTTATTCTTACATCACAAAAGAAGCAGTTGCTAAAAAGTTGATGGAAGAAGTTGCACCAAAGTATGCTGATAAAAACGGTGGTTACACACGAATTATCAAAACTGGTCCAAGAAGAGGCGACGCTGCAGAAATGTGCATCATCGAACTTATCAATGACTAATGCGGTAAGGCTTTAATAAACCAATAAAATTAACCCCTCGGGAACAACCCGAGGGGTACTTTTTTTATATGTAATATGCAATGCAACAAATCATTGCTTGACATTTTTTAGTGTTTATGCAATTATAAATATAGAAAGAGGTGATTTTATGAAACAAACAAATAAAACAATAGCTCTTACAACCAATATCGCTTTTTTAATAAGTTACGTTTATTTTATTGTTTTTTATTTACAGGGAACGTTTATACAACTACCGTTACCATCAAAACTAAAACATTTTTTGTTTGAATCTGAAACGGGAATGATGCCTTTGGCTGTGTTCAGCTTGTGTTTAATTGTAATTGCAGTTGTTTCATTTACTTTGTATTCTATGAAATTTTCAAAGGCAACATCAGTCTTGTGCGGACTTGGATTTGTTCCCACACTTTCACCGATTTTGTGTAATTTGTATTTTGGCCCATTTGTTAATGAAAAAAGCGATGTGCTGTGGTTGACTATAGCTGTAATATTATCAATATATTTAATTGCTTTTCAAACACTCTTTATCAGAGATTATAAAAGAATTGATAAGTAACTAAAAAAAGGGACTGTGAAAATTCACAGTCCCTTAATTTTGCGCTTTGCGCTTTGTGTTTTGCACTTATTTATATTTCACCTGCAAAAATTTATCAAATTCACGGTAGAAATAAGCTGAGCCGACAACAAATGACACTAAAAGGAATAAAAGATATTTAATAAGGTTACTGTTGCCTGCAAAAAATGAGCCACAATACATTTTGGAAAGTATTGCAGTTTCTGTGCAGACAATTGCCATAATAAAAGGCACAATATAAGCAAGGCAGAAAACAACTTTACCATAAGTGGTCTTTGCAAATTCTCTAAAATACTTTTTAAGGTCTTTGTTTTTCAAATCATAGATTGTCATAATTATCCCTCCATAAATAAATTTATTTTATTTTTATGCCTATACAAATATATCCGCCGTCAACAATATCAATTACACCATATTCGTCATTTTTTACTGCACCGGGACTAAACAACTTAACTCCGTCACAGTTTTCTTCTCTTTGCTCATGTCTGTGACCGTAAAGAGCAAGAGTACAGTTATTATCCTTTGCCACTGTAATCAATCTGCCAAAAGAACTTTTAACATATTCATAATGACCGTGAGTAATATAGATTTTTATTCCGCCCTCGCAGATAATTGCATTTTTAGGGTAATCACAATGAAAATCATTATTGCCTTTAACAGCATAAATTATTTTACCGTCTAAAAGTGATTTACAACGCTCAAAATCGTAATGACCGTCACCAAGAAAGATTACAACTTCTGCATCTGGTTGTGCTTTTATAATCTTTTGCATTGTGAAATAATCACCGTGAGAATCGGACAAAACAAGTATTCGCAATCATATTACCCCTTTTACGCTCATAGTATATTACATATCTATTATACAATATAATGGTGGTGTTTTCAATGAGTAACAACAATTTTGATGAAATAGTAGAAAAAATGAAAAATCAAAAAGATAAAAATGAAGCACAGGACTTTTTAATGAAAAAGCTAAATCCGTCACAAAGCAAGAAATTGCAAGAGGTTATGAGTGACAGAACCGCCCTTGAGCAATTACTCTCAACTCCGCAAGCACAAGAATTATTAAGAAAATTTACGGAGGGTAAAAATGATTGATATTGAAAGTTTACTTGCGTCAGTAAGTGATGAAGATATGGCGAAGATTAAAAGTGTAGCAGAATCTTTAATGAATAATAACGAGCCACAACAAGAAAAACCGAAAGAAACGCAAAAAACTCCTGATTTTCCTATAGATATGAATACTGTCAGTAAAATAATGAGTGTGATGGGGCAAATGAATAAAGAAGATTATCGCACTCGTCTTATTATGGATTTGAAACCAATGCTTAATACGGAAAGGCAGAAAAAGGCAGACGAAGCAGTGAAGTTTTTACAACTTATGCAGGTGTTGCCACTTCTGAAAGGATTGTTTTAGATGAATAATTATTCTTATTCCGAAATCCAGAATATGCAACAAAAAGCAATGGCAAGAGTGCGACAAATGCAGAAAAACACTGACGCAGTATTAGAAAAAGCACAAGAAGATTTTGAAAGAGAAAAACCGAAACCGAAAACGCAGTACGAGTCAGCACCAATCACACCAAAAGTGACTAATATGCCGCCTAATTTCCCCGAAAACAGCGCTTATCCAAGTTTTAAGGAGTTTTTTAAGGAAGAAAGTAAAGAGACTCCAAAACCGCCCAAAAAAGAAAATAAACCGCAACCACAAGTCAAACAGAATACCCTTGAAACACTTTTTGCCGAGCCTGATAAAGCAATGCTTATGGGACTTATAATGCTATTAAAAAGCGAGGGTGCAGACGAAATGCTTATAATGGCACTTCTTTATATAATGTCATAAAAAAGCAGGACACTATGTGTCCTGCTTTTTGTTTATATGTTTTTATTTCTTCTCATTTATGAATGCTCTGAAAAGTGGCAGACAAGATGAGAAGAATTTTTTATAGCTTTCGCAGTAGTCACGGTCTGCTCTTGTACGCTTGCAACCACCTGCACGACATACCGGGTAGAATTTACATTGTTTGCATTTTTCGGGCACTGCAAGACTTTCTCTTAAAAACTCAATTGCCTTTTCACAATGAGCAAGTGTGTCAAAGTTTTCGTTTTCGTCATTGATGTTGCCTAAATACCACTCGTCAGTGCAATAGAAGTCGCAAGGGTAAATATTGCCGTTACCCTCTGCAACAAACTGGTGCATACAATGACCACACATTCCGCATTGTTCAGTTTTGTTGCCTAAAAATTGATGCACAATGTTATCAAACCATCGCACACTTGTATATTGACCACGCACATAATCTTTAACATAGTAGTTAAAGCACTTAACAAGAAAATCACCATATTGCTGTGGTGTCATATAAAGTTCGCTTTCAGTATTGTCATTAAATGGTCGCAAACACGGAATAAACTGTAAATACCTGAAACCTTTGCTACGGAAAAACTTATAAATATCGTCAATATTATCAGCACAATAACCGGTAAGAACAGTTAAAATGTTGAATTCAACTTTGTGCTTTTTGAACTTTTCAGCAGCGTTAAGAATACGATAAAAAGCATTTTCGCGATTTGCATCAACACGGAACTTGTTATGCTCAAAATTACCATCAAGACTTAATCCTACAAGAAAATTATTCTTATGGAAGAACTCGCACCACTCGTCAGTAACTAATGTGCCATTTGTCTGTGTACTGAAATAAATCTGACTATTAAGTTTGTTTGCAGATTTTACTTTCTCAACAAAATGCTGAAAATAGGGGAGTCCCGCCATTAAAGGCTCACCACCCTGAAAAGCAAAGGCTACACTTTCACCGTTAGCAAAGTGCAGTGCTTTTTCTATTAAATTGTCGGCAGTATCGTTTGTCATAATACCAAAAGACGAAACCTGACGCAGTTCTGTAACATTGTGATAAAAACAGTATTCACAACGCATATTACAAAGACTTGATGCAGGTTTAATCATAATTGAAAGTGGTGGCATAACATTTTCTCCATAAACTTTAATAACCTAATTATATAACAAACCCCATTGAAAATCAACTTTTCAATGGGGCTTAATTTATTATGGTTTATTTATAGTAATCGTAGTTGATACCTCGGCGATTTTCTTTGAAGTCTTTCATAACTTCATCCATTTTTTCGTTAAGTTCTTCTGCGATTGTTGGGTATGTGCTTGTACGGTTATAACTTTCGCTCTTATCGTCGTTAAGCACGAATAACCAATTTTTTCTTGTCTTATCGAAGAATGCAGGGTTATCATTCTGCATCTTACGGAAGTACTTGAATGTTATATAATCATTTTCAGTAAGAACAGGGTATGTATAATCTTTGTATTCTTCACGAGCAAGAACTTCGTCAGTTGTCATTGTGTACTGAAGTGCTTTAAGTTTTTCGCGTTTCATATGAAGAATTGGATGGTCTTCGTTATGAATTGCAGTATCATTTTTAAGAACAGGAAGCATTGAAACACCATCAATAGTTCTGTCAGTTGGCAAGTAGTTTGCTGTACCGCCATTACCTGTGATTCCGCAAAGTTCAATAAGAGTTGGGAACATATCTGCAAGAACTGAACTCTGTGCTCTTGTTGTACCTGATTCCCAAAGACCACCATTGTTATTCCACTTAATCATAAACGGAACTTTCTGACCTGCCTCATAAGCGAGATATTTACCACCGCGAAGTTCACCTGTTGAGCCCTCAAGTGCAGGACCGTTATCGCTTGTGAATACAATAATTGTATCGTCCATGACACCAAGTTCTTCAAGAGTGTTAAAGAGTTCACCTAAGTAGTAGTCAAACTCTGTTACGCAGTCAACATAAGTACCCATACCTGTTGCACCGTCAAAATCGTCACCTGCAAAAACAGGACCGTGTGGCCATGGAGTTGCATAGTATGCAAAGAAAGGTTCGTCAGAATTTGTAACTTTATCTGTAATCCAATCGTTGATTGACTCGTGAATCCATTCGCTTGCTTGACTTTGGTCTTTTTTGCCATCTTTGAAGAATTCGTTAGTACCGTGAACAATTTCATAAGCACCGTTTTCCTCTTCAACATAATAGAATGGAGTCATATCGTTTACATGGTGGCTACCATAGAAGTAGTCAAAACCTTGATTTGTAGGAAGATATTCACCATAATCGCCAAGATGCCATTTGCCGAATGCACCTGTGTTGTAACCTGCATTCTGGAAAACTTCAGCAATTGTGATTTCATCACCAAGCATACCGTCACAATTGTTACCCATTTCAATAGAGTTGAAAAGACGGGTTGATGCAAATGGTGAAAGTGTCTGCTGTGTAGGATAAATAACATTATCAGCATATCCGCGGAATGGATAACGACCTGTCATAAGACTGAAACGAGCAGGTGAGCAAACTGAATAACTTGAATAGAAGTTATCAAAGCAAACACCGTCTTCACCAATGCTGTCAATGTTTGGAGTATCATAGATAGCACCGTTAAGTGAAATATCGCCCCAACCTAAGTCATCCATCATAATGAAAAGCACATTCGGTTTGCCTTCAGTTGCTTCATCAACACCGTCAAGATAATCGTTGTGACCGTCCCAAAGTCTTTCTACATTCGGCTCTGAACGAAGATTCATTGTGATTACATAAAATGCAGATGTACCTGCAAGTAAAATACTGATAATACTTGTAACTACAACATGAGCACTTTTGTTTTTGATTTGCTTTTTGCCAACAAGTAAAAGTGCTGTGAACATAATAATACAAGGCAAAAGAAGTAAAAGGTTACCGCCAAGACGAATTAAGAAATTCGCACTGTCAGCACCAGAAGTTAATGCGTGTTCAACTGATGCCCAACCTGCTTTACCGCTTGTAAATGCACCAAAACCTGCGTCAGCACCCCAGATTGTGTAATAGAGAACTACGCTTAACGCATTGATACCGTATGTGATGAAGTTCCACACATAAAGTTTTTTGAAGATAAAAAGCCCCAACATCATAAGAGCAACCACAATGCACATAAATGCCACATTTACAACTGCAACCATATTAAGTCGCATAATCTGTAATGCAAGGGCAAGAACAATGCCAATTGCCATAACAATCATTGGAAATACTTTTTTTGACTTGTCAAAAATTATTCCTTTTTTCATTTTGCTTCCTCCTCAGGAAAAATTATCAATTTATTATACTATAAAAATTTATATTATTCAATATTACAAAGCACAAAAAACAGGCAGTCTTTATTTACAGACTGCCTAAAAAGTTATGTTATTAATCTTTATATTTTTTTGACTCTTCAAGAATCACACTATGAACTTTGTCGTGCAACTCTTTAACATCAGCACGGGTCATATTGCCTGTTTCAATAGGGTCAAGAATTGTAACTTTTATAGAGGTTGGGGTAATAATACCGTTACTGCCCTCAAAAACTTTGAATACATTTCTTATATAAATAGGAACAACCGTAACCCCTGTTTTCTGAACAATTTTGAAAGCACCGTTTTTGAATTCATCAGGAGTGTTTGAAAATCCACGCTTACCTTCAGGAAAAATAAGCATTGAATGACCGCTTTCAATGTTTTCAATGGTTTTGTGAATAGCTTTAACTGCTTCGCGAGGGTTTTCCTGATTTACGGGAACACTCTTAATCATTTTACTGATACCGCTTATAAAGGGAACACCTGCAAGTGAAATTTTCATCATAAATCCAAAGTTAAAGTCTTTTAACACATGTAAAAGCAACGGAATGTCAGCATAACTTTGGTGGTTAGGGGTAAAAAGTAAAGGTCTGTCTGTGGGAATTTTTTCAAGCCCCTCAACAGTAATATCCATTTTTGCGGCTTTTGTTACAAATTTTGCCCACTTTTTAACTGCCTTAAAGCCTAAAGCATCACGCTTTTCAGCTTTACCTTTTTTATCAAGATGCTTATACCAAATAATTTTAGGATTCATCACAAATAACAAATGACCTATTATTTTGAATACAACTTTCCAACTGAATGCTTTTCTTTTGAAGTCTTTCATTTTTTACGCCTCGAATATTTAGATTTGTACCCCAAAACTATATTTCCTCAACAATGTGTATAATATAATAACACAAAAAATCCTTTAATACAATATTAAAGAGAGGTGATTTTTAAGTTTGTTATTGACATTTTGCCCATTTTGTTGTAAAGTAATGTGGTAAAGGTTTAATTTTTGAAAGGGGTTTCATAAAATGGCTAAAAAACAGCTTACTCCCGAACAGTATAAGGCTAAAGTAGAAAAGAAAGCTGAAAAGAGAAAAAAGTTTACTAATCTTTTCCTTAAAACAATTGCAATTTGTGTTGCAATTGTAATTGTTTACAGTGCAACATCAGTGGCTTTCACAAAAATCGGTCTTGCAACTGTTCTTAAAAATAAAACATTCGTTGTTAATTCACAGTCACAGGGTAATAACTCTAACTCTAACTCAAACCAGAATGTAGATAATAACAACCAGACTCCTGCAATTCCTGATGATTCAAATACTGATAGTCAGGGCGGTGAAGCTGCAACTGTTATGACTTCAAAAACAATGCAGTTTGATTTGTTCGTTAAGGCTTTTTCAGGTGTTAAAACAAACGCAAAGAGTGCTACACAGTTAAAGAAAAACGCTTATAACTATAATGAACATGTTGACGCAGGCGGTAATCCTATTATTGAAGCAGCCGGTAAAGGTCTTATGGGTTCACTTCTCAAGGCAGAAGATACAAATGTTACATACACAGGTGCTGATATTGCTGGTAACTTCCCACCATCAGGTGCAACTTGTGGACTTACAAAAGATGATATTAAGAGTATTGATTGTAAAGAAGAAGGCAACTACTACATTATTACAGTTGTAGTAAAACCTGCAAAGAATCCAAAAGCAGGTGAAAAAGTTGGTGCGGTTGCATCTGTTCTTACAAAAGAGTCAATTCAAGACCCAATCAAAGATGTTCCAATTATCAATTCTCTTGAACCAAATTGCGATTATCAAGCAACAACAGCCGAAGCAAAAATTGAAAAATCAACAGGTAACCTTGTTGAATACTATTTCGACCTTCCAATGATTCTTTATATGGGTAACTTCTCAGTAGGTCTTGGCTTCGAAGAATGGTGGACAGTTGCATATTGATTTGAATATGTGAATTACAGAGCTTGCTCAATTGAGCAGGCTCTTTTTTGTTACACAAAACTTCTCAAAACGACATTTTCTGTTTTGCTTCTCGTATTTACTGCCAAATTTTGTAACAAAGTGCACAAATGGCTGTAATGAAATTTGTTATGGATTTGAGTATTTTGTGCAAATTTCACTTGAAAATACAATTTTGAAGTGATAGAATATATCTGTATAAGTAGAATTATGATTTATTGCAAATATTAGTGAGGTGAAAAAAGTGACGGACTCTCAAAACAATAACTATGAGGCTCAAGTGCCTGTGTATTTGTTCCATCAGGGTAATAATGCCCGTACTTATGAGTATATGGGTGCACACCGTGTTGATGATGAAACAGTTGTTTTCAGAACTTGGGCACCCAATGCGGTGTCTGTCAGCGTCAGCGGTGATTTCAATGGTTGGAATGATGACGCAAATAAGGCAGAACGCATAACTGCAGGGGGCATCTGGGAAGTTTACATAAAAAATGTAAAAGTCTATGATTCATATAAATTCTGTATCGTCACACAAGATGGCAGAAAACTTATGAAAAGTGACCCTTACGGGTATCATATGGAAACTCGTCCCGATAATGCTACCAAGTATTATGAGTTAGGTAATTACAAATGGACTGATGCAAAATGGGAAAAAGCAAAACGCGAGAAAGCTCAGTATGACAGACCTGTCAATATTTATGAAGTACACGCAGGTTCGTGGAAACAGTATGAAGACGGTAATTTCTATTCATATCGAAAAATGGCAGAGGAGTTAATCCCTTATGTGAAAGAAATGGGTTACACTCATATTGAGTTTATGCCACTTACAGAATATCCTTTTGATGGCTCTTGGGGTTATCAGGTTACAGGCTATTTTGCAGCAACATCCCGTTATGGTACACCTGACGATTTAATGTATCTTGTTGATATGTGCCATAAAAACGGTATTGGCGTAATTCTTGACTGGGTACCTGCCCACTTCCCGAAAGACGCAAACGGTCTTTATGAGTTTGACGGTACACCTTGCTATGAATACGCGGATATTCGCAAAGGTGAACATCTTGAATGGGGTACAAAAGTATTTGACTTCGGCAGAAACGAAGTTCAATCATTCTTAATTTCAAGTGCAATGTTCTGGCTTGATAAATACCACATTGACGGACTTCGTGTTGACGCAGTTGCATCTATGCTTTATCTTGATTATGGCAGAGATGACGGTCATTGGATTGCTAACAAAGACGGTGGCAACGAAAACCTTGAAACAATAGATTTTCTTAACAAGTTAAGTATGAATGTTTTCCGTGATTATCACGGTAGCTTACTTATTGCAGAAGAAAGCACAGCTTGGCCAATGGTTACAAAACCTGTTTATATGGGCGGTCTTGGTTTTAACTATAAGTGGAATATGGGTTGGATGAATGACATTCTTCGCTATTTCTCAATGGACCCGCTTTACAGAAAAGGTAACCACAACTGTATTACATTCTCATTCTTCTACGCATTTTCAGAGAACTTTATTTTGCCAATCTCACACGATGAGGTTGTGCACGGTAAATGTTCACTTATAAATAAAATGCCCGGTACTTATGAAGAAAAGTTTGCAGGGGTAAGAGCGTTTATGGGTTATATGATGGCTCATCCCGGTAAAAAACTTATGTTTATGGGCAGTGAATTCGGTCAGTTCATTGAGTGGAATTATAAACAAGGTCTTGATTGGTTGCTTTTAGAGTATGATGCACACCGTCAGTTGCAGACATACACAAAAGAACTCAATCTCTTTTATAAAGCAAACGCACCACTCTGGCAGGTTGACCATTCGTGGGAAGGTTTTTCGTGGATTTCGGCGGATGACAATGATAATTCAGTAATTTCATTCCGTAGAATTGACGAAAAGGGTAAAGAAATTATTGCAGTTTGCAACTTTACTCCTGTTGCCCGCGATAATTACAAAATAGGTGTTCCCGCAAGGTCAAATTATAAGATTGTGTTTAATTCTGATGACGCTAAATATGGCGGAACAGGAAAAGCACAACCTGAAAAAATAAAATGGCAAAAAGAGAGTATGCACGGATTCGAGCAAAGCATATCACTCGATTTACCACCAATGTCAACAATCTATCTTCAAAAAACAAGATAATGGAGGAATAAATATGGCAAGAAAACAAGAATGTATTGCAATGCTTCTTGCAGGCGGTCAGGGAAGCCGTCTTGGAATTCTTACAAAGAACATTGCTAAACCTGCTGTACCTTATGGCGGTAAATACAGAATTATCGACTTCCCACTTTCAAACTGTGTGAACTCCGGTATTACTACTGTGGGCGTGCTTACACAGTATCAACCACTTGAACTTAACGATTACATAGGCAACGGTCAGGCTTGGGATTTAGACCGTGCTAATGGTGGTGTTCATATTCTTTCACCTTATCAGCAGATTAAGGGTACAGAATGGTATAAGGGCACTGCAAACGCTATTTATCAGAATATTAACTTTATTGACCGTTATGACCCTGAATATGTTGTAATTCTTTCAGGTGACCATATTTATAAAATGGATTACAACAAAATGCTTGAGTACCACAAAGAAAAAGGTGCTGCTTGTACTATTGCAATGCTTGAAGTTTCTTGGGAAGAAGCAAGTCGTTTTGGTCTTATGATTCTTAATGACGATAACTCAATCAGCGAGTTTGAAGAAAAACCAAAGAATCCAAGAAGTAACAAGGCATCAATGGGTGTTTATGTGTTTACTTGGAGCAAACTTCGTCAGTATCTTATTGACGATGAAAAGGACCCTAATTCAAGCAACGACTTCGGTAAGAATGTTATTCCAAAGATGCACGCAGACGGTGAAAAGATGTTTGCATATCTTTTTGATGGTTATTGGAAAGATGTTGGTACAATCGACAGTTTGTGGGAAGCAAACCTTGACCTTCTTAACCCGAAAGTTGACCTTGATTTGTCAGACACAAGTTGGCGAATTTATGCAAAAACTCCTGTCAGCCCTCCTCATTACATTTCTGCAAACGCAAAAGTACAGAACTCAATGATTTCAGAAGGCTCAAGAGTTTATGGTGATGTTGACTACTCAATCCTTTTCAATGATGTTGTTATTGAAGAGGGTGCAGAGGTTAAATATTCAATCGTAATGCCGGGCACAGTTGTTAAAAAAGGTGCAGTTGTTCAGTATTCAATGGTTGCTGAAAATGCAGTTATTGAAGCAGGTGCAGTTGTTGGTGCAACTCCTGAAGAAATGGCTAATCGTGACGATTGGGGCGTTGCAGTTGTTGGTGCAGGCGTAACAGTGCACGAAGGTGCATTCGTAGCACCAAAAGCAATGGTAGATGAAGATGTAGTAAAGGAGGATAAATAAGATGACAGGTAAAAATATAGTTGGTATCGTATTTTCAAATGCTTATGACGAGTGTATCAGCGAACTTACAGGTATTCGTACAATGGGTTCAGTGCCTTTTGCATCTCGTTATCGTCTTATTGACTTTACTCTTTCAAATATGGTAAACGCAGGTATTGAAAAAGTTGGTGTGCTTACAAAGAGCAACTACCAATCCCTTATGGACCATGTAGGAACAGGTAAACCTTGGGATTTATCCCGTAAAAATGACGGTCTTTTCATTCTTCCTCCATTCTCAACTAATGAGGCAGGCGGAAATGCTGATAAACTTGCATCTCTTAAAGGTATTATGGGCTTTATCAGTCGTTCAAATGAAGAATATGTGCTTCTTTCAGATTGTAACACAGTTCTTAACCTTGATATTGACGCTCTTACAGATTACCATACAGCAAAAAATGCTGACATTACAATCGTTTATAAGAATGGCAAAAAGCCAAATCTTACTGATGTTGTTGTTCTTTCAATGAATGCAGATAACAAGGCAGAAAAGATTTCAATTTCTCCTGTAACAGAGGAAAATGTAAATTATTCACTTAATGTTATCTTTATGAAGAAAGCACTTCTTGAAAGACTTATCAATGATGCTATCAGCCTTAATTACAAGGATTTTGAAGCAGATATTATTCAAGGTAATGTTGATAAACTTAACATTTACGGTTACGAGGCAACAGGTTATGCTGCAACAGTCGAGTCAATGGAAAGTTATTTCAAAGTAAATATGGAACTTCTTGACCCTGCTAATTGTGACGATTTGTTCAATGCAGACAGACCGATTTACACAAAAGTTCGTGACGATATGCCAGCAATTTACGGTCTTGGCTCAGATGTGAAAAATTCGCTTATTGCTGATGGTTGTATTATTGAGGGTACAGTTGAAAACTCAATTCTTTTCCGTGGTGTACGCGTTGAAAAAGGTGCAGTTGTTAAAAATTCAATCGTTATGCAAGATGGTTTCGTAGCACAAAACGCATCACTTAATTGCGTTGTTGCAGATAAGAGCGTTGTTATCACACCAAACAAAACACTCTCAGGCGCAGAAAACTATCCGGTTTATATAGGTAAGGAGATTGTAATCTAATGAAAGTTTTATATGTTGCAAGTGAGGCACTTCCATTCAAGGCAAGTGGCGGTTTAGGTGATGTTGCAGGTAGTCTTCCACAGGCTCTCCGCAAAAGACTTATCGGTGCACGCGTTGTAATGCCTCTTTATGACACAATCAGTCAGGAACTGAAAGACACAATGAAATTTGTAACAAGTATTTCTGTTCCTGTTGCATGGCGAAGACAGTACTGCGGTGTTTTTGAAGCAAAAGCAGGTGGAGTAATCTACTATCTTCTCGACAATCAGTATTATTTTAAGCGCGACGGTCTTTATGGCTATTATGATGATGCAGAGCGTTTTGCATTCTTTGCTCGTGCAGTGCTTGAAATTATTCCTCATATTGATTTCAAACCTGACATTATCCATTGTAATGACTGGCAGTCAGCATTGACTCCTGTTTATTACAATACACTTTATGCAAACAGACCTGGCTTTGAAAATATCAAAACAGTGTTTACAATTCATAACATTCAGTATCAGGGTACTTATGGTATGGACCTTTTAGGTGATGTTGTAGGACTTCCTGACAGTTGTGCATCTCTTGTTGAATATGACGGTGACTGCAACTTTATGAAGGGTGCTATTGAATGTGCTGACAGAGTTACAACAGTTAGCCCATCTTATGCTAACGAAATTCTTGACCCTTGGTATTCACATGGTCTTGATATTATTCTCAATCAGCGTTCTTGGAAGTTAAGCGGTATCTTAAATGGTATTGATACAATCCTTTATAACCCTGAAACTGACAAGGATATTGAAGTGAATTACACTTCAGCTGATTTTGAAGAAAAGAAAGCGGTTAACAAGGCAAAACTTCAGGAATACTTCGGCTTGCCTGTACGCCCAGATGTTCCGGTTATGGGTATGGTTACTCGTCTTGTTGGTCATAAAGGTCTTGACCTTGTTAAAGCAGTTCTTGACGAACTTCTTGCAACTGAAGATATTCAGTTTGTAGTTCTCGGTTCAGGCGAATGGCAGTATGAAAGTTTCTTCAAGGAAATGGCAGATAAATACCCTGACAAAATGGGACTTAAAATCGGCTTTATTCCATCACTTTCAAAGAAAATTTATGCAGGTTGCGACTTGTTCTTAATGCCTTCTAAGAGTGAGCCTTGCGGACTTTCACAGATGATTTCACTTCGTTACGGTACTATTCCGATTGTCCGTGAAACAGGTGGCCTTCGTGATAGCATTAAAGATAGTGGCGATGGCGAGGGCAACGGATTTACATTCTCAACTTATAACGCTCACGATATGCTTTATACAATCAAGAGAGCAATCGGTGGCTACTCTAATAAAGAGGGTTGGAACATTCTTGTTAAGCGTGCTATGGAATGTGATAACAGTTGGGGCAAATCTGCAAATGAATATATAAGACTTTATAAAGAAGTTCTTAAAGGTTAAACAAAAAGCGAAGTCGTTTGACTTCGCTTTTTTGTGTAAATATGAATTTATAGCTTACATCATAGTTTATAATTAAAATCAAGACATAAAAAAGGGCAAAAAGAAATAACCCTCAAAGCCGATGTTTCTTTACACATCTTTTACTTGGCTTGGAGGGTTATTTCTGTTCACTCTTGATATCTAACTTCATTTTGTGTACCTCTCTTTCTTAATGTTCCGACCTTTTGATAACTCTTACATTCCATATCACCTAAACACTTTCCTACATAATCTATATTAAATCTCGTAAGTGAGATGGACTTTTTTGTGTAGGAATATTCATTTTTCAAAAAGTCGTTTCAGGGTTCAATCTTTTTACTCAGGTAGTTTTATTATTTAACTTTTAACCTTTTCTTTAAGATTGAATTCGGATTTTCAATTGTACATTGGAACCACCTTTATCCTTTTCTTGTAAAACCTTTTGGTTTACTTTGGGTTTGGTTTTTACCTGTACATTGGAATCACCTTTTCCTTTCTGTGTCTATAATATAACATAGAAAAAGTGAAAAAACAATATGTAATTTTGTATAAAGTTGATAGTTTTTAATTGTTAATTAAGTAGAATTTGTGCATTATACTATTAAAAATATGAGAAATCTATTGACATTTGAATAAAAATTTGGTATTCTTAATATGTTGGGGTGTCTAAAAAGACACCCTTTTTTGTCGAGAATAGTAGAGTTGTAATGTAGGGGCAGGCCTCCACGGTCTGCAATCGCTCCCTCATTGAGGGAGCTGTCAACGAAGTTGACTGAGGGAGTTGTCATTCTGAGCGTAGCGAAGAATCTCAAAAATGTATGGGATGATGCCAGTTAACTGTTCCTTGATTGATAGACATACAACAGTTAAAACAATGATAAAGGGGAAATAAAAAATGAAAGTACGTTATTATTGGACTGAAGATGGCGCAGCCGAGCTTTGCGACTATGAAGAAGTTGCGCTCGAGCAGGAAGAACTTTGTTATCATTGTGATTGTATGATTTTACCGGGAGAGTGCGTGAAATTAACTACTTATCCAGATAAGGATGTTTACTACCTTCATAATAACTGTGCCAAGAAAGGTGTAGATTTTTCAAGGTCGAAAATAACACAAGGGGACAAGTAACACAATAGCGAACACAAGGGGACGGTTCTTCCGTGTCCGATAAACCCACCAACTAAAACTTAATAATTCAAAAAACAGGACGAGGTTTTCACACCTCGTCCTGTTCTTTTATTTAATCTGTTTCTTTTTCTTGTTATAAATTATAAAATATGCAATTGTTTGTGCTACGAATGTGATACCCCACGAGATTGTGTAAGAGTGATACAACCACTCCGGAGTGTGAAATTGTGGTAATTGGAAGATAGTGTAAATCCAACCAATTCTGAATCCGCAAACACCAATAACTGAAATAAGCATCGGGGCAAGGGATACACCCATACCGCGAAGTCCACCACCCGAAACATCCATAAGTCCTAAAAGGAAATAAGGAATAAACAAGCAACTCATTCTTAAAAGTCCGCACTCAATTGCCTCTTGTGAGTCAGTAATGTAAATTGATAAAAGCTGTGGTCCTAAAAGATACATAGTAAGTGATAAAACAATACCGATTACAAACACGCAAATCAGACATATAATAAAAACTTTTTTTGCACGGCGGTATTTGTTAGCACCAACATTCTGCCCTGTGAAGTTGAGTGTTGTCTGGTGGAATGCGTTAAGTACAATGTAGATAAATCCTTCAATATTAAGTGCAGCCGCGTTGCCTGACATAACTGCCGAGCCGAATGAGTTTATAGATGATTGAATAATAACATTAGAAACCGAGAAAAGTGAGCCTTGAATACCTGCAGGTAAGCCGATTTTAAGAATCTGTAAAAACTCATCTTTATAAAACTTCAGTTGTGAAAAATGCAACTGACAAGCATCACTTCGTTTAACAAGGGCGAGCACTACAAGAGTTGCCGAAACACCTTGCGAAATAGTTGTTGCCAAAGCAACACCTGCCACATTCAAATCAAAAATAGTAACAAAAATCACATTAAGAACAACATTTATAACTCCTGCAATAGTCAGAAAAATGAGTGGTGATTTTGTATCTCCCGTAGCACGAAGAATTGATGCACAAAAGTTGTAAATCATCATAAAGATGATACCGCCAAAATAAATTTTCATATATGTTGCAGATAAGGGGAGTACATCGGTGGGGGTACCCATCCAAATAAGAAAAGTTTTAGAAAAGAAAACGCCGATTACTGTGAGTATTGCACCACCTACAAGTGCCGTTGGGATTGCAGTATGTACTGCACGGTGGGCTTTTCGGGTATCATTTGCTCCAAGTGCTTGTGCAACCGCAACGCCTGTGCCAACTGAAAGTCCTACAAAAAGATTTACAATAAGATTTGTAATTGACCCGGTTGCACCAACTGCAGCAACAGAAATACTGCCACAGAACTGACCTACAATAATCAAGTCAGCAGCATTAAAAAGCAACTGTAAAATCCCTGTAAAGATAATTGGAATTGTGTAAGATATAACATTTTTGAAAATTGGTCCACTGACCATATCAATACTTCGTCTGCTCATAAATTCACCTTATAAAAGTAAGAACCCGACCACGAAAGTAGCCGGGATTTTATATTGGTCGAGATGACAGGATTCGAACCTGCGGCATCCACGTCCCGAACGTGGCGCGCTACCACCTGCGCTACATCTCGAAAAATAATGCTTAATCATTATAGTATGTTTTAATTCATAAATCAAGTAGTTTTTCTCGATATAATTTTAATAATCAGTCAGATAAACTTGAGTTTGTCGGGCTCTTTACCCCCTTCCGTCACTCACTTCGTTCGTGCCACCTTCCCCTCAAGGGGGAAGGCTATATTGGGCTCCACCCTTGCGGGGGAGCTGGCAAATGCGTAGCATTTGACTGAGGGGGGTAATCTATAATAGCAACGCAGTTCCGATTTTATTCTTTATTCATTATTCTTTATTCTTTAACACCCCGACAAACTCCAATTTGCACAACAAAACTCCCCACAATGTATGCGGGGAGTAGTGTTTATACTATTCTTTATTTTGTGTTTTTATCTTATTCCGTAATTTTCGATTACATAGTCCATATCTTTATCGCCACGACCTGAAAGGTTAATAAGAATTGAACCGTGTTCCATAGTCTGTGCAAGTTTCATACCATATGCAACTGCGTGTGAACTTTCAATAGCAGGAATAATACCTTCCATTCTTGAAAGTTTGAAGAATGCGTCAATTGTTTCTTCATCATCAATTACATCATACTTAACTCTGCCAATTTCTTGTAAGAATGCGTGTTCAGGGCCAGATGATGGATAATCAAGACCGCTTGCAACTGAATAAACAGGAGCAGGCTCACCGTTTTCATCTTTAAGCATAATGCTGTTAAATCCGTGCATAATGCCCTCAGTACCATATTTAAGACTTGCAGCGTGGTCACCGAGTTTAGGACCGCGACCAAGTGGCTCAATACCGTAAATATCAACAGGGTCATTTAAGAATCCTGCAAAAAGTCCTGCTGCGTTACTACCGCCACCAACACAAGCAACAATAGCGTTAGGAAGATGACCTGTCATTTCAATAAACTGTTCTCTTGCCTCAATACCAACAACGCTTTGGAAATCGCGTACCATCATTGGGAATGGATGAGGGCCTAAAACTGAGCCGATGCAGTAAATTGAGTTTTCATATTCTTTGCTGTATGCGTCAAATGCAGCGTCAACTGCTTCTTTAAGTGTCTGAAGCCCGTGAGTAACCTCAACCACATTTGCACCAAGAATTTTCATTCTTGCCACATTTGGAGCTTGCTTTTTAATGTCAACAGAGCCCATATAGATATCACATTCAAGACCAAAATATGCAGCCGCAGTAGCAAGAGCAACACCGTGCTGACCTGCACCGGTTTCTGCAATAATCTTTTTCTTGCCCATATATTTTGCAAGAAGTGCTTCACCCATACAGTGGTTAAGTTTGTGAGCACCTGAATGGTTTAAGTCTTCACGCTTTGCATAAAGCTGAACTTTACCGCCAAGAGCGTCTGAAAGTCTTTCAAGATGTGTTACAGGAGTAGGTCTGCCCTGAAACTCTTTACGGATTCTGCGAAGTTCTGCAATAAACTTTCTTGACTGACAAATTGAAAAATATGCCTCAGTAATTTCAGCCATAGCAGCCTTTAATTTGTCGTCAATATAAACTCCACCGTATTTGCCGAAATAACCATTTTTGTCAGGATAATTGTTAAAATAAGTTTCAAAATCAACATTGTTCAAAATCATAATTATATCTCCTAAAATCTAATATGTTTTATTTCTAAAAGCTATTTGTGCTATCGCCATCGTTTTGTTAAAAGTATCATAATATCACCTACAAAAAATAAAAGTCCATCCCAATAATATGGGACAGACTGAAAAATCTGCGGTACCACCCAAATTCGTAGTAAACCTACGCACTCACCGTGTACAAATATACACTCAGCACTATAACGGTTGCCCTCCGTCGCACCTACATATCGGATTGCCCTCAAAAGTCCATTCATTGAAATTTTCGATACCGAACTCCCACCACCATCGGCTCTCTACAAACGAAACAAATCAACTACTACTCTTTATCATCGGTTTGTTGGTTAAATATTAACTTACAAGAATTTTATCACTCAATAATGCAAATGTCAACAATTATTTTTCTGTTTTAATATGGTATTTATTACTAAAATATGTTATACTACTTACAACTATGATTTTGGAGTTGCGTTATGAAAATTTTAGCAATTGACGGTAACAGTATATTAAATCGTGCATTCTACGGAATCCGTGCATTATCAACGAAAGACGGTCGCTTTACCAACGGTATTTACGGATTTCTTACAATACTTATGAAACTTCGTGATGAGGTAAAGCCAGACGGTGTTGCTATCGCTTTTGACCTTAAAGCACCAACATTCCGCCATAAAATGTATGACGGATACAAGGCTAACCGTCACGGTATGCCACCTGAACTTGCGGGGCAGTTACCTGTGCTCAAAGAACTTCTTGTTGCTATGGGTTATAAAATCATATCTTTAGAGGGTTATGAGGCAGACGATATTCTTGGTACAGTAGCAGAAATGTGCAAAAATGGAGACGAATGTTTTATCGCAACAGGTGACCGTGACTCATTCCAACTTGTACGCGATAATGTTACAGTTTTACTCCCTCATACAAAAATGGGTACAACTACAACTGAAATCTACACACCGTCAAGAATTAAAGAAGAATACGGTGTTACACCATTACAAATGATTGACATTAAAGCACTTCAGGGTGACTCGTCTGACTGTATTCCCGGTGTTGCAGGTGTAGGGCAGAAAACTGCAGGGGACTTAATACAGAAGTTTACTTCAATCAAGAACATTTACGATAATATTGATACTCTTGAAATCAAAGAAAATCTTAAAAACAAACTTGTAAATGATAAAGAAAAAGCGTTTTTAAGTTATACACTCGGCACAATTATCAACAATGTGCCAATCGATTGCGAATTAAATGATTTAGTTCCGCAAAATGCAGATGAGCAGAAAGTCCGCACAATGCTTGCAGACCTTGAAATGTTCAAAATCATTGAAAAACTTAATCTTAGTGCACCAACTGTTGCCGAAAAGAAAGAAGAAAAAGTCAAAGAACTTGATTTTACTGCAGATTTTGACTTAAACGAACTTTTAAGCAAAATAAGAACAGAAAAAAACGCATATTTTACTGTTGATTATAAAGATTTGGATAACCCTCAATTTTGTTTCTTGTGTGATAACACAGTTTATCACCTTGAGCCAATGCATTTTGGCTATTTTGAGTTTGTAAAAGACCTTTTAGAAGACGAAAATATTAAGAAATATACTGACAATTCAAAACTTTTATACAGATTTGCATTTCTTAATAATATTGAAATCAAGGGATTAAAACTCGACACATCACTTGCAGGATATATTCTTAATCCGTCAGCAAATGGGTATAACCCTTTGCGACTTTGTGAGGAGTACAAAGCACCTATTCCAAAGGTGAAATCTGACTTGCCACTTGCAATTGAATGTGCAGTTATGAAGTCTGTAAGCACTCGTCTTACTACTGAAATTGAGACAAATGAACAAGAATATTTGCTTTATAATGTTGAAATGCCACTTGCAGAAGTATTGGCATCTATGGAGCATTTGGGTTTTGCAGTTGACCGTCAAGGAATTGCAGAATTTACGCAAAAAATCAGCGGGGAACTTAAACAAATACAAAGTGAAATTTATGAACTTGCAGGTGAAGAGTTTAATATCAATTCACCAAAACAGTTAGGTGTAGTCCTTTTTGAAAAGTTAGGACTACCTGCAAAGAAAAAGACAAAAAGTGGTTATTCAACAAATGCTGATGTGCTTGAGAGTTTACAAGACGAAAACCCAATTGTTGAAAAAATCCTTTGGTACAGAACCCTCTCAAAACTTTATTCAACATATTGTGAGGGACTTTTGAAAGTAATCGGTGAAGATGGTAGAATACACTCGTCATTCATACAAACTGAAACTCGAACAGGACGAATTTCGTCAACAGAGCCAAATCTTCAAAACATTCCTGTTCGTAAAGAAATCGGCAGAGAAATGCGAAGATTTTTCGTTGCAAAAGACGGTTGCCTTTTAGCCGATGCCGACTATTCTCAAATCGAACTTCGCGTACTCAGCCATATTGCAGACGATGAAGAAATGATTAAAGCTTTTAATGATGAGGTTGATATTCATACTGTTACAGCATCACAAGTTTTCAATATGCCAATTGAACTTGTAACACCTTTAATGCGTAGTCGTGCAAAGGCGGTAAACTTCGGTATTGTTTACGGTATTGGTGCGTTTTCACTTGCAAAGGATATCGGCGTAACTCGTAAAGAGGCTGACGACTATATTAAAGGTTATCTTCGCCATTATGCAGGTGTTGACAAGTATATGGAAACTGTTGCAAAAGATGCAAAAGAAAAGGGGTATGTTTCAACTCTTTGGGGCAGAAGAAGATACTTGCCTGAACTTAATTCTTCAAATGGAATGTTAAGAGCATTCGGCGAACGAGTAGCAAGAAATATGCCTATTCAGGGTACTGCGGCCGACATTATCAAAATCGCAATGGTACGAGTTTATAACCGTCTTAAAGAAGAAAAAATGGATGCAAAACTTATTCTTCAGGTACATGACGAACTGATTGTTGAAGCCCCTGAAAATGAAATCGAAAAAGCTGCCAAGATTTTATCAGAAGAAATGGAAAACGCCTGCCAGATGAAAGTGCGTTTGCGTGCAGATGTAAATACAGGTCGCACATGGTACGATGCCAAGGGTTAATTATGAAAAAAATAATGTTTATTTGCAGTGGTAACACTTGCAGAAGTCCTTTAGCAGAAGGACTTTTTAAGAAATATTTACAAGAGAATAACATAACAGATATCGAGGTTGGTAGTGCTGGAGTTGGTGCATTCCCTGGTGACGCAGTCAGCATAAATTCAATTCTTGTTGCAAGTAGTAGGGGTATTGACATCTCAAACCACAGAGCAAGAAATATTAACCCCGAACACTTACTTACAACTGATTTGTTTTTCTGTATGAGTGAGTCGCATAAATCGGTTTTGTGTCGTCATTGTGACGAGTCAAAAATAATTGTTCTAAATGTGCCTGACCCATTCGGCAGACCTATTGAGGTATATGAGGAATGTGCAAAAGAACTTGAAAGCAAATTCCCTGAAATTCTTGAAAGAATACAGAATACAACATTTGTCCGTGAAATGACAGAAAGTGACATAAAAGAAATTGCAGAGTTAGAAAAAGCGTGCTTTTCTGAACCTTGGAGTGAGGAGTCATTAAAAGACGAGCTTACAAACGATACTGCAAGATTTTATGTACTTCGTGATAATGAAAAATTGCTTGGTTATATCGGTTCAAATAACATTTGCGGTGAAGTTTATATAACAAATGTTGCGGTAAGTTCAGATTATCGCGGTAAAGGTTACGGAAAAAGATTGGTAAATCACTTACTTAAACAAAGTGAACTTGAAAAAGCGCTTTTTGTAACGCTTGAAGTCCGTGAAAGCAACCAAAATGCAATAAAATTATACGAAAAATGTGGATTTAAGAAAATTGGCGAGAGAAAAAACTTTTACTCAAAACCAAACGAAGATGCATTTATCTATACATACTATTTAGAGGAATAATTATGAAAATTTTAGCAATTGAAAGTTCATGTGACGAAACTGCTGCGGCTGTTGTTGAAGATGGCAGAGAAGTACTCTCAAGCGTAGTATCAACTCAAATTGAAAAGCATAAAGTGTTCGGTGGAGTTGTGCCTGAAATCGCATCACGCTTACATACCGAAAATATCTCTTGGGTAGTAGAAAAAGCGTTAAGTGACGCAAATTGCACTATTGCTGATGTTGATGCGATTGGTGTAACTTATGCACCCGGTCTTATTGGTGCTTTGCTTGTGGGCGTAAACTATGCAAAAGGTTTGGCGTTAGCAAGTGGCAAACCGCTTGTGCCTGTGCACCATCTTCGTTCACATATTGCGGCAAATTATATTACTCATAAAGACCTTAAACCACCTTTTATGTGCCTTGTAGTGTCAGGTGGTAACACTTTGCTTTGTAAAGTAAATGACTACACCGATTTTGAGGTTGTTGGTCGCACTCGCGATGACGCGGCAGGCGAGGCAATGGACAAAGCGGCACGAACTTTAGGACTTCCATATCCCGGTGGCGTAAATCTTGATAAATTTGCAAAAAATGGGGATAATACAAAATATAAATTCCCTAAACCTCGTGTTGATGGCAGTCCGTTGGATTTCAGTTTTTCAGGACTTAAAACAAATGTAATCAACCTTGTGCATAACGCAACGCAGAAAGGCGAGGCGTTAAATCCTGCCGATGTTGGTGCGTCATTTATCAATGCAGTTGTAAATTGCCTTGCAGATAACACAATTAAGGCTATGGAAATGCACAACGAAAAAACATTAGTCCTTGCAGGCGGTGTTTCAGCAAACTCGGTACTTCGCAGTCGTATGGAAACCCTTGCAAAAGAGAAAAATTGGGATTTATATTTGCCTGATTTGTCACTTTGCGGGGACAATGGTGCAATGGTTGGTGCACAAGGGTATTTTGAGTATTTGAGTGGCACAACTGCAAATATGGACTTAAACGGTAAGGCAACTGCCGATATTACCGAAAAGTACACAGTAATTTAACAGAATATCAACATTTTTACTATTGAAAAAAAATTATAAATATTGTATAATTGGTTAAAATAGGTAAAGTTTGGACTTATTTTGTTATTAAAATGAATTTTATATAAAGGAGCGAACATTTATTATGGCACTCACAAAGAACAAGTCAATTCTTGAATGGATTGACAAACAGGTAGAACTTGTTAAGCCTGACAAAATCGTTTGGATTGACGGTAGCGAAGAACAGACAGAAGCACTTCGTGCAGAAGCTTGTGCAACCGGCGAAATGGTAAAACTTAATCAGGACCTTCTTCCTGATTGCTACTACCACAGAACAGCAGTTAACGATGTTGCTCGTGTTGAAGACAGAACTCTTATCTGCTCAAAGAAAGAAGAAGACGCAGGTCCAACAAATCACTGGATGGACCCTGAAAAAGCATACGCAATGCTTTATGATATTGCAAAAGACAGCTACAAGGGTAGAACAATGTATGTAATCCCTTACTCAATGGGCCCTGTTGGTTCACCTCTTGCAAAAGTTGGTATTGAACTTACTGACTCAATCTATGTTGTTCTTAATATGCTTATTATGACTCGTGTTGGCACAAAGGTTATGGAAGCATTTGGCGACGAAAGCAATGACTGGGTTCGTGGTCTTCACTGCAAATGCAACATTGACCCTGAAAAGAGATGGATTTGCCAGTTCCCTGAAGATAACACAATCATTTCAGTAAACTCAGGTTACGGCGGAAATGTTCTTCTTGGTAAAAAATGCTTTGCTCTTCGTATTGCTTCATATCAGGGTAAAAACGAAGGCTGGCAGGCTGAACATATGCTTATTCTTGGTATTGAAAATCCAAAGGGCGAAGTTAAGTACATCTGTGCTGCTTTCCCATCAGCTTGCGGTAAAACAAACCTTGCTATGCTTATTCCACCTGAAGGATATCTTGCAAAGGGTTACAAAGTATGGTGCGTAGGTGACGATATTTCTTGGATTAGAAAAGGCCCTGACGGTCGTCTTTATGCTATCAACCCTGAAAACGGTTTCTTCGGTGTTGCACCTGGTACAAATGTTAAGTCAAACCCAAATGCTCTTGCTTCAACAAAGAAGGGCACAATCTTCACAAATGTTGCTCGTAACCTTGACGATAATACAGTTTGGTGGGAAGGTCTTGACAAGAATCCTCCTGTAAATGCAGAGGAATGGACAGGAATCAAGACAAATGGTGTTGAATGGAAAGCAGAAGGCAAAAACCTTGCTCATCCAAACAGCCGTTTCACAGCTCCAGCAGTAAACTGCCCATGTATCAGTTCTGAATTTGAAAACCCAGCAGGTGTTCCAATTTCAGCATTCGTATTCGGTGGCCGTCGTGCAAAACTTGCTCCACTCGTATATCAGTCACGCGACTGGAATCACGGTGTATTCGTTGGTTCAATTATGGCTTCTGAAACAACAGCAGCTGCAGCAGGTGCAGTAGGTGTTGTTCGCCGTGACCCAATGGCTATGCTTCCATTCTGCGGTTACAATATGGGTGACTACTGGCAGCACTGGATTGACATTGGTAAGACTCTTGATGCTGATAAAGCTCCAAAAATCTTCAATGTTAACTGGTTCAGAAAAGATGATGAAGGCAACTTTATGTGGCCAGGTTTCGGCGATAACCTTCGTGTTCTCGAATGGATTATCAAGCGTTGCGAAGGCGAAGTAGACGCTCAGGAAACAGCAATCGGTTACCTTCCATACGCAAAAGACATCAACATTGAAGGTCTTGAAGGTGAAGTAACAGTTGAATCACTTGAAAGCATTCTTGATGTTGATAAAGACCTTTGGGCAGCTGAAGCAGACGGAATTGCAGAGTTCTATGCAAAATTCGGCGACAAACTTCCTGAAACACTTAAAGCAGAACTTGAAACACTCAAGGCAAACCTTAAATAAGTTAAATTTTGAAAAACGGGGCTTCGGCTCCGTTTTTGTTATTTATTTAATGAATTCGTAAGAATTCAATTCATGGAGCGAATCGAGAAATCATGGCGTAGCCAATTAATACAAAGCAAATCATTAATAAAATGAATTGCAAACAAGTTTGCATGAATTGATTTCATCATGAATTGTGATAAATCACATGATTTGCACATGACGGTGCATTTAACATACTTGAATACGCTATTTCTTTTTGTTATAATACCCTTGGTGATATTATGGAACTTAAATTTAATAATGGCAAATTCAGAATAATGCAGATTGCGGATACACAAGACACAAGTTGGACATCACCTGATACGGTGAATTTCATTCGTTGTGCTCTTAAAAAAGCAAAACCCGATTTGGTTGTTTTTAGTGGTGACCAGTTAAAAGGTTATGGCATTACATTTAATATTGGCGACAGAAAAGCAAATCCAAAAATTGCAATTGATAATCTTCTTAAACCAATTGACGAAATGGGCGTGCCTTTTACATTCGTTTTCGGTAATCACGATGACCAATGTGCTGCAAATAAACAGCATCAGTTAGAACTCTATAAACAGCATGAAAATTGCCTTGCATTTAATGCAGATGACAATATTGACGGTTATTGCAACCATAATCTTCTCGTTATGGGTGAAGACGGTAGCCCTAAACTCAATGTGCTTTTGATTGATAGTCTTTCAATGAGCCTTAATGGTCGTTGCAGTCCTGTGTCCGTTGGACAAATTGAGTGGTATAAAGGGCTTCGTGATGAACTTAAAGAAAAATATGGGAAATATGTGCCAACGATTATGTTTCAACATATTCCTGTGCCTGAAATGTGGAATTTGCTTATGGAAGTTCCAAAGAAAAAAGGCGTAGCAACGGGGTACCGTGACCACGCAGGCAAGTTCTTTGACTTAAACCCTGAATGTTGTGTAATCAATGACCGTTCTTTTGTGTGGGAAACTCCTGCAACACCTGAAGCGAATACAGGCGAATTTGATGCTCTTAACGAAAAAGGCGATGTGTTTGCTATGTTCTTTGGTCACGACCATAATAACTCGTTTATGGGCGAATACAAGGGTATGAAAATGGGTTATACCCAAGGTTGCGGATTTAATGTTTACGGTCCTGCAGATAAAAGGGGAGTACGCATTTTCGACTTCCAAGAAAATGATGTGAAGAACTTTGAAACAACAACAATCGAGATTAAAGATTTACCCGATTTCAAGGTAGAAAAGAAAATCCGTTATAACGCATACACTTATGCACCAAATAGCTTTGACGCAGCAATGCCACTTATCAAAGGTGCAGTTGCAGGCATTGTAGCAACAGTAGGATTAGTAACCGCAAGAAAAATATTAAAAAAGAAATAAATGCAGTCTTTTTGCGAAATTTCACTTTTTCACCCTTGACTTATACTCGTAAACCTACGGTCTCAAAAGCAAAATTTAATCAAAAATCCAAGTATTTATAATACAGATAAAAAACAACCACCCTGTTCAATGAACAAAACGAACAAGGTGGTGTTTTTATCTATACAAGAGAAAAATCAATTACTTTTGTATATACTTTATATTCACTATGAGTATTCTTGTCAACAATATATGCACGGAATTCAAATCTTGCAACATCTATACCAGATTGTAGCATTTCGGGTGTGATAATAAATTCAGGTGTAGAACTTTTAATGGTCTTGTATACTGTTCCGTATTGTCCTTTTCCTGTAGGATAACTTAAATAAAATTTCATTGTTCCGTTTTCAGGATAATAAGGACAATCGGCAGTAATTTTAATGCTACCGTCTTCAAGCTTTTCTGCCTTGAAGTTTTCACATCTGCCCACAGCATTTTCAATATCTACAAAGTATGTTTCCTCATAAATTGGATTATAAGGGTTTTTCACATGAACAGTTATTGTTGAATTATTGTTGTATGAAACCATATAATCGGTTATTTCGTGAGTTTTACCTACTCTGTCTGTATAAATCACTTTGTAAGTGTCTTTAACAAGTCCATATCTTATATCATAAACAACGCCTTCATTGAAAACTATTGTGCATGTAGGTTCAAGATATTCAGGAATAACAATATATTTATATGTAGTTTTCAAATCACCGATAGGGCTATGATAAATAATTGTAGCTTCCTTTTCGCCAGGTGTTGATGTGTCCCAACCTTCAATATCCCATTTTTCAAGGATGTGTGTCGCGGTTTCAGTTGTGTAGAAGGAGTCTAAATCTTCCCTCTTTGCAGAAGAGAATACAACATCAACAGCAGGGACCTTTTCACCAACTGCATAATAATTTTCCTTTTCCTTACGATAATCACTTACCGTAATAAAGAAAGAGTCCTCATAGCCATCACTGTAAATATAAACCTGTCTATATTGACCATTACCTGAAGGATAACGAATAAATATATCTAAACGAGATGATGTGGTTTCAAGTGATGGTGAATATCTCTTTACAGTATAGTCAAAGATTTCTTCTTTTCTACCGTCTTCATAGACTGCATACACATGAAGCTTGTCATAAAATTCAGAATAAATATCCTGAATATTTATTTTAATGTTGTTAGGGGCATCAACTTCATATTTAACTGGTTGTTCTTTTATCGTTGTCGTATATGAAAGGTCTTGTGCGATACCGTCTCGTTGATAAGACCAGCCATTGTCATTAGTTTTAGTGTTATAAAGATAAACTTGTGCAGTATGTGTACCAATTTCGGTAATTTTCTGGTCTGCACGGATTTTATATTCAACAATTGCATGGTCAATACATCTTACACTAAAACTTGAAATACCCATAGCTTTCAATTCGCCTGCAGTAGTGCTTTGGTAATATTGATTTGGGTCATCAACTATTCCGCCTTTAAGCTGGTCTTTAATATCTGCATAGGTTTCAAAATTACCGTTACCTATGCATTTGTTAGCAATAACATAAGGTGTATGGTTTAACTTGCTTGGTAATGCTTCAGCGTCAGTAATTGGACGTGAAGTTACCGCAAAGCCTGTGTCACCATAAATAAATCCGCTTATATAATCGCAAAGTTTTTCACCGTTATAATAGATTTCTAATTCAATATAACCAATCTTATTTGGGTCGTAGCCCTTAACCTCAACATCAAGATAAATTCTTTCGTTTGAGTCTGTCATATTTGCAGTAACAAGGGTAGAGGCATTGTATTCTTGTGGTGCTTCGTTTACATAATAAACATCCCATCTTGTTTCATCAACAAACCACGCTTGAATTTCAGGTTTGATAAGTACATCATACTTAAAATCAACTGTCGCATCACCATAAGCAAAGGTGATTGTATAGCCTTTATATGATGAAGGTCTATCAGTTCTCATTGTGCCAAAAGCCTGAATTTTGCTGTCTGCAAGTGTTTTGTGTTTGAAAGAGCCATCTTCGTAGGTTACTTTGAGTTCAAACTGTGTAAAGTCAACCTCTTCACCTACATAAGTATAGCACTTATAAAGGTTTGTTGGATAGTATTTCATAGCTTTAGGTATTCCAGAAACCTCAAGTCTTATAACTTTCAACTCTTCAGGTACAGTGTTGTCATAAACAATAACATTGATAGTGAATGTCATTCCGTTAGGTGCTTGGTAAGTGAGAGTTTGTGGAGTATCAATGAGTTCGCTGTCATATTCTGAAACTAATTCTGCATCCTTGCAAGCTGTCCATGGTGAGAATGTACCATCAGAATAAACATAACGGTATTTAACATTATTAGCTATGGCAGGGTTTTCAGTACCCTTTGGAACAATAACATCTTTACCTGTAACATTACACTCAATATTAGTAATCTTTCTTGTTTCAGCATTATTCTGTTCGGTTTTTGAAACGGTTACTTTGAAGAATGCGGAAACACCTTTGTATTTTACAGTAACGAGTTGTTCACCAAGCTTAAGTGAGTTAAATCCTGAAATTTCACAATCACTTACAGGGATTACCTTTTCAGTGTCGTCAGAATAAACTGCAACAACTTTAAGCCCTGTAAGGTCAAGTTCTTCTTTCCAAAGATAAGAAGATTTGAAACTACCGTAAGTTATAAGTCCAATGCTAACAATTTCAGGTGCGGTAGCAATCGGCTCTTTGCTCTGTTCTTTAATTTCTTCTTCAACTTTTTCAGGAGTTGTTGTGCTTTCTTCAATTTCAGGGGTTGTTGGAGTTTCTTCTTTTTCAAGAAGTTTTTCAATACCAAAGATTTCGCCAATACCCTCTAAAAATTCGTCAACTGCATAAACGAGTACGCTTTTACCCTCGCTTGTAGGAATCTGATTAGCACCTGAAAGAATCATAGCAAACGCTGCAGCTAAAGCAGTAATTCGCATAAGTGTCTTTTTACCGTTCACTTTATTACGAATTCGTTTTGAAAGGAGTGTGCCATCTGCGAAGATTAAGGGGAGTACTACTGCGGGATTTTCGTCTTCGCATTGTTCTAATGCTTCAATAGCGTTTACAAGTTCATCAATAAGGTCGCAATCCATTTCTGTGTCTTTTGCTAACTCTTCGTCAATAAGTGCATAGAGTTCATTTTTAAGAATACTTACAAAATTGTTCTGGTTTATAAGTTCTGCTACTCTTGTGTTTGTCATTCAAAAATCCCCCTTTCTGAAAGTTCTCGTTTTACAATATCTTCGGCTTTTTGTCTTATTCTGTAAAGCCTTGTGGTGACGGTTGAAACTGAAATATTATATTCAGTTGCTATGTCACGCACATTACATTTTTCTATGTAGCGTTTTCTGTAAATAACTTTTTCTTTATCGCTCATTTCTTTGAATACAGCATTTATAATTTCGTTTTCGGTCTGCTCATCAAGATTTTGGAAAACAGGCAACTCGAAAAACGCACTTTCCCCTATTGTTGCGTCTTGAATTTTCTTCCGCTTCTGTAAGTCTCTTAAGTGTTCCTTAACAAAATTATCAACTGTTCTGTAAAGGAATGCTTTTGGTTGCGAGAATTCTTCCCCTTTGCGCAATCGTTTGTATATAACCATAAAAGCTTCCTGAACACAGTCTTCTGCCGCATCTTTGTCGTGTCCTGTTCTTAAATACGCGTATTTATATAAACTTGTTTTGTAATTCTGACAATATTCTTCAAGTAGTTTGTCAGCTTTCTTTTTAATATCAGTTCCGGACAAGACAAAAACCTCCTTCCTCTCCGTATAAAAACCGGTCTTTGTAAGGTAGTGGCAAAAATACCAATATGTCACAAAACTTTTAGAAAAAATTTTTATATAAAAAATGCCACGCAGAAAGTGTATCTGCGTGGCTATAATTTTTTACTGATTAAAAGTTACTCATAACGATTTTTGCAATGAAATCGTTTTGTTTTTCCTTTGCCCAGTTAAGAGTTGAATTCTTGAAGTTTACTTCTTTCATAATTTCAAAAATAACATCATCTGTAACTGCTGCATATTTTTCTGCAAAAATAGCTTCTTTAACTGATGCATGCCAAGCGTCATCATTTGCTTCAACATAATACATTACATGGAAGCCATATTCAGTTTGAACAATGCCTGTGTCGCCAGGTTTACGGGTTTCGTCAACTGCCCAGTTTGTGAATGCTTCAACATACTGTCCGTCGTCAGCAACATTCTCATAAAGACCATCGTTATTTGGGTTGCCTTCTGAGTCAACATCATCAGTATATTTCTTTGTAAGCTCTGCAAAGTTTTCAACTGTAGGATTTTCGTTGAATTCGTCAAGAATCTTCTGTGCCTCTGCCTTGTATTCTGCAACCTCAGCGTCTGTAAGAGTTACTGCGTTGCCTTCGTCATCTGTTTTTTCGTCAAAAGCAACAAGAATGTGTCTTACATCATTCGAACTTGCACGCACATCTTTGTGAGGAAGTGCTGTAAGGTAAATAAGTGTATATGAACCGTCACCGTTTTTGATTGCAGTTTTATCGCCAACTTTTCTTGCATCATCAAAAGCCCATTTTGCAAGGTCTTCACTAACTGCTTCAAGGTCAGCGTAACCAATATTTTCAGCCTTTGTGCTGTCTTCTGCTTTAATTGTGCTCTTATTATCTTCTGTAAGAATAGCGTTTTGTGCAGTCTTAATAAATGATTCTTCATCAGTTACAGCGTTGATAAATTTATCAGCATTTGCTTTTGTTTCAGTTGCAGCTTTGTCTTCTGCTGCTTTCTTTTCTTCTGCTGTAGCATCATCTTTAACATTTGCTTCAACTGCTGATAATGTGTAAATTCTTGCATTTAAGATGTCATAGAAATCAGGATTTGCTTTGTATTCTGAAGTGATTTCATCTTCTGTAATTGCGTTGTTTGTGTCTTTTTCAAGTTTTTCAAAGTAAGCAGTTGCAAGATATGCTTCTTTTTGGAACTCATAGATAAGGTCTTCAGAAAGACCTTTACCGATTTGTGTATGAAGCCATCTGTCAACAGAATAGTCATTGCTCTTTGCAGAATCACTGATACTCTTAATATACTCGTCAATCTCGTTTTCTTCTTCTTCAGTAAGAGTAATGCCTGCTTCTTCTGCTTTCTGTGCACCAAACTTAATCTGAATAATGTTGTTGATTGTAGCGTAAGTAAATGCATCAGCCCATGTTGCGTTTTCAGGATTACCAAGGTCTTCAAGAGTGAGACCTGTCATAGCAATCATATCATCTGTATATTCCTGCTCAGTTGGTGCTTTTGTGTATTCATAGCCGGTAAGACTAGCACCCATACCTTCACCATAATATGATTCATACTGATATGCGGTACTATGGTAATTGTACCATGTGTTGTAGTAATAATAGTTGAATTCAGCAACAGAGAAACTGTAGTCAGAATCACCAATTGATACTTTAAGTACTTTTTGTGGAACACCAAAGAAATTGAGCACTCCACCAACTGCACCAAGTGCTACAACAACTGCAAGAAGAATAGCAATTACCTTACCTGCAATTTTTTTGGTTTTTGAGAGTTTTGGAGACTTTTTAGCTTGCTTTGCAGCAGCCTTAGCAAGTCTTTCTTTACGCTCTTCGCGGTAAATTTCCGCCTGAGTCTTGTTGTTTTCCATTGGGAAAAACCACCTTTACAAACATTTTTGACAATAAAATGAAAAAGAAAATATACTTTTTCACATTAACGCATCTATTTTATACTATTTTAATAAAATATACAAGTCCAAAATTAAAAATTAACAATTTATACAAAAAAGAAGAGTGATTTTTGACACGCAAAAGAAAAATCAATATACCCATAACTTTTTATGTGATTTTTATTGTAAAAAAGAGAAAAATACTATATAATTGATTTAATTATGTATTATCTTAAATAACGAGGAGATTACAGATTATGAAAATTATAGCATTTGATGTTGGTGGTACAGCAATTAAATTTGGCTTGGTTGACGAAAATTTTGAGGTGCTTTTTTCAGAAGAGTTCCCTACAAACACATATAAAGATACTGACAACATGGTACTTCGTGCTATGGAAGCAAAGCTTAAAGAGTATGAAGGACAGTATGATGCTATCGGCATTTCAACAGCCGGTCAGGTGAATATTGAAACAGGAACAATTAACGATGGTGTAGGTAATATTCCTAACTACAACCACACTTGTCTTCGCGTTTTTGAAAAAGAATTCGGTGTGCCTGTTGCGGTTGACAACGATGTAAACTGTGCTGCTATCGGTGAGGCTCATTTTGGTGCGGCAAGAGGTGAAAAGGATTTCCTTTGCCTTACTTATGGCACGGGTGTTGGCGGTTGTATTTACATTAATGGTGATGTTTATCGTGGTTCAAGATATGCAGGTGGCGAAATGGGTCACATGGCAACCCATAAAGATGGCAGACCTTGCACTTGTGGCAGAATAGGTTGTTATGAGGCTTATGCTGCTTGTCGTGTGTTCACAACATCAGTTTCAGAGCGTATGGGTAAACCTATGAATGGCAGACAGATTTTTGAACCTGAAAATCTTAAAAATCCTATTATTATCGAAGAAATCAATAATTGGGAAGATGAAATTGCATTAGGACTTCGTAATCTTTGCTATATTTTTAATCCAAGCCTTATTGTTCTTGGTGGTGGCATTATGTCAGAGGATATGCTTATTAAAGATATTAACGAAAAAGTTCAGGCACAACTTGAGGATAATTACAAACATGTAAGAATCGTGAAAGCACAGCTTCGCAACAAAGCAGGTATGCTTGGTGCAGCTTGGCTTGCAAGTGAAAGATTAAAGACCTGGAGTAAATAATTATGTTTTTTAAGAAAAAACCATTTCCAAAAAAATATGGCTATTATACAATTCCTATGGTTGATTTGAGTGTTGAACCTGAAAATACATCTGAGGAGTTAAAATACCTTTATAAATACTCAATCGTTGATGATAATGCGGGGTATTTAGGTCACCCTGACTCAGTACTTCTCAACAATGGCGATATTCTTACACTTTATCCAAAAGGGCACGGTAAAGGTGCTGTGCTTTCAAAAATAAGTGACAATGGTGGCGTTTCCTACGATAAAGAAATTGAAAATCAACCGATTTCTTGGGAGAAATCTCTTGAAACACCAACAGTTTATCGCTTGCAGTTCAGAGACGGTTCAGAAAAACTGATTTTGATTTCAGCAAACTCAAAATGGCCGGGTATGTCCACTCCCGGTGGTTTTAACAGTTCAGTTTCTCTTGATGAGGGTAAAAGTTGGACAGAATTTAAGCGTTTTTGGGATAATGACAGCGAAATGCCTTTAATCCCCATAGTTGCTATGGCATCACTTACCCGACTTAAAGAGAATGGCGAGTTTGTTGATAAGTGGATGGGCATTTTCCACGACTACAGTTTTGTGAATTACAAAACTATTCTCACTTTCGATGAAAATGGTGATTACACTTGGTCAAAGCCTGAACCATATCTTTCACAGTATCGTGACATTGAACTTTATGCAGGTATCTGCGAAGTTGAATGTGTCCGTTCAGATATGGGCACAGGCGATGAGCTTTGTCTTATTGCCCGTTGCAACAAGAAAACTTGCACATCACTTTTGATTTTTTCAAATGATGAGGGTAAAACTTGGTCAAGACCTAAAGAAGCACCATTTGCTCTTAACGGTGAGCGTCATAAAGCAGAATATACAAATGACGGACGACTTTTTATTACATTCCGTTCAATTGAGCGTGACCGTAAACGCGTAAAACGAATGCGTAAACTTGGCGGAGAGTTAAAATGGTATTCTGAAGGTTGGGTTGCTTGGGTTGGCACTTACGATGACCTTAAAAATGGTACAGAAGGTCAGTACAGAATAAAGATTGCACATACATATCTTGACCATCAAAATAAACCGTCAATCGTGGCTAATGCTGATACGGGTTATTGTGGCAATGTGGTACTCGGTGACGGTACAATTGTAACCTCATCTTATGGTATTTTCTCAACTGAAGAGAAAGAAACAGGCAAATATGATACTGATAAAGGCAAACAAAAGCGTAAAACCTTTATTGTATCAAAACGCATTAAGTTAAATGATGTTGAAAAACTAATAAAATAAAGAAAAACTGTCGGTTTCAAAAAATCGACAGTTTTGTTTTGAAAAAATTATAAAGATTATGTTGACTTTAGCGCATTAAAGTATTGACATTAAAGACTTATAATTATATAATATTTTATGTATATATTTTCTTAACAGGAGTGGGAAAAATGAGCATTACAAAATCAGCTTTTGGTGTTACAAAAGACGGTAAACAAGTTGACGCTTTTCTTATTGAAAACAACAATAATATGAAGATTAACCTTATCACTTACGGTGCTACCCTACAAAGCATTTTAGTAAAAGATAAAGATGAAAATGAGCTTGATTTATTGCTCGGCTTTGACGATATGGAAGGTTTTGAAAATCGTCACGATTATCAGGGTATGATAGTAGGTCCTGTTGCAAACAGAATTTCTGAAGGCGGTCTTACAATCGACGGAGTAAAAGTTCCTGTTACAACTACTCACGGTGATGTTACACTTCACAGTAACGGAGAATTTTCAACTGCAGTATGGGATGCGATTATCGTTGACTCTGACTCTGTTGAGTTCTCATATTTCAGTGCTGACGGTACAGAGGGATTCCCAGGTAATAAAAAAGTCACAGTTCGTTACACTCTTACTGACAAGAACGAGATTATTATGGACTACACAGCAGTTTCCGACAAAAAGACTGCATTCAACCTTACTAATCACGCTTACTTTAACCTTAAAGGCTACCAGAATGGCGACATTCTTGACCATACACTTTACATAAATGCTGACGCATTCACTCCTATGGGTGAAGGACTTGTGCCAACAGGCGAAATCAGAGATGTCACAGGCACTCCGTTCGATTTCAGAGAGCCAAAAACAATCGGCAGAGATATCGGTATGGATTATGAACAGCTTGATGCAGGTAACGGTTACGACCACAATTTCTGCATTAACGATTATAACAAGGAGCTTCGTCTTGCTGCTACTGTTACTGCTCCTAACGGTGTAAGACTTGATTGCCTTACTGATTTACCGGGTATGCAACTCTATGTCGGCAATTTCCTTGAGGGTAAAATCGGTAAGAATAATACTCCAATGGATTTCCGTTGTGGCTTCTGCCTTGAAACACAGTATTATCCGAATGCAACAAACACACCAACATTCTATAACTGTGTTTTTGATAAGGACGAAACGGTAAAAACTACAACAATTTATAAGATTACTGTATAAATGCAGAATTCAGAATGCAAAATGCAGAATTGAGGTATAACACTATGGAAAATACTAAACGAATTTATTTATCAGCACTTGTTTATAACCGTACAGGTGTGCTTTTAAGAGTTGCGGGACTTTTTGCTCGTCGCGGATACAATGTTGTGTCCCTTACAGTTTCTGAAACTGAAAGTCCTGAATTTTCACGAATGACAATCGTTTCTGATGTTGAAGAATACAAGGTTACAATGGTTGAACAGCAACTTTCTCGTCTTGAAGAGGTTATTAAGGTTATCAACCTTGACGAGAGCCAGACAATTCAGTCAGAAATTCTTCTTATCAAAGTTCACGCACTTAATAAGGATAGAAAAAAAGTTCTTAAAACTATCAATGGCTTTGGTGCAAGAGTTATGGACATTGGCCACACAACAATTACTGCTGAAATGACAGGTCTTCCAAGCCTTATTGACAAGTTTATTGATAAAATGGAAAAGCATGGTATTTGTGAACTTTCTCGTTCAGGCCTTACTGCTCTTGAAAGTGGCGACAGAAACATTAAGGGAGTTGAATAATATGGGAATGACAATGACACAAAAAATCCTTGCAGCACATGCAGGATTGGATAAGGTTGAAGACGGTCAGCTTATCAATGTTCGTCTTGATTTAGTAATGGGTAACGATGTTACAAGCCCTGTTGCAATCAACGAAATGAAAGCAAAAGGCTTTACTGATGTTTTTGACAGAGAAAAAATTGCTCTTGTTATGGACCATTTCACACCTAACAAGGACATTAAATCTGCTGAACACTGCAAACAGGTTAGACAGTTTGCAAGAGAATATAAAATCAAGAATTTCTTTGATGTGGGACAGATGGGTATTGAACACGCTTTGCTCCCTGAAAAAGGAATTGTAATTTCAGGTGACACAGTTATCGGTGCTGACTCTCACACTTGTACATACGGTGCACTTGGTGCATTCTCAACAGGTGTTGGCTCAACTGATATGGCTGCGGGTATGATTTCAGGTATGGCCTGGTTTAAGGTACCATCTGCAATCAAAGTTAATGTTACAGGGAAGTTCAATAAATGGGTTAGCGGTAAGGATTTGATTCTTCACCTTATCGGCAAAATCGGTGTTGACGGTGCACTCTATCGTTCACTTGAATTCACAGGTGACGGAATCGCAAATCTTTCAATGGACGACAGATTCTGTATCGCAAATATGGCTATTGAATGTGGTGCAAAGAACGGTATTTTCCCAGTTGATGAAAAGACTCTCGAATATATGAAAGGCAGAACTGACCGTGAGCCTGTAATCTTCACAGCAGACGAAGATGCAGTTTATGACGAAGTTATCAATATTGATTTAGGCGAACTTAAATCAACAGTTGCATTCCCTCACCTTCCTGAAAATGCTCACATTGTTGGGGAATTCGATAAAATTTTCGTTGACCAGTCAGTTATCGGCTCTTGCACAAACGGTAGAATTGAAGATATGCGTGCTGCTGCTGAAGTTCTTAAAGGCAAAAAGGTTAACGAAAATGTTCGTTGTATCGTTATTCCTGCAACACAGAATGTATATCTCCAATGTGTAAGAGAAGGTCTTGCTGAAATCTTTGTAGAAGCAGGTGCTGTATTCTCAACACCAACTTGCGGTCCTTGTCTTGGCGGTCATATGGGTATTCTTGCCGCAGAAGAAAAGGCGATTTCTACTACAAACCGTAACTTTGTAGGCAGAATGGGACATCCTACAAGTGAAGTTTATCTTGCAAGTCCATATGTGGCTGCTGCAAGTGCGATTGCTGGATACATTTGTACACCAGAGGAGGTACTTTAATATGAAAATTCAAGGTTCAGTACATAAATACGGTGACCATGTTGATACAGACGTTATTATCCCTGCAAGATACTTAAATACTGCTGACCACAAGGAATTGGCAGCACATTGTATGGAAGATATCGACAAAGAATTTATTAACAAAGTAAAAGATGGCGACATTATGGTTGCAGGTGTTAATTTTGGCTGTGGCTCTTCTCGTGAGCACGCTCCTATTGCTATTAAAGCTGCAGGTGTTTCTTGCGTTATTGCAAAGACTTTTGCAAGAATTTTTTACAGAAACTCACTTAATATCGGACTTCCTATCCTTGAATGTCCTGAAGCTTGTGATGCAATCGAAAATGGTGATGAGGTTGCAGTTGACTTTGATACAGGCGTTATCACAAATGTTACAAAAGGCACAAGTTATAAAGCTCAGCCATTTCCCGAATTTATTCAGAATATTATTTCAAAAGGTGGATTACTCGCTTCATTGAAATAAGTATAGTGCAAAAAAATAACCGCTCTACAGATTGTTCTGTAGGGCGGTGTTGTTTTTCAAAGAAGTTATTTGGATTCTTTCAAGGTTTTTTCTTTATCTTTCTTTAAGAAGGCAAGCATTGGAATAAAGATAAGTGCTGCAACAATTGCTGCGTAAAGGAACATAGCTTCTGTTGGAAGCACTTTTTCAGAGCCATTATCCATATATGTAACGCTAGAATTTGTTGAAGCAATATTACCAAGTGTAGGGCCTACAATTTTCGGCAGAAAAACTAAGAAAATCATTCGGATACCTTGAAAAAGTCCGACCTTGTCTTTTGGAATATTATCACGCACGGTAGCACCGAATTGAATCATAATAATAGCATAGCCAATAAGACCCGGTGTAAGACCTATAATTATACCCATAATATTTTTGGTTGATGATAAAATAAGAAGTCCCGCAACAAAGCATAAAACGCTTGAAATAAAAGGTATTGATTTATTCTTTGCGTAAATCTTCATAAGCAGGATAATAGAAACAACCGCAATAATAAGTGCTATTACTATAAGGCTTAATATTTTTAATGGGTGAGTCTCTATATTTTTGTTTGCAGGAATAACAACCGAAGCCAGATAAATAAAAAGGTATGGATAAAACACCTGATATGCACAGTTGAAAAGACAACCTGATGAAAGTATTAAATAAAGATTGCTGTTTTTCTTAATAACACTAGGCCGAAAACCGTAGAAAACATCCTTCCAACCTATCTGCTCCTCTTTTTCCTTCTTTTTCTTAAGATTTTTAAGCTGTTTTGGTTTTTCAAAAAGAACAAAGCCAAGAGTGCCTACAAGTATTGCAACCATTCCTAGAAAACGAAAAACATCACTGTAATCGCCTTCATCAGATTGAGCTTTTGTTACTAGGTATGTAATAACAGCGGTTGCAACAAAACCTATAAGTGTAAAACAGGTTTCAATTATTGCAGATGTCTGAGGTGTTGAAACATCTGTAACCCACGCATTAAAGCTGGTGTTATTAGTGGTAGCGCGTAGAAGTGTCAATATAAGTGAAAATACAATAACAAGCATAGCGGTAGTAAAAACAATATCAGACATTTCAGTAAGTCCAAAATATCTGCCTACATTTCCGCCTCTTATAAAGCTGAAAACAAGCATAACTATACCCCACAGGATATATCCTACTGAAATAAACAGTTTTCTGTTTTTCATTTTTTCACTGATAGTGCCAACAACAAAAGTGGTAACTCCCATTACTACAGCCGACAATGAGGAAATAAGGTTAATAGTATCAGTCAATGTAAGTGGTGCACCCATTGAGCCATGCTTGAAAACAGTGTTGTTCAGATACAACCCAAGAAACATAGACTCAACACCATTGGCAATTGACCCCATAAGCATAAAGATAAGTATTGTTATCCAGATGCGCATTGAAAGTCCACCTTTTTTATTGTTCATATTTTTTCACCTCTTTGCCTGCATTTAATATCAAAAACGCCGTTTTTCAGGCGTTTTTTGACATTTAATATTATGTGTTTTCTTTATCCTTTTTAAGATATGCAAACAATGGAACAAAGATAAATACTGCAACAATTGCAGCGTAAAGGAACATCATCTCTGTTGGAAGCATTGACTCTGCACCGGATACGTCAGTGATTATAACTGTTGAATTCTTTGTTGCGATGTTGCCAAGTGTAGGACCAACTACCATAGGAATGAGCACGAAGAAAATCATTCTTACACCCTGGAAAAGTCCAACCTTATCCTGTGGAATACTGTCACGCACATTTGCACCAAACTGAATCATAATTACAATGTAACCAACAAGTGTAAATGCTGCACCAACAAGCATAAGATAAAGATTTGTCTTTGCAAAGAACATAACTAAAAGACCAACAATAAGAGAAATTACGCTTGGAATAAATGCAGCTGCCTTGCTCTTATTATAAACCTTCAATAAAATAACAATTCCCGCTACAAGTGTAATAACTGCCACTGCTGCTACAACAATAAGACTTATTGGCATTGCAGCAAATAAGGTTTCGTTTGCCTTGATAACAACTTCACTGAAATAAGTTAAAAGATATGGGAAAAATACCTGGAATGCACAGTTAAAGATACCTGTTGCCACAAGAATTAAATAAAGTTTGCTGTTTTCTTTAATTACACTTGGTCTGAACCCATAGAAAAGGTCTGCCCAATAGCTTGTTTTTGGAGTGGTTGCATCTTTCTTTGCATCCTCAAGCTTCTTTGGATTATCAACTACAAAAAGAGCAACAATACCTGCTAATGTAACAACTATACCAAGACCGATGAAGAATATGCTATAAGGAATCACACCGCCCTGTGCAAGTGAGCCGACAACCATAATCACAGCCATTGCAATAAAGCCGACAAAAGTAAATGCTGTTTCAACTTTTTGTGTTGTTTCAGGAGTTGTAACGTCTGTTACCCATGCCTGGAATGCAGAGTCGTTACTAGTTGAACCCATAAAGGTCATTATCATATCCATTACAACAACGACCCAAGCAGTTGTAATAACAATTTTAACAGCGTCTGAAATTCCGAAAAGATTTGCAACGTTGTCTTTTGTAATAAAACCAAAAAGAGCTGTAATAATACCCCAAGCAATATAACCAAAAGAGATAAACGCTTTACGGTTTTTCATTTTTTCACTGAGAGTACCCATAATAAAGGTTGTTACAACTGCAACAATAGCAGAGAAAGTAACCATAATGTTAACAGCGTCAGTATAGGTCAATGCTGTGACACCTACGGAGCCTTCATAAACTTCATTCCATAAGAATGTGTTGAAATACATATTTTCCACATTCCATGCAAGGCCACCTATGAATGAACACATAAGCATACCAATCCAAAGACGTGGTGAGAGTTTTGCATTATTTTTATTCATTGTTTTTTACCTCTTATTTGAAATAGTAAACTCTGCACTCATAAGGACGAGTTACAAAAGAGTTGTTTGTAAGTGGAGTGAGTTTGTAGTTTGCAAGAACAAGTTCACCTTTTGATAAGTCAATGCCTTCAGGTGCTTCAAAGTTTACGCTCTTTTCAGAGAATGAGCAAACCACAAGGATTTTTTCACCATCAAGATTTCTTTCATAAACATAAAGTTTGTCGCTGTTCTTGTAATGCTCTTTGTAATCACCATAAATTGCAACTTCGTGTTCTTTACGGAATTTAAGAAGTTTACGGTAGTAGTTAAGGATTGAATTTTCGTCAGCCTCAGCCTGTGCCACATTGATTTCTTTGTAATTCTCGTTAAGATTAAACCAAGGCTCAACTGTTGAGAAGCCTGCGTATTCACTGTCATCCCATTGAACAGGAGTTCTTGAGTTCTCACGAGAACCTGCGTTAGCCATCTTTAAGAATTTTTCGCCCTTAATACCGAGTTTTGCAAAAGTCTTTTCATTGTTGAATGTCATCATATCCTTGAACTCGTCAATTGACTTAAGCTGGATATTTGTCATACCAATTTCCTGACCCTGATAAATGAAAGGAGTACCCTTTTGCAAATAGCACATTGTTGCGAGCATTTTTGCACTTTCAACTCTGTATTTAAGTGAGCCATAACGGTCAACAATTCGTGGATGGTCGTGGTTTTCAAGGTAAAGTGTGTGCCAACCCTTGCCATTCATAGCGTCATACCATTTCTGGTAGCACTTTTTCATCTTTTTAAGATTGAATGGAGTCTTAATCCAGTCAGTCATAAAGCAGTCTGCTTCAAGGTGGTCAAAACTGAACATAGTTTTAAGAACCTGAGTATCGTCTTCAGTTACAAAACGAAGAACCTTTTCAGGAGTAATCAATGGACCTTCACCAACTGTGAAGCAGTCATATTTTGAAAGAACATCATCGTGGAACTCTTTAAGATATTCATAAAGGTGAGGACCACAGTTGTAGTGTTCCATACCTGCAGCAACAGGAATTGGAATAGCGTTAGGGAGTCCCTCGCGTTTTGAAATGTATGTAATAACATCTTCACGGAAACCGTCAACACCCATATCAAGCCAGAATTTCATAACATTCTTAACTTCTTCACGGACTTTTGGGTTATCCATATTAAGGTCAGGCTGACCTTTTGTGAATACATGAAGATAATACTCGTCAACTTCAGGAACATATTCCCAAGCACCGCCCTCAAATGTTGAAAGCCAGTTATTAGGTGGTTTTTTACCGTTTTTGCCCTTACCTTTACGCCAAATGTAGTAATCGTGATAAGGATTATCTACACTCTTGCAAGCCTCTTTGAACCAATGATGTTCAGTAGATGTGTGGTTAACAACAAGGTCCATAAACACTTTCATTCCGCGTTCGTGACAAGCGTTAAGAACTTTTTTGAATGTTTCCATATCACCGTATTCAGGGTTAATGTCCATATAGTCGGAGATATCATAACCATAGTCAGCATTTGCTGATTTGAAAAGTGGTGAGAACCAGATAGCGTCAATGCCTATTGACTTAACATAGTCAAGTTTCTCGTAAATACCCTCAAGGTCACCAATACCGTCACCGTTAGAGTCTTTGAAACTACGAGGCCAAATCTGGTAAACTACCATTTCTTTGTACCAAGCTTTTTTCATAAAGCAACACCCCTATTTGTTGTTAGAATATATACAAATATAAGTATAGCATATAAAATGGAAAATGCAAAGCGCAAAGTGCAAAATTATTCAAAAATAAAAGGTCGGTATAATACCGACCTTTTATTTTTCAGGTGCAAACAGTTCTTTACCTACATGGCACAAGGGACATTCAAAATTATCGGGTAAATCATCAAATTTTGTGCCGGGAGTTATGTCCATTTCGGGACACCCTGCATCTTCGTCATACATCCAACCGCAAACCTCACAAACATAAACCATAAAAATCAACCTTTCGTTTTTTAGTAGTTTGTGTGAGAGGTGGGGAAATATACAAAATGAATTGATAAATTTGAGTTTGTCGGGCTCTTTAATTACTTCAATTCAACAAACATACCTTGTAGGGGTCATTCACGAATGACCCGTTTCAAAGGTTACAGCACATTCTCAAACGGGCGATTCGTGAATCGCCCCTACAACGCAGGCGTGGAAGCCTGCCACTACGCGAACACCCCGACAAACTCCAATTTTTCAATCTTATCACTTTACATTGAGTTTAGCACTTATCATATAATGGTCAGAAATATCTGTTTTTGTATTTGTGTCTGAATGCACCTTGTAATCGCTTGCGGTAAAGTCTTTTACAAAAATATAATCAATAGGCTCGGCATGTGAGTTTTCACCCCAACCGTGATATGTAGGTGTTTTATCACCGCCATTTGCGTTTGTATAGCCTTTATCGGCAAGTGCTTTTACTGATTCGCCATCACTATATTGATTAAAATCACCGGTAATAACAATTGGTGCGTTTTCATATTTTTGAGTAAGTTTTTCTGCGTATTCAACCACCAATTTTCCACCAAGATTTTGTGCTTCAACACTTGAATTGTCAAAATGAGTATTCATATGAATATATGTAAATCCTGTTGCTTTATTTTCAAGCACAACATAAGAGCATATTCTGTAACAACCTGCATTTTCATATTTCGACTCGGTTTCGGGTGTTTCTGAAATCCAGAATGTATCACTTTCAAGCAAATTAAACTTATCTTTAAGATAATAAATACCATTCATTTCAGATTTTTGCTCATTCTCATCGCCGCCACGCTTAACCCCGTAATACGCGTATTGTGGCAACATTTCTTTCAAATCTTCAACCCAAAAACTATTGATTTCTTGCACACCTAATGAGTCGGGTAAAATATTATTGATTTGATTTGCCCAAAGGTGCATTCTGCGTGTTGTGTATGTGCCTTCAAGAAGGTTGCCCCAAGGTGCTGCTGTATTATAACTTGCAACAAAAATCTCGCTTTTGTTTTCAATCCGCTCTTGTGCAGATTTGATTTCTACTTTTGGTTTCATAGGGAAAATCGCAAAAAATCCACCAATTACAACTGTAATAACAAGTAGAAGTGAAATAAGTATTGTAAGTATCGTTTTAACTTTTTTAGACATAACATTCAGCCTCAATTCTGCATTATGAATTTTGCATTCTGCATTTATTACAATTTACCACAAAAACATTGTAAAATCAATTCTATTGTGATAAAATACTTTTTAGTTATAATTATTTTTAGGGTGAATAAAAATGAAAATCATAATAGTAGGTGACGGTAAGGTTGGTGCCACACTTGTTGAGCATCTTTCTCTTGAAGGTCACGATATTATTGTTATTGACAAAAATCAAAAAGTAATTGAACAGATGGTAAACTCATACGATGTTATGGGCGTTTGCGGAAACGGTGCAAGTTATGAAGTACAGTTAGAAGCAGGCGTTAGTGATGCACAACTTTTTGTAGCGGCAACATCATCTGATGAACTTAATATTCTTTCTTGCCTTATGGCAAAAAAAGCGGGGGCAGAGCACACAATTGCAAGAGTGCGTAACCCTGATTACCTAAAGCAAGTGCCATTTTTCAAAGATGAGTTAGGACTTAGTATGATTGTAAACCCTGAACTTGATGCGGCTAATGAAATCGCAAAAGTTCTTCGTTTCCCTAATGCAATCAATATTGAAACATTCTATCGTGGACTTGTTGACCTTGCAGAAGTGAAAATTGATGCGAACAACCCGTTGTGCGATATGCAACTTACTGACATTTTTGATAAGTTCAATGTTAGAATTCTTGTATGTGCAGTTCAGCGTAAAGATGAAGTTATTATTCCGCACGGTGATTTTATACTTAAAGCGGGCGACAGAATTCATATTACTGCACCTCGCGGTGTGCTTGTAAACTTTATGAAAAAGTTGAAGATATATAAGCACAGAACAAAAGATATTATGATTACTGGCGGCGGTAAAATGGGTTATTATCTTGCTCGTCAGCTTTGTGAAACCGGTGGCTATAATGTTAAGATTATTGAAAATGATATGAAGCGTTGTGAACACCTTTGCGAAATTTTACCTGACGCAGATATTATTTTCGGTGATGGTACTGACCGTGCAGTTTTATTGGAACAAGGTCTTGAGGGACAAGATGCATTTGTAGCACTTACTACAATTGATGAAGAAAACATTATTTCTGCTATGTATGCAAATTCTCTTGGCATCAGCAAAACCGTTGCCAAAGTAAACAGAGTTTCATATCAGGTGCTTGAAAGCATTGGTATGGATAGTGCTTTTTCATCAAAAGCAATTGCAGCAAACAGAATAATTGCCTTTGTTCGTGCTTTAGAAAACTCGGGTGAAGAATCAAGCGTGCAGACTCTATATAAACTTGTAGGCGGTCAGGTTGAAGCGCTTGAATTTAACATTAACGCTGATTTTAGTGAAATTGGTGTACCTCTTAAAGATATTAAACTTAAAGAGGATACTTTGATTGCTTGCATTATAAGAAATCACAAAGTTATATATCCTGGTGGTAATGATTGCATTGAAAAAGATGACAGCCTTGTGGTTGTTACAAAACGCAATCATATAAGCAGTATTAACGAAATTTTTGAGTAAGGCGAAAATAAATGAATTATAAAATGGTGTCTAAAACCGTAGGCAGACTTTTACAGGCAGAAGCACTTTTATTGTTGTTGCCTATGGCGGTTTCAATTTATTTCAAAGAAAATCTTTTATATGTTTACGGGATTGTAATTGCATTGGTGTTACTTGCAGGCTCACTTCTCACTTTGCCAAAGCCGAAAAAACGAACAATTTATGCCCGTGAAGGATTTGCAATTGTATCATTATCGTGGATTTTGATGTCATTTTTTGGTGCATTACCATTTGTGTTTTCAGGTGCAATACCTTCCTTTGTTGATGCGTTTTTTGAAACTGTATCGGGATTTACAACAACGGGTGCATCAATACTTAATAGTATAGAAACATTGCCTAAAAGTATCCTTTTTTGGCGTTCATTTACCCATTGGATTGGTGGTATGGGTGTTATAGTTTTTGTACTTGCAATTTTGCCACAAAAAGATATGCAGTCAATGCATATTTTAAGAGCAGAAGTCCCCGGACCTACTGTTGGTAAACTTGTTTCAAAAACTACTGTTACAGCTCGTATTCTCTACATAATTTATGGCGTTTTAACAGTTGCTGAAATTATAGCGTTACTGTGTTGTGAAATGCCACTTTATGATAGTGTTACAACTGCATTCGCAACTGCGGGTACAGGCGGATTTTCAGTAAAAAATGCAAGTATTGCAGCATATAACAATCTTGGTGCAGAAGTTGTAATTTCACTGTTTATGTTGTTATTCGGAATAAACTTTAATTTGTTTTATTTGCTTTTAATCAAACAATTTAAGCGAGTTTTCAAGAGTGAAGAACTTTGGACATATCTTGCGGTAATCGGCGTATCTGTATTACTTATAATATTTAACATTTATCCAATGGTTGAGACACTTGGTACAGCATTGCGTCAGGCAGGATTTCAGGTAATCTCAATTATTACAACAACGGGATTTGTAACTGCGGACTTTGGTCAATGGCCGGCTATGTCACAGATGGTACTTGTAGTACTTATGTTTTTGGGTGCGTGTGCAGGTTCAACAGGTGGTGGACTTAAAGTTGGCAGAATGATTATTCTTGTTAAAGCAGCTTTCCGTGAACTTCGTCGTGCAATCAACCCTAATCGAGTTAAAGCAATTAAACTTGACGGTGCAGTTATTGAAAAAGATGTTGTAATTACAACATCAACATACTTTGTTATTTATATGTTTATAATCGGTATTTCAGCATTGATTTTGACGATAGATAATTTCGATTTCACTACAACAGTTACAGCGGTTGTAACTTGTATAAACAATGTCGGTCCTGGTCTTGCGGCGGTTGGCCCCGTTGAGAATTTTGCTGATTTCAGTAATTTCTCAAAACTTGTTCTTTCAGCCAATATGCTTATAGGTCGTCTTGAAATCTTTCCAATTATAATTTTATTTATGCGTTCAACATGGAAAAAAACATCATAAAAATAGTCAGCACTTCATTTTGTGCTGACTATTTTTTTACCTTTATTTCATTTTTTCTAACTTGTTTCTTTCTGCAACAACAATTAATTTCATCGTTTCTTCAAGAGGTTTTGTAGGGTCAATATCTGTTGTAACATCATTGTTTTTCTGAACAGCAATAACATTTATTGAGTATTTTTTTCTTAAATTCAAATCAACAAGAGATTTGCCTACCCATTCAGGTTTCACATCAATTTCAACAAGTGAAATATTGTTAGTGAGTTCAATAATGTCAACAAAACCTGAACTTAAAAGATTTTTTGCAAGGCGTACACCTGATTCGCGTTCAGGTAAAACAATTCTGTCAGCACCGACCTTAGTTAAAATTTTCGCATGCATCTCATTACTGCACTTTACAATTACATTTTTCACGCCTGCTTCTTTGCATAGAGCTGTAGCCATAACGCTTGTTTCAAGGCTTCCTGATATAGCAATAATTACAACATCTATGTTGGAAATTCCAAGTTGTTTAATAACTTCCGGGTCAGTAACATCAGCACATCTGCAAACAGAAAGTTCGCCAATAACATCATTTATAAGTTCTTCATTGTGGTCAATGCTGAGAACATCTGTCCCGTTTTCAACAAGTTCTTTTGCTACGGCAAGTCCGTAGCGACCTAATCCAAAAACGGCATAAGAATTATTAGTTTTCATAGTTTTATCCCTTTCTTAACCAACGCTAATTTCTTCAGTTGGAGTTTTTACAATGTTTTGACTGCTTTTCTTCATATTAAGAGCAACAGCAAGAGAAATCGGACCGATTCTTCCAAGATACATTGTAATAATTATTATGATTTTGCCCCACAAATTGAGTGTGGGAGTTAAATTTCGTGTAAGACCTACCGTTGCTGTAGCACTTACTGTTTCGTAAAGAACATCAAGTGCAGGAGCATCACTAACTGCTGAAAGTAAAACGGTTGAAATAAACATAATTATAAAAGACATACAAAAAACTGCAATTGCTTTTTTTACAGCTTTTTGAGATAAAGAACGATTGAAAGCAGTAATTTCATTCTTGTTCTGTACCATTGCAAGTGCAGTTACAAGTAAAACAGCCGCAGTAACGGTTTTTATACCGCCTGCAGTACCAACAGGTGAGCCACCTATAAACATAAGTACAAGAGATATAAACGCAGATGCATTTGTAAGATTTTGTTGTGGAATTGTAGCAAAGCCTGCTGTTCTTGTTGTAACAGATTGAAAAAATGAAATTTGCAATTTGTCAAAAAGCGAATGATTGCCTATGGTGAGTTCATTATTGTATTCGAATATAAAAAATGCAAGTGTACCTGAAATAATTAAAAAGGCAGTCATCCATAAGGCGATTTTACTGTGTAAAGACAACTTCTGAACACACTTTTTGCCTTGCTTTTTGCGAAGTTGTAATACGCGTATTACATCCCACCATACAATATAACCTATACCACCGATTATAATCAATGCACTTGTTACAATGTTGATTATAGGGTTTGTTGCGTATTCGCAAAGGCTGTTTTCCGAAATAATATCAAGACCCGCATTGCAGAATGCTGAAATTGAATTGAATATTGAAATCCATATACCGCGAAGTCCATATTCAGGTACGAAAACAGTCATATATAAAAGTGCACCGATACCCTCAACAAGAAATGTTGCACCGATAACCTTTTTTACAAAGCGAATAAGTCCAGAAAGAGTGTTAAGATTAAATGCTTCTTGTATAAGCAGACGGTCAGCGATTCCCATTTTTTTGTGAAGAGCAATCATAAGGCCCGACATAACTGTAACAACACCAAGACCACCAAGTTGAATAAGGCAAAGTATAACGACCTGACCGAATGTACTCCAAGCTGTAACGGTTGGCAAAGTTACAAGTCCTGTTACGCAAGTTGCAGTGGTCGCAGTAAATAGAGCATCAATGTATGATACCGAAATACCGTCAGCAGAACTTATGGGCAGAACAAGAAGAATACTGCCTATAAAAATTGCAAAAAGAAAGCTTAACATTATTAAATGTGTTGTTGATAAAGTAAAGCGTTTTTTGCTCATAAATGCATTTCCTTTACTAAAAATCAGATTAAACTTGTTTTTATGAATAAAATCTATTATAATAAGTTAATAGTGATTATATCACAAAAAAATTGTTATATCAATAAATATATAAATGTTTGTAAAAGTAAACAAAGAAGGTATAAAAATGTTACCAAAAAGAGTTTATGCAAAAATCAATCTTGACAACATACAAAAGAATATTAAAGCAGTAATTGAGAAGTTTGGCAAAGATGTTACCGTTATGGGTATTGTTAAAGCCAACGCTTACGGTCACGGTGCAGTTGAGGTAGCGAAAGCACTTGTTGAGGCGGGTGCAGGGGCATTAGGTGTTGCCGCTATTGATGAGGCAGTTGAACTCCGCGAAAACGGAATAACTGCTCCAATACTTATTTTAGGTCAGATTTTCCGTCAGGATTACGCTACTGCAATTGAAAATGATATTACTTGCACAGTAATTGATGTTGTTACTGCTCAAGGCTTGTCAAAAAAGGCACAGGAACTCTCAAAAACTGCGAAAGTACATATTAAAATTGATACTGGTATGGGCAGAATCGGTTTTCAGCCTGATGAAGATGGCGAAATGCAAATAAAATCTATTTTTAACCTTCCAAATTTAAGTATTGACGGTGCTTTTACCCACTTTGCGAATGCTGATACAGTTGACAAAACTTCTGCAAATGCACAAAAACAGAAATTTGTCCAATTTACAGATAAACTTATAAATGATGGCTATAATCTTCCTGTTCGTCATATGTATAACAGTGCGTCTGCTATGGAACTTGACGGTTACTGTGGTGATATGATTCGTTGCGGAATTATGTCGTATGGACTTTACCCGTCAGACGAAATGAACAGAGAATACAAACTTTATCCTGCATTGGAATTCAAGAGCAGCGTTTCATTTGTGAAATCTGTTAAAAAAGGATTTACAGTAAGTTATGGCTCAACTTATGTGGCAGAAAAAGATATGAAAATAGCCACCGTACCAGCGGGTTACGGTGACGGGTATCCAAGATATTTGTCGAATAAAGGTGAAGTGCTGATTCGTGGCACTCGTTGTAAAATTGTTGGCAGAGTGTGTATGGACCAATTTATGGTTGATGTTTCACATCTTGAGGATGTGCAGATTGCAGATGAAGTCACATTGGTAGGCACAGACGGTAACGAAACAATCACAGTTGAAGATGTTTCTAACCCCGATTACCGCTTTAACTATGAATTCTGTTGCCTTATCACCCCAAGAGTACCGAGAATATATATTAAGAATAATAAAATTATTGAATAAAGAAAAAACGGCGAGAGAATGATTTTCTCGCCGTTAGTTTTGCATTTATTTAATTTGCCAATCAATTTCTTGTATGCCTTTTGATTTTAAGAATTCGTTTGCTTTTTTGAAATGACCGTTGCCGAAAAATCCGTTATATGCTGAAAGTGGACTTGGGTGTGCTGACTCTAATACTAAATGATTAGGATTTGTAATGATTTTCTTTTTTGCTCTCGCATTTGCACCCCAAAGCAAAAACACCATTGGCTCAGGCCTTTGATTAAGTAATGTAATCACATTATCCGTAAAGATTTCCCAACCCATTCCTTTATGGCTGTTTGGTTGGCTTTCACGGACTGTAAGTACTGTGTTCATCATAAGAACACCTTGCTTTGCCCAATATGTAAGTTCCCCGTGTGTGGGAATTGGGTAACCATACTCTGCGTGAATTTCTTTATACATATTCTGTAATGAGGGTGGGGGATTTACGCCTTTAAGCACAGAAAAACAAAGTCCGTGTGCCTGATTTGGCTGATGATACGGGTCTTGCCCTAAAATAACAACCTTAACATCCTTATAATCTGTATATTTCAAAGCATTGAAAATGTTGTTCATATGAGGGTATATGGTTTGAGTTTTATATTCCTGTACCAAGAATTTTCTCAAATTGAGATAATACGGCTTTTGAAATTCGTCTTTTAAAAGAATGTCCCAACTATTATTAAACTGTACCATTTTTAAGTCTCTCAATCATCATAAATGCAGATTTGTAAATGTCGCCACAACCCATTGTGAGCACCAAATCTCCAGATTTTGCGTTTTTCACAACATATTCGGCAACTTCTTCTTGAGTGTTAAACCAAACTGAATTCGGAATTTTTTCAGCGAGTTGTGAAGTGTAAATATCATATGTATTTACTTCGCGTGAACCCATAATTTCAGTCATAACGCAACGGTCGGGAATTTTAAGCACATCAACAAATTCGTCAAAATGCATAGCGGTTCTTGAATATGTGAACGGCTGGAATACTGCCCAAACTGTGTTGTAGCCCATTTTCATAGCCGCCTCAAGTGTGACTTTGAGCTCAGCAGGGTGGTGGGCATAGTCATCAATAAAATCAATGCCGTTGTATGTGCCAAGGTCTTCAAATCTGCGACCTGCACCCTTGAATTCCTGTAATCCTTTAATGCAGTCCTCAAACTTTGCACCTGAATAGATTGCAGATGCAATAGCTGCAAGTGCGTTGAGTACATTGTGAATACCGGGGATTGCAAGTTCAACCGAGCCTAACTTTTCACCCTTATACATTACATCAAATTTTGTGAATGCACCTTTGTATTCTTTAACGTTTTCAGCATAGTAATCATTTTTACTGTCAAATCCAAATGAAATCATTTCTTTGCCCTTAATGTCTTTTATGGCTTTAAGGGTGTTTTCATCATCACCGTTGTAAATTACTGCTTTTGTAGCAGAATTTGCAAATTTTGTGAAACTTAAAATAAGATTTTCCATTGTCTTGAAGTATTCAAGGTGGTCCTCATCAATATTGAGAATAACTGCAACATCAGGTGACATATGAAGAAATGTGTCCTGATATTCGCAGGATTCCATAACGATAGTTTCAGTATTGCCAACCCGACCATAACTGTTTGTAAGTGGTAATTTACCACCGATTACAGCTGATGGGTCAAGACCTGCCTCAATCATTGTTTGTACTGTAAGTGAAGTTACAGTTGTCTTACCGTGAGTACCGCAAACGCCAATGCAGTTTGTAAATTGACGGGAAACTTCACCTAAAAGTTCTGCTCTTTGGAATGTAGGAATACCACTATCTAAAGCTGCTTTAAGTTCAGGGTTTTCTTTTGAAATAGCAGCAGAATATACAACCATTTCTGCACCCTCAATATTTTCAGCACGCTGTCCCATCATAACTTTAATGCCCATTTTACGAATACGGTCAACAATAGAACTTTCGTTATTGTCAGAGCCTTGTAAAGTGTAGCCTTTGCTATGCAAAATTTCGGCAAGTGGACACATACCGCTACCGCCGATACCGATAAAATGTATAACTTTTACTGATTTTAATACTTTAGAAATATCACTCATTTTTATCACCACACTACATTATAATACAGTTTCTAAAAAAATTAAACACCTAATCACCAATTTTTATTAAAAAACATATTCTAATACTGTAAGGGAAGGGTGAAGTGTATATGAAAAACAGAAATATTGTAATAGTTGGTGGAGATAAAAGACAAAAATATCTTAAAGAATATTTATCGGGGCAAGGGTTTGCGGTTTCTTCTTACGGACTTTTTGATTGGGATGACGATACAGACAAACTTAAAGGTATGATTGACGAAACCTCTGTAATCATATTGCCCCTGCCCGCAACCCGAAACGGAAAAACCGTAAATATGCCGTTTTCTAAAAAAGAGATATCTATTGACCGATTGTTATCATTTCTCGGCAAAGAAAATCTTGTGTTTGGCGGTATAGTCAAGGGTGAGTTGCTTTCTCGTCTTCGTGAAACGGATATTCCTTATATAGATTACTATGATGAAGCATTTATTGAGAAAAACGCGGTGCTTACTGCATTCGGTACTCTTAAAATAATTCTTGAGCATATTGATTTTGCACTGCCAATGGGGGAATATGCAATTACGGGTTATGGCAGAGTAGCAAAAGAAACCGCAAATCTGCTTTCGTCACTTTCTTGTAATGTTACTGTTTTTGCACGAAACAGCTCACAGCGTGAAGACGCAAATATAAAAGGGTGTAAAGCACATCCCATAACAACACTTTCTTCTCTTGCTCATCGATTTAACATTATTATAAATACAGTCCCATTTGGGATTTTCACAGAAGAAACAGCCAAGAACATAAACGAAAAATGCAAAGTTATTGAACTTGCCTCTGCCCCTTACGGTATGGATTTTGAACTTATGCGTAAAAACGGTGTAGATGTAATTAAAGCATTCGGTCTGCCCGGTAAATATACACCAAAAACCGCAGGGGAGATAATAGGTAAAAAGATACAAGACTACTTGCAAAGGGAGGAATAGTAATGCAAAAACAAACTGTGGGATTTGCCTTGTGCGGTTCCTTTTGCACATTTAAGAAAGTAATCCCACAAATGAAAAAACTTGTAGATGAGGGTTACAGGGTTATTCCTATAATGTCCCATACTGCATATACAACAGATACACGATTCGGCAAATCACGAGATTTTAACGAAGAATTTGAGCAGATTTGCAAAGAAAAAATAATATATACAATAAGCGGTGCAGAGCCAATTGGACCAAAGCAGTTGCTTGATGTGTTGGTGATTGCACCTTGCACGGGTAACACTCTTGGAAAACTTGCAAACGGTATAAGTGACACTTCCGTAACACTTGCTACAAAAGCACATTTAAGAAATCAGCGTCCCGTAATAATTGCAGTTTCAACAAACGATGCTCTCGGCACAAGTGCCCGAAATATTGGCACTTTAATGAACAGTAAAAATATTTACTTTGTGCCTATGCGACAAGATGACCATATAAACAAACCAAACTCAATCGTAGCAGATTTTAATTATATTACCGATACTGTCAGGGAAGTTTTGGCAACGAGAGAGCAACCACAACCCATATTATTATAAGTGCAGAACGCAAAGTGTAGAGTGCAGAACGGCAAAAATAAAAAGGCAGAGATTTTCTCTGCCTTTAACTCTGAGTTCTGCATTTTGCACTCTGCACTCTATTTATTTTTGCTCAAAGAACACCTTAAATGCACGGTAAGCCATATAAACATCAAGTTTTGAAACAACTTCCAACGGTGCGTGCATTGAAAGTACTGGCACACCAAGGTCAATTGTGTCAATATCAAGGTTAGCAACATACATAGCAACTGTTCCGCCGCCACCTGCGTCAACTTTGCCCAGTTCACCAATCTGCCATACAACATCGTTTGCATTGAGCATTCTACGGATTTTACCCATATATTCAGCAGATGCGTCAGAAGTACCACTCTTACCACGAGAACCTGTATATTTTGTAATAACAACACCATTGTTTACAAATGAGCAGTTCTTTCTTTCACTCACTTCCGGGAATGTTGGGTCAAATGCTGCGTTAACATCAGCAGAAAGACATTCTGACTTTGACATTACTCGCCAAGGTTCAACTCCGCCCATTTTTGCAAGGTCAGAAATAAAGTATTTCATATATGATGAGTTAAGACCTGTGTTACCGTCAGAGCCGATTTCTTCTTTGTCAGTAAGCACTGTAAGGCAAGTGTATTCAGGGTTTTCAATATTGAAAATTGCTTGTGCAGCAGGGTATGCACAAACCTTGTCGTCATGACCGTAAGCTCCGATTAAACTTCTGTCAAGACCAATATCACGAGCCTTGAATGCAGGTACAAGTTCAAGTTCGGCACTTAAGAAATCGCCCTCAGTAATACCGTATTTCTCGTTAAGGATTTTAATAATGTTAAGTTTAACCTTTTCACTACCCTCGTCTTTTGAGAATGGACGAGAACCGATAAGAATATTAAGTTGCTCACCTTTAATGCCCTCGCTCATTGTCTGTTTCATTTGTTCTTGTGCGAGATGTGGAAGTAAATCAGTAACTACAAACTGAGGGTCGTTATCATCTTCACCGATTGTAACTTTTACGCTTTCACCATTTGCTTTAACAACAACACCGTGAAGTGCCAAAGGAATTGCAGTCCATTGGTATTTCTTGATTCCACCGTAGTAGTGAGTTTTGAAATACGCAAGTGAAGAATCTTCATAAAGTGGATTTGGTTTAAGGTCAAGACGAGGCGAGTCAATGTGTGCAGCAGAGATTTTTACACCCTCGCTAATATCTTTTTTACCCATAACGCAAAGAATAACTGCCTTACCGCGATTGTTGAAGTAAACTTTGTCACCAGCATTATATTTTTTAGTATTTTCAAACTCTGTGTAACCGCGTTTTTCTGCTTCTTTTACAAAAAATTCAACAGATTCACGCTCAATTTTTGCCTCGTCAAGATAACTTTTGTAGCCTTCGCAGAAATCGTCAGCAAGTTTAACTACTTCGTCACTTACTGTTTCCATAGCGTGTTTTGGCTCATAAAAAAGTTCTTTTTTCATTTCATTTAAGTCCATAATATTTTCTCCTTTCGGTTATATACCTAATTGTAATGTGATTGGTTTTATTTCTACATTTATATCATAAGGTGGGTAATTCCACAATACAAAATCTGCTTTATTAGTGAAAAAACTCTCGTCTTTTTGTGCGTTTATTCGCTCAAGTGCTTTTTCTTCTGTAATGTTATCGCGTTTCATAATGCGTTCAAGTCGGATTTCTTTTGGTGCAACAACTGTAACATTAAAATCACAAAGAGAGTCTAATCCGCTCTCAAAAAGTGCAATTGCATCAATTATTATACCACGATACCCCACTTCTGCCATATCTTTAATTATAGATTTTATTTCTTCAATTACTGCAGGGTGAGTAATTTCATTTAATGCGTTTGTGCTTTCTTCGTCAGCAAAAGCACGGGAAGCAAGTAATGGACGGTTTGTAGTGCCATCTGTATTTATAACATCACTACCAAAACGCTCTTTTAACTTATTTTTGACATTTTCATTGTTGTTTATAACTTCACGGGCAACTTTGTCAGCATCAATATGGTAACAACCGTATGCCATCAACTTTTGTGCAACGGTGCTTTTACCTGCACCCGTAAGCCCCGTAAGACCAATAATTTTCATAAGTATTTTCCTTATTTATATTCTTTATATAATTCAACTCTGTATTCAATGTCCAGCCACTTGTGTACTGCGAAATCGCGCACACGAATTAAAATGTTATCTTCATATACTTCAACCTGAAGTCCTGTACCGTTGTGCTGTATATCTGCGTCACCGTCAGTGTTGTCAACACCGAATCCTGCAACATTTATAAAGGTAACATTATCATCATAAACAACTTCTCGTTTATCGTCATAATAACCCATATGCAAATGTCCTGAAAAATAAAGGATTTGTGTCTGTGCGTTTTTTAAGATTTCATAAACGCGGTCACTGTCTTCACCAATATGACCTTCACTCCAAACATCTGCCCAAGTGTTATTGAGTGGGTAGTGGTTAAAAATAAATACAATTTTTCCACTATCTTTTGCTGTTTTCAGTTCGCTTTCAAGCCAATTTAACTGTTCGTCAGAAATATCTTCTTGTATTCCTGCGTCAGACTCCGAGCCTAATACAATAAGCTGAAACTCGTCAGAAATATTTACGCTGTAATAAACGCTATCTTCATATTGGGTTTTACTATATTCGTTTTTATACTTGAAAAAACGGTCACGCAAATCTTCATAATCGCCGGTGTTATAGTCGCTTGGGCAAAGGTCATGATTGCCCGTAACCATATATGTATCAATACTGTTGTACTCGTCAAGAATACTGTAAAAAGCACTTAACTCCACAACCTGACCATTCATTGTGTTGTCACCAAGAAAAACAATGAAATCGTTTGATTTGTTAGCATTTATATCGCGTATTCCCTCGCCGAAAAGGTTAAAACGGTCTTCGTTATTACCCTCAAGATGCACATCAGAAAGCACAGTAAAAGTAAGTTTTGCATTATCTTGGAATGTGGTGTAAGACGCAACCTCACTTGCAGGTGAATAAATAAAAAGTGCAAGAATAAATGCTATTAACTTGTAAAACCAAATCATAAATCCACACCCTTATATTTACCGTAAGTATACAAGATTGAGTTTTTAAGCATATCAGGATTTATATTAGTTCCCTTGAAACAACTTATAAAGTATTTAGATTGTTTATTATTCACTTTATTGAATTCGAGTTCTATGCTTTTTCCCTGTGAATGTTTTATTCCTCGTGTCATTCCACTATATATATCTTGAATACTAATTTGTAATTCATCAATTTCAGACCAATAAATTGTTTTTGTGCCACCAATGGACTTGTGTTGAAATTTCTCGTCATCAACCAATATATGTGCTGAAAGAGAACTAACAATAAAAATTATTGCGAAAATCAAGAAAATACCTACACAAACAAGTATGTCTTTATGGGTAATGTTATTAAATCCTTGTCGTATAACAAATAAAGCTAAAACATCAATAAATCCACCAAGCATTGCAAACACAAATAGTTTTTCAAGTATTATAATTGGAGTAAATAATTTGATTTTTACTGGTAACAAATATTTGTTGCCATCGTTGGCATATTCTCTCATTTTCTCAGACCTCTTATAATATCTCCGCCAATATTGTATTGGACATTAAAAATCCTTTTCGTGTCAATGCTAAACTATTTTCATTTTTGGTCATATACCCATTATCAATGAAAATCTGTGATTTTTTATACATCTCTTGTGGGATTTTATGACCAAAACGCTCTAAAACTTTACTTTCATTTAAGCCTTCAACTAAACGAAGATTAAGCATTGCATATTCTGTGAAATCTCCACCAAAACCATCGTCAATAGGGGAGTTGCCATTCATAAATGCCTGAAAATCACGGTCAAAATAGAAACGCTTACCGTCTAAAAATGAATGTGCAGACGGTCCAAGTCCCAAATATTCTTCACAATGCCAATATTTAAGATTGTGACGACTTTCAAATCCCTTTTTAGCAAAGTTTGAGATTTCATATTGCATAATGCCTTGATTTTCAAGGGCTTCACACATTTGTAAATACAAATCGGCAGTCAAATCGTCGTCAGGAAAACTGTATTTGTGTTGATTTTTATAAAAGTGAGTGTTCTCTTCAAGTTTAAGCATATACGCACTAATGTGTGGCACACCAAGGGAAATGCAAAAATCTAATGTTTCGTTAAGACTTTGTTCTGTCTGATTTGGTACACCTAACATAACATCAAGAGTAATGTTGTTAAAACCTACTTTTTGAGCAGTATTAACCGCCTTTTCAACTTGATTTCTATCACTTAATCTGCCAAGAATTCGCCTTTCACTATCAACTGCAGATTGAAGTCCTAATGAAAGTCTATTTACGCCACAATCGTATAAAATCTTGAAAAAATCTTCATCTAACCCATAAGGATTACACTCAACCGTGATTTCTGCATCATCTGTTAAAAATCCCGAATTACACGCATTTACAAGGGTTGCAAGATTTTTTGCTCCTAAAACTGACGGAGTTCCGCCACCAATGTAAAGGGTATCTGATTTACAACTGCTATCATTCTGTAAAGTAGAAATACTTGACAAAATCTTATCCTTCAAAACCCTTGTATACTCGTCTTTTTGTGCATCTTTGCCCGAAAAAGAGTAAAAATCACAGTATGGGCATTTAGATTTGCAAAATGGAATATGTAAATAAAGTCCTATGTTCTTCATACTTTAATGTAACTGATTGTGTGACCACAAGATTTCACATATTTTACAAGGTCGTTGAATTTTAAGAAAACAGTTGCGGTGTTGTCGTTAGGGTGACAACCAACAATTTCTTCTTTCTTCAAATCTGCGTCAAAATAGATTTCAAGTTCCTTTTCTGTGTCATAGATAACACCGAAAGGTGACACAGAACCTTTTTCAACCTTTAAGTATCTATCTAATCTTTCGTCAGACGCAAAACTTAACTTTGTTGAGTCAATTTCTGCACGGATTAACTGTAAATTTGCTCGTTTGTCACCGTGAAGTACAACAAGCATATTGCGAGTACCCTTAACATCACGAAGAACAAGATTTTTAGGAATATGACCATTTTCAGTAAGGTGATATTCTTCAATTTCTTCCATTGTGAATGCAGCAGGGTGCTCAATTTTTTTGTATTCAATTTCTAATTCTTTAAGTTTTTCAAAAATTTCTTTATTCATCATCAAGTTTAAGCACAGCCATAAATGCCTCTTGCGGTACTTCAACCGTACCGAAGTGACGCATACGCTTTTTACCTTCCTTCTGTTTTTCAAGTAATTTCTTTTTACGGGTAATATCACCGCCATAGCACTTTGCAAGAACATCTTTTCGCATAGCTTTAACAGTTTCACGGGCAATAACTTTACCACCAATAGCCATCTGAATAGGGATTTCAAACATCTGGCGTGGAATATTATCTTTAAGTTTTTCTGCAATTCTACGAGCCTTTGCATACGCTTTTTCACTATGAATCATAAATGAAAGTGCGTCAATAATATCACCGTTGAGGAGTACATCAAGTTTAATAATACTTGAACGCTGATAATCACTCATTTCATAGTCAAATGATGCATAACCACGAGTGCGAGATTTAAGCACGTCGAAGAAATCGTAAATGATTTCATTAAGTGGTAAAATGTAATGCAAATCAACACGGTCAGAAGCCAGGTGAGTAGTATTCACATAGACACCGCGTCTGTCCTGACAAAGATTCATAATAGCACCAATGTATTCAGGTGGTGCATAGATATGTGCCTCAACTGTTGGCTCTTCGCAGTAGTCGATTACTGCAGGGTCAGGATAGTGGCTGGGGTTGTCAATTTCAATCACATCACCATTTGTAAGGTGAACTTTATAAATAACGCTTGGAATTGTTGTAACAAGGTCAAGATTGTATTCTCGTTCAAGTCTTTCCTGAATGATTTCAAGGTGCAAAAGACCAAGGAAACCACAACGGAAACCAAAACCTAAAGCACCCGAAGTTTCAGGCTCAAAAGAAAGTGCAGCATCATTTAACTGCAACTTTTCAAGTGCTTCACGAAGGTTTTCATAGTCAGCACCGTCAGCAGGATAAACACCACAGAAAACCATAGGATTAACTTTTCGATATCCTGCTAACGCCTCACTTGCAGGGTTTTCGGCAGTAGTAACTGTGTCACCAACACGAGCATCACTAACTGTTTTGATTGACGCAGTAATGTAACCAACTTCACCTGATGTAAGTTCTTTTTGTGGCTCCATAGCGTTTGGTCGCATATAACCAACTTCAACAACAGTAAATTCAGCACCCGTTGCCATCATTCGCATTGTGTCACTCGGTTTAATTTTACCGTCCATAACACGAACATAAACAATAACACCTTTGTAACTGTCATAAACCGAGTCAAATACGAGGGCTCGAAGTGGCTTATCGTCATTATTCTCAGGTGGTGGTACAAGATTAACAATACTTTCAAGTACTGCACCAATATTCTCACCTGTTTTTGCAGAAACGCGAGGAGCTTCGTCACAAGGAAGACCAATAACCTCTTCAACCTCGTTTGCAACTCTGTCTGGGTCAGCGGCAGGTAAGTCGATTTTGTTAATAACAGGCACTAACTCAAGGTCGTGGTCAAGTGCTAAATATGTATTAGCAAGTGTTTGTGCCTCAACACCTTGTGATGCGTCAATTATAAGCACTGCACCCTCACAAGCAGCGAGTGAACGGGAAACCTCGTAATTGAAGTCCACATGGCCTGGGGTGTCAATAAGATTAAGTTCGTAAGTCTCACCATCTTGTGCCTTGTAGTCAAGCTTAACCGCATGTGCTTTAATGGTAATACCACGCTCACGCTCAAGGTCCATATTGTCAAGTAATTGCTCGGTCATATCACGCTTTGCAACAGTTTCGGTAAGTTCCAAAAGTCTGTCTGCAAGAGTTGACTTTCCGTGGTCGATATGAGCGATAATTGAAAAGTTTCGGATGTTTTGTTTCTTCATATATTAACCTCATAAAATGAATTAAATACTATTTCTGAATCCGTTACCAAGAATCTGCTTTGATTGTGTAACAATGAAAAAAGCATTTTCATCAGCGGATTTAATCTTCTTAATTAGTTTGTGCGTTTGATTATCATAGCAAGCACACAAAAGAACATTTTTATCTTCGCCGGAATAACCGCCTTGTGCCTTTAATACAGTTACACCGCGGTTAAGGTCATTTATAATCATATTGCGGATTTTGTCGTTATGCTCACTAACTATTAAAATCATGGAACCGTGACTTATTCCGTAAATAATATAGTCAAGTACTTGCACGCTCACAAAAATCCCCACTACCGCATAAAGCATTGACTCAAGGTTTCCGTAAACAATTCCACCTAAAGCAATTACAAAAGCATCAAGCAAGAAAATTGATTTACCAATTGTAATGTGTGGGTGTCGAAGTTTTATAAGTTTTGCAATAATGTCAACTCCGCCCGTTGTAGCGTTGCGAAGAAATATTATGCCAAGTGAAAATCCTGAAAGTACACCACCAAAAATTGATGAAAGCAATAAATCGTTTTTATAAATCGGCAGAAAAACACCAAGGTCAATAAGTGCCGATGAAATTGCAATCACCAAAAAAGTGCGAAATACAAATTTTGCACCAAGTTTTCTGAAAGATATTACAAGAAGTGGAGCGTTCATTATAAAAATTGTAATGCCTATAGGTATTTCAAAAAGGTAGTTGAGAATTGTAGCAATTCCCGTAAATCCACCATTTAATATGTTGTTTCGTGCAAGAAAACAGTTTAATGCAACTGAATATACTGCACTTGCTAATGCGAACACAAGTATATCAATAAAAAACTCTTTTGCATTAGATTGAAGTTTTTTCACCCTCATCAGTCCCGATTGCTTTGATAACTTCATTAAGCAATTCGGTAAGGCGGGCAGTTTCGTCTTTAAGATACAAATACCCTACAAGTGCCTCAAAACCCGTTGCGTAATGATAGTCACATCCGCTTTGGTTTTTAGGTGTGTGAGAGGTGTGGGCATTTCTGCCACGCTTAAAAACTTCAGTTTCTTTTTCCGAAAGTTTGGGGAGTATTGCTCTCATACCCTTACTTTGTGCCTCTGCCTTAACCCATTTAACTGAAAGCGTATGTAACTTGCCAACGGGACGGTTGGCATCGACTACCAGCATTTCACGAATGTAAAGTGAAAATACTGCGTCACCAACAAAGGCAAGTGTTAAAGGACTTGTTGTATCTGCATTTATGTCTTTACCGTATAATCTCATAATTTATGGAACATAGTCAAACTCTAAATCATAGATGCTGACTGTGTCGCCCTCCTGAATTCCTTTATCAATAAGTGCCTGAATAACTCCACGCTCTTGAATAACTCTCTGGAAATACTGAAGTGATTCATAGTCGTCAAGGTCTGTTTGGCAAAGGATTCTGTAAATCCATTCAGCCTCAACAATGTAAACACCGTCTTCAACAGTGATTGTAAATCCATCGTTAGATTTATTCGCAATAACTTCCATTGGTATTTCTTCACGCTCATACTGTTTAACAGGGGGGAGTGTGTCAAGCATACGGGCAACTGCGTTGATTACTTCTTGTGTACCGTGTTTAATAGGTGCTACCATTTCATAGTATTCGTAGCCACGGGACTCAATATACTTGCGGAATTCTTCTAATTGCTCGTCTTCTGCAAGGTCGATTTTATTACCAACAACAATCTGTGGGCAACATGACAGTTCAGGGTTAAATTTTTCGAGTTCTGCGTTGATTGCTTCAAAATCTTCAATTGGATTTCTGCCTTCACTACCTGCAACATCAACAATGTGAACAAGCATTCTGCATCGCTCAACATGACGCAAAAACTCGTGACCTAAACCAATACCCTCAGCAGCACCCTCAATAAGACCGGGAATATCTGCCATAACAAAACTTTTTTCGGGTCCCATTGATACAACACCAAGTACGGGGATAATTGTTGTAAAGTGATAGTCACCAACAAGTGGTTTTGCCTGACTTACAACTGAAATGAATGAAGATTTACCAACATTAGGGAAGCCTAAAAGACCAACATCAGCAATAAGTTTAAGTTCAAGGCTTACTTCCCATTCTTCTCCGGGAGCACCGTTTTTAGCAAATTTAGGAGTCTGACGGGTAGATGTTGCAAAGTGTGAGTTACCCCAACCGCCTCTGCCACCTTTAGCACCAATAAACTCATCATCAGTTGACATATCCGCCATAATAGCACCGCTCTCAACTTCACGGATAATCGTGCCACGAGGTACTTTAATAATTAAATCTTTACCTCGTTTACCGCTACGCTTACCGCCACTACCGTTAGCACCAGTTTCTGCCTTGTATTTTCTCTTGTAACGGAAATCAGCAAGGGTAGAAAGATTATCGTCAACCTTGAAAACAATGTTGCCACCGCGACCACCGTCACCACCGTCAGGGCCACCGGCATTTATATACTTTTCGCGATGAAAAGCAACAGCACCGTTGCCTCCGTCACCGGCTTTAATTTTAATTTTAGCAATATCAACAAACATAATTTTACCTCTTAAGTAATACAATTATATATAATTTCCCATTATCCATAATATTGTACACCATTTTTATTAAATAATAAATAGGTATTTTAATATTTTTAATAATTTTTGTGATACAAATTGGAGTTTGTCGAACTGTTTTATGTGTTTGTTTTTTTTTGCTCCCTCTGACGAGGGAGCTGTCGAGCGTTAGCGAGACTGAGGGAGAGATACGAGCCGTTAAGTACTTTATCTCTCCCTCCGTCAAAATCTTCGATTTTGCCACCTGCCTCGTCAGAGGGAGGAAAGAGGATGTCTTTCAAACACCCCGATAAACTCAAATTTGTCTAATTGTTTGAAAATTTTTCATCCGAACACCCGAACAAAATAAATATTTTTTTCTAAATTTTTGCAAAAATACTGAAAAACTTGTAAAAATCGCACATTTAGTATAAATATATATTGACAGCCACAATATATTGTGTTAATATGTAAATACAAAAGGAAATTCTTGCAAAAATATTGAAAATAGTGTCCGCAAAAACGGACTAAATATATAAAATTTTGCGAACATTTGTATTGACTTTTGAAAATTTTGGTCTATAATATGACTTGTAAAGAACATTTGTTCAAGTTTGTTCGGTACGAACAGAACATATTGGAGGTAGATTTTATGTCAACAACATTTGCAATTACAACTTTAATAGAATTATTGGTAGCAGGTCTTTTGGTTTATGGCTTTATGCACGAAGATAAGGTTATCGCTTTTGAACAGGCAATCAAGAGAATAGTTCTTGGTAATATCCGTCGTGCAATCCGTATTCATAATCACAAAAAGGCTGTGGCTCGTGGTGAGCATTTAAGATTACACACATCTGCAAAAACTGTTGAATACTCAAACACAACAGTAGCATAAATTTGATTATATCGTGATTTTGGTCATGTTTTAATTTCCTTTCACACCTTTCTTAAAGAGAAATCCCCAAGGTACATTCCTTGGGGATTTTTCTATTCTGCTGTATATTCTCTGACTCTTAAAGGTATTCCGATTTCTTCGCAAAGTTTTTTGCAATCTTCAATGTCTTCTTTGCTGATTACATCAACGACGGTGAGTTTTACGGGTGTGCCAAATTCTTTACACTCTTTTGCGAATTTAAGCATAGCATCAAACGATTTTTCGCCAAAAGATGGGCGAGTAATCTCGTTATATTTTTCTTTTGTCGGTGCATTAAGGCTTATTGAAACACTATCAACAACTTCACAGATTTCCTTTGCAGTTTCTCTTTTGTTGATTAAATCTGAAAGTCCGTTTGTGTTAAGACGGATTTTCACGCCTTTTTCTTTTAAATATTTACAAGCATCAATTAAATTGTTCAACGCACAAGTTGGCTCACCATAGCCACAAATTGTAATTGAATTATTGTATTTACTGAAATCAAATTTATCGATTTCTGCCTTGATTTCGTCTAATGATGGGCTATGCTCAAACCATAAAGTCGTTGCCTCACCAACACTATCTCCATTGTTGCGAATACAAAAAGTGCATTTGCAAGGGCAAGCATTTGTAATATTAAGATAAGCCTGATTTCCATAAGTATAAACAATATCAGCCATTATTTATTCTCCTTTTGAAGTTGATTTTATCAAGTGCAGTTGCGGTTATATAAAATAAAATCCCACTTGCAACTGCCTGTATGGTATTACCGATTATCGAAAGTGTTGCCGATGCAACTGAATACAAAAAACATTCTGCTACAAAGTAACCGAGAATTGTAAAAACTCCCGAAACTATGGGCATTAACGCTGTTTTCTTGTTAAGTATTTTCCCCGATTTTTCTTTTTTGCAAACAATAGCAAATGGCAAAGCAATTAATAACTTAATAATTGCTGTGGGGATTGACCATATTGCAAAACCGCCAAGAATATCTGCCAACGCACCACCAAGAGCACCTGCAATTATGCAGTAGGGGAAGGGCAAAATACAAGCGGTCAGATAAATAAAACAATCGCCAAAATGAATGTACCCCTCACCAAGCCCCGTTGAAAACTGAATAAGCGTTGTTGAAAGCAGAATAATCGCAGTAAAAATAGCGGTATATGTAGTTTTTACAAGAGATTTTTTACGCATTTATAAGCATCTCCAAATGTTTTTGAAAATTCACTCCGTCAGGCTCATAAGCGAGTTCTGTTGGAGTGCTTTTTATTGATTTTGTAATGAATTCAGTTGCAAGAGTAACCGCATCTGTAACGGATTTTCCGTTTGCTATTCCACCGCATACAACACTTGAAAAAATGTCGCCGGTACCTGAATAGTTGCCATATAAAAGCGGTGTTCTTACAACAGTCAAGCCATCTTTTTCAACTATAATATTAGTAATTGCGGATTCAGTTTTAACACCTGTTACAATAACTGTTTTTGTTGTTTCAGATAAAAGAGAAGAGGCTAAACCGCCAACATCCTCTAAATTTTTAATTACTTCGTTGTAATCTTCACCACAAAGAATACAAAGTTCAGTAAGGTTCGGGGTAATAATATTTGCTTTTTTGGTAAGTGCCTTTACCTTTTCGCAAAGTTTTTCGTCATAAGTGTCATAAAGCACACCATCGTCAGCCATTACAGGGTCAACAAAAACAAGCGAATTTTTGCCAAAAAGGTCAATAAAGTCAAGAATAATATCAACCTGCTTTTCACTGCCAAGAAAACCGGTCAAAATAGCATCAAATTGTGCGTTTTGCTTTTTCCACACATCAATATAAGGTGTTAAATGTTCTGTAAAATCAACAGAGTAAAAATCATCAAACCCCGTTTGATTTGAAAGGATTGCAGTAGGTACGGGGTTACACTCAATACCCATAGCTGAGAGAATTGGAAGTGCCACAGAAAGTGAACATTTTCCAAATCCGGAAATATCATTTATAACTGCTATTCTTTTCACCATTTTCACCTCTTGATTTGTGAACTTTACGGGTATATAATATAACAAAAGTGTCTTTAATAAAATATACAAATTTTAGAATTTTTAAGGGGACAGTTTGCTGTGAAAAACCGAAAATTATATATGCAGATTTATGATTATTACAAAAATTTAATCGAAAGCGGAAAACTGCCGGAGGGTAGCAAATTACCATCAATCCGCCGTTGTTCTAATGAGCGAAATGTGAGCAAAACTACCGTTGAACAAGGGTATATGTGTTTGTGTGATGACGGTTACATATTGCCGAAAAGTCAAAGCGGTTACTATGTTTCAAAACGCGGAAATGCGATGAAAAAAGCAGAAATCAAAAACGAAAACAAACAAGAAAAATCACATATTTTATATGACTTTGCTTCTGCGGGTGTTGATGCGGAAAGTTTTAATATGGATATATGGCGAAGATATGTAAAAAGTGCTTTAAGACAAACTGAAAAACTGCTTTTTTATGGCGAGCCACAAGGGGAATACGATTTGCGAAAAGAAATTGCAAATTATGCAAGAGAAACCCGAAACTGTGTTTGTACTGAAGAAAACATTGTAATTGGTGCAGGCGTGCAGACACTTCTCAATATTCTTTGCCCGTTGTTAAAGGGTAAAAAAACGGTGTGTTTTGATGACTTGTCATACCGTCAGGGTACTGCAATTTTTACCGATTACGGATTTCGTGTAACTGATAACCGTGAAAAAAGTAATATTATTTACACCTCTCCGTCATACTCAACCCGTTGGGGCGATATTATGAGTGTAAAAGACCGGTTCGATTTGACCGAGCACGCACGAATAACAGGTAAGTTAATTATTGAAGATGACTATGGTAGCGAGTTTAGATATTTTAACCGCCCAACACCATCTTTGCAAGGTCTTGACGGTGGTGAAAATATTGTGTATTTAGGCACATTTTCAAAACTATTGTTGCCCTCAATCCGAATAAGTTTTATGATTTTGCCACAGTCTTTGATAAACGAATATAACAAGAAAAAACATCTTTATAACCAGACAGTTTCAAAGGCGGACCAGATAGCACTTTGCAGTTATATCCGTGACGGACACTTAAACGCACAAATTCGAAAATCGCGAAAATTATATATGCAAAAATCAAAGATTTTAACAGATTTACTCGTTGAAAATTTCGGGAAAAATGTTGAAATTCTCAAAACAAATTCACCTCTCTATGTCCGTTGCAAATTTAATATAAATCTGTCAACAGAAGACCTCTGTAGAATGGCTGAAAATCAAGGGATTTTGTTAATTCCCGCTAACTCTCGCAAGGATTTTCCTGAAATTGCATTTTCAGTTGCATCAGTAGGGATTGAAAGTCTTGAAAATGCGGTAAAAACGCTCAAAAATGTGGTGCGAAATAGTTAATAAATACAAAAGAAATCCACATTTTATGTGCTAATCGCCAATATTACTTATAATAGTATAAAAAATTCAAAAAAACTCTCGACTTTTCATTAGTTCTTTGTTATAATTTTAACATATACTGCTATGTAAAAATCGTGGTATTGAAATTATTAAATGAGGGTGGGTTTTACCCGCCATAATCAAAAAAGGAGGAAATTCCAAAATGCTCAAAAAATTAAGTTCCATTCCGTTTTCAGGAACACCAGAGCAAGAGGAACAGCTCAAGGCTGTCATTGAAAAGAATAAGGATGACAAGAGTATGCTTATGCATGTAATGCAGGAAGCACAGGGTATCTACGGTTACCTTCCTTATGAAGTTCAGGTTATGATTGCTGAGGGTATGGATGTTCCACTTGAAAAGGTTTACGGAGTATCAACTTTCTATGCACAGTTCTCACTTTCTCCAAAGGGTCAGTACAACATTTCAGTTTGTCTTGGTACAGCTTGTTATGTTAAGGGTGCTCAGGACCTTGTTGACAAGATTACAGAACAACTTGGTATCGGTCCTGACGAATGCACACCTGACGGTAAGTTCTCACTTGAAGCTTGTCGTTGTATCGGTGCTTGCGGTCTCGCTCCTGTTCTTACAGTAAACGACGAAGTTTACGGTAAACTTGTTGGCGATGATATCCCTGGTATCCTTGAAAAATACATGGCATAATGAGAGAATTATCTCTTAACATTTTAGATATTGCCCAAAATTCAATATCTGCCGGTGCTTCACTTATTACTATTGAAGTCAGCGAAAACACAACTGACTACACACTGCTCATTGGCATTTATGACAATGGTAAGGGTATGAGTGAAGAACAAGTAAAAAGTGTAATCGACCCATTCTTTACAACAAGAACAACAAGAAAAGTTGGTATGGGTATTCCGCTTTTTAAGATGGCAGCAGAACAAACAGGGGGCAGTCTTGAAATAAAATCTGAACTCGGTGTTGGTACTGAAGTTCGTGCTTATTTCAAAACTGATAGTGTTGATTTCACACCACTTGGTGATGTGTCGTCAACAATACAGATGCTTATAACAATGAATACTGACCGTGACTTTGTTTATAAACACATTGTCAACGAAAAAGAATTCGTTTGTGATACCCGCGAAATCAAAGCGATATTGGGCGATGTTCCACTTGATACTTATGAAGTTTCACAGTGGCTTAAAGATTTTATTACAGAAAACACGGAGGTGCTCTATAAATGAAAACTCTTGCAGAACTTATGGCTATTAAAGAAGCAACAAAGCAGAGAATGACAGTTCGTGAAGATACAGGTGACGATGCAATTCGTATCGTTGTTGGTATGGCTACTTGCGGTATTGCAGCAGGTGCTCGTCCTGTTCTTAATGCATTCGTTGATGAAGTTGCAAAAAGAAACCTTAAAGGCGTTACAGTTTCACAGACAGGTTGTATCGGTATGTGCCAGTACGAGCCTATCGTTGAAGTAATTCAGCCAGGTAAAGAAAAAGTAACTTATGTAAAAATGACTGCTGATAAAGTAGCAAAGGTTGTTAATGACCATATCGTTAACGGTAACCCTGTTGCTGAATACACAGTTAGTGCTATCAAATAAGGAGGAAACATAATGTATCGTTCACATGTACTTGTTTGCGGCGGTACCGGCTGTACCTCTTCAAACAGTGCAGCAATTATTGAGGCTTTAGAAACTCAGATTGCTGAAAAAGGATTAAGCGAAGAAATCAAAGTTATCAGAACAGGTTGTTTTGGTCTTTGTGCTCTCGGCCCAATTATGATTGTTTATCCTGAAGGAAGTTTCTATTCACAGGTTAAGGTTGAAGATATTCCTGAAATCGTTGAAGAACATCTTCTTAAGGGTAGAATTGTTACAAGACTTCTCTATGATGAGACTGTAACAACAGATGAGATTAAATCTCTTAACGACACAAAATTCTATGCTAAGCAGGAGCGTGTTGCTCTTCGTAACTGCGGTGTTATTGACCCAGAAAATATCGATGAGTACATAGCTTATGACGGTTATCAGGCTCTTGCTAAGTGCTTGACAGAATATAAACCTGAAGATGTTATCAATGTAATTAAAGAATCAGGTCTTCGTGGTCGTGGCGGCGGCGGATTCCCAACAGGTCTTAAGTGGAGTTTCTGTGCTGCTAATGCTGCAGACCAGAAATATGTTGTTTGTAACGCTGACGAAGGTGACCCAGGTGCTTTCATGGACCGTTCAGTTCTTGAAGGTGACCCACATTGTATTATTGAAGCTATGGCTATTTGTGGTTATGCAGTAGGTGCTACTGAGGGTTATGTTTATGTTCGTGCAGAATACCCAATCGCAGTTAATCGTCTTCAGATTGCTATTGACCAGGCTAAAGAATATGGTCTTTTAGGTAAAAATATTTTCAATTCAGGTTTCGACTTTGACCTTCATATCCGTCTCGGTGCCGGTGCATTCGTTTGCGGTGAAGAAACAGCTCTTATGACTTCAATCGAAGGTAACCGTGGTGAGCCAAGACCTCGTCCACCATTCCCAGCAGTTAAAGGTCTTTTCGGCAAACCTACAGTTGAAAACAATGTTGAAACATTTGCTAATGTTCCTCAGATTATTCTCAAGGGTGCTGATTGGTTCGCATCAATGGGTACAGAAAAATCAAAGGGTACAAAAGTTTTCGCTCTCGGTGGTAAGATTAACAACACAGGTCTTGTTGAAGTTCCTATGGGTACAACACTCCGTGAAGTTATCGAAGAAATCGGTGGCGGTATTCCAAACGGTAAAAAATTCAAGGCTGCTCAGACAGGTGGTCCTTCAGGTGGTTGTATTCCTGCATCTCTTATGGATACACCAATCGACTACGATAACCTTACAGCAATCGGCTGTATGATGGGTTCAGGTGGTCTTATCGTAATGGACGAAGACAACTGTATGGTTGACATTGCTAAGTTCTTCCTTGACTTCACAGTTGATGAATCTTGCGGTAAATGTACTCCTTGTCGTATCGGTACAAAGAGACTTCGTGAAATGCTTGAAAAGATTACTGACGGTAAAGCAACTCTTAAAGACCTTGACGAACTTGAAGAACTTTGCTACTACATCAAAGAAAATTCACTTTGCGGTCTTGGTCAGACAGCTCCAAACCCTGTTCTTGCAACTCTTAAATTCTTCCGCGATGAGTATATTGCTCATGTTGTTGATAAGACTTGTCCAGCAGGCGTTTGTAAGAAACTTGTTAAATATGAAATCGTTGCTGACGCATGTAAAGGTTGTACACTCTGCTCAAGAAAGTGCCCAGTTGGTGCAATCAGCGGTACAGTTAAGAATCCACATGTTATTGACAGCAATAAATGTATCAAGTGCGGAGTTTGTATGGATTCATGTAAATTCGGTGCAATTATTAAGAAGTAAGGAGAGTGCAAAATAATGGTAAATATTAAAATTAACAATAAACCTTATACAGTACCTAAGGGTAGCACAATCCTTGAAGCTGCTCGTTATGCAGGTATTGAAATCCCTACACTTTGCTACCTTAAGGACATCAATGAAATTGGTGCTTGCCGTATGTGTATGGTAGAAGTTAAGGGTGCAAGAAGCCTTGTTGCTGCTTGCGTTTTCCCTGTAAATGAGGGAATGGAAATCTTCACAAATACAGAAAAGGTTAGACATTCAAGAAAATTAACTCTTGAACTTATCCTTTCAAACCATGACAGAAAATGTCTTTCTTGTGTACGCAGCGGAACTTGCGAGCTTCAGCAGCTTTGCAAGGAATTCGGTGTAGATATTGAAGACCGTTATGATGGTGAAATGATTCGTTACAACTTTGACGATTCAGCAGCACATATGGTAAGAGATAACAATAAGTGTATCCTTTGCCGTCGTTGTATCGCAGCTTGTGACCAGCAGGGTATTTCAGTTATCGGTGCTAACGCTCGTGGTTTTGATACTCATGTAAGTTCTGCATTTGATAAGGACCTTGCAGATGTTTCTTGTATCTCTTGCGGTCAGTGTATCGTAAACTGCCCAACAGGTGCTATCGTAGAAAAAGACGATACAGATAAAGTTCTTGAAGCAATCAACGACCCTGAAAAGTTCGTTATTGTTCAGACAGCTCCTTCAATCCGTGCAACACTTGGTGAAGCATTCGGTATGCACATCGGTACAAATGTTGAAGGCAAAATGGTTGCAGCACTTCGTCGTCTTGGTTTCGATAAAGTATTTGATACAGACTTCGCAGCTGACCTTACAATTATGGAAGAAGCTAACGAACTTATCGAAAGAGTTCAGAATGGTGGCACACTTCCAATGATTACATCTTGCTCACCAGGTTGGATTAAGTACTGTGAACACTACTATCCAGAACAGATTCCTCATCTTTCAAGCTGTAAATCACCACAGCAGATGTTTGGTGCAGTTATGAAGACATACTACGCTGAAAAGATGGGAATTGACCCTAAGAATATGGTAGTTGTTGGTATTATGCCTTGTACAGCTAAAAAGTTTGAAACAAAGCGTGACGACCAGGCAGCTTCAGGTTATCCTGATGTAGATATCGCTCTTACTACAAGAGAACTCGCAAGAATGATTGAGAGTGCAGGTATCTATTTCCGTCATCTTCCTGATGAACAGTTTGACAATCCATTCGGCGAAAGCACAGGTGCATCAACAATCTTCGGTGCAACTGGTGGTGTTATGGAAGCAGCTCTTCGTACAGCAGTTGAAAAACTTACAGGCGAAACACTTGAAAACGTTGACTTCACAGAAGTTCGTGGTATGGAAGGTGTTAAGGAAGCTGAATATGATGTTGCAGGCAAGAAGATTAAGGTTGCAGTAGCATCAGGTACAAAGAACGCTAAAGTTCTTATGGACAAAGTTAAGGACGGCACAAGCGAATATCTCTTCATCGAGATTATGGGTTGCCCAGGCGGTTGTATTAACGGTGGCGGTCAGCCAATTCAGCACGCTGTTGTTCGCAACTTCGTTGACCTTAAAGCTCGTCGTGCAGAAGCTCTTTACACAGCTGACAGAAACAATGCTGTAAGAAAATCTCACGAAAACGAAGCTATCAAGACTCTTTATACAGAATATCTTGGTAAACCAGGTAGCCATAAGGCACACGAAATTCTCCACACATCTTATGTGGCAAGAAAGAAATATTGATTTCTTGAATAACTAAAAATGACGGGGAGTACAACTTAAAAATTGTACTTCCCGTTTTTGTAAAATTAAGTAATTTTCATATAATATTGTAAAAAAGAAAGGATAGTTATGGTTAAAAGATTTGTTTCGTTGTTACTTGTTTTTGCATTGGTAATTAGTTTTGCATCTTGTAATACAGAAGAAAATATTGAAAGTACAACAGAATCCACTACAGAAAGCACTACCGAAAGTACTACTGAAATCACAACTGAAACAACTACTCAGGTGCCAACTGTAAAAGTTACAATTCCTGAGGGCTATACACTTGTCCGTATTTCTTGGCTTTTAGAGGAAAAAGGCCTTTGCACATCAAAAGAGTTTATAGACGCTTGCCAAAATTATAAAAATTGGCTTGATTTATCTGCATATCCATTCTTGAACGACTTGCAGAATGCAAAAAATGTATGTTTTTATCTTGAAGGATATTTCTTCCCCTTAACTTATGATATTCCTGAAAACGCAACAGTTGAAGATATTATAAAAATGTTCTTAAACGGAACAAAACAAGTTTTTAATGATACTTTTATGATGAGTGTTCAGAATAGTGGATTTAATCTTCACGAAATTCTCACACTTGCATCTCTTATTGAAAAAGAGGCTTTATTACCTGAACAGAGGCCAATGATTTCTTCTGTTCTTCACAATCGACTTCACGCGGGTATGATGTTTCAATGTGACCCAACAGTAAAATACTGCACAGGTGTAATTGAATATATTTATCCCGAAAAAATAGACCATTTCAAATACTATTATAATACTTACCGTTGTAAAGGACTTATGGCAGGCCCTATTTGTAGTCCCGGTATAGAGTCCATAAATGCAGCAATTAACCCTGCTGATACAGATTATTTGTATTTCATTATTGGCACTGTCCCACCTTATGAGGCAAAATATTCAAAAACTTATGATGAACACCAAAAGTTCTGGATTGAAAACAAAGACCGCTTAACAGGTAACGCGTAGTGGCAGGCTTCCACGCCTGCGTGTAGGGGCGATTCACGAATCGCCCGTAATATAAGAAAGGCTGATTAAAATGAACATCAAATTAGCAGACAGATTAGTAGAACTCCGCAAAGAACACAAATTATCACAAGAAGCACTTGCAGAAAAATTAGGACTTAGCCGACAGTCAATCTCAAAATGGGAGAGGGCAGAGGCTTCACCTGATACTGATAACCTTATCGCTCTTGCAGAAGTTTACGGTGTAACTCTTGATGAGCTTTTAGGTAATAATGAGCCAAAAGCAGAAAAAACAGAGCCACAAGCAACAAAGAAACAGTTGAGTGCAAAACAGATTAAGGGCAAGCAAAACCTTAAAAAAGCACCGCTTTTATTCCTTGGTGCAATCGCAGTTTATGTTGGTGGCGGAATAATATTAGGCGTATTCTGGTGGGCTTTAATGTGGGTTTTGTTCCCACTTGTGTTAGGTTACACATTCTCTGCATTGTCATTGTGCTTTGAAGATAGAAAACTATTGTCAATTATTTTCTCAACCGTTGCAGCAATCTTTCTTGCAGTGTCACTTTACATAGCGTTGGGCGTTACGCTCCACCTTTGGGGAATAGCATGGATTATTTTCCTTGCAATCCCAGCTTATGTGTATATAAAGGTCATTAAGAAATAATAGTCATTTAGGGCGAGGAATTTAACTCGCCCTTTTATGCGAATTCGACAAACTCAAATTTGTCTGACTGATAAAAAATCAAGGACCCCACTCTTTCGAGTGAGGTCCTTTTATTGTTATATGAAAACTTTTAATTAGTCTTCTTTTGGAGCATAGAGAGCCTGAAGACGAGTGAGGTGTTCATATCTTTCTTTTGCTGTTTCTTCAGCTTTTGCGAAGAGAACTTCTGCTCTTTCTGGGAATGCACGAGAAAGTGATGAATAACGAGCCTCGTTCATAAGGAACTCTTTATAGCTTGCTTTAGCTTCTTTGCTATCAATTGTGAATGGGTTCTTGCCCTGTGCCTTGAGAGCTGGGTTGTAACGGAACATATTCCAGTAACCGCAGTCAACAGCCTTCTTCATTTCAGCCTGGCAGTTAACCATACCGCCCTTGATTGAGTGCATTTCACAAGGAGCGTAAGCGATAATGATTGATGGACCATTGTATGCTTCAGCTTCTGTAATAGCCTTAATTGTCTGGTTGTTGTCAGCACCCATAGCAATCTGTGCTACATAAACATAACCGTAGCTCATTGCGATTTCAGCAAGGCTCTTCTTAGCAATGCCTTTACCTGCAGCAGCGAACTGTGCAACCTGACCAATGTTAGAAGCCTTAGAAGCCTGACCACCTGTATTTGAGTAAACTTCAGTATCAAATACCATAATGTTTACATCTTCACCAGCAGCAAGAACATGGTCAACACCACCGAAACCGATGTCGTATGCCCAACCGTCGCCACCGAAAATCCATACAGATTTCTTTGAAAGGTATTCTTTGTTTTCAAGAATGTCTTTCTTCATATCGCAATCGCAATCGAAACCTTCAAGAGCAGCAACAAGAGCTTCTGTAGCAGCTGTATTCTTGCTACCATCTTCAAGAGTTGCAAGGTATTCGTTAGCAGCTTCAACTACATTTGCAGGAGCTTTGCAGCTGTCAACAATAGCCTTAACATCATCGATAAGACGATTTCTGATTGCTTTCTGACCAAGGTACATACCGTAACCGTGTTCAGCGTTATCTTCAAAGAGTGAGTTAGCCCATGCAGGACCGTGACCATCTTTATTTACTGTGTATGGTGATGTAGCAGCAGGACCACCCCAGATTGATGAACAACCTGTAGCATTTGAAATGTACATTCTGTCACCAAAGAGCTGTGTGATAAGTCTTGCGTAAGCTGTTTCAGCACAACCTGCACATGAGCCTGAGAACTCAAGAAGTGGAGTCTTGTACTGGCTACCGATAACTGTGTTATCAGCAACATCATCTTTAACTGTTACATTTTCAACCATGTACTGGAATGCTTCTTGCTTGTAGTCCTGAGATTCACGAGATACCATCTTAAGTGAGTTTGTAGGACAAACACCGATACATACTCCACAACCCATACAGTCAAGTGGAGAAACTGCAAGTGAGTACTTGTAAACGCCCTTGCCTTTACCTGCCTTCTTGTCAACGATTGTTGCACATTCAGGAGCATTAGCAGCTTCTTCTTCAGTAAGAAGGTATGGACGAATTGTAGCGTGTGGACATACATAAGAACACTTGTTACACTGTGCACAAGTGCTTGCTTCCCATTCAGGAACCATAACTGCAACACCGCGTTTTTCATAAGCAGCAGCACCCTGTTCAAACTGACCGTCAACATGGTCCATAAATGTTGAAACAGGAATTGAGTCACCGTCCATCTTGCCTACTGGAAGCATGATGTTGTCAACCATCTTAACAAGTTTTTCTGCACCCTTAGAAGCAACTGCTGTTGCATCATCAGTAGCGTTAGCCCAATCTGCAGGTACATCAATCTTAACATATGCTGTAGCACCTGCGTCGATTGCCTTTTCGTTCATTTCAACGATTTCTTTACCTTTCTTCATGAACTTCTGAGCTTTTTCTTTCATATAGCCGATAGCTTCTTCAACAGGAAGAACTTTAGCAAGTGAGAAGAAAGCAGACTGAAGAACAGTGTTTGTACGCTTGCCAAGACCGATTTGAGCAGCAAGGTCAATAGCGTTAACTGTGTAAAGTTGAATGTTGTTCTGAGCAATATATCTCTTTGTTTCAGCGTTAAGTTTGCTTGCGAGTTCGTCAGCACTCCACTGGCAGTTAATAAGGAATACACCGCCTGGCTTAACATCCTGAACCATCTTGAAGCCTTTTTCAACATAAGATGGGTTATGGCAAGCTACGAAGTCAGCCTTGTTTATGTAGTATGGGCTCTTGATAGGTTTGTCACCGAAACGAAGGTGAGAAATTGTAATACCACCTGTTTTCTTTGAGTCATACTGGAAGTAAGCCTGAACATATTTGTCTGTATGGTCACCGATAATCTTGATAGAGTCTTTGTTAGCACCAACAGTACCGTCACCGCCAAGACCCCAGAATTTACATTCGATTGTGCCTTCTGCAGCTGTGTTTGGAGCTGGTTTCTCTTCAAGTGACAAGTGAGTAACATCGTCGTGAATACCAAGTGTAAACTGACGAGCAGGTGTTTCAGCATTGAGATGCTCGTAAACTGCAAAGATACTTGATGGAGGTGTGTCTTTTGAACCAAGACCGTAACGACCACCACAAACCTTAGCTGTTCTGCCCATTTCGTTAAGAGCAGCGATTACATCAAGGAATAAAGGTTCACCAATTGAACCAGGTTCCTTTGTTCTGTCAAGAACTGCAATCTTCTTTGCTGTTTCTGGAATTGCTTCGCAGAATGCTTTAGCTGAGAATGGTCTGTAAAGACGAACTTTAACAAGACCAACCTTTTCGCCTTTTGCTGTAAGGTAATCAATAACTTCTTCAGCAACATCACAGATTGAACCCATAGCAACGATTACGCGTTCTGCATCAGGTGCACCGTAGTAGTTGAAGAGTTTGTAGTTTGTACCAAGTTTTGCGTTAACCTTGTCCATATACTTCTCAACAATAGCAGGAGTTGCATCGTAATATGAGTTACAAGCTTCTCTGTGCTGGAAGAAGATATCACCGTTTTCGTGTGAACCACGAGTAGCAGGTCTTTCAGGGTTAAGAGCATGTTTTCTGAATGCTTTAACTGCATCCATATTTGTCATTTCTTTAAGGTCTTCATAATCCCAGATATCGATTTTCTGGATTTCGTGAGATGTACGGAAACCATCAAAGAAGTTAAGGAATGGAACACGGCTTTCAATAGTTGCAAGGTGAGCAACTGCACCAAGGTCCATAACTTCCTGTGTATTTGTTTCAGCGAGCATTGCGAAACCTGTCTGACGACAAGCATAAACGTCTGAATGGTCACCGAAAATGTTAAGAGCGTGTGAAGCTACGCAACGAGCTGATACATGGAAAACTGAAGGAAGGAGTTCACCAGCAATCTTATACATATTAGGAATCATAAGAAGAAGACCCTGTGATGCTGTATAAGTTGTTGTGAGAGCACCTGCTGCAAGAGAACCGTGAACAGTACCTGCTGCACCTGCTTCTGATTGCATTTCAGCAACTTTAACCTGTGTGCCGAAAATGTTCTTTCTTCCCTGTGCAGACCACTGGTCAACATAGTCAGCCATAGGTGAAGATGGAGTGATTGGGTAAATACCAGCTACTTCTGTAAATGCATAAGATACATGAGCAGCAGCAGTATTACCGTCCATAGTTAATTTTTTTCTAACTATGGGTGTCTTGTTTTCTGCCATTTTGTATTTCCTCCTTAATGGAATTAAATATTAAATAAGTATATGAGCATACATATAAAGTACGCCTATTCATACATTATAAATAATAACACTTTTAAGTTGAAATGTAAATAGATTTAAGTCTAAAAAATGACGAACTTTGATAAAATTTTAACCAATTTTTGTGTATTTTGGAGTATGTGGAATTGAATGGATTACATTCATTTGACAAAAGGTGTATTTTGTTATACAATACATAATGATATTTTATAAATATCTCTATATTATTTATAAGGACGGTTTTGGTCTATGGGCACGGACCCTGGGAGTATTATTATTAAAATAGTAACCCTTTTTGCGTTGATTTTTGTCAATGCATTCTTCTCAATGTCAGAAATGGCAATTGTTACTCTTAATGACAATAAAATTGACAAGTTGGCAGAGCAGGGTAACAAAAAAGCAAAGCAAATTAAAAAGCTTACAGAAAACACAAGTTCATTTTTGTCAACAATCCAGATTGGTGTTACATTGGCAGGATTTTTAACATCTGCTACTGCGGCACAGTCATTTGCAGAAATGCTTACAAATGCAATCGGTAAAACTGCTGTTGTGAATGTGATTCCTGTTGGCATTATAAGCGGTTTTTCAACAGTTATAATTACCCTTATTATGTCATATTTCTCACTTGTGTTAGGTGAACTTGTACCAAAGAAAATTGCTATGAATAAGCCTGAAAAAATGGCATTTATGGCAGCACCAATTTTAACATTCGTTGCAAAGGTTACAAAACCAATCGTTAAATTCCTTGCACTTTCAACTAACGGTGTGCTTCGTGTGATTGGTATTGACCCACATGCTGACGAAGAAGTTGTTACTGAAGAAGAAATCAGAATGATGGTTGATGTTGGTGGCGAAAAAGGCGTTATCGAAGATACTCAAATTGAAATGATTAACAATATTTTTGAGTTTGATGATATTGATGTTGCTGACATTATGACTCACCGTACAGATATGGTGTGCGTTGATGAAGAAGAGCCATTAGCAGAAGCAGTTAAACTTTCAATTGAGAACGGATTTTCAAGAATTCCTGTTTTCAAAGAAGACCCTGATAATATTGTTGGTATTGTTTATATTAAAGATTTCCTTAAATATGTTGGTACAAATCTTCCAAAAACAAAAACTGTTAAAGATATGATGCGTCCTGCATATTATGTGCCGGAAACAAAGCGTTGCGGTGAACTCTTTACTGAAATGACAGAAAAACGAGTGCAGATGGCAATTGTTGTTGACGAATATGGCGGTACAGCAGGTATTGTAACACTTGAAGATTTGCTTGAATCTATCGTTGGTAATATTCAGGACGAATACGACCAAGAAGACGAAGAGATTTCAATCATCAACGAAACAACTTTTGAGGTAGAGGGTATTACCGATATTGAAGAAGTTGAAGAGCATACAGGTAAAAAGTTCCCTGAGGGTGATTATGACACAATTGGTGGTTATATTATCAGCGTGCTTGGTTTCTTACCTGAAGACGGACAAATGAACGAAGTTCAGTTTGAAAATGTTAAATTTACGGTCCTCAATGTTGAAGAACGCAGAATAGGTAAAGTCAAAGTCGAAATTCTTCCAATAGAGAAAAAGAAAGAAATTGACGAAGAAAACCTTACTTGGCGTGAACGCAGAGAAAAACGAAACGAAGAATAATTGTAGGGGACGATGCCCACATCGTCCCGTTTTTATTTGGGTGATATTATGCAAAAACAAAACTACCAAAAACAACTTGATAAAATCATCGAAAATTTAGGGGATAAAGTGCCTTCACTTCTTCTCCATTCTTGTTGTGCCCCTTGTAGCAGTTATTGCATTGAGTATTTGTCACAGTATTTTGAGATTACGGTGCTTTATTATAACCCCAACATTTACCCTGAAACTGAATATGAAAAACGCAAGTCAGAGCAAAAAAGACTAATCAGCGAAATGACTGCAAAACATCCTGTGAAAATGCTTGATTGCGATTTTGAGAGTGAAAAGTTTTACGAAATGGCAAAAGGGCTTGAAGATTGTCGAGAATGTGGTGAGCGTTGCTTTAAGTGTTATCGTTTAAGACTTGAAAAAACAGTGCAAGAAGCAAAAAAATATAACTTTGATTATTTCACCACAACCCTTACAATTAGTCCACTTAAGGACTCGCAGAAAATAAATGAAATCGGTAATGAATTAGCAAATGAATATTGTGTGCAATGGTTACCGTCTGACTTTAAGAAAAAAGAGGGCTATAAACGGTCAATTGAATTAAGTAAAGAATATAATCTGTATAGACAAAACTATTGCGGTTGTATTTATTCAAAAAAAGAACCATAAGTTTTAGTTTGTCAAACAAAAACGGAGATTGAATTTTCAATCTCCGTTTTGTTATATCTATTTAATTTTATGCGTCTTGCTGTTCTGCTATTTCTGCACGCTTCTCTAAAAGTGCGTTGTGATAATCTTCTTTAGTCTTACCTGTAAGTTTATAGAAGAAGAATGGAACGCCTGCAAGGAACATCATAATACCGTGCATAATTGTATAGAAGAACAAGAGTGTAACCTTTGTGTCAAGACTCTGTACAGGGGTTGGTACAAGGTCTGTTGGCTGAATATAACCGATAATTGAACCGTCACCATAGAGAAGAAGCGGTGCAACTGTACTTGCGATTGTACCACTGATGAGAGTACCAATACCAATAACAAATGGGAATGACGCATCAAGACGCTTGCCTGTTTTAAGTTCAATTGTTTCAAGAACATCAGCTTGGAACATACTTGGAAGAAGGTTAGATGCACCAAATTGAAGACCGATAAGGAACAAGAATATAATGAATATAACCTGTAAAGCACCGTTGCCTGTTGTGAAATAGAGATAACCAATTCCAAATGCAGCACAGTTAGCACAAAGTGAGTAAATACCACTTGCAATATAGAGCTGTCTTGCGTCAAACTTTTTAAGTAAGAAGTTAATAACAAGCATACCAACTGCTGTGCCAATACCAACAGGAAGAACAAATAAAATCTTCTTTGAAATATCACCAAGAACTGCTGCTGCCATAAATGGTTCCATAAAAGTTGCAATACCGCGGAAACTCTTTAAGAATTCAGAGAAAATTATTGTCCAAGCATATTTGTTTGTAACAATGTCTTTGAATCCCACAAGTGGATTTTTCTTTTCTGCGGTATAAACTGTTCTTTCACGAACAACCTTCATACCAAGAAGCACTGTAATAATACCAACAACACCACAAAGTGCAGCAGAAATTAAATATTGAAGGCCTTCTACGCTTCGGATACTTGTGCCTGTAACTGCATTTATAAGTTCTGTATTATCTTTACTCCAGATGAGACCAACAACGAGCACAATAACAACAGGTGCAGAGTTACCAACAGCACTTGAAATGCTACGGAATGAAAGTACTTGGTCACGCTCCTTAAGATTAGGTGTCATAACATTGGCAATCATATTGATTGAGTTGCCAAATGTACCAAGTATAGCCCAAAGAACCGCGAGTGTGATAATGTAGATAAAAAGAACTGTACCTGAAAGTCCGGGAGGTGCCCAGAAAGAAAGCACCATTACAATTGCCATAGGTACTATAGCAAGCATAGTAAGGGGTCTAAATTTACCTCCCTTGCCCATTTTTCTTCCATCAATATACATAACAATAAAAAAGTTAAGTATAAATGGAATAATCTGTGTTAATAAATTGAACAGTGCTGTTTGTTCTTCAGGAAGTCGAAGAACATTAACAAGATATGCGTTACGGTTACCACCAACCATACCGGTCATGGTTGTATAGAAAAATACACCCATAAGATAAAGAACAAACTCACTTTTCCCAACATGCTTTTGTTCATTTTGAGCTTGAATAGTATTAGTGCTCATTAAATCCCCGCCTTATTTTATTTTTGCTTCAAGTCTGTAAATAGGTAACCCCTGACCTACAAACTTACTTTCATATTCAGTAACAATATTGCCCTCAAAATCGCTGTTGTGTAAATCAAGAGAAATATTGGAAAGCACAAATCCGTTTTGTGAAAAACTTTCAAGTGAGTATTCAAAAAATCCCTGACTATCAGTTTTCTGTGCAATAAAACCGTCATCAACAAGAAGTTTTTTATAAATGTCAAGAAAATCTTTATATGTAAGTCTGTGACATTCGTGTTTGTTTTTAGGGTAAGGTGTGCTGAAATTAAGATATATTTCAGAAATGCTTTTTTCTTTGATAAACAAAGTAAGATATTCGGCTCTCATTTCAAGAAATCGAATATTTGTAATGCCTTCTTCTTTAACCTTTTCACAAGCCTCAACCAAAACAGTAGGAACACACTCTATTGCAATAATATTTTTATCAGGGTTGCGTTTTGCATATTCGCAAACAAACTGACCTTTGCCGCAACCGATTTCCATAACAACAGGGGCACTGCGACCAAAAATCTTATCTAAATCGAAAAAGTTTTCGTGTTCTTCATTGGTGCGGAAATCGAAAGATTTAAGTTCATAAGGTATTCTTAAATCGGTACAGTTTTCGCGTCTTGTAGTAAGGTTTCTTATTTTCCTTGGTCTCATAAATACCTCTTATATATGTATGAATAAAATTGATGTTGAAAGTAATAATTGTGCAAAGAAATATGCATAAAGACTTAAAGTTTTTACTTTTTTATTGCCCTTGGCACTACCTAAAAGCCTTAATCCAAGTGTTAAATCTGAAATAAAAAACAGTATTCCACCTACAACAAGAATAAGCATAGCAATAAGTCCGTTTTTTGCACCACTAATAAAATATGTAATACCGAAAAGGCAAGATTTTATAAGCATTATAATAAGAAAAACGCTATATAAATATAACGCAATCTGCATAAAACGATTTTTGTATTCAAACTTGAATACAGGTTTAAGCATAAGTGCAAATGTAATGAAAATTACAAAAAACGCAATAATTTCAGGAATTGTAAAGAAATTATAATCCACAGTTAAAGCCATAGTTGATTTTACAAAGGCTGTAACATAGAAAATATGACCTATTAAAAAAGCACCTGCACCAATATAGACTACGGACATTCGCGGATTGTTAGGTGGGTGCGGAATGTGCATAAACAAGTCACCAACCCAACCAAGAATTAACCCTATAAGCATAGTGTTAGCATAGTCAGATTTGTTGCCTGCAATAAACATTCCAAACACACCAATTAAAACGAAAGCAGTTGCTGCAATCATTTTGCAAGCAAGTGATTTTTTTGTAGGCTCAGGCCAGTATGCTTTGTCATATAAAGGTACAAAAACAAAAAACAGAATATAACAAAGTATCAATAAGACTTTTAATAGCATAAAATAACCTTATTTCTCTTTTCTTAAAAGTGTACCCGCAGGGAACTGCAAATCACTCTTGATTTTAACAATCATCATTGGGTGAGGGGCTGACTCAATTTCATTACCGTCTTTGTCAAAAATTTCTTCAGCTGTAAATACAACAGGTTCAGTTGACGGTTGAAGTGCGTCAAGTACATCACTTTTACAGAATTTGTTTCTTTGTTCTGCAATAATAAACCCGTCTTCATATCCCTTAACTTCTGCCATAACATCATAATGACGCTTATAACCGCCTTCAAAACTGATATTTGCATCTTCGTTAGGTGCGTTAAAGTAGAAACCTGTGCAGTAGTCACGGTAACTAACTTTATAAACTTCGTCAATTACCCATTGTGGTGGAGTGTAATCCATTGACGGATTTTTAAGATATTCGTCAATTGCAACTCGGTAAGCATTAGTAATGACTGCCGCGTAGTATGCAGATTTTGCACGACCCTCAATCTTAAAACTGCTGATACCCGCTTTAACCATTTCGGGAATATGCTCAATCATACACATATCTTTTGAGTTGAGAATATATGTACCCTCTTTACTGTCTTGAATAGGGAAATACATTCCGTCACGCTTAACTTCCATAATTGCGTATTCCCAACGGCACGGTTGTGCACACTCACCACGGTTAGCGTCACGGTTTACAAGATAGTTTGAAAGTAAGCATCTGCCAGAGAAAGAAACGCACATAGCACCATGAACAAAACACTCAATTTCAAGGTCTTTAGGCACTTTTACACGGATTTCTGCAATTTCTGTCATTGAGAGTTCGCGAGCGGTAACAACACGGGAAGCACCCATATTGTAAAACTCGTTAGCAGTAACATAATTTACAATACCTGCTTGGGTTGAAATGTGAACAGGCACATTCGGTGCATACTTTTTGCAAAGTGAAAGCACACCGATGTCAGCAACAATAAATGCGTCAACGCCAATACTTGCCCATCTTTCAAGATAAGAGGGGAGCACTAAAATCTCATCATTTCGTGCAAGAGTGTTGCAAGTAAGATATACTTTAACACCTTTTGCGTGACAAAGTTTTACTGCTTCTTCAAGTTGTTCAAAATTAAAGTTTTGAGGGGCTGCACGCATACCGAATGCGTCACCGCCCAAATATACTGCATCAGCACCATACATAAGTGCCGCTTCTAATCTTTCGCGGTCACCTGCAGGGGCCAATAATTCGGGAATTATCATTTTAGTTCTCCTCTGCGTTTACCTTTTCAACAAGGCGTCCGTTAGCACTGTGTTCTTCAACGGTAGTAGCCATATAAATTTTACCGTTTTTATCGTGTCTGAAGAAATAGTACTGATGTGAATCAGGGTAGAGTGCGGCTTCAATAGCTGCTGCACCCGGGTTACAGATTGCCCCAGGCGGTAATCCCGCACTTTCGTAAGTGCTGTAATTTATGATATAAGGGTTAAGTTCAGCAGCAGTAGTAATACGCTTTGAAATTGTATTTGTAACATAGTCTTGAGTAGAGTTGCACTCAAGAGTTGGGTAAAGACCTGAACGGTTAAGACGATTGTGAAGAACAGAAGAAACTAACTTGAATTGTTCTTTGTTAGCACCCTCTTTTTCAATGATTGATGCAAGCGTAATAATATCATCAACACTCATTGAAAGTTCTTTTGCTCGTTGTTCATACTTGTCTGACCAACGAGATTTGAATGTATCAAGGAATTTACGGATAACTGTTGCAGGGTCAGCACCTTGCTCAAACTCATAAGTTGCAGGGAACATATAACCCTCAAGCACATGGTAACGGTTTTCAGCCTCGTCAAGATTAGCAAGAAAACTGTATTCTGCACCGAAATCAACATTGTCAATAGTCTTGTAAAGTGCATCTTTTTTGCAAATGTCATTCTTTTCAAGACGCTCAAAAATCTGGTCAATCGTGTAACCTTCAGGAATTGTAACGCTGATTACAGCACCGCGTGTTGCACTTGTTTTGAAACGGGTAATCATTTTTTCAACACCCATATCTTCGGTGAAATAGTAAACACCCGGTAAATAATTTTCATCACTGTAACCCATTATTTTAAGATAAAGATTACAGAACATAGTGTTTTTAATAAGACCTGCTTTATCAAGAGCTCTTACTGCTTTGAAAGTATCAGCATCGTTAGGAAGAACAACTTCAACAGTTTCTTCGTCGTCACGATTCATTGCAAGAACATCGTTAATACAACTAAGTGCACAAGAAGCAAGAATAATTGACACAAGTAAGCAACAACCCATACCTATAAACAACTGTTTATTTTCTTTGAAAGTTCTTAATATAACAAGTTTCAAAGCATTGAAGTCGATTTTTGCTTTACCGTTACCCTTAACTATGATTTCGGGTTTAGGACCTTTGCTGTCGGCAGTAGTACTTTCGATTTTAGCGTCAACCTTTTTGAATTTATCTGCTACAAAACTTTTGGCAGTTGAGACAGAAACCTTCTTTTTAGTGCTGAATTCCATAGTGTCTGTTGTAGGTTTGCGAACAGGCTTTTGAGACTCATATTTTTTCTCAATTACAGGTTGAGCTTTTTTAGGAGTACTCTCAAAAGGTGCAATAAGGTCAATATCTAAATCTGCCTTAATTTCCGGTTTCTTTTTGCGTTTTGTATCAATATTAAAAACTGGCTCCTCATAAGCAGGTGTTTGAGGTGCTTTTTTCACAGGAGTAGTTGGCTTCGCATCTTCATTGACTTTTTTGCTGCCAAGACTTTCTCCTGCATATTGATTTAAGAGTTCTTCATAAGAATTGTCGGAAAATCCGTCTGAAAATCTATTCATAGGATTACCTCCTTTAACTGATTCTGTGTAACAAGAATGTTAATTTTTATATCGTTTTCATCGGTAGGGAGCATTTTCGTTATCATTTCTTCATAACAAGGACAAATACTCACACCGTTAAAATCTTTCAAAAATCTGTCGTAGTACCCTTTACCGTAACCAATGCGATTACCGTTTTTGTCAACTGAAAGGGCAGGCACTATTACAATATCGTTTTCTTTTGGAATATACTTTTTGCAAGTGGGTTTGGGTTCAAGAATGTTGTACATTCCGTATTGCAAATCACCAACGCTTTCAACTTTCAAAAATTCCATATTTCCCATATTATCAATGCAAACAGGGTAGAAAACTCGTTTATATAAAAATCTGCAACGCTCAATTATGTAACGAGTGTCAAACTCGTTGTCACAAGATGCGAAAACAAGCACTTGTTCTGCATTTTTGAAATAATCGCTGTTGATTATCTTCTTGCTGATTTCTTTATCATATATTACCTTTTTTTCAATTGGTATTTCTTTACGCTTACTTAAAAGCTCTTTGCGTACTGTCTTTTTATCCATTGTAAATTTGTAAAGATGCTCTGATTTTCTTAACTTCAAGTGGATTTGTAAGGATTTGGGCAATCTGCAAGCCAAACTCTATTGCACTGCCCATACCTTTTGCAGTAATAATGTTGCCATCTTTTACTACGAATTCTTTTGAAACATTCGCACCGAAAAGTTCTTCCTCAAATCCTGGGAAACAAGTTGCATTTTTACCTTCAAGAAGACCTTTATGACCTAAAATTGAAGGGGCAGCACAAATTGCACAAACTAATTTATCATTTTCGATTGCCCAGTCAATAGCCTTTTGCACAATAGGACTTTTTTCAAGATTTAATGTGCCAGGCATACCACCGGGGAGTACAATAGCCTCAACCTTTTCGTCAAGGACTAAAGTTTTTTCAGAAATATCACAAGCGACAGGGATTTGATGTGAGCCGATTACAAAATCTTCACCCACACCAACTGTTAAAACATCTAACTCTGCACGGCGAAGCACATCAACAACTGCCAATGCCTCGACTTCTTCAAATCCGTTTGCTAAAAATACATAAATCATATAATTCACTCCAAAGTGATGCCAACATAGCAACACAAATCTTTAATATCTTTATTTTTTGTTTTAATCATAGCAGGGGAATATTCTTCACCAAAAGTAATATTACCCTGAATAATATTTCCGTCTTGTTTATACTTTTCGGGGATATCAGCATAGCCACATTTCGCATTTCTGATAATCAAATTATCGTCATCAAAAATAAGACCTATATTACTGATTTCACCGCCATAAATTACACAACTGTTTTTCCAATACTCTAAAACTTTCTTGTTAAACTCGATTTCATATTGAAATTCAAGTTTCTCTTTTGTAACAGGTGTGTCATCATCAAAAATATGTTTTCTGTGAACACCAAAATTTTCAAATCCACATTTTTTGTAGTAATCAAAAAGAGATTTTTCAGCAGGCACAAGAAAAAGAAAATCAAAACCGTTGTCACAGCAATAATTATAAGAAAAATCAAGAAGCTTTTTCATATAACCCTTGCCACGATAAGCGTATTTTGTCATAGCACAATAAACGCATTTGCCCTTGTAGTCGCCGATTTTACAATCAAGCAAAAAAAGTGAAGACGCAATCTCATCATCAACTTTTATTACGGGAGTAATAACTGACGAGAAAACATTTTCAAAGAAGTTTTCAATAACCTGCGAATCTTCTAAAAAGGTCATCTGCCAAAGGGACTGCAATTCTTTTTTATCTTTAATACTTGCTAATTCAATCATAATTAACCTTTATATACTGCTGAATATTTAATAATCAATCTGTGTGGATGGTATGAAAGTTTTGCTTTGCGTAACCCCTCACTACCTGTGTCTTCTTCACGGTTTATAAACTCATATCTATCTTGAAGTTGACGGGCAAACTCACGATTTATCATCTGGTAAGCACCGCGAATGTTACCGTAAGCCTTTTCAACATGAGTGCAGAATGTGTTGTCATTTAATCTTTCGCCAAATGTGAAAGCAACTGCCTCACCCTGAATAGTAAGAATACCGCCCTCAAAACCTAAATCGAAATAATTATCAAGTGCAATTTTAATAGCCTCGTTTTCTTCGCCGATTTCTTCGGGATTTTTCTCACGATTAAGTCTTTCCCAATGCTCATTAAGAATGGCACATTGGTTTATATTTTCAGGAGTTATAGGTTCATATTTCCAATCAAATGTCTTTTCAAAATATGAAATGTGGTTACGCTTACTTGCAAGTTTACGCCCTGCAAGATTTGCAAGACTTTCTGATGTGTATAAATAATCAAAATAATCTCTTGTTTCAGTAATTTCAAACTGATTCGGGAAAAGAAAATTTAATTCATCTCTGTCTTTTTCTGTAAGTCCGAAAAATTCAAGAGTTATATTGTTTTCTTTAGCGTATTCAATTAACTTATTGATTGTAGATTTTTTGTCACCCTTGCCGATAGGGTAGCAGAATACAGGTGTGTCTGTAAAATCGGCAGAAACAAAAATGCCATTGTCATCACAAATTTTATTTTGGTAAATCTGCGACCACATATAAATGTTGCCAAAACAATATTCACAACAATCTGTTTGCTCTGCGTTGAACGCTTCTTTTACCCAATTAGCGTCTGCAAGTGTAGGGGAGTGAAATTCCATTACAAAATCTCCTTAACTATATTGAATATAGTATTCCCAATTTCTTCGATTGATAATGGCTCGTCGCCCTCAAAACATTTAACTACATTCCAACCGAAACGGTCTGCTGCATAAAGTGCTGCCTCGCGACAAGATTTAAGATACCCCACATTTGCCTCGTGAACATCTTTTTTAGTTTCTTCGCCATTATAACGCTTTGACATAAGACGCTGTGAAATGTCAACATCCATATCAAGATAAATAACTGCGTCAGGTTTTGGAATTTCCATCATTTCATATTCTGTATGGAAAAGCCAGTCAAGATACTTGTCCCATTCTTCTTTCGGGAGTTTAACTGTTTGATGCACTGCATTTGATGTGGTGTAACGGTCAGCAAGAATAAGTGTACCATTGTTGTAATCGTCACCCCAGATATTCTTATAACTTGCATATCTGTCAACCGCATAAAAAAGTGATGCAGAATAAATGTTTACATCTTCGGGGTTACTGCCAAACTCACCATTTAAGTACATTTTTACAAGTGTGCTTGACTTGTTATCATAGTCAGGTAATTTAATCTGACGAAGCTCAATGTTTTTTTCTTGTAATTTAGATTTTAGCAACTCAACTTGTGTTGATTTACCGCTTCCGTCAAGGCCTTCAATTACTATCATTTTCTTATTCATACATAATACACCACTATTCATAATTATACAGATTACATTATAACAAATAATTATTTATAATACAATATAAAATGCAATTAAATTTGATAAAAAATAATCAATTATTGCATACGCATTCTTTTTATGTTACAATTATGGCAATAGATGAAAAAAGAGGGATTTTTATGGAATACGATTACAATAAAAGCCAAGCACTCATTATTGGTATGACTGATACTGATGAAAAAGTTACCGCAGCAAGTGGTAGAATTTCTACTCAAGAGGGTACGGCTCTTTCTATTTGGGATAAATCTCAGGATAGAGATAAAAACGCAAACCTTATCGGCAAGGTTACTGCATCAGGTCACACAAGTACAGTTGAACATACATATTTTCAACTTGCTTTTCAGAATGTAACTGCAGTTGTTGAACAGTTTATTATTGAATTCAGACTTGCTTCATATACAGTTAAGTCAAGACGATATGTAAATTTCAGTGATGCAGGTTTCTATGTGCCTGAATTCAATAACGCAGAAATAGAAAAGTCATATAAAGAGCATATGAGCGAAATGTTTGCACTTTATGATGAACTTTGCGAAAATGGTGTGCTTCGTGAAGATGCTCGTTTTGTATTGCCATATTGCCTTTATAGTAACTTCTTCTGCAGTGTTAATGGCAGAGAGTTTTTGAATATGCTTACTGCTATGATTTGCGGTAGAGGTGCTCGCTATCCTGAAATTAAAAAACTCGGTCTTGAACTTTACGAACAAGCAAAAGAAAAAGCACCGGGAATTATGTCAAGTTTCAAAATGGATAGAGTGGTAAACGATGTTCCTGACCTTTCATTTATTGATGTTAAACCGGAACATACAGAACCTCCTGTTGAGTTGTTAGCATATACTCCTGACGCAGCAAAATGTGTTGCAAGAAATGCCCTTATTTCAAATAAAAATTGCTCAACTGAACAGATTGAAAAAATCATTTCAAATGACAAAACTGTTGAAAAAATTGTTGAAGCGGTTGTTAAGTGTAAGAGACCTCGAGCATTGGAATGTGCAAATTATACATTCCGTTTCAACAATGTTTCACTTTCTTGTATTACTCACTTTGCTCGTCACAGAATTCAATCAATTGAAATCCCTGAACTTACAAAAACTGACAGAATGAGTTTTATTATTCCACCTGTACTTCGTGATAAGCCTGAACTTCTTGAAAAGTACAAAAATGCTTTCAAAAAGACAGCAGATGAATATGCAAGACTTAAAAATCTTGGCGTAGCAGAAGAACTTTTGGTATATTATCAGCTTAGTGGTAATACATTAGATATTGTAACAACTATGAATGCAAGACAACTTCTTTTATTCTTGCGACTTCGTTCTTGTACTCGTGCACAATGGGAAATTCAAGAATACGCAGTAGATGCTCTCACTAAACTTCGCAAAGTTGCACCATCAATCTTCAAATTCTACGGACCAAGTTGCTTTGTTGGTGCTTGCCCTGAGGGTAGAATGACTTGTGGCAGAGCAGCCGAGATTAAAGAGAAGTTTTCAAATCTTTAATATAACAATATGAAAAATTCAAGAGTAAAAAATAACGGAAAATCTTTTCTTTTTCCAATAATAGCATTGTTTTCATTAAGCATTTGTGCAGTACTTGCCCTTGTGCTTGTGGGTGGCGAAGAAGTAATTTATGAACTTCAGCAATTAAACTTTGTCCCCGATGAAAAAACTGTGTGTATTGACCCGGGCCATGGTGGTAGCAGTTCAGGTGCAACACTGGGTAGTCGCCTTGAAAAAGACGATACTTTGCGTCTGTCACTCCTTGTCCGTGATATATTGGAAGAAAGAGGTTACACCGTTGTTATGACTCGTGATAATGACAGCGATGTTTCCCTTGCCGATAGGTGCAAAATTGCAAATAAGGCAAGAGCATCGCTTTTTGTTTCTATTCACCGAAACAGTAGCACCTCGCCCGATGCCACGGGAATGGAAATGTGGGTGCATTCGTCTAATCCTACTGACGATACACTTTTAGCACAAAATATTCTTGATTGTCTTGATACGCTTGATATTACAAATAGAGGGATACATTCAGGTTATCGTGACGGTGCCGATATGAATTATTATATAAACCGTCATACAAAAATGCCGTCAGTTTTAGCCGAAATCGACTTCATTTCAAACAAAACTGATAACAAAAACTATGATAAAAATATAGAAAAATATGCAAAAGCCATAGCAGATGGAATTGAGTTAACTTTGAAGGAAATGCACTATTCATAAAAACAAAAAAATTATAAAAAACACTTGACAAATGCAAATCGTTGATATATAATTGCTTTTGCTCGTTGGGGAATAGTGTAACGGTAGCACGACAGACTCTGACTCTGTTTGTTGGGGTTCGAATCCCTATTCCCCAGCCATAAAAAATAAGCCATCGCTTTTGCGATGGCTTTATTTTTTGTATTTTGATGAGTGCAGGGATTCGAACCCGTGAGGGTCTGAGCGTAAGAAAACAATCCGGTGGATTGTTTTTAGCGAAGAGCACAATGCGAATACCTCATTCGCATTGTGAGTCTATAATTCGAATCCTAAAGAATATTTATTGAACTTCATATTTGTTTGTGATAGAATTATATCAGGTGATATTTATGAATTCTTACCCAAACCCTTTTATACCCCAGCGTGCTGACCCTTATGTAACAAAGGGACCTGACGGGTTTTATTATTTCACAGCATCTTACCCTGCGTTTTATAATGTTGACGCGGGCTATGACCGTGTAATTTTACGCAAAAGTGATACTGTAATTGGTCTTGCAACCGCAGAAGAACATACTATATGGAAAGCTCATGATAAAGGCGTAATGTCAAAGCATATATGGGCACCTGAAATTCATTATATAGGTGAAAAATGGTATATTTTCTTTGCGGCAGGGGAAAAAGAGGCGATTTGGAATATCCGTCCATTTGTCCTTATGTGTGAAGGTCAAGACCCTATAAATGACAAATGGATTGAACTTGGAAAAATGCAGGCAAGCGAGGGGGACAAGCACTCATTTACTGAGTTTTCGCTGGATATGACCTATTTTGAAAACAATGGTAAACACTATCTTATCTGGGCAGAAAAACTTGGGGATTCCTCACTTTTTATGGCAGAAATCAACGAGAATGAGCCGAATAAACTCATTTCAAAACCAATTCTTCTTACTAAGCCTGAATATGATTGGGAATGTGTTCGGCATCGAGTAAATGAGGGTGCAAGTGTTCTTAAAACTGATGATAAGGTTTATGTATTTTTCTCTGCTTCAGGCACAGGTGCCGAGTATTGTATGGGTATGCTTTATGCTGATAAAAATGCCGATTTAATGGATATAAATAGTTGGACAAAATCCCCTGTACCAGCATTACAAACTGAAGATTTAACAGACCAAGCCGGTCCCGGTCACAATAGTTTTGTAGTTGACGAAAATGGTGATTTGCTTATAGTTTACCACGCTCGTCCGTTTTCACATTTTGAGAAAAATTGTGGCACATATTGTGACGAGCCACTTTATGACCCTTGTCGTCACGCTCGCATAAAATTAGTAACATTTGACAAAAATGGAGTGCCAAATCTCAAGTAATTTTACTTGACAAAATATTGTGTTAAAGGTATAATTTAATCACAATATATAGTTGGTTTGCGTAACTGACGGATTTTGTGGATTACCACAAGGGAACGCGAACTACATTAAGCCGACCGTCTGGGCAATTCAACCAATGTAATCGTGTTGAATTGCCTTTTTTGTTTTTAGATATTTGCATAGGAGGAAAACTATGGAACATAACAATTGGAATGGATTCAAAAAAGGTGTATGGCAAGATGAAATCAATGTTCGTGATTTCATTCAGCAAAACTATAAAGAATATACAGGTGATAGTGATTTCCTTGCAGGTGCTACAGACCGAACAAATGGAATGATGAAAAAACTCAATTCACTTTTTGCTCTTGAGCGTCAGTTTGGCGGTGTGCTTGATATTGATACAACAACTGTATCTTCACTTACAAGCTATGCACCCGGCTATATTGATAAAGAAAACGAGCTTATTGTTGGTATGCAGACAAACAAGCCTTTAAGACGAGGCGTAAATCCATTTGGCGGTATGCGAATGGTGCGTCAGGCTTGTGAGGCTTACGGATATAAGTTAAGTGATAAAGTTGAAGATGAGTTCAAATACAGAACAACTCATAATGACGGTGTTTTCCGTGCATATACTGACGAAATGCGTCAGGCAAGAAGATGCCATGTAATCACAGGTCTTCCTGATGCTTATGGTCGTGGTAGAATTATTGGTGATTATCGTCGTGTAGCCCTTTATGGTGTTGACCGTCTTATTGAAGAAAAGAAAAAAGATAAAGCAATTCGTGCAACAGGTGACTTCAAAACAGAAGACATTCGTTTATTTGAAGAATTGCATAAGCAAATTACATTTTTAGGATATCTTAAAGAAATGGCTGCTATGTATGGCTACGATATCAGTGGCCCTGCAAGTAATGCCCGCGAAGCAATTCAGTGGACATATTTTGCATATCTTGCTGCAATCAAAGAACAAAATGGTGCGGCTATGTCGTTAGGTCGTGTAAGTACTTTCTTTGATATTTATATCGAGCGTGACCTTGCAAGAGGTATTCTTACAGAATCCGGTGCACAGGAACTTATGGACCAGTTTGTTATGAAACTTCGTATTGCAAGACATCTTCGTACACCTGAATATAACGAACTTTTCGGTGGCGACCCAATGTGGATTACCGAGGCAGTTGGCGGTATGGGAGAAGACGGAAGAACTCTTGTTACAAAAAACTGTTTCCGTATGCTCAATACTCTTTACACTCTCGGCTCATCACCTGAGCCAAACCTTACAATTTTGTGGTCAACTCAATTACCTGAAAACTTCAAAAATTTCTGTGCAAAGGTTTCAGCAGATACTGACTCAATCCAGTATGAAAATGATGATGTAATGCGTCCAATTTATGGCGACGATTATGCTATTGCTTGTTGTGTATCTGCAATGAAAATCGGTAAACAGATGCAGTTCTTCGGGGCTCGTTGCAACCTTGCAAAACTTTTGCTTATTGCAATTAACGGTGGTTACGACACAACAAGTAAAATGCACATAGGCCCTCAAATGCCTGTGCTTGATGGTGAAAATCTTGATTTTGAAACTGTAATGGAACGCTTCCAGATTTACATTGAGTGGCTTAGCCACTTGTATGTAAATACAATGAATGTTATCCATTATATGCACGATAAATACGCTTACGAAAAAATTCAGATGGCACTTCACGATACTGATGTTGAAAGATTTATGGCATTTGGTATTGCAGGTCTTTCAGTTGTTGCTGACTCTTTAAGTGCTATTAAATTTGCAGATGTAAAACCGGTTAAGGATGAAGAAGGATTTATCACAGATTTCAAAACTGTTGGTGAATTCCCTAAATTCGGTAATGATGATGACCGTGTTGACCTTATTGCAAAAGATATGACACACCGTGTTATTACAGCACTTCGTCAGACACCTACTTACAGAAATGCAATTCATACATTGTCAGTTCTTACAATCACATCAAATGTTATGTACGGTAAGAATACAGGTGCTACACCTGATGGTAGAAAGAACGCAGAACCATTCGCACCGGGTGCAAACCCTATGCACAACCGTGAAGAAAATGGTGCATTAGCATCGCTTAACTCTGTTGCTAAAATCAGTTATGACGATTGCCGTGACGGTATTTCAAATACATTCTCAATCACACCTGAAGCATTAGGCAAAAATGAAGATGAGCGTGTAGAAAATCTTGTTGCAATCCTTGACGGATATTTTGCAAAGAAAGCACATCATATAAATGTAAATGTGCTTAATCGTGAAACACTTATGGATGCTTATGAAAATCCTGAAAAATATCCTAACCTTACAATTCGTGTATCAGGTTATGCGGTAAACTTCAATAAACTTTCAAAAGCACAGCAAAGAGAAGTTATAAGTCGTACATTCCACGAGGCAATGTGATTATGAGTTCAATTGTAGGACAAGTTCACTCAATACAAACTCTCGGTACAGTTGATGGTCCCGGATTACGATTTGTAGTGTTTCTTCAAGGTTGCAATCTTCGTTGTAAGTGTTGTCACAATCCTGACACTTGGGATATGAAAAGTGAAAAACAGTTTACAGCAGAAGAAATCGTTGAAAAGGCGATAAAATATAAAGAATATTTTGGTGAAAAAGGTGGCATTACCATTTCAGGTGGTGAACCGATTTTACAAGCAGATTTTTGCTGTGAAGTGTTCAGACTTTGTCACGAAAACGGTATAAATACTTGTCTTGATACATCGGGTAGTATTCTTAATGAAAAAGTAAAAAAACTTTTAACCGAAACTGACCGAGTATTGCTTGATATAAAATACACAAATAACGCTGATTATATTGAGAATGTTGGTTGCAGTTTAGAAAAACCATTGGATTTTCTAAAATATGTTGACGAAAATAAAATTCCAACTACAATAAGACAAGTAATTATTCCAACTATCAATGATAGTGAAGAAAATATCACTAAACTCAACGAAATCGTAAAAAAACATTTTTGTATTGATAAGGTTGAACTTTTACCATTCAAAAAAATCTGTCAAACAAAATATGACAGTATGAAAATAGAGTTTCCTTTTGGGTATTTAGACACACCAACAAAGGAAACAATGAATAAGTTAAACAAATTACTGAAATAAATTCAGGAGGAAAATTATTATGCTTTCAGACATTCAAATCGCACAACAAACACCTTGCTTACCAATTACAGAAATTGCAAAAAAACTTAATATTGAGGTTGACGACCTTGAAATGTATGGCAAGTACAAGGCAAAACTTCCACTTTCTCTTAACAAAAAATATGCAGACAGAGAAAACGGAAAACTCATTCTTGTAACTGCTATTAACCCAACACCAGCAGGTGAGGGTAAAACAACTATCACAGTTGGTCTTGGTCAGGCAATGAACAAAATCGGCAAAAATGCTTGTATCGCACTTCGTGAGCCATCAATGGGTCCTGTTTTCGGCGTTAAAGGTGGTGCCGCAGGTGGCGGATATTCACAGGTTATCCCTATGGAAGATATCAACTTACACTTTACTGGTGATATGCACGCAATTACTGCTGCTAACAACCTTCTTTGTGCTATTATTGATAACCATATGCAACAGGGTAACGACCTTCGCATTGACCAAAGAAGAATTCTTTTCAAGCGTTGTCTTGATATGAATGACCGTGCACTTCGTAATGTTATCGTTGGTCTTGGCGGTAAAGTAAACGGTGTGCCTCGTGAAGACGGATTTATGATTACAGTTGCAAGTGAAATTATGGCTATTCTTTGCCTTGCAACAGATATTGAAGACTTAAAAACAAGACTTGGTAACATTCTTGTTGCTTACACTCTTGACAATCAGCCTGTATATGCTCGCGACCTTAACGCAGTTGGCTCAATGGCAGCACTTCTTAAAGATGCAATCAAACCAAACCTTGTGCAGACTCTTGAAAATACACCTGCAATTATGCATGGTGGACCATTCGCAAATATTGCTCACGGCTGTAACTCTGTTACTGCTACAAAACTTGCTCTTAAACTTGCAGATTACTGTATTACAGAAGCAGGTTTCGGTGCTGATCTTGGTGCTGAAAAGTTCCTTGACATTAAGTGTCGTTACGCAGGTCTTAAACCTGAATGTATCGTTGTTGTTGCTACAATTCGTGCTCTTAAATACAATGGCGGTGTTGCTCGTGCAGATTTACAAGAAGAAAATGTTGAAGCACTCAAAAAAGGTATCGTAAACCTTAAAACTCATATCGAAAATATGAGAAAATACAATGTGCCTGTTGTTGTTGCAATTAATAAATTCCACACAGATACTGATGCCGAAATCGCATATATTAAAGAATTCTGTGAAGAAATGAAAGTGCCTGTATCTCTTGCTGAAGTATTCGCAAAAGGTGGCGAGGGTGGTATGGACCTTGCAGAGAAAGTTTGTGCTGTTATTGATGAAGGCAAAGCAGACTTCCATCCACTTTATGACGAAAAACTTTCAATTAAAGAAAAACTTAACACAATCGCAAAAGAGATTTACCGTGCTGACGGTGTAATCTTCACAGCAGCAGCTGAAAAAGCAATTAAAGATATTGAGACACTTGGTCAGGATAAACTTCCTGTATGCGTTGCAAAAACTCAGTATTCATTGTCAGATGACCCAACAAAACTTGGTAAACCTGAAAACTTTACAATGACAGTTCGTGAAGTTAAACTCAGTGCAGGTGCAGGCTTTATTGTAGCACTCACAGGTGACATTATGACAATGCCAGGTCTTCCAAAAGTTCCTGCAGCATACAAAATTGATGTAGACGCAGACGGCAAAATCGACGGACTCTTCTAAAATTGATTCTTTTTTCGCAATACTTCCTCGCTCTCAACTCGCAGTATACTTGATACAGCTTCGTTTCGGCGAGATTGTCTTGCAAAAAAATAACTCAATTTTTTATAGTGTTTATAACGAAAAATCTGCTCAAAAGAAGTCTCGTAGTGGCAGGCTTCCACGCCTGCATAATGTCATTCTGAGCGTAGCGAAGAATCTCAAAACAAATATAAGGTGGGGGCTTGCTCCCACCTTTATTTTTTGATATAATATTTTCGGTGATATTATGGCAAAAACAAATTGTGAATCTTGTGTAAATTACTATTATGATGACGAACTTGAAGAGTACTGCTGTGACATAAATCTTGATGAAGATGAAATGGTACGCTTTTTAACCTCATCAAATTATCAATGCCCATATTACAGACTTTATGACGAGTATGGTATTGTCAAAAAACAGAACTAAAATTTGGTTATACTGATAGTTGCAATAATATGCAATTGTTGGTATAATTTCTTTATGGGAAAAATTCAGATGGGTAGGGGATTTATATGCTTACTAACTTGTTTGCCGGCGTTGTTACTGTAGGTGCTATTGTCACTATTGTATTCTTAATTTTAAGAGTGCAGGTTGGCGGACTTAAAGCAATGTTTGTAAAAGCATTGGCATCTGCTTGTTTTATTGCAACTGCTTTTGTAGCTTTTGCAATGAACAGAGAACACTTTGAGTATGGTGTGCTTATGATTTTAGGTTTCATATTCAGCCTTATGGGTGATATATGGCTCGATTTGAAATATGTTTACAAACAGCATCAGCACATTTATACATACGCGGGTTTTATGTGCTTTATAATGGGACACATTTTCTTCATTCCTGCAATCTTCAGCGAATATGCCGAAATGAAATGGTGGTATGTTCCCGTAACATTACTTGCTTCAGTAATCTTTATGGTATGCACTCTCGCTTTAGAAAAACCAATGGGCTTGAAATATGGCAGATTTAAGAAAATAACAGGTGTTTATGCAATCTTCCTTTCAAGCACAATGTTTGCAGCAATAAACGGTGTGCTTTTCTGCGGTGCAAATAAAGAGTTTATTACGCTTATTGCAGGGTCTGTATTGTTCACACTTTCTGATTTAGTACTTTCAAATATCTATTTCAAAGAAGGTGGCAATACAAAAGCCAATGTAATTATAAATCATGTGTTGTATTATGCAGCACAGTTTACTTTTGCAAGTACATTATTAATGGATTAAGGTGAAAAAATGGAACAGAAAAAATATGTTCAGAAAAAAGAAATGACCGCATTCTGCGTTGCAGGTTTAGGTCAGGGTATGATTTACGCACTTATGTCAAGTTACATAAGTGACTATTATCTTAATGTTTTACAGTTGGCACCAATGTTCGTGCTTTTGCTTATGCTTTTGGCACGAGTTTGGGATGCAATCAATGACCCGCTTATGGGTATGATTGTTGACAGAAGTAATCTTAAAAGTGGTAAAATGTTACCGTTTATCCGTTGGGCGTTAATTCCTATCGGTATTGTAACATTACTTATGTATTTAAGCCCTAATCTCGACAAAACAGAAATGATGATTTATTCAGCAATCGTTTATGTTGCTTGGGGTATGATTTATACGGTTGGTGATGTTTCATTTTGGGGACTTCCAAATGTTATGACGCCTGATTCAGAAGAACGCAGTTCTGTTATTTCAGTAAGTAAGATTTTCAACTCAATCGGTTCAGCAGTACCTGAAGTACTTTTCCTTGTGGTAGGTTTCATTATTGCTTCATGGGCTCAGAATACAAATACAACTGACTTCCTTACAATTCAGAAGAAAAAATATCTTATTATGGCTATCGTGACAGTTGGCATAGGTATAATTCTTTATTCATTTTCTTGTATTGGTGTTAAAGAAAGAGTTAAAATGCCTGTTCGCAAGCGTCAACCAGGTGAACCATCACAACTTGCTCGTGTGTTTAAGTGTAAACCACTCGTTCTTGTTCTCTTAATGGGCGTTCTTTCAAGTGGTCGTTATATGGTATCTGCAGCAGCTATTCATGTTGCTCGTTATTCATTCTACATAGGTCCTGAACTTGCAACTCTTGCAACTGAGGCAGAAAGAGTTGCGGCTATTGAGTCAAGTATTTCAACTGTTAAAACAGTTTTCCAGATTAGTTCAATCGTAGGTCTTTTTGGTGCAACACTCTTTATGCCAAAACTTATGAAAAAGTTTGACTATAAGAAACTTGTTATTGTAACTTGTCTTGCAGGTTTTGTGGCAAGTATTATTACAACAATTGTTGGTTGGTTTACAATGAACCTTTATGCTTGTATTCCGTTTATCGTTATTTCTTGTATTCCACTTGGCGTTATCAATACAGTTTGCCTTGCAATGATTGGCGACTGTCTTGACTATATGGAACTTAAAACAGGTTTCCGTGATAATGCTCTTGGTGCTGCTTGTCAGGGCTTTATCAATAAGGTTGGTAACGCATTTGCAACATCAGGTATTGTTGTAATGTATATGGTAATCGGTCTTGACCCTGCACAGATGCTCAGCTCAACATCAGTTGTGTCTGCACTTGATATGCCACCTGAAATGAGATTTGCAATGTTCTCACTTGTTTCAATTGTACCGGGTGTAAGTATGCTTCTTTGCTCAATTCCAATGTTCTTCTATAAGATTGCGGGCAAAGAAAAGAAAGATATGATTGCACAACTTCAAGCAAAACGCGAAGCAGAAGGCTTTGTTGTTCAAGAATAATAAAGTGAAATTTGAAATGGGGTTGATTACTTCAACCTCATTTTTTTATATTTACCTATTGCATTTTCGTACTTTAATGTGCTACAATAACTCTAATCTTTTTTCAGAAAGAAGTAATATTATGGTAACACTTGACAAAATCTATCACGCATCATTCGTATTAAAGGATTTAATCCGCAAAACTGATATGATTTATGCACCAAAAATCAACCCTGGTTGTGAAGTTTATCTTAAAACAGAAAATCTTCAAGTAACAGGTTCTTTCAAAGTTCGTGGTGCGGCTTATAAAATCAGTCAACTTTCAGCAGAAGATAAAGCAAAGGGCGTTATTGCTTGTTCAGCAGGTAACCACGCACAAGGTGTGGCACTTGCAGCAACAAAAAATGGCATTAAATCACTTATATGTCTTCCTGACGGTGCACCTATCTCAAAGGTTGAGGCAACAAAGAGTTATGGTGCTGACATTTGCCTTGTTGAAGGTGTTTATGATGATGCATATAATAAAGCATTACAGTTAAGAGATGAAAAGGGCTATACATTCGTTCATCCTTTTGATGATGACGATGTTATTGCAGGTCAGGGTACAATTGGTCTTGAAATTCTTGACCAACTTGCAGATGCTGATGCAGTAGTAGTACCAATCGGTGGTGGCGGACTTATCAGCGGTGTTTCATTTGCAATTAAAGCACTGAATCCTAAAGTTAAGGTTTATGGTGTTCAGGCAAAAGGTGCACCAAGTATGTATAACTCTATTAAAGATGATAAAATTGAGCGTCTCGACAATGTTTCAACTATTGCAGATGGTATCGCAGTTAAAGAGCCGGGAGCTAATACATTTGAATATGTTAAGAAATATGTTGACGAGGTTGTAACAGTATCTGACGACGAAATCGCAACTGCAATTCTTACACTTATTGAACAGCAAAAACTTGTAACAGAGGGTGCAGGTGCTGTTTCAGTTGCAGCAGTTATGTTTAATAAAATCGATGTTAAGGGTAAAAAAGTTGTGTGCCTTGTTTCAGGTGGTAATATTGATGTTACAATCCTTTCCCGTGTAATTAAGCGTGGTCTTTTAACATCAGGTCGTACATATTCACTTACAATCGAGCTTGTTGACAAACCGGGTCAGCTTAAAGGCGTTTCAAACATTATTGCAGATTTGGGCGGTAATGTTATTTCAATCCACCACGAAAGAGCATCAGAAAACTCAGAAATCAATGGTTGCTATCTTCGTATTTTGCTTGAAACTCGAAACTTTGAGCATATTGAAATGATTAGAAATGAATTAACATCACAAGGCTATAAATTAGTTTAAGGAGTAATAATTATGATTAAAACAATCAGCACAGATAAAGCACCTGCAGCAATTGGTCCTTACTCACAAGCAAAAGTAGTAGGGGATTTTGTTTTCACATCAGGACAAATTGCAATCAACCCCGAAACAGCAGAAGTTGAAGCAACAACTATTGAGGGACAGACAAAACAGGTTTGCGAAAATATTAAAAATCTTCTTGAGGCATCAGGTAGCAACCTTGAGAATGTTGTAAAAACAACTTGTTTCCTTAAAAATATGGAAGATTTCGCAGCATTCAACGCTATCTATGCAGAGTATTTCACAAGTAAACCTGCACGCTCTTGCGTAGCAGCAAAACAGTTACCAAAAGATGTACTTGTTGAAGTTGAAACAATAGCAATAGTTTAATAATTCTTTTTGGCATATTTCCCAAAATACCGCGTGTCATTCGGCTCGCGGTATTTTTATATAATATAAAAAATGACTTTAATTCTATGTATGCTACAAATTTTATTTATTGACTAATCTTTGCATATATGATATTATTTATACATATCTTGGTAGATAAAAAGGAGAATATTATTATGGCATTAAAAGACATTGACAAGGCAGCAGAGTCTAAAGGCTCTTTTCTTGTTACAGTTTGGCAGTTTGTTAAATTTATCGTTGTAAGTCTTCTTGCAATGTTGGTGCAGATTGCGTTGACAAACCTTATTCCACTTATTCCTGCAATTCAGGAAATGTATGCAACTGAGTTCAATTTATGGGTATTAAGTTATCCTGTAAACTATGATGAAGCAGGTGCAATTATTTCAGGTGGTCTTGGTTATTGTATCGCATTTAATGTTGCAAACATTGTTGCACAGATTGTTGCTTTCTTTGTTAATAAAGAAAAAACATTCAACTCAGGTGCAAATGTTGCAATTACACTTCCAATTTATATTGCGTTCACAATTGGTCTTGTGTTCTTCTCAGCATGGCTTTCACCAACACTCAACACACTTTTCCTTGGTTTTGGTTGGTCAGAAGCACTTGCTCGTAACGCAGCAATGATGATTTGTTCAGCACTTCAGTTCTTCCTTTACTTCCCAGTTGATAAAATTCTTTTCCACAAGAAAAAAGAAGAAAAGACAGAAGAAGTTACAGCTGAATAATTGTACTTTGAAAAATTTACCCCGTACTGAAATGTACGGGGTATTGTTTTAGGTGATTTTATGGACAAAAAAACAGTAAAACTCATTCTTAATATTCTCAAAATAATTGTTTCAATTGTTCTTGTAGTGGCGTCTACTGTTTCACTACTTGGTGCAACACTTATAAGCGTTGCAAGGGATTATCTTCAGTCAGAACAGTTTATAGAACAGATTGAAACCACAGATTTAAGCACAGTAAAGTTTATGATAGACGGTGAAAAGGTTACTGTAATTGATTTTGCCCGTGAAAAAGCATCAGAGTATATCCAAGATAAAATGCCATCATTCTATCCATTCGGCAACCATGCGGTTGATGCTATTGTGACCCCGAATCTTGTAAATACAGTAATAAAAACCGAGGTGTATAAACTTGTTGACTATTTTCTTAACACAAAGGTTGAGGATGCAGAGTACAGAATAGAGAATAATATAACACTTGAGCAAAACGAAGAATTGAATGTTGAGAATGCTGAAACTCCCGAAGATGCGTTAAGTGTTTATGCTCGTTTAATGGTACTCAGGACTATTGAAAATACAGCGGGAATGTCAACTGATAACTTTATTATTCTAATATCAGAAAAAACCGTAAGTAAACTTATAACTCTTGCTGTAGTTTTGCTTGTAGTACTTGTTATTGTCAACATAACAACCATATTCAACAATTTGCTTTATGGCGGTATAGTAGGACTACTTTATGGCATTGTAATCAAGGTTGCACAAGGTAAGTTTGATGAGTGGAATAGAGGACTTGAAGATTTAGTAGGCTATGTTTTCTTAAAACCATTAGCTGACGAATATTCTGCCAATGCCACAATAGGAATAATAGTAGGTATTGTTCTTATAGCCCTGTTTGTAGGTGTGTATTTCTTGTTTAAGAATTTTGTAAATAAAGATAAAGAGTAAAATCATTAAAAAACAAAAAATGTAGGGGACGATGGGTCTCGCCTGCCGGTTCGGTCGGTGCTTCTGCTTCGCAGAGGTGTCCACCGGACACCCGCACCCCACATCGTCCCGTGAAAAATCCCCATTCAAACTGAATGGGGATAATTTTTATCTCTTAACAAGTTTTCGGAGTTTCATATAACTCTTTTTAAGAATTGGCAAGCCTTTTTCCATAAGGTTATATTTGAAGTTGTCTATTTTCAGGTCAAATTCGCCTGCATACTCAATTATAATGGGGTTGAACTGACTCTTGAACTCATAAAGACCATCGTCAAGAGTGCCTGCAATACCGCCTAAATCGAGAAAATCGCAACCATTTTCAGTGGTAAGAACACATTGTTCACAAAGTCCGCAAAGGGTAGCACAGAATGACGAAAAAACATTCAAATCAGACCCTGCATAAAGGTATTCTGCAATTCTAATCCCCGTTTTGTTTGGTGGGTAAACTGTAAGTAACGCTGCAAGGGGAACAATCTCGCCACGCTCGTCACGGACTTTTTTTGCGTCTGCAATCTGCTCGGTGATTTTATCCCTCATATCAGGCTCTTTTTCGTATCTTTTCTCAAGATTTTCAATGTAAGTGTTTACATTACATCTTTCAAAAGCAAAAAATGCTTTGTCTCCGAATGCATCTGCAAGAATACTGAAATATTCTTCATTTCTTAAAGAAATCTGTTGCCTTGCTTCTGTATTGCTTAAAATCTTTTTGAAAAGTGCAATATTTTCAGGGGTATGTTCTGCACCTTCGTAGTAAAGACCACGAGCAGGTTGAAAGTTGCCTAAATATTTACGAATTTTCTGTTTGTAGTTTTTCTTGAATTCAGGGGCGGTGAGTGGTTTGCCATTTGCGTCTTTCAATGGAATAAGTGCATTAAAGCGTGGCTGAATAGCCTCACCAAGATTTTTAACAAAACCTTTATGCTCAAACCCGTTGTTTACAAGAGTGTCAAACTCAACCTTACCGCGTTCTAAATCAAAGGGGTCAAAGAATTTGTCAGTTGGAATGTCAGGCAAAATCTTATTAACCACAATAGCAGGGTCGGTTTTAAGAAGATAGATATTTCTGCTATTGCAAAACTCTTTAGCACCGTCACGGAATGCCTTAACCATTTCAGCGTCAGTTAAATCCATAACAGGACCGCGAGGGCAGTAAGCATAATTAAACCCCGGCATAAGTGTACGGATAAGAATAAGTGCAACACCACAAAGAACATCGTCTTTATATATGCCACAAAAACTGTTTTTCCAGTTTGCTTTAAGTTTTGTCCATTCCTCTGTTTGCTGAATTGGTGCAAAAGAGGTGTTTTCAATAAATTCAGTAAATTCCGAAACGGGAATATCTGCTTTGAACTTATACATAATTTTCAACCTTAAATCTTTTTCTGAATAGTTTTGAGTATTTTATAGCCCTTGAAAATAAGCTCATAAAGTGCAAATTGTGTTTTGTTGATAATCAGGTCAAATTCACCAATTAACTCGTGAACATCAGCGTTAAAACCACGCTTAAAATCAAATAACCCGTAGTTTTTTGAGTCCTCGTTGAAATTACCGTCAATACCGTAGAAATTAAACTTGTCATAACCATTTTCGGTAGCATATTTAATCATTTCATATTGCAACAAGTATTGTGAGTTGTATTTCATAAATGGCTTATAACTTGCACCAAAAAGATATACAACCTCTTTGCCATAAAGCATATACCAACCGCCGGCAATAATTTTTTTATCGCCATATTCGTTTACATCAGCAGTAAGGCTTTCAATCTTTTTAGCAATACTTTCTTGTTGCGATTTGATTTCATTGTATTCGTTAATATTTTTAGGATTACCCTCAATTACAGTAAGACGCTTTGCGTTCTTTTCATATCGAGCCTTTGTGAAGTCAAGCAACTCTTTAAGATTAACCTCTGCTAAAAGTACTTTAACTGCATTTTTGCGTTTCAATATTTTGAACATTTCCTGATAATAGGAGAGGGGACGGTCAACAAATTCGCGTCTTTCAGCAGTATGTTGCATAAGATTTTTGAACTCAATAAGATTATTTTCATCAGCCTCAATAAGAGTGATAAAATTTTTCTTACTGTTGTTGATACCCCATTTTGTACCGCTACGAAATGTCTTGAATAATTCGTCAATAGTCTTGCCTTTAATATCAAGCACAGAAATCCAACGAGGCTCTAAATCTTTTTTCTCGTCCATATCAACATAGAATCCGTAGTGCTTGTAGCCTAAAGATTTTAATTTTTCCATTAAAGCATCATTTTTTGTGCCTTCGATTATATTACCGTGAATGTCGCGGAGTTGATAATCAACATAAGGGTTGATTTTTAAGAATGCAACATTCTCTTTTTTAAGATATTCTTTGATTTCTTTTGTAAACTCAGCGAGTAAATCAAAGTTATTGTAATCCATTAAAAATCCGCGGGGAGCATAAGCAAATTTAATAATGCCTTTAAGACTTTTATATAACAGTACAGTAGCAATTATGATTTTACCGTCTTCTTTAACGCCTAAAATCTTGCCTGTCCAACTATTTTGCTCTTTGATTTCAATCCAATAAGGTGACTGAAAGAAAAGTGCTTGCGGATTACTATTACAAAAATCAATAAATTCCTGTTTTTCTAATTCAACAATTTTCATTTTGAAATGGTTCCTTTAATTTTCTTCAACAACTTGTAAACATCATAAAATGGACCTGTTTTAAGTTCAAACTGACCAATATATTCAGTAACATTCGGCTTAAAACCTTTTTTGAATTCGTAAATTCCATAGTATTCATTTTCAGGGTTAAAGTCACCTGCAATACCATAGAAATTACAGTATTCAAAACCCTCTTTGTATGCCTCTTTAATGTGGTGTTCATACATTAAATATTTAGGTGTAAACTGACGATATTCCATTAACACACCGCTTGAAAGTGTAAGGTATTCGTTACCACTACGAAGTGAAAGAAGACAACCGATTGCCTTGCCATTTGGGTTTTCAACTCTAAACTGTTCTGCTTTTTCCAGTTCTTTTTCGTATTTCTCTATTTGTCTTTCGGCTTCTGCTTTCTGATTAAGAAGTCTGTCGCCTGCAGTAAGTTTTTCTATTTTTGCTAAAACGCTTTCATAATTCTTTTTAGCGTTATCAAGCAAACTCAATGTATGCTCGTAATAAATATCAGGGTCAAGGTAAGCCACATAAATAGTCATAAGGTCTTTCATGTGCTTATACATTTTCTGATAATAACTAAGGCTACGATAGAAGAAATTACGACGCTTTGAGGTTGTTTCAAAAATCTCTGCCATAACCTCAAGGTCTTCAATTGTACCCTCTTTAACCATAAGACCTTTTTTAATACAAGAGTTAATGTTTTTGCGTGTCTGTTTTGAGAATTTTGCCTTTTTAGTTTCGTAATCTTCGTCAAGTTTTAAGTGACAACACCATCTTACCTGTAAAGCGTCAAGATAAATATTGAAACCATAATGTTTATAACCAAGGTCTAAAAGATTATTAACTGCTTCGTCATTAGGTTTGTCGTCTTCCATAATCTCGCCATCAGATGTGCGTACTCTGTAAAGCACATTCGGGTCGATAGTAAGCATAAATCCGCCTTGACTTTTAATGTATTTTTTAAGTTCTTCTGTGAAGAATGCCAACAACTCTTTATTATGGTAATCAACAATAAGACCGCGTGGTGCATAGAACTGACTTTGACCTAAAATGGTTTTGTCCTGCAAAATCATTGACCCTGCAATAATTTTGTCATTCTCTTTAATGCCAACAAAATGTACTTTGCTACCATATTCTTTTTTGAGTTCAGATAACTCCACACTCTGCATAAAAGATGCTTGTGGATGATTCTTCCAGAAATCACGGTATTCATCTGCAGTTAAAACACAGAAATTCATTAAATCACCTTAATTTATCATTAAAAAATTGAAAAATAACAGTATTATTATCAACTAAAAATTTTATCATATTACCCACATTTTGTCAATGAAGACAAGAGTTTAGAAATAAAAAAGAGTGGGTAGAAACCCACTCTTAATATGTTAGATTTTCTTTAATCTATCAAGATTTTTGAGGATATGTGGAATACCCTTTAAGATAATCTTAAGACCTTTACCGAGTTTGTCTTCGTGAATAATCATAATAAGACCTTCTGCCATTTCAGGGCTGAAAAGACCAAAACTCATTGAAATAAAGTTCTTGATTGGAAGCTGTGTAGCAACTGAACCTGCCATTGTGTCTGCACCAAGAAGTTTAATGAGAAGACGGTAAATTCTGCCACCCCATTTGCTGTCTTGTGAGTCCTCAATAGTATTAAGAACTGTAAATGGTGCGTTCTTGTCTCTTTCACTTGGTGGTAATTCTTTACCATAAACTGCCTTGAATGCGTCAGCACTTACATTCATAATGTCAGCACCGTAGTAGCAAGGAGCAGTAGCCTTGTAGTCAGGAACAACTGCCTCAACAGTTGATTCTACATTGATTGAAGTTTCAAGTTTAATGTCACGGCTTGATGCACCAACAAGAATTTTGAATTCACCACTTTCAACATGCCAATCACCGATGTTTACATTGTAGTAAGCAAATGCACGCTTATCAAGTGTAATTTCAACTTCCTTTTCTTCGCCTGCTTTAAGGAATACTTTCTTAAAGCCTTTAAGTTCTTTAACAGGACGGTAAATTGTGCTTTCAATGTCGCTTACATAAAGCTGAGCAACTTCAGCACCGTCAACATCGCCTGTGTTCTTAACTTTGAAAGAAACTGTAACTGTGTCAGTATCTTTAATGTTGTCAGCAGATACTTTAATATCACTATATTCAAATGTTGTGTATGAAAGACCGTGACCGAATGGGAATGCAACTTGCTTTTCTGCTGTGTCGTAGTATTTGTAACCTACATAAACGCCTTCTCTGTATTCAACTGATACTGTTGTACCAGGGAAATAATTGTGGCTTGAATTATCTTCAAGTGCCAATGGGTATGTTTCGCTAAGTTTACCACTTGGGTTTACATCACCGAAAAGAATATCGCAAACTGCACTGCCACCAGCCTGACCTGTAAGGAACATATTAAGGATTGCAGGAACTTTGTCTGCCCAAGGCATTTCAACAGATGCACCGCCTGAAAGCACAACAACTGTGTTAGGGTTAACTTTGAGAACTTCTTCAACAAGAACATTGTGCATTGGAGGAATTGAAAGGTGATGTCTGTCAGCACCCTCTGTTTCGTACTCGTCAGTAAGACCAACAAACACAACTGCAACATCAGCATTCTTTGCTGCTGCTTTTGCTTCAACAATAAGGTCCATTGACTTCTTTGCCTTACATTTTTTGAGTTCATAACCCTTTGAGAATGTAAGGTCAATACCCATATCTTTCATTGTCTGATATGCATTGTCAAGTTTAATTGGGTTAATAAGTGATGAACCTGCACCTTGATAACGAGGTGTATGTGCCATTTCACCGATAAGAGCAACTTTAGCATCTTTCTTAAGAGGAAGAACATTGTTATCATTCTTCATAAGAACCATACACTGACTTGCGATTTCGCGAGCAAGATTGTGGTGAGCATCGCTATCATAAGTATATGTACCGCCAAGAACAGGCTCTGCTTTCTTTGTAAGTTCAATAATCTTGTCAACTGCTGCGTCAAGAACTGCAACATCAAGTTCACCGTTGTTTACTGCATCAACAATAAGTTTTGTGCCAATACCTGTTGAAGTTGGCATTTCGATTTCTTGACCTGCAATAAGACCAGGTACTCTTTCGTTTTCTGCACCCCAGTCAGTAATAACAACGCCTTCATAACCCCAATCGTCACGAAGAACATCAGTAAGCAACCATTTGTTTTCAGCAGCATAAGTACCGTTAAGACGGTTATATGAGTTCATAACAGTCCAAGGTTGAGCCTTTTTAACTGCAATTTCAAATGGAAGAAGATATGTTTCGCGAAGTGTTCTTTCGTCAACCACAGCGTTAACTGTCATTCTGCGAGTTTCTTGGTTGTTAGCAGCATAGTGTTTAAGAGATGTACCAATACCCTTACTCTGAACACCATTGATAAATGCAGCAGCCATTTCACCTGCAAGAACACCGTCTTCTGAGAAATATTCAAAGTTTCTTCCGCAAAGAGGTGAACGCTTAATGTTTGTACCAGGACCTAAAAGTACTGAAACCTGTTCTTTTCTGCATTCGTCACCAAGTGCTTCACCCATTTTGTAGATAAGGTCAGTATCCCAAGAACAAGCAGTAGCAGAAGCTGTTGGGAAACAGATTGCAGGTAATCCTTTCAAAACATCTGTGTTTTCTTTTGGGTCACCTTTTTTACGGATACCGTGAGGTCCGTCATTAAGACTGATTGACTTAATGCCAACTCTTTCTACAGGTTGGCTGTGCCAGTAGTCAAGACCGTCGCACATACTTGCTTTTTCTTCAAGTGTCATTTGTGCGATAATGTCAGCGTGTTTAAGAGCCATTTCATTTCCTCCTCAAAAGTATATTACTTTTAATTAACATTTCTATTATATATCAACACTATCGGTTTCGTCAAATAAAAGTTTATCAGCCGAAACTGTGTCAATTGCTTCAATGTTTTTAAGTTTTCTTTGAATGAACAGATTTTTGCGTTCTGCTTCTTCAAGAGTTTTACCTGCATCGTCAACTTTCTTTTTAGCCTTAGCAAGTAAATCGCCAAATCTTTCATACTGAGCTTTTGCTGCACCAAGAATTTCACGAACTTCGTTTGCCTTTTCGTTGATTGCAATAGTCTTAAAGCCCATTGAAAGTGAGTTGAGAAGTGCGGTGATTGTTGACGGACCTGCAATCATAATGTTGTAGTCATTTTGCAGTTTTTCAGGAAGTCCTGTTCTTGAAGATGCAATTTCAGCATAAAGACCTTCAGTTGCAAGGTACATAATTGCAAATGGCGTTGTGTCAGGCACATGAATATATTTTGCAATAGTTTTTGCTTCATTTTCAACTTTCTTTTCAAGTTCTTTTCTTGCAATTTTCACCGCATCTGCATCTGCACGGTCAGCAGCATCGCAAAGTCTTATGTAATCTTCCATAGGGAACTTTGAGTCAACAGGCAAGAAAATATCTTTGCCATCTTTATCACTTGACGGAATACGGATTGCAAACTCAACTCTGTCAAGTGACCCTGGCACAGTAGCAAGATTTTTCTCATACATATTAGGGATTGTCTGGTCTAAAATGCCTTCAAGTTGAACTTCTGCCCAAGTACCACGAGCCTTAACATTTGTAAGAACACGATTGAGTGCAGTAACATTTTCAGTAACACCCGTGGAGAGTTTTTGCATTTCACCAAGAGATTTATATAAGTTTTCAAGTTGGTCAGAAACAGTTTTGAATGAAGAATTAAGACGAGTTGTAAGTGTTGCAGTAAGTTTTTCATCAACAGTAACTCGCATTTCTTCAAGTTTCTTTTCGTTTGACTCTTGCATTTTTGTAATTGATGCTTCTAAAGTTTTGTTCTGCTTGTCACTTTGCTCCGCATTCTTTTCGCTCATGGTCACAAGCATTTCACTCATTTTTTCGCGATGCTCAAAATTACCTTTATTCATATTGTCAATACGAAGTGACATATCATCAAGACTCTTTTTAACATCTTCGCGAATTTCTTTATTTGAGTTTTGGTTTTCAACACGGATTCGGTGAAATTCATCACCCGTAGTTTTCTGTATGTAATCGAGTTTTTGTTCTAAGGAACTGTTAGCATTGTTTGACTTTACAGTTTTAAGCACTAATATAAGGATAATAATTGCAATAATTGAAATTACAATAGAAACGAGTAATAAAATATCTGTCATACGAGATTTTCACTCCTATAAGTAAAATATATACCTTATTATACCAAAATAATATAATAAAAGATAGTTTTTTATAAAAATTTTTATGAAAATATAGAACTATTTACATTTTTTTGCTATACTGTATTCGGTGAATAAAATGATTAAAAGAATTATTGCTCTTTTTTGTGCGATTGTGTTGCTTGTGACTTGCTTTGCATCTTGCAAAAAAGAAGATACTACAAATAAATTCTTCGCTTACGGAATAACTGAAATGCCAAAGCATTTCGACCCGCAAATTGCTGAAAGCGTAAGTGAAAAAATGATAGCTGTCAATACTTTTGACGGTCTTTTTAAGTTAGATGAAAATAATAATCCTGTTAAATGTGCAGTTAAAGATTACAAAATCTCAAGCGATGGTCTTGTTTACACATTCTATCTTCGTGATGATATGCAGTACTTTATATCTGATGATGTGACGGATTTTCTTGAAGAAAAAAGTGCGTCAATCAATAAAAATGTTACTGCAAAGGATTTTGCATTCGGCATAATCCGTGCATTACTTCCTGAAACTGACGCCCCCGATTTTGAACTTCTAAGTGCAATCAAAAATGCAGAAAAAGTGCATAGTGGTGAAATGAGTGCGAATAATCTTGGCATTAAAGTTATAAATGATTATACACTTGAAATTACATTAAACAGAAAAGATAATAATTTCTTATATGCTCTTACCCAACCTGTTTCATTCCCTTGTAATCAGCAATTTTTTGAACTTACTGCAGGCAGATACGGTTTAGAGGAAGAATACATAATCTCAAATGGCGGATTTTATCTTTCATCAATTAGTGACGACAAAAATGTGGTTATAAATAAAAACACAGAATACAAGGGTGCGTTTATGCCAATCCCGTCAGGCGTTGGTTTTTATCTTAACGCAACAACACTTGATATCGCTAAAAAAGTTGATGACGGTACTTATGATGTAGGCTTTTTCGTTGACGATAAAGATAAAGATGAGTTAGGTCGCTCTGTTGTGAAAACTGAACTTAAAAATATTGCTTGTTCACTTATCTTCAATATGAAAGATGAAACATTACAGAACAACAATTTGCGAACAGGACTTGTATCTTGCGTTGATATTTCTCTTGTTACCGAAAATCCGTTAAAGTCAGTTTTGCCGTCATATTATGGTGTTGATAACAGTAAAATTGAAGGTCTTTCATATAATATCGATACTGCTCGAAATAGTATGCTTAAAGCCTTTGAAGAACTTAAAATCAAAACACTTGATATTGAAATAATCTGCACTTCTGAATATGAAAAAACTGCAAAAGCACTTGTAAACAACTGGCAGAAAAACATTGGCGTTGAACTTAACGGTATTGTTACAGTCCTTGAAGAAACAGATTTTAATAAGCGTATTGCAAGTGACGATTTCCAACTAGCAATCTGTTCATTGACGATTGATAGTAATAATCCTGCAGATTATCTTTCAATGTTTACAACTGATAATGAAATGAATATTTCAAATTATAGTTCTGATGAGTGTAACAGACTCGTAAATGATTTAAAAGTGTCTTGTACTAATGAAAAAATAGTTTATTGTCAGAGTTACTTGCTTAAAAACGCAGTTGTGTTACCACTTTATGAAGAAACTACAACTTATGCGGTTCACAAAGACGCAAGCGGTATTTACTTCAGCGGTGACAGTTGCAATATGTATTTTTATAAAGCACAGAAATAGGGAGGAATATATAATGGCAGTATTAAAACCTTTTAAGGCGGTAAGACCTAAAGACGAATATGCAAGTCAGGTTGGTGCGTTGCCTTATGATGTTATGAATTCAGAAGAAGCAAGAGAAATGGTAAAAGATAAGCCATATTCATTCTTGCATGTTGATAAAGCTGAAGTCGATTTGCCACAGGGTATTGATATTTATTCAGCAGAAGTTTACGAGAAAGCTAAAGAAAATCTTGACGCGTTAAGTGAAAATGGCATTTGTAAGCAAGACGAAAAACCAATGCTTTATATTTATCGTCAGATTATGAACGGTCGCGAGCAAACAGGTATTGTTGGTTGTACTGCAGTTGACGATTACATAAACAATGTTATTAAAAAGCACGAATTTACCCGTGCCGATAAAGAGGCAGACCGTATTCGCCATGTGGATACTCTTGATGCAAATACAGGCCCTATTTTCTTAACACACCGTGAAAATAAGACAGTTTCAGATATTACAGAAAACTGGAAAAATACTCATACACCTTGCTACGATTTCGTTAGTGATGATGGTGTTTCACAAACTGTATGGGTAATTGATGATACGGAAGTTATTGATACACTTGTTAAAGAGTTCGCAGAAATTCCATATCTTTATATTGCTGACGGTCATCACAGATGTGCTTCTGCTGTCCGTGTAGGTCAGCGTAGAAGGGGAGAAGGCGAATACGATAAAAATGCAGAGTTTAACTTCTTTTTGTCAGTTATTTTCCCTTGCGACCAATTAAAGATTATGGATTACAACCGCGTAATTGCAGATTTGAACGGTAATACAAGTGAAGAGTTTATTGAGAAAATGAGCGAAAAATTTGTTGTTGAAGAAGCAGAAACAAGCCCTTATGCACCACAAGAGCGTCATACATTTGGTATGTATCTTGATAACAAGTGGTATAAGGTTACTGCAAAGCCTGAATTTATCAACGAAAACGACCCTGTGTTGTGTCTTGATGTTTCTATTCTTCAAAATAACCTTATTACACCAATTCTTAATATCACCGACCCACGAACAGATAAAAGAATTGACTTCGTTGGTGGTATTAGAGGTTTAGGGGAATTAGAAAGAAGATGCAAAGAGGGTATGAAATTAGCATTTGCTATGTACCCAACCTCACTTAATGAGCTTATGGATATTGCTGACGCAGGTCAGGTTATGCCACCAAAATCAACATGGTTTGAACCAAAACTATTATCAGGATTATTTATTCACAAACTTTCATAATAAATCCTTATATGATATATTTTAATATTTTAGTTACAAATAAATATTGACATAATATGTGGAATATGGCAAAATATTGTCAAAGGGAGGAATTATTATGGATAATAAAAAGATTGTAAAAATTGTTGTAATTGCAGTTGCCATACTTGTTGTAGGTGTGGTTGTATTTTCAAGTTTCACAGTTGTTTCAGCAGGTCACACAGGCGTTGTGCTTACATTTGGTGCTGTTGAAGATACTGTGCTTGACGAAGGCTTGCACTTCAAAATCCCATTTATTCAGCGAGTAGTACAGGTTAATAATCGTACACAGAAGATTGAAACCGAGGGCTCAGCATCATCAAAAGACTTGCAGATTGTTTCTTATGTGGTTGCGGTAAACTACCATGTAAATAATGATTCATCTGCATCACTTTATCAGAATGTTGGTGTTGATTACGGTACAGTCGTTGTTGTTCCTGCAATTCAGGAAAGCATTAAAGCTGTTTCTGCACAGTACACTGCTGAAGAACTTATCACAAAGCGTCAGGCAGTTGGCGACCAGATTAAAGAAGCGTTGTCAGAAAAAATCAACCAGTATGGTCTTACAGTTGAAATATTTAATATTGTAAACTTCGATTTCTCTGAAGAATTCAACGCAGCAGTTGAGGCAAAACAGACAGCCCAACAGAACGCATTAAAGGCAGAACAAGACCTTGCCCGTATTGAAGTTGAGGCAAAGCAGAAAATCACTCAGGCTGAGGCTGAGGCTGAAAGTATCCGTCTTATTCAAGAGGCACTTGCAAAATCACCTGATTATGTTGATTACATAAAATGGAGCAAGTGGAATGGCGAATTGCCAACCGTAATGAGTGATAGCGGTGTGCTTATCAGTATGGACGAGCTTGAAGGTAAAACAGAATAAAGAATATTGCAAATTTTGTAAAAATATGATATTATCAAATTGCTGATAAATGTGGCAACATTTACGGAGAGGAGAAAATTATTATGTATTGTAAAAATTGCGGAACACAAATGGCTGACGAAGCAGTTGTATGCGTTAACTGTGGAGTAGCAAAAGGTGCAGGAGTGGCTTATTGTCATAACTGCGGTAAAGAATTAGCACCGGGTGCAGCAGTTTGCCTTGCTTGTGGCGTGGCAGCAGCACCACAAGCTCGGAAAAGCGACAAAAACAAGCTGGTAGCAGCACTTCTTGCATTCTTCCTTGGTGGACTTGGTATTCACAACTTCTATCTTGGCTACAAGGGTAAGGCAATTGCTCAGTTGTTACTTAGCCTTATAGGTTGGATTATTGTTATTGGTCCGTTAGTAGCAGGTATATGGGCACTTATTGATTTCGTTATGATTTTAGTAGACAAAATTCCTGATTCGGACGGTAAACCACTTTCATAAAAGTATAACAAAAAGGGTACTCAATCGAGTACCCTTAAATTTTGCTTTTTATTCCCAAATGTCAACTGCACCGCGGTTTTCTGTTACTTTTGCAACATAAGAAGCAACTTTTTTGTGTTCGGGATGAACTTTGTATTTCTGGAGTTCTTCCTCGTTTTCAGTTTCAACAACTAAAAGTGCATCAAAATTTCTTTCACATTCCACCTGATTTTTAAGGAATGTGAGTTTTTTTATGTGTGGAACGAGTGGGGGAAGTGCTTCAAGACCATTTTTCACGATTTCAATGTTTTCGTCTTTTGTCTTTCCCTCTGCGTCCTTAAATTTCCACATTACAATATGTTTTAACATAATATCACCTTATATTAAATAATATTTTTGCATTTTTATCCGTCAAATCAAGAATTTCTTGTGCTGTAACTCCACGCAGTTCTGCGATTTTTTCTGCAGTATAAGGTATATGCAACGAATCACATCTTTTACCTCTGAAAGGTACGGGAGTCATATACGGAGCATCAGTTTCAATGAGTAATCTGTCACTGGGTACATACTTTGCAACTTCGCAAGGCTTAACAGCATTCTTGAATGTTACTGCACCACCAAGACCGATATACAAACCTAATTTGATGATTTCTTTTGCCATTTCAACACTACCCGAGAAGCAGTGAAGCACACCCTTTGGCTTATACTTTTTAAGTATATTTAGCGTGTCTTCGTGGGATTCTCTGTCGTGGAAAATCACAGGCAAGTCAAGTTCATTTGCCAACTGAATTTGCTTTTCAAGTAGAATCAACTGATTTTCGCGACTTTCTTTTTCATAGTGATAGTCAAGTCCAATTTCACCGATAGCAACGCACTTTTCGTCCTGTGCTAATTTCTTTATTCTCTCCAAATCTCCATCTTTGTATTCGTCATTATCAAGAGGGTGAAACCCAACAGCCGAATACACAAAATCGTATTTGTGAGAAAGTTCTACTGCAAATTCACTTGTTTTAATGTTTGTTCCGCAACAAATGACACCCGAAACTCCGTTTTCTCTAAAAGAAACGAGCAGTTCGTTTCTGTCTGTGTCAAACTGCTCGTCGTCATAATGTGCGTGTGAATCAAAAATGTTATGATACATTATCTTATTCTCGCTCCGTTTGGCATATCTTTGTCAACAAAAACAACCTTTGCATCTTCTTCTGTAATATCAGCTGCAAGAATCATACCGCAACTTTCAACACCACAAAGAACAGCAGGTTTAAGGTTTGCAACAACTACAACCTTTTTACCGATAAGGTCGGAAGGTGCGTACCATTTTGCAATACCGCTTGCAACGATTCTGTCTGTGCCTGTTCCGTCATCAAGAGTGAGTTTAAGAAGTTTCTTTGCCTTTTTGATTGGCTCGCAGTTCTTAACTTCTGCAACACGAAGTTCAACTTTCATAAAATCGTCAAAACCGATTTCAGCAAGTCCCTCAATTTTTGGTGCAGGAGCATTTGCCTTTTCTTCAGCCTCTTTTTTAGCCTGAAGTTCAGCAATCAACTTTTCACCGTCAATTCTTGAGAAAAGAGGAGTAGCAGTACCAACTTTGATACCACTTTCAAGTCCGCCCCATTCCTGAATGCTTTCATAAGTTGCAATAGGAACATTCAACTGTTCTGCAATCTTAACTGCAGTTTCAGGCATAATAGGTGAGATAAGTGCAGAAAGAACACGAATACCCTCAAGAAGATTGTAAAGAACTGTACCGAGTTTTTCTTTCTGTGCTTCGTCTTTAGCAAGTGCCCAAGGCATTGTTTCGTCAATGTATTTGTTGCAACGGCGAGCAAAATTGATTACACATTCAACTGCATCGCTCATCTTGTATTCTGAAATGTATTTGTCGAAACCTGCAAGTGCTTTCTTTGCACTTTCTTTAAGGTCTTCGTCAAATTCGGTAGGACAAGTAGGTGCTTGAACAATACCGTCAAAATACTTGTTCTGCATTGCAATAGTTCTGTTTACAAGATTACCGAGTGTATTTGCAAGGTCAGTGTTAAATCGGTCAATCATAGCCTCATAAGTAATTGAACCATCGTGTGCGTGTGGCATTTCTGAAAGAAGATAGTAACGAACTGCATCAACACCGAAAATCTCTGTAAGGTCGTCAGCGTAAATAACATTACCGCGAGATTTACTCATCTTGTCTTCACCAAAAAGAAGCCAAGGATGACCATAAACCTGTTTAGGAAGTGGCTCACCAAGTGCCATAAGCATAATTGGCCAGTAAATTGTATGGAATCTTACAATATCTTTACCGATAATATGAACATCGGCAGGCCAGTATTTGTTGTACTTTTCACCACTGCCATCAGGGTCATAACCGAGAGCAGTAATATAGTTTGAAAGTGCGTCAATCCAAACATAAATAACATGTTTATCGTCAAATGAAACGGGAACACCCCATTTGAATGATGAACGAGAAACGCACAAATCCTGAAGTCCAGGTTTAATAAAGTTGTTAAGCATTTCTTTTTTACGAGCCTCAGGATAAATGAAGTTTTCATTGTTTTCAATGAATTCTTCAAGCTGTTTCTGATATTTAGAAAGTTTAAGGAAATATGTTTCTTCTTTTTCTTTGTGAACATCTCTGCCACAGTCAGGACATTTACCGTCAACTAATTGGCTTTCAGTCCAGAAAGACTCGCAAGGAGTACAGTAAAGACCTTCATATTCACTCTTATAAATATCGCCTTGGTCATAAAGTTTTTTGAAAATTTTCTGAACAGTTTTTTCGTGATAATCGTCAGTTGTACGAATAAAATGGTCATAAGTTGTGTTAAGCAAATCACAGATTCCCTTAATTTCGCCTGCAACCTTGTCAACATATTCTTTAGGACTAACACCAGCGTCCTTTGCATATTCTTCGATTTTTTGACCGTGCTCGTCAGTACCTGTCAGAAAGAAAACATCAAAGCCCTGCATTCGTTTGTACCTCGCAATAGCGTCGGTCAACACAATTTCATAACTGTTGCCGATGTGAGGTTTGCGTGATGTGTACGCAATGGCTGTTGTGATGTAAAACTTTGGCTTTTCACACATAGAAAACGCCCCTTTCTGAAAAATTTTAGCAGATAAAAATATTTTTACCGCATATATTATAGTATTATACTAAACATTACCAATATTTTCAAGAAGTTTGCAACAATTTATTTTATAACTTTAATAGTTTGACAAATTGGAGTTTGTCGGGGTGTTCGCGTAGTGGCAGGCTTCCACGCCTGCGTTGTAGGGGAGATTCACGAATCGCCCCTACAACGCAGTTCCGATTTTATTCTTTATTCACTATTCTTTATTCTTTAACATCCCTACAAACTCCAATTTACAGAGTAATTTATACTCATAAAAACTTTTTTCAAAAAAATTAAAAAAAGTTGAAAAAAAGTGTTGACAAATCTTTTTGTATGTGGTAAATTATACGAGCCGCTGAAAACAGCAGCAAAAATGTGGGAGCATAGCTCAGCTGGGAGAGCATCTGCCTTACAAGCAGAGGGTCACAGGTTCGAGCCCTGTTGTTCCCACCAAATGGCCCGGTAGTTCAGTTGGTTAGAACGCTAGCCTGTCACGCTAGAGGTCGACGGTTCGAGCCCGTTCCGGGTCGCCATTTTTTACCTCTGTAGCTCAGTTGGTAGAGC
>JAFQCT010000011.1 GCA_017399405.1 Clostridia bacterium | reverse complement strand
GTGCAAATGACTTTGAATCAGCCTTCGTTTCTATAGTGAAGGAGGGTGCATTATGAGAATGTTGACATTTGCAAAAAGGTGTACAAAGGAGATTCTGCGTGACCCGATAAACCTTGCTTTCGGTCTCGGTTTTCCTTTGGTACTACTATTACTTCTGAGTAGCTTGCAGAAAAATATCCCTGCAGAATTGTTTGATATTGACACACTAACGCCCGGAATTACTGTGTTCGGGCTGTCATTTATGACACTTTTCTCCGCCACGCTGATTGCTAAGGACCGTGAAAATGCATTTTTGCAGAGATTATACACTACACCACTCAGCGGCTTTGATTTTATCCTTGGTTATATGCTACCGCTTTTACCCCTTGCCATTAGTCAGACAATTATTTGTTATCTGTTTGCGATTCCTTTAGGGTTGACAGTAAGCATAAACATTATTTATGCTATAATAGGTATAATACCAATGGCTGTTTTCAACATTGCATTAGGGCTTTTGTGTGGAAGTATCTTTGGCGTTAAACAAGTCGGCGGTATTTGCGGTGCATTACTTACTAATCTCTCTGCGTGGCTATCCGGAGTATGGTTTGATCTGAAGCTTGTAGGTGGATTTTTTGAAAAAATTGCGAACTTTCTACCGTTTGTTCACGCAGCAGAAATGGAAAAAGCTTTATTCAGCGGAAACTTTGAGCTTGCCATAACTCATGTTATGCCCATTATTCTGTACAGTGTATTTATAACTGCGATAGCTGTTCTCAGCTTCCTCACACAAATGAAAAAACAATAAGGATTTGATGCGATGAAATACAAACACATAATAGATAAAGATGCGGATGAAGAGATAATTGCAAAGGTTCATGCTCCCTCTTCTCTGACTGAGCAGATAGAAAATCTCGTCTGAGGGCAGTTTCTTTTTGTCAGAATCGGCCCTAATAGTAATGGGAATAAACACTACCATTAAGTAATTCCCTTATGAATACTCGCACCAAAATAGAGAAATCACTTTTGTGGTTTCTCTATTTTTTTGTCTAAATAATCCTCTTTATTTTTGTTTATAATTATGATATAATATCTTGTGAATTTTAATTCAAAGGAGTTTATTATGGTTACAAATGATGTTAAATATATTGGTGTAAATGACCATAAAATTGATTTATTTGAAGGTCAGTACATTGTGCCAAACGGCATGGCATACAACTCATACATTATTCTTGACGAAAAAGTTGCAGTTATGGATTCAGTTGATGCGAATTTCAAAGACGAATGGCTTGAAAATATCAAATCCGTTTTAGGTGACAAGTCACCTGATTACTTAATTGTGCAACACATGGAACCTGACCATTCTGCAAATGTTCACGAGTTCGCCCTTGCTTACCCTGAGGCAGTAATTGTTGCAACTGACCGTGCATTTGTTATGATGAACAAGTTTTTTGGCACAGACTACGCTGACCGCAGAATAGTTGTAAAAGACAGCGACACATTAAGCCTTGGCAAACATAATCTTACTTTCTGTTTAGCACCAATGGTGCATTGGCCGGAAGTTATGATGACTTATGACGCTACTGATAAAATTCTTTTCTCTGCCGATGGTTTTGGCAAATTCGGTGCATTAGATATAGAAGAAGATTGGGCTTGTGAGGCTCGCAGATATTACTTTGGTATTGTTGGCAAATATGGTGCACAAGTACAAGCTGTACTCAAAAAAGCCGCTAATCTTGATATTCAAATTATCTGCCCACTTCACGGACCTGTACTTAAAGAAAATCTGCCATATTATCTTGATTTATATAATACTTGGTCCTCTTACGGAGTTGAAAGTGAAGGCACACTTATTTGCTACACATCAGTTTATGGCAACACTAAAAAAGCAGTTGAGCTACTTGCTGACGAGTTAAAGGCTAACGGTTGCCCTAAAGTTGTTATCAACGACCTTGCCCGTTGTGATATGGCAGAGGCAGTTGAAGATGCATTCAGATATGGTAAAATTATTCTTGCAACTACCACATATAATGGTGACATTTTCCCGTTTATGAGAAACTTCATTCACGACCTTACTGAAAGAGGTTACAGAAACCGTAAAATCGGTATTGTTGAAAACGGAACTTGGGCACCTGTTGTAAAGAATAAGATTACAAAAATGTTTGAGAATAGCAAAGATTTAACTTTTGCTGACACAATAGTTACAATTCATTCTGCACTTAATGACGAAAGTCGTGAGCAGATTAAAAACCTTGCAAAAGAAATGGTATAAAAAACAATGGCGAGGTCAAGACCCCGCCTTACAAAGCGAAACACCACTCAAATTGAGTGGTGTTTTCGTTTTATGCGTCAATTTTTTGTTGTGCTTCTTTTTCGTGTTTTTCACGAAGTGCTGCGTAAATAGGTTCCATTTTTTCTTTTGTAAGTGGGTAACCGAATCTGAAAATAAGCCATACGCTTGTATAAACAATAGCAGGAATTATTGTGCAAATGAACATAATTTTATTACTTGTGTTGTTTTCTGCAATAAAACCGTTGCCTGCTGTAAGGCTATCATATTTTGCCCATTGAAGAAGGAAAAGTCCGCCTGCGTCTGCAATTGCTTGGCCAAACTGACGACCGAATGTGTATGCAGAGTAAACTGCACTTTCGTTACGGATACCTGTTTTGTATTCCTGATAATCGATAACATCCATAACAACTGCCCAACAAGTAAGGCTGACAAATGTATAACCAAAACCGATAAGAAGAAGGCAAAGCATATAAAGCCATGCAGGATAAATTCCTTGTTCAGGGTTTATCCACATAATGAAATCTTGGTTATTTGCGGTAAGGAAAAGGAACACAGAAGTTATTGCAGAAACAATTGACATTCTTCCGCAAAGTTCTTTTTTACCATATTTTGCTGAAAGTTTTGGTGTGAATAAAATGAGTATTACCATTGGAAGATAATTACAGATTGTACCCACAATGCTAAGGCCTGTGTTTGTAAAGTAGTTCTTATAAAGATAAGTATTGAATGAGCCGAACTGAAGCTGACCACTGATAAGAACACCTGATAATGTGAGTAATACGAATGGTCTTGATTTGAAAAGTCCTTTGTAAACGCCTTTTAAGTCAACATTTTCATCTTCAACCGCAGGCACACGCTCTTTGACCATTCTGTGACCAACAAGGTATGTAACAATTGAGAAAATACCCATTAAAAGTGCATAGAAGAACATTCTATTACCATCTGCAATCTCAATTTCTTGACCTGTCTGTTCATCAAATCTACCGGTACCAACATAAATAACCATTGGTGCAATAAGAAGAACCACTGCACCACCAATACCGCTACCTACTGAACGAGCAGTTGAAAGAATTGTTCTGCCTTTAGGGTCATCAGTAATAACAGATGCAAGTGAGCCAAACGGAATGTTCATTGCAGTATACATTGTGCAGTAAACCAAGTACAAAATAATTGCAAGAACAAACAAAAGCATTGGTTTTTCGGCAAGTGTCTGATTATAGAAAATTGAATTTGGGTCATTAAACGGAATAAAGCAGATTACTGTTGAAATACCAAGAGGTACTGCCACAAGACGCAAATACTGACGATATTTACCATCTTTACCTGCTTTTCGCTTTGAAACTACCGCACCCCAAAGTGGGTCGTTGATAACATCCCAAAGACGAGTGATAATAAACATATAACCAACAAGTTTTGGTGCAATACCAATGACATCAGTCATAAAAATTTTAAGGTAACTTGTAATGTATGTAAGGTTAAACATATTACCCGATTCAGCAATTGTATAACCTGCCACATCCTTAAAGCCAATTTTATTAGGATGATTGTTCACTTCTTTTACTTTCTTTTCTTTAGCCAAGAAGATAACCCCCTTTTCATTCATTAAAAAATATGATAACACTTTTTTAATGGAATTACAATAGTAAGAATTAAAATACCGCATACTGAATGTGAGGTTTGCTATGCAAAAACCTCCCTTGTCAGTGACAAAGGAGGATTTATTTGTTTATTCTACAATTTCTTGTTCTGTTGTAGTTGCTTCTTCTGTTATTGGTTCTGTTGTGGCTTCTGTTGTCGGTTCTGTTGTTGGCTCGGTTGTTGATTCCATCGTTGACTCTTCAGTTATGGGTTTTGTTGTAGAAGTGGTTGATTGCGGTTTTGGTTTTGTATTATTTGAACTTGTGCCACCTGTATATTTTCTTGTAGTTGTAGTAGTTGAGGAAGAAGTTTCTTCTGTTTCGCTTTCGGTTTCAGTCGCAGTATCAAGTTCAGTTTCTGTTGTTGTCGTAGTTCCCGTAGTTAATGACACATCAGCATATTTTGTATATTCAGGTCCACGCTTGCCACAAGCAGTAAAAACTATTGCAATTACAAGTATTAAAACAAAAACGAGTGCTTTTTTCATAACAATATCTCCTTTACAAATCCTTTATATTTCCATACACCTGAACAACTTCAAGTTTATCGCTATGCAGAATTTCTTTTGGTGTAACAATACGACCACCATTTGAATCAATATCAATACCGAAGCATTTATAAGCATACCACACATAATGTGCACAATGTGTCGTAGTAGGTATTGTGTTTTCATCACGGCCACTAAAAATGCCTGACATAAGTGAATAATCAATGCCTATTAGTTTTTCTTCGGTAAACGCTACAACCTCGTCAATAATCTCTGCGTTCACATTTTTAGGTCTTAAAACTGCAACAAGTGGGAAATTACGCCAATCGCCAATATGTCCAAATGCAGATTTTTCACCAAGCATAACCGCCTGTGCAGTTGTGCCTTTTTCTGCATCAACAACTATTGCAGCGTGACCGTGACGCCAACCTAAAGAATGAATACTTAATGTTATGATTATATCACCATTTTGCAGATTTACAAAAGGCGGATTTTGTATTGCGTTACCATCTGTATCAGTAATATATTCGTGACAGGCAAAAACACCTTCACGGACACAACTGTAATCTTTGTCAGCAAGGTAGTATTCACGATATTCCTCGATTTTTTCGGGATTATCTGTCAAAACATCAACAGCAGGTTTGCCAAGCCCCGTTTGTGAAAAGATTAAATCATAATCTTTTTCAGTTAATGTGTCACCATTTTCAAGTTTTTCATATACAACAGTCCAACCTGTACCGCTTGACTGCCCAACATCTTCATAAGCCCATATATCAGTAATTTCGCTTAAAGCAAAGTCCACCGTTTTGAATGCTACAATCACAATCAGTAAAACAGAAATAAATCGCATATATCTGTTGTATTTTCTGTTCACGATTGCACCTCCAAAGATTTTTATTTTATATTACCATATATTTCATATTATTGCAATTATTGTAAACACTTAAACTGTTAAATCGAATTTTTAGGGTAAAACTATTTGAAAGGATGTGATGTTATGTCAACAACAGATAAAGAATATGACAAAATGGCGAAAAAGGCGTCGCCCAACTCGCCAAAAATCCACAATTGCGTTAAAGCATTTATTATTGGCGGTGCAATATGCACTTTCGGGCAGTTTCTTAATTGGGGATTTGAAAAACTCGGATTTTCAGAAGATTATGTTAAAGCATTTACACCGTCAGTTCTTATAATTATTGCATCAATTCTTACGGGAGTTGGTGTATTTGATAAGATTGCAAAACACGCAGGTGCGGGAACAATAGTACCTATTACGGGATTTGCAAATTCGGTTGTTTCCCCCGCCCTTGAATTCAAAACCGAAGGTCTTATAATGGGTACAGGTGCAAATATTTTCAAAATTGCAGGCCCTGTTATTGCATACGGAATATTCTCCGCAGTAATTTACGGATTGATTGCATATTTGTTGAAGTTGTATTAAAAAAATACTCCGCAGATTATTCTGTGGAGCATTTTTTGTTTTCTTGCAAAAACTTTTTATAGGCAGGACATTCTGTAAAATTTTTATAGCATAATTCATCAATCGTCCAAAGTGTAAGATTGTTATAAAGCATAACACAATATGGAATATCATTCCAACTGGGAATTTAGTCTTCTAACAAAGGACATTTGATTATTTCTTCACAATCCATAATCTTTCACCTCGACCATATTTTACTCAATCTTTGAGTTATTGTCAATACTCAATTATTGAGTGTTGTAAAGTTTATGTGAGGTGATTATTTTGAAAATTTATATACAAAGATTGATTGACTTACGCACAGATGCTGACCTTACACAAACTACGGTTGGAAAAGTTATCAATAAAAGTCAGCAAGGATACGACCATATTGAAAATGGCAGAGCAAATATATCGGTTGATGACATAATTACATTATGCAAATTTTATAATGTTTCACCATTATATGTTTTAGGATTTACCGATGAAATAGAAAAATTAAAACAATAAAAAGCAAAAACACTCTTCCACAGCGAAGAGTGTTTTCTGTTTTATAACTATTCACCAAATGGGAAATTGAAACCATAGTCAAAATCATATTCAGGTGTTTCTGTTTCAGGTTCTGAAACGCTTGAATCGTCAACAAGTTTTACATCAACATCAAAAGTTGAAATGTTATACTCCGAATCAACACGACAGATTGTAAGGGTGATTGTATCCCCGACTTTCGATTTTTCAATAGCGTCAAGTAACACATCTTGTGTTTCCATATCTTCACCATTGACCTTAATAATCATATCGCCCTCTTTAACGCCTTTGTTTTTAAGGTCGCTGCCATTCATAATTGTATCAATTATAACTGAACCTGTTGGCAAATTATTAACTTTAACGATTATTGAATATACTTGACTTTGACTTGAAAGTGCTACATTTACACCGAGTACGGGACGATTTGTAACAACACCGTTTTTAATAAGCTCATCAACAATTTCTTTAACTGTTGCACTTGGCACTGCGAATCCCATACCCTCATAATCTTCTGATGCAATTTTTGATGAGTTTATACCGATTACCTGACCGTATTCATTTACAAGTGCACCACCTGAATTACCGGGGTTGATTGGTGCAGTATGCTGAATACACGCAACCTCATAACCAACAGGGCTGTCAACAGGGCGACCTATTGCAGAAACCATACCATTTGTAAATGAGCCGAAGAACTGCATACCACCGGGGTTGCCGATTGCATAAACTGTGTCACCAACTTCAACCGATGAAGAATCTGCAAACTCGGCAGATTTAAGGTCAGTAGAACTTACTCTTACAACACCTATATCAGTTTTTGCATCAACACCTACAACAGTACCGTCATACTGTGTACCGTCAGCAGTTTGCACAATAATTTTAGGATTTTTCACATCAATCACATGAGCACAAGTAATAATATATGTTACTGTGTTATCACTGTTTGTACTCATAACAATTCCTGTACCTTCAGAATAAACTCTTTGTTGATTACTTGAATACACCAAAATACCTACTGAACTTTCGTGTACTTTCTTATAAATTTGTTTTGCAGAGAGTTTTTCACCGTCAGTTACAACTTCATCTTCGTTGCCAACAATACCCTCAATAAGATTAAGTTGGGTATCGTCACCTGTGTTTTTGTTATTAGAACCACCTGATACAAGTGTGCCTACAATAATACCAACAGAAATAAGGAAACATACGCAGATTATAACAACCGCAATAATAAGTCCTGTCTTTTTGCCTTTTGAAGATTTTTTAGGTGCTTCAGGTTTTGGTGTTACGGGTCTGTTGTAACTACCATAAGGCATATACTGGCCACCGCTATAATAGGTGTTATACGGATTGCTTACGGGTGGTGTATTTTGTGTATTATTTGTAGGTGGTGTAACAGGCACAGAAGTAGTATTTTCTGTTGTGTTTTCTGTATTGTTCGCATTATTTTCAAAATTATGGTCCATAATGGCCTCCGCTATTTATTAGTATTTTCAAAAATTATTGTAAATCTTGTAAACTGTCCCTCTACGCTTTCTGCGTAAATTTGACCACCATGCAATTCAACAATTGTCTTGCAAAGGTAAAGCCCGAGACCTGCACTCTTTACATCATAACTTCTTGATTTATCAACTTTATAGAAACGCTCAAAAATCTTACCGATTTCTTCAGAAGAAACGCCCTCACCCGTGTTCTCAATTGATAAGAACAACTGATTGTGATTACTCTCGCCTGCTGAAACTGTAATCTTTCCGTTTTCGTTTGTAAACTTAACTGCGTTATCAACAAGGTTATAAATTACCTGATGAAGCATATCACGGTCTGCAAGTATTTTAACCTGACCAAGCGTGTCAAGCCCTGCAATTTCGATATTCTTCTTTTCGATTTCCTGCTCAAAACTCAACAAACAATCAACAACCAAAGATGAAAGGTCAAAATCTGTGTGTTTCGGTTCAAGCTCACCTGCTTCAATCTTTGAAAGATTAAGCATTGATGTTACAAGTCGTGAAAGACGCTTTGTTTCATTTGAAACTATCTGCAAATATTCACTTTGCTTTTCAGGTGGGATTGTACCATCAAGCATACCGTCTATAAATCCGCCTATTGTAGTCATAGGTGTTTTAAGTTCGTGAGAAACATTGGCAACGAAACTGCGTCTTGAAGATTCAAGTACTGAAAGAGCTGATGCCATTCTGTTAAAATTTTGGCACAATTCTGCAAATTCGTCAGAACCACGCACAACAACGCGTTTGCTGAAATCCCCTTGTGCATAGGCTTTTGTAGCATTTGACATTTGTCTTAAAGGTCTTGTGAGTTTTGCAGTAAATGCGTAAACAACAAGGAATGAAAGTGCCGCCGCAAATATTGCCGATGACAAGAACAAACTCATTATTCTGCCTGCATATTCTTTAAGGCTTGATTCAAGTGGTGTTGCCGCAAAAACAACGCCAACAACAGTGCCACCCACTCTTACGGGAGCACCTGCAAGGAATGTTCTTTCGTTGAAGAGACCTTGCACCTTACTGCTGCTGAAGAAATAGCCTTTTGTAACTGACGACATAATATCTTCGGGGATTTCATAGCCTTTATGAAGCATACACCCGTTACTGTCAGGAGAATAACTATATACAAAATCTTCTTTACAAAGGATAACCTTGCCTTCTGTATTACAGAAAAACACATCAGCGTCAATGGCGTTTGATGTAACACCAAGGTTATTGCAGACAATAATCAATGAATTATTAAATTCTTCTTGCGTAGTACAACTTGCAAAAAGTCTTTCACAATACCCCGCATTCTGCTTTACATTTTCAGTTAAAAGTGTTTCTTTTTCACTTGAAACGCGAGTTGAAAGGAACACGGTAATTGCAGATGCTAAAACAAAATAACTTACAAGAATCATTGCTGTCATAATTGTAAGATATTTTGCAAACAAGGGTAAATGTGTAAAGAACTGTTCTATTTTTTTGTAATTTTTCTTAAAAATCCCTTTATTTTTTGCCATGTGTTTCAAATCTGTATCCTACACTCCAGATAGTTTTAAGTTCCCATTCAGGAGAAACACCTTTAAGTTTATCACGGAGTCTCTTAATATGAACATCTACTGTACGGCTATCACCATAGTAATCAAATCCCCACACATCGTCAAGTAACTGGTCGCGTGTGAAAACTCTGTCAGGATTACTTGCAAGGTGATAAATAAGTTCAAGTTCTTTTGGTGGAGTATCAACAACTACACCATCAACTTTCAATTCGTAATTTGTAAGGTTAATTGACAATTTGTCATAACGAACTTCTTTAATATCACTGCTTTTAACATTAGATGTACGACGAAGTACCGCTTTTATACGGGCAACAATTTCTTTTGTATCAAAAGGTTTTGTAACATAGTCGTCAGCACCAAGTTCAAGACCTAAAACCTTATCAAAAACTTCATCTTTTGCGGTAAGCATAATAATTGGTGCTTCGCTCACCTTTCTGATTTCACGACAAACCTGCCAGCCATCAAGTTGTGGAAGCATAATATCAAGCAATATAAGGTCGGGATTACCTGCGTTAAAGGCATTCACAGCATCAATACCGTTGTGTGCCATTGCAACTGCATAACCTTCTTTTTCAAGGTACATTCTGAGTAAGTCGCAAATATTTTTGTCGTCATCAACAACTAAAATTTTCTCTTTTTGCATAATACATTCCTCCTCAAATATTTTCCATATTAAAAATATAACCCTCAATTTTTAACAAAGTGATAACAAAGTTTTAGTTTTTTATAAATTTTATGCTTATTTATGATATTTAGCATTATTCGTAATAGATAAAGCCCTGTAAACCTGTTCTGTTAGCATAATTCTTGCAAGTTTATGTGGAAATGTCATTTTTGACATTGAAAACTTGTAATCTGACATCTGTTTAATCTCGTCAGAAAGTCCGAATGAACTGCCAATTATAAAAGTAATATTATTTTTCCCGGTCAGTGCTATATCTTCAAGTTTTTTTGAAAGTTCTTCACTTGACATCTGTTTGCCCTCAATACACATTGAAAAAACAAACGAGTTTTTAGGAATTTTTGCCTTAATCATCTGTGTTTCTTTTGCAAGAGCGTTTTTGATTTCTTGTTCTGACGGATTATCAGAAAGTTTTACAGGTTCAAGTTCAGTAACAGTCAGTTTGCAATAACCCGAAAGTCTTTTTTCGTATTCTGCCGAAAAATCTTTCATATATTTCTCTTTAAGTTTGCCTAAAACTATAAAATTTATATTCATCATAATATCAACGCCTTTTCATCCCATATAGGCTTTGCCACGCGGATAAAATAATCGTCACCTTCGTGTGCCCCTGCCATTTCTAACGCAGAAACGCTTGTCTGGTAGGCAAGTTGTGGCACATTGTTTTCGCGACTTAAATGGCCTAAGAAAATTCTTGTTGTTCCGCTTTTAACAAGCTTGGTAAGTGCCTCGGCACAAGCGTCATTTGAAAGGTGTCCTTTAACGCCTAAGATTCTTCTTTTAAGCATATATGGATAACCGCCACATTGAAGCATATTCACATCGTGATTTGACTCAAGCATTACAAGGTCAGCACCTTTAAGTGCGTTCATAACAGTATCCGTCATAATTCCTAAGTCAGTTGCAATGGCAATTTTTCTGCCATTTGCCAACTGGACTGTATAACCGCAAGGCTCAATACAGTCGTGAGAAATCGCAAAAGGTTTAATATGCATACAACCTACATCAACACCGTCAGGCGTGATTATTTTACACTCATCAACATTGTCAAGTGCGTCGGTTTTTGTAAGTGCCTCGTATGTACCCGCAGTCATAAAAACTCTTGCTTTATGCTTTTTTGAAAAAACTTTTAACCCTTTTACATGGTCAGAATGTTCGTGGGTAATGAAAATATTGCGGATAGAATCAGCGTCAACACCAATACTCCAAAGTGACTGTTCCATTTGCTTGTTGACCATACCAATGTCAATAAGTACAGAATCATTACCACCGTTTATATATATTGAATTCCCCGTTGAAGATGAAAACAAGGGACAAAACTTCGCCATAATTATTCTCCAAATTATATATTAAACAAAAAGGGACGGTAAATAACCATCCCTTAACATTTTTAACCTACGCTTAATACGGTTTTTTCGTCATCAGGAACTGTTCTTAACTCAATATCCGCACCTAAACTGCGTAACTTTTCAATTATATTATCATAACCACGCTGAATGTGATGAATTTCTTCAATTTCAGTAGTACCTTGTGCCATAAGTCCTGCAATAACCATTGCCGCACCTGCACGAAGGTCATTTGCAATAACGGGAGCACCGTGAAGTTTGTCAACACCCTTAATAAATGCAGATTTACCGTCAACCGAAATGTTAGCACCCATACGGGCAAGTTGTTCAGTATAACGAAAACGATTATCCCACACGCTCTCACTAACCATACTATCACCCCTTGCAACTGTTAAAAGTGTTGCAAACTGAGGTTGCATATCTGTTGGGAAACCGGGATGAGGATGAGTTTTAACGCTACAATGATTTGGTCTGCAGTCAGAGAATACACGAATTGAATCGTCATATTCTTCAACAACTACACCACATTCAATAAGTTTTGCAGTAATTGACTCAAGATGCTTAGGGATAACATTTTTAACAAGCACATCGCCTTGTGTTGCCGCTGCCGCTACCATATATGTTCCCGCTTCAATCTGGTCAGGGATAATTGCGTATTCACAACCGTGAAGCTTGTCCACCCCGTGAATTTTAATAACATCAGTACCTGCACCGCGAACATCAGCACCCATAGAGTTCAAGAAGTTTGCAAGGTCAACAATGTGTGGTTCTTTTGCAGCATTTTCAATAATTGTCAGACCCTTTGCCTTAACTGCCGCCAACATAAGATTGATTGTAGCCCCAACTGACACCACATCAAAATAAACTGAAGTGCCAAGAAGTGTTTCGGCACGGGCGTCAACCATGGCGTTTTCTTCCATAACAACTTTAGCACCAATAGCCTCAAAGCCCTTAATGTGCTGGTCAATAGGACGAACACCTACACCCAAAGCACAACCACCCGGCATTGCAACTTTTGCGTGATTAAATCGGCCAAGAAGAACACCGATAAAATAGTAAGAAGCACGCATAAGTTTTGACAAGTCGTGACCAACAATATTTGTACGCACACAAGAAGTATCAATTTCAAGTGTACTCTTATTTATCATTTTAATTTCTGCACCAAGAGAGCGTAAAATTTTAATCATTGCAGAAACATCACTGATATTAGGGATGTTTTCAATTCTGCAAACGCCCTCAGCGAGAATTGTCGCCGGAATTATCGCAACGACAGCATTTTTAGCACCGCTTATTTCAACTTCGCCTGTTAATCTGTTGCCACCGTTTACTATGATTTTTTCCAAGGACTTATTCCCCCCAATACAACATATAGTTGAAAATACCAGAAAAAACTCGATTTTTACACAATTGAGCAAAAATGCTCAAAATCCTTTAATAGTATAACACTATTTTTTACAAAATAAAAGAGTTTTTTAATATTTTTTTAATTTTTGAAAAAATCACTATTTATGGTATTAAATATAGTCAAAATTAGTTGAATAAAATTGTTTTTTATTGTATAATAAATTGATTATGCTTTACTTGAAATAACGGCGGTGTTTTTTATGCGTTTTCATCTTGAAAATGATTATTTAGCAATCAGCGTTGATACTCACGGTGCTGAGTTGTCTTCAATCATAAACAAAAAAGAAAATAAAGAAATGTTATGGCAAGGTGACCCTGAATATTGGGGCAGAAAAAGTCCTGTTTTATTTCCTGTAGTTGGCAAATACAAAAAGGGTAAAACTACTTATGAGGGCAAAGAGTATTCACTTGGTCAGCATGGTTTTGCAAGAGATATGGAATTTGTTATAGCTAAAAAAACAAGCAACAAATTAACCTTTATTTTAGAAAGCAATCACAAAACTCTTGAGGTGTATCCTTTTAATTTTCGTCTTACCTGCACCTTCCAACTTGTTGACAACAAAATAATTGTTGGTTGGGAAGTGCAAAATACCGATAACAAAAAAATTTACTTTTCAATTGGTGCACACCCTGCATTTTACTGCGAAAAAAGTAAAACAGTTCTCACAATGAACAGCGAAAACCTTAAATACAGTCTTGTCAATGCTGACGGACTTTATACCCCAAAGAAATATGATGTAGAAAGTGAGTTTGTGCTTCACGACAGTATTTTTGACAACGATGCACTTATCATTGAAAACAGTAATGTTACAGAAGTAAGTCTTGTTGATAACGACAAAGAATATATAACAGTTAAATTTGACGCCCCTCTTTTCGGAATATGGTCACCAACAAAGAAAAACGCACCTTTTGTGTGCATTGAACCTTGGTTTGGCAGATGCGATGCAGAAGACTTTAATGGTGACATTACCGAAAGAGAATGGTCAAACGCACTTGAAATCGGTGAAAAATGGTACAAGGAGTATGAAATAATAGTAAATGAGTAATTACAAATACATTTTATTTGATTTTGATGGTACACTTACTGACTCGTCAGAAGGCATTTTCAAAAGTCTTACTTACGCTTTTGAAAGTTATGGCCACGGTACACCGTCACTTGATTTGTTAAAAAAATTCATAGGCCCGCCACTTTATCACAGCTTTACTGTATATTGTGGATTTGACGATAAACACGCTTGGGAAATGACTGACAAATACCGTGAAAGATACAGAGTAAAGGGTTATCTTGAAAGTTGTCTTTATGATGGCGTTAAAGAAACTCTTAAAGCCCTTAAAGAGCAAGGCTATATTCTTGCAACAGCGTCTTCAAAGCCCTTGCATTTTATTGACCAGATTTGCGAAAATCTTGATATTAAAAAATATTTTGATTTTCTTGGTGGCACAGAGTTTGACAACACAAGCGAAAGCAAAGCTACAGTTATTGAGAACGCTATGAAAAACATTGGTGCAAGTCTTGATAATACCCTTATGATTGGTGACACCAAGTTTGATATTGACGGTGCACATCAGGTTGGTATTCCTTGCTGTGCGGTTACTTATGGGTTTGGAACTATTGAAGATTTCAAAGAGTACAAAGCCGAATATATTGTGGATAAAGCAGAAGAAATTTTAGATATAGTGAAGTGAAAATATGTCAACACCTTTAGCAGACCGACTTCGCCCACAAACCATTGACGATATGGTTGGGCAACGCCACCTTTTAGGTGAAAATATGCCTTTACGCAACATTGTTGAGTCAGGGTATCTTCCAAATTTAATATTTTACGGTCCGTCAGGCACAGGCAAAACTACACTTGCCCGTATTATTGCGAAAAATACAAATCGCAAACTCCACCACATTAACGGTACAAATGCAAGTACTGCTGATATTAAAGCAATTGTAAGTGAACTTGACACTTTTGCAGCACCTAATGGCATTTTATTGTATCTTGATGAGATTCAATATTTCAACAAAAAGCAACAACAAAGTTTACTTGAATACATTGAAAGCGGACAGATTACACTTATTGCGTCAACTACTGAAAATCCGTATTTTTACATTTACTCGGCGGTGCTTTCCCGTTGTACTGTTTTTGAATTCAAATCAGTTACACCTGAAGATATTATTCCTAACATTCAGCGTGGATTCAAATTCCTTGAAGAAGAAACAGGAATAAAATTAGAAATTGAAGACGGTGTTTGTGAGCATATTGCAACCGCTTGTGGCGGTGATGTGCGAAAATCCCTTAATTTCGTTGAACTTTGTGTGCTTTCTGCAAGTATCACAGACGGTAAGCGTGTAATCACCCTTGAAAATACGGGAAGTCTTACAATGAAAAACACTTTCCGTTATGATAAATTCGGTGATGAGCATTACGATATTCTTTCGGCTTATCAAAAAAGTATGCGAGGCAGTGACCCTGATGCAGCACTTCATTATCTTGCAAGGTTACTTGAGGCAGGAGATATGGTTTCTGCAATCCGCAGACTTCTTGTTTGTGCAAGTGAAGATGTTGGACTTGCCTACCCACAGATTTTACCTATTGTGAAATCTGCTTGTGATATTGCAATGCAAGTTGGTATGCCTGAGGCAGCAATTCCTTTAGGTGATGCAGTAGTTTTAGTGGCTACAAGCCCAAAATCAAATACTGCTCACGATGGTATTTTTGCAGCATTAGATGATGTGCGAAAAGGCAATTACGGGAAAATACCAAGACAGTTGCAAAATAAGCATTTTGACGGTGAAGATGCAGAAGTGAAAGGTCAAAATTACTTGTACCCTCACGACTACCCTAACCGTTGGGTAAAACAACAGTATTTACCCGATGCTATTAAAAATAAAAAATATTATGAGTTTGGCGACAACAAAAATGAACAAACCGCCAAAGCATATTGGGATAAAGTAAAAGGAGAAAAAGGAAATGGCTAAAAGAGAAGATTACATTAGTTGGGACGAATATTTTATGGGGATTGCACTTCTTTCTGCAAGAAGAAGTAAGGACCCAAGCACACAGGTTGGTGCTTGCATTGTTGACAATAACAACAAGATTATGTCAGTTGGTTACAACGGATTCCCACACGGTTGTGATGATGACGAATTCCCTTGGGACAGAACCGGTGACGAATTTGACACAAAATACCCTTATGTTTGCCACGCTGAACTTAATGCAATTCTTAACAACGGTGGCAGAAACTTAAACGGTTGCAAAATTTATGTAGCACTCTTTCCTTGCAACGAATGTGCAAAGGCAATTATTCAAAGTGGCATCAAAGAAGTTATGTTCCTTTCAGACAAATACAAAGATAGTCTTAACAATCGTGAATCACGCAGAATGTTTGATGCTGCGGGAGTTAAATACACAAAAGTTAAGATGAACCGTGATGGATTGAATATTAGTTTCAGAGAAGAGGACATCTGATGGGCAAAAATGACTTTTTTGCGTTTGCAAGCAGAATTAAATACATAAATCGTTGGGCTCTTATGCGAAATACTCGTTATGAAACTTTAAGCGAGCATTCCGCTGAGGTGGCTCAGCTTTGCTACGCTCTTGCAAGTATAGGCAATCAGCGTTTAGGCAAAAATTATAACTGTGAAAGAGCATCTCTTTTAGGTCTTTATCACGATGTACCTGAAATTATCACAGGTGACTTGCCTACTCCTGTAAAATATTACAGCGTGGAAACAAAAGAGGCATACAAGGCAGTAGAAAAGAATGCATCAAAACAGCTTCTTTCTATGCTCCCTGAGGATTTACTCCCCTCTTATGAGCCACTTTTCAAAAGAAAAACAGAAGATAAAGAATTGTGGAGAATCGTTAAAGCTGCGGACAAAATCAGCGGTTACTTAAAATGCATTGACGAGCGAAAAGCCGGCAACAGCGAATTTATTGAAGCAGAAGAAAGACTTCTAAAATCCATTGAAAAAAGCGAATTAGAAGAAGTAAAAATCTTCAGAGAAGAATTTTTACCATCATACGAAAAAACTTTAGACCAAATGAAAAAGTAAATGCAGAATGCAGAATGCAAAATGCAGAATTGTAGGGATGTGAGCTTATGCGAAACTTTGTAGGCTATGCAGAAAACGAAAATTTCAAGGTCGGTTGCACAGGGCAGACCACCTATGTCTATGACAAAGATGGAAATGAGCTTGCAAGATTCAAAAAAGATATTTTATATGGCTACAGGCCGATGTTTCGACCCAATTCGAATATTGTAGTTGTTAAGTCAACTATGGATAGAATTGCTGTATATAATCTTGATACTTTAACTCTTGTGAAAAAGTTCAGATTTGTCCCTAATGGCGAAGAGGGGGCTCAAGACCACGGAATGTGTTTTTCAAAAGAGGGAGAGTTGTTTTATAATATTGAAAATCGAGTTGGAGTACAGACTTGTTTAGCGATATATAATACTGAAAATTTTGAACTGATAAAAAGAATTTTTGAAAACAATGAAAAGCAATCTCTTCAGTATATTGAATGCGATGAAGAAAGAGGAAACATATATATTCTCGGTTATATGCGTGATGATGAGGGCATTTATCACCAACCCTTTGTTGCACAGTTCAAGGATGACAAAATAATTAACAGAACTGATATTTCACATGATGAATATAAATATCTTCACGGATACAAGCGTCTTGAGGGGTATGGTTTTACAAAAAATGCAAAAGAATGGTCCTCATTAAAATATCATGGTTATGACCTGACCGATATTGAAAAGAAAAAAATTCGTTTAGCAGATTATATAAAATAAAAGGAGCAAGAAAATGCTTATACTTAAAGATTTCATTGAACTTTTTAAGGAAAACTCAATACTCACAAGCAAAGAATGTGATGAAAACTCCCCTGTCGGATTTATTTCATACAACTCACAGGACTTAAAAGCAAATACGCTGTTTTTCTGTAAAGGGGCACATTTCAAAGAACAGTTTTTGCTTGACGCATTAAAAAACGGTGCTACTGCTTATGTTTCAGAAAAGAAATATAACACAGATGCCCCTTGTATTCTTGTGTCAGATATAAGAAAGTCAATGTATCTTTCTGCAAACTTTTTCTATAATAACGCGTGGAATAAGCTTAACCTTGTTGGTATTACAGGTACAAAGGGCAAATCCACAACTGCGTACTTTATAAAATATATTGAAGACGAATATTTAACTGCTTTAGGCAAGAAAAAGAGTGCAATTGTATCTTCAATTGACACTTATGACGGTATAATCAATATTGAAAGTCACTTAACTACTCCTGAGCCATTTGACCTTCACAAGCATTTTGACAATGCAGTTAAAAGCGACATAGAACACTTTACAATGGAGGTCTCTTCACAAGCACTTAAATACGGAAGAACTGACGGTGTAAACTTCACAATTGGTTGTTATCTCAATATCGGTATTGACCACATTAGTGCTATTGAACACCCTGATTTTGAAGACTATTTCCAATCAAAAATGAAGATTTTTACACAATGCAAAACTGCTGTTGTAAATCTTGATACTGACCGTAGCGAAGATGTTATAAAAGCATCAAAAAACGCACCTGAAGTGATTACTTTCAGCACTAAAGATGCAAATGCAGATGTTTACGGTTACAACATTCGTAAAGATGGCTCTGACACAGTATTTACAGTTAAAACTAAAGAGTTTAACCGCGATTTTACACTTACAATCCCCGGTCTTTTCAATGTGGAAAACGCTCTTTGTGCTATTGCGGTTTGCGTAAAACTCGGTATTCCTGAACAATACATTTACACAGGGCTTCTTAAAGCTCGCTCAAGCGGTAGAATGGAAGTTTACGAAAATGCAGACAAGCGTATTACCGCTATTGTTGACTATGCTCACAACAGAATGAGTTTTGAAAATCTTTTCAAATCTGTGCGTCAAGAATACCCCGGCAGAAAAGTTGCTATTGTATTCGGTTGCCCAGGTAATAAAGCACTTATTCGTCGTAAAGATTTAGGTGAAATCGCCGGGCAGTATGCCGATATGACATATATTACAGAAGAAGACCCGGGCGAAGAGCCACTTGAAAAGATTTCAAAAGAAGTTGCATCTTTTGTTGAATCTCAAAACGGTAAATATAAGATTATTGACGACCGCGGAGTTGCAATTTCTACTGCAATCAATGAAATGGGTGCAGATAGTGTTATTCTCATAACAGGTAAAGGCAACGAAACAAGACAAAAACGCGGCATCGAATACATTGATTGTCCTACTGATGTTGAATACACAATAAAAGCACTTAAAGAATACGATAAAAAAAACGGACTTGACAGCGACGAGAAAATAAAAAGTGTGCAAGATATACTCCCCCAACTTCACAAACTTCACAACAAAAAAGTTGTAATAAAACTTGGTGGCAGTTGTCTTGATGATGAAACACTTATGAAAAATCTTCTTGAAGATATTGCACTTCTTACAATGGTTGGTGCTAAAATCGTTGTTGTGCACGGTGGCGGTAAAGAAATCAGCAAAACACTCGACAAAATGAATCTTAAATCAGAGTTTTATGAGGGTTACCGCGTTACAGGTGACGAAGAAATGAACATTGTTGAAATGGTGCTTTCAGGTAGCGTCAACAAGAAAATTGTCGAGCGTTTCTCACAAAGTAATATTTCGGCAGTAGGCATTAGCGGTACTGACGGTAACATTTTAACTGCACTCCCAAAATACATTAACGGTAAATCTTTAGGCAGAGTTGGTGACATCAGTAAAGTTGATACATCTCTTATTGATACACTTCTTGAAAAAGATTACACAGTAGTTATTTCCCCTGTCGGCAGATGCTCGTCTCTTGGCACAGTAAACATTAACGCAGACGATGCAGCAGGACAAATTGCCCTTGCACTCTCGGCTGACTATCTTGTTTATATTACAGATGTAAATGGTATTTTCCTTGACAGTCAGAACGAAAAAACTGCTTTGGAGCATATCACAATAGAAAAAGCAAAAATGCTTCTCGATAGTGGTCTTGCCAAGGGTGGAATGATACCGAAAATCCGTAACATTATAAATCTTATTGAAAACGGTGTAAAAGAAGTTGCAATTCTTAACGGTAGAGTCCGTTATAACATAATTTCAGAATTTATCGGTGCAAAAACCGTTGGAACGGTGGTGACTCGTGACTAATGGATACTAAAAAACTTATAAAAACTGCAATAAAGGTTGCAAAAATTGCTCCCCTTGTTACTGCAACAGTTGGCGTATTCAGCCTTGCCCTTTCAAAATATGAGGAAAAACAAGGCAATTACTCACGGGAATTCCCCGAAATTGAAGACGAAATAAAATTAGTGATTGATGAGGTGCGAAACAATGGCAAATAAAAAGAAATCTATTATTCCTACCGCCCTTGGCTACGGTGTAGGTGCAATCGGTCTTGATTTAAGTTACGGTATGTTCTATTCATACCTTTCATACTACCTTTCAAGCGTATTAGGGCTTCAAGAGGGCTTTTTGCTTTTAATTACTCCTCTCGCTCGTATATGGGATGGCATTAACGACCCGATGATGGGCACAATCGTTGATAATACTCGCACAAAACACGGTAAATACAGACCTTGGATTTTAATTGGTGCACTTTGCAACGCTGTTGTACTTTTCCTTTTGTTTACATCTTTCGGCATGAGTGGACTTCCTCTCTACATTTACATAGGCGTTATGTATATTGCTTGGGGTATGACAAACACAATGGCTGATATTCCTTATTGGTCAATGGTTCCGTCATTTACAAGTGAAGAAAAAGAAAGAAATCTTGTTGCAACTATTGCCCGTACATTCTCCGGTATCGGTCAAGGAATTATCTCAATTCTCACACCAATTATCTGCCCACTTCTTTCAACGGGTATTACTGACGCAAAAGGGTACAGTGCAAGCGGGTTCTCACGCTGGGCAGGAATATGCGGTGTAGCACTCGTTTTCTTTGCCCTTATCTGCGTACTTCTTACAAAAGAAACTAATGTTGTTTATGGTGAAAAGAAAAAGTTTAGCCTTAAACAAATTTTCACAGTTATCAAAAACAATGACCAGCTTGTAGTATTTATTATTTTTGCAATGCTTTCAAACGCAGGTTGGTATCTTACAAGTTCTACTGCTGTTTACTATTTCACAGATACTTTAGGCAACTCAAAATTACAGTCACTTTTCCAGACAATTGGTACAGTTGGCTCTGTGCTTGGACTTCTTGTTGTACCTGTGCTTTCAAAATGGTTTTCAAAGAGAACAACCTACACAATTTCACTCTCAACCGCAATCGTAGGTTACGCACTTATGCTCATAACAGGGCCTATACTTAAACTCAATGTTGTGATTATGGATGTTTGCTATATTCTTGCATCTGTTGGTGTTTCTTCAATGTTCGTATCCCAGACAATCTTCCTTGCAGATATTGTTGACTATGGTGAATACAAAAATGGTGAGAGAAACGAAAGTATCACCTTCTCAATGAAAGGCTTTTTGCAGAAAATGGCATACACAATGCAAACAATTGTGCTTTTTGGCGGTCTTGGACTTATGAACTACAACGAACAGATTACTGCAAATATCGGTCTTAACGATACAACAAAAACAGGTATCGGCATTATCTGTTTCGGCGTGCCAATGCTCTTCTTCCTTGCATCATTGATTGTGTTCCGCAAAAAGTTCAAAGTTTATGGCGAACTTGCAGATAAAGTACACGACTATATTATTGAAAAGAGAGCATCGGGAGAATAATTATGGCTGACTTAAAGTTTTATCAGATAACTGACTTGCACCACTATGCACTAGAACTTGGTACAGAAGGCAAAGCGTTTGAAAAAATCTGTCTTTCTGACCAGAAATGCCTTAAAGAAACAGGTGCTATGATTGACGCACACTTTGACAAAATCATAGAAGACACCGATACAAATATAGTTCTCATTACGGGTGATGTTACCTGCAACGGTGCTATGGAAAGTCATAAAGATTTACTTCCAAAACTTTACCGACTTAAAGATGCGGGTAAAAAAGTCTATCTTACAACAGGTACTCACGATTACTTTATGGAAAACGGTAACGGCACGGGCAAGGCAGAAAAGTGCGTTGGTGATGAAATCCTTACCGCCACTCGCACCGAGCGTGATGAACTTTTAGAAATCTATAAAGATTTTGGTATAAGTGAAGCAATCTCATTACATAAACCAAGCCATTCATACTGCGTACAGTTGCAAGAGGGATACAGATTACTTTGTCTTAACGACGACGGTGACGAGTTCTTCTGCGGCTACTATGATGACTGTCTCCAGTGGATTAAAGAACAAATCGATGACGCAAAAGCAAACGGTGACTACATATTTGCGGTTACTCATCACCCTGTTTTGCCACCATTCCCACTTTACCCACTTTTCAGTAAACGAGATATGCTTGGGGACTACGAAAAAACATCAGAATTTCTTGCAGATAATGGTGTAAAATTCATTTTTACAGGTCATACTCATATGATGAATATTGCGAAAATGACCACCTCAAAAGGTAATGATTTTTATGATATAAACACCGCTTCTGCAGTCGGTTACCCTGCTGTTATGCGTAAAGTCAAAATGACAGATACCGAAGTAATTGTTGACAGCGTTAAACTTGAAAGTTTCAATTGGGATTTACAAGGCAAAACTGTTGACGAATATACAAAAGCAAACTTTTTGCAATTCTTAAATGCAATTTTTGATTCAATGGCTTACGACATTGACAAACTTGCCGAACTTTCAACATCTTTCAGTATGACTCCCGAAAAGATTTACAAGGCAAAACCATTACTTGTTCCTTTAGGCAAATTCCTGCAAAAAGCAACTTTTGGCACATTCGGTAAACTTTTTGCTATCAGTAAATATGTTGACAATTCAATTAAAAACAGAGTTGTTAAAGATTTTATTTTAGAGGCAATCACAAATATTTATTATGGTAACGAACCATATACACCTGACACAGCAGAATATAAAGCACTTTCGGCACTTTTCAACAAACGAGTTAAGAAAATACTCAAACTTAAAAAAGGTACTGAAAATATTGCAGAAATTCTTGATGTGCTTCTTGATGTGCTTTACAACACCGAGCCTGATGATTGGAAAGGCACATTTGCTAAATAATTGCAAAATTAAACTCCCTACAAAATTGTAGGGAGTTATTTTTATTAAAAATCTATTTTAGTCAGACTTATCTTCTTGCTTTTGAAATTCGGACTCAAAAATCACATTATCCCCTACCGACATAATTGTAGGATTTGTGAAAGAATAATCTTTATCAATAAATACATCTAAAACATAGTTGTTATTTATTTTTCTTATATGTTCAGTACCTTGATAGCTAAAGCTATATCGGTCAGCGTCTAAATTTGCACCGAACATCACAAACACGGTTTCGCCATTGCTTCCAAAGCAGTACAAACCCATACCATATTCGCTTTTTAATGACCCTCCTGTCCCGCCAATATGCTCAATCCTGTTTTCAAATAACTTATCTCTTTCATACAACAACATATATGAATTTTCATCATCTGTAAATAAATACGCGATTTTATCGCTATTCTGCGTTATTGCGATACACTCTATTTCTTCGTTTTCAGAATATAATATAGCTTGCTCTCTTACTTCCTCAAAATCCTTTTCAGAAATTGTTGAAAAATAATGATATGCAGGGTATGAACAAATTAAACCTATAAGAATAATTAAAACTAAAATGATTGCAACCATTATTTTGACTTTTGACTTTTTCAAAGTCATTACAATCACTTCATTTGAAGCAGTATGGATTTCTTCTTCACATATTCTTTCACCTTTTAATATTTCTGTTACTGAAACTCCAAGCACTTCTGAAAGTGGTAACAGCATTGACACATCAGGTGCACTTCTGCCTGTTTCCCATTTTGATACTGCTTTATCTGTTATATTCAGTTTTTCAGCCAAATCTTTTTGACTATAATTCAGTTCTTTTCTTAACACAGAAATAAACTGACCTGTTTTTTTATTATTCATAGCACCATCTCCTGATAATAAAATACCATAAAAAGACCTAAAAGTCACCCTACCGTCAGTAGAATTAAGAACTAAATCCCCCTTGAAACAAATTATAGTTTGTCTAACAGAACGCAAAGCGCAAAGTGTCGAACTGCGTTGCAATTATATATAATTAGCGTCGCAGACCCGAAATTACGAATTTCGAATTACGCATTACGAATTGAGTTCGACAAACTCTAATTTATCAATCTGTTTTATATTGTCATACCTTTGTCCTTTTGCTCATACATATAAGTAAAAGGAGGTTTATACCTATGACAGATGAAAAAAATATTCACAAGTTACCCCACAATATTATTATGGAGGACCGTAAAAAAATTTCCGTTTCGGGCGTTACTGATATTGATTCTTTTGACGAGCAAACTATAATTGCTATTACCGATTTAGGTGAGCTTACAATCCGTGGGTGGAATCTTCACATAACACGCCTTAACCTTGAGCAAAGCGAACTTATGGTTGACGGTGAAATCTCATCACTTACATATACTGACACCCGACCAAAAGCACAGGGCTTTTTCGCAAAGGTGTTAAGATGACAGATTATCTTTACGGGTTAAGTTTAGCTACTCAAACCAAAAACTTTCTTTTATCCCTCGGTTTTGGTTTTATTATGGGAATCTTTTACGACTTGTTTCGTATTATCAGAATAAGTATAAGCAAAGGCAAAATTGCAACTGTAATTTCAGACATTCTTTATTGTGTTTTTCTCTGCTTTGCCCTTATGCTTTTTTGCCTTACGGTAAACGAGGGCGAAATCCGTCTTTATTTGCTTCTTGGAAGTTTAGCAGGATTTTTTGTATATTACTTCTCTTTAGGGGTAATTATATTCTCATTCAGCGAAAGGCTGATTACAATTATTAAAAAAATTATAAAGTCCATTTTTAATGTGATTTCTTTCCCCTTTAGGTTTATTTTTGGAAAACTCAGGAAATTGTTTAACAACTTGTCTGCGAAAAGTCGCAAAAACACGAAAAACATAAAAAATAAATCAAAATTCCTCTTGAAAGTAAATAAGCTGTTGTTGTATAATTTATTTGTAAAAGTGCGACACCCGTCAAAGCGTGAATTTGATGAAAGTGAGGAATGATTATGGCAACAAACCGCAAAGCACCTGCTAAAAAGAAAAAACAAAGCAAAAGTTTTATTCTTACTCTTGCTCTTATTCTTGTTGTGGGTTACTTTATTATTACCATAATCGACTTGCAACTTGAAATTCGCGACCGTAAAGAAGTCTATGAACAGTTAGATAGCGAGTATGAGCAAATTGTTACTAACAACAATCGTCTTCAGGCAATCGTTGATAATGAGGACAAAGGTGCTTATATGGAACAAGTTGCCCGCGAAAAATTAGGTTTTGTTATGCCTAATGAAAAAGTGTTCTATGACATTACACCGGGTGCTTAAAGAGATACGCAAAGAAATTAGGGGGATTTTCTAATCTATGCAGCTTGACATGGATACCGTTTATGAAGGAACGGTTACGGGGTTAACAAATTTTGGTGCTTTTGTAAAACTTGACAATGGCACAACAGGTATGGTACATATTTCTGAGGTTGCGGCTGAATATGTAAGTAACATTAACGAGCATTTGTCTGAAGGTGACAAAGTTAAAGTTAAGGTTATTGAAATCAATGAAAAAGGCAAGGTAAGTCTTTCAATCAAAAAGGCTTTACCTCAACCTGAAAAACCTGAACGAAAACCAAAACCACAGAATAAAAACACTAATAAAGGTTGGAAAGGTACACCGCGTGAAGAGCAGAATGTACCTATGACTTTTGAAGATATGATGGCTAAATTCAAAACCCAGAGTGAAGATAAGTTCAGCGACTTAAACCGTAACGCAGCTAAGCGTGGAACACGCAGTAACGGTTATCGCAGAGGCAGTAAATGATAATATAAGGGCAGTTTATCTGCCCTTTAATTTTAGGTTGATAAATATGAAAGAAATTTTATGTTCACAAATCACAGAAACAATTAAAGAGTTATGCATTAAAGCAAATAAGATTTTACCTGACGATTTGGTTTGTCGTATTAAAAGCGGTTATGAAGCGGAAGAAAAAGACTTGCCAAAAAGTGTAATGAGCGATTTGCTTCACAATCTTGACTGTGCAAAAGAGCTTAATATTCCCATTTGTCAAGATACAGGTATGGCAGTAATTTTTGCTGAAATCGGTCAGGATGTTCATATTGTAGGCGGTGATTTTGAAACTGCTGTCAATGAAGGTGTGCGTCAGGGTTATATTGACGGACTTTTACGAAAATCAATTGTCCGCGACCCTCTTGACCGTGTAAACACAAATGACAATACCCCCGCAGTTATTCACACAAGAATTGTAGCGGGTGAAAATATTAAACTTACCGTTGCACCAAAAGGCTTTGGCAGTGAAAATATGAGCAGAATAAAAATGTTCACACCATCTGCCACAAAAGAAGATATTATGGACTTTGTTGTTGAAACTGTAAAAATTGCAGGCGGTAATCCTTGCCCACCTATCGTGTTGGGTGTTGGAATCGGCGGAGACTTTGAATACTGTGCATATCTTTCAAAAAAGGCACTTTGTCGTGATACTGTAGAAAGAAATGTAAACCCATTTTATGCAGAAATGGAAACAGATTTGCTAAAACTCATAAACGAAACAAACATTGGTCCACAAGGTTTTGGCGGTAACACAACTGCCCTTGCAGTAAACATTGAAACCGCTCCTACACATATTGCAGGACTCCCCGTTGCTGTGAATGTTGGTTGTCATGTTACCCGTCACGCAACTGCTATGTTGTAAAAAATAAATAAATTTTCATTAAAACTCTTTATTTTTCTGTGCATATATGCTACAATAATAGTGAACAAAAGATTGTTCAAAAAATTTAATAAGGTGAGCAGAGACTGACCTTATGCAAAGGAGATGTCGTTGTGAACATTACTATTATCGGACGCAAATGCACCCCAAGAGAGAATTTTAAGAACAGAGCAGAAGAAAAACTTCGTAAGGTTGAAAAATTCTTCGGACCTGACGCAACGGCTAAAATCACTGCAACTGTTGAAAAGAACGACAAAATCTGTGAAATTACTCTCACAAAAAAGAGTATGATTTTCCGTGCACAAGAACGCAGTGATGATTTAGAAGATGCTCTTGATATGTGCGTTGACTCACTTGTTCGCCAAATCAGAAAGAACAAGACTCGTATTGAAAGAAAACTTCGTGATGTTTCTTTTGACGATATTCTTGCAAACGAGATTGAAGACGAAGAAGAATTTGAAGTAGTCAGAACAAAAACCGTTGTATTAAAGCCCGAGTCTGTTGAAGAGGCAATTTTACAAATGGAACTTTTGGGACATATGTTTTATATGTTCCGCAACGCTGAAACTGATGATATCTGCGTTGTTTATAAGAGAAATGACGGGGGTTACGGTGTAATCGAACCAGATTTTGAATAAAAGGTAAACTTCGGCGGTGGGAAAGCCCCACCGCCTTTTTATTAAGGTGAAAAATATGAAAAAAGCATTGAAAATTATAATTCCTGTAATTGCAGTACTTCTTGCGGTTACAATCACCGTATTGGGAATTTTTTACGAAAAGATTTTCTATAATACAGATTGGTACATAGAAAAATCACAGACTGCTGATGTAAAACTTACTATTGATGCAAATGAAAAAGGTGAAATTCTTGACGGATTCGGTACATCTGCTTGTTGGTGGTCACAAATTGCAGGCAATAGCGAAAATGCCGAAGAAGTTGCAAAACTCCTTTATAGTAAAGAGGGATTAGGGCTTAACATTTACCGTTACAATATCGGTGCAGGGTCAAAAGATAATCCGAATACAAAAATCACAAACCCTTGGCGACAAACTGAAAGTTTTTATGTATTTAACGAAGAAACGGGCGAATACGGATACGATTTTACCCGTGATGCAGCCGCACAAAAGTTTTTAGACCTTTGTCTTTCTTATGGTTGCATTGATACGGTTGTTCTTTTTGCAAACTCACCTCACTACTCAATGACTCTTAACGGAAAAGCATACGGTAACGAAAATTGGTGGGTAAGTAATATCGCTCCTGAAAAATATGAGGCTTATGCAGAATATCTTGTTACTGTTGCAGAATATTTCATCAAAAAAGGCGTACCCGTTAAATACATAAGCCCTATTAACGAGCCTAACTGGTCTTGGGGCGTTGCAAGTGTAAATCAGAGTCAAGAGGGTTGCTTCTACAACTCCGAAGATATTTATGCAGTATATAAAGCTGTAGTTAAAGAAATCAAAGAGAAAAATCTTGATGTTAAACTTGCAGGTCCTGAATCGGGTGAAATCGGATTTCGTCTTTACGAATGGTTTGACTATCTCTATAAAGACCCTGAAATTCGCCCCTACTTAGGCACATTGTCATATCACAGTTATTGGTCAGACGATTTGGTAAATAACAAAGAGGGACTCGGCAACTGGATTAAAGCAAATGTTGATGATATTCCTGTTGAAATGTCAGAATGGTGTCATCTTCCTTGCACAGCACCAATCGACTCTATTGACGGAGCACTTTTACAAGCACGCGTTATGGCAAATGACTTGAACTTCAGCAACATCAACTCTTGGACCGCTTGGGTAGGTGTTAACGGAATCGGTATTGGTGACGATGGCAAAAAATATTCTGACGGACTTCTTGCCGCAACTGACGATTTCAGTGAATACGAAATCGCTATGAGATATTATGCAGTTGCCCATTTCAGCAATTTCATTCCAAAAGGTAGCGTTAAAATCTCAACTGAAAAGAACATTAACGATGTAATTAAGACAGTTGAAGAGAAAGACGGTGCAGAAAATATTACACTTATGAAATACGGTGTAAACTGTGTTTCATATCTTACCCCTGATAACAAAATCGTTACGGTTGTAGTAAATGAGGGTGTAGAAAGAAAAATCGATTTCGATGTAGATGCCAATTATATGAGTATTTATATTACAACTCAAGAATATCAAATGATGGCAACCAAAAATGTTGAGGTTCAAGAGTTTTCAATACCTGCAAAAAGCATTACAACAATCGTATTTGAAAACAAATAACATAAGGTGGGATTTTTCTCCCACCTTTTTCTTTTGCAAATTTGAGTTTGTCGAATTCTTTAATTATTTCAATTAAACAAACATACCTTGTAGGGGTCATTCACGAATGACCCGTTTCAAAGGTTACAGCACATTCTCAAACGGGCGATTCGTGAATCGCCCCTACAACGCAGGCGTGGAAGCCTGCCACTACGCGAACACCCCGATAAACTCCAATTTGTCGCACACAATAAACAACGGCGAGAGAAATTTCTCTCGCCGTATTTTTATATCTTCTCACCTGTTTCGCTGTTTACAATGTCTTTGAACACAGCACGGTGAGTTTTTGAAATATATTTATCAATATGAAGTGAGCCGAAATACCATTTTCTGAACTTGCAACCGCCTGAAAGTTCTTCAAAATACGCATTAAGAGCAGTCACACGATAACTTGCGGTATCGTTAAGGTTTAAGAAACTCTTTACTTTAAGTGGTGGTTCGTGAGTGATAATCATATCAATATCATAACCTGCCACTTCAAGATTTTCAGCACCTTCAAGTAATTCTTCTTGTGTAGGAATTTCATCTTTTGACCAAGCATTCACATCTTTTCTGATGTCAACATCTGAACTTTCGCCACCACCCATTGTGAAAATTCGTTGACCTTCAATCTCAAAAATCTGGCCACGCATAAGGTGATACAGGTTACCGTAAATCTTATGCACCTTGCCACCATTCCATTGGCTGATTTCGTAATTATTCAGCAAATCGAACTTTTCGTGAGTACCGTCAATAAAACAGATATTATATTTTCTTTTGCCTAAATTCATTAAAAATTCACGCTCTTGTTTTGTGTCATTCCACATAAAACCGAAATCTCCACATATAATCAATGTGTCGCCCTCGTTTAATTTTCGCAAATTAAATCGTGAAAGACGCTTACGGTCTCCGTGAGTATCTCCGGTAATATAAATCATTTCAAAAAATTTCCTTTTCTATATTGGATATTATTTGTAATTGTGATATACTTATTTTATAACTTTTGTAGAGATTTTTCAAGTGGGTGATTTATTTTGAAAAAACTGATTTCAGTTTTAATTTGCATATCAATTTTAATGGGAGTTTTCGCAATCAGTTCGTCTGCTTCTTTTAACTCTTTGTTAGAGACAGAGGCTGATGTTGTGTTGCTTATAAACACTGACAGCGAAACTGTAATTTTTGATAAAAATGCAGATAAGAAAACCGCACCCGCATCAATAACTAAAATTGTTACTTGTATGCTTGTACTTGAAAATTGCGAAGATTTGAACACTCCTCTCACTTGTAAGCGTGAGTCCCTTAACGGACTTTATGAGCAGAATGCGGCAACCGTTGGTATTCTTGCAGGTGAAACTCTTACAGTAAAAGAACTTTTATATGCGCTTATGATTCCGTCTGCTGCTGATGCTGCAAACATACTTGCTGATTATATTGGCGGTGGCAGTATTGAAAACTTTGTTGTAATGATGAACGACTTTGTTAAAAAACTTGGTTGTGAAAATACAACATTTATCAACGCTCACGGTCTTGACGGTGAGGGTGGAAACATTACAACTGCTTATGACCTTTACAAAATCACAAAATATGCGTTAGAAAATCCTACATTCAAAGAGATTACAAGCACATTACGACACGAAATTGCACCAACTGAAAAATATCCATATACAAGATATCTTAACAACACAAATAAGATGATGAATCCTGCATATAAGGACTATTACAGCCCCTACATTTCAGGTGTAAAAACAGGTACAACTGCACTTGCGGGTCATTGTGTTATTTCAACTGCATCAAAAAATGGTTATAACTATATGCTTATTGTTATGAACGCACCACAGTATGACATTGACGGTGATAATGTTGAAGAAAATGTTGCATTTACTGACAGTAAAAAAATCTATGAATGGGCATTCAATAATATTGTGCTTACAAAAGTTACAAACACAACTGATGTTGTAACGGTTGTTGATGTTAAATACAATTGGAAAGTTGACCATTTGCGACTTCTCCCCGCAAAAGAGATGTCAGCACTTGTGCCAACGGGTACAAAATCGGGCAGTCTTGTAATAAGACCTATTGAAAGTGAAACTCCGAAAGTAGTTAAAGCACCTATCAAAAAAGGTGATGTAATAGGCAAGGCTGAAATTCTTTACGGTGAAGATGTTGTTGCAACTGTTGATTTAGTTGCAGGCGAAAATGTAAGCCGAAGCATTATTCTTGTAATTCTTGACGGTATTAAAACCGTGCTTTCAAGCACTGTTTTCAAAATACTTTTTGTGCTTTTTGTATTACTTGTGATTATATATATTTTCCTTATAATCCGCCGTAATCGTATAAAAGCAAAACGCAAAAAAATTAGAATGATAAAGGGATAATGGAGGGGATTTTATGGCAACTACAAAAGCCATTTTAAGAGCAAAAACTCCACAAAGTGTAGGAGTTTCTGCCAAGGTTGTTAATGATTTTTTCAAGAATGCGGAAGAAAAAGGTCTTGAATATCATTCTTTAATGGTTATTCGTAACGGAAAAGTGGCAGTTGAATGGTATAACGAGCCATTTGACAAAAACACCACTCATTCTATGTATTCGGTAAGCAAATCTTTTACTGCAACTGCAATAGGTTTTGCAGTATGTGAGGGGCTTATTTCACTTGACGATAAACTTCTTGATTTCTTCCCTGAATACGCACCCGAAAATCCTGACGAGAGATTTGAGCGTCTTACAGTACACAATCTTTTAAGAATGTCATCAGGTAAACAGCCAAGTTTCTTATCTGACAAGGGCAAAGTTGACTGGATTGAAGATTACATCAACTCCCCTTGGGTTTTTGAACCGGGTGAAAAATTCTTATACATAAACGAAAATATTTTTATGCTTTCTGCAATTATCAATAAAGTTACAGGAATGAGTATGCGTGAATACTTGCGTCCCCGTCTTTTTGAGCCATTGGGAATTGATTTTCCGTTTTGGGAAACTGACCGTAATGGTATTGAAGCAGGTGGCTGGGGACTTTATCTTAAAACTGAGGACCTTGCAAAATTTATGCTTTGCTACCTTAAAAACGGTAAGTATAAGGGCGAACAGGTTATTCCTGCAGAATGGGTTAAACTTGCATCTTCTAAACAGATTGACAACGAATATAACAGACCGGGTACTGACTCATCTTATGGTTATGGTTACTGTTTTTGGCTTGACCATTTAGGCGGATTCCGTGCAGACGGTATGTTCTCACAGTTTGGTATTGCATTCCCACAGCACAATGCAGTAGTTGTTGTTAATTCTTCAATTACTGAAGAACAAGCAGGTCTTAACGGTATTTTTGAATTCTTCCCTAAAGCATTTGAAGAAGCAGACGAAAATACTGAAATTGAAACAACTCAAACTGTACCACCCGTACTCAGCGTGCACCCACCAAAAGAGCAGGAAATCGCAGACAGATATATTAAATTCCGCAAAAAGCTTTTACTTAATCTTGTTGGATTCCAAGTAAGCGTGTTACCTCTTGCCGTTACATATATGATGAGTGATAAAGCAGGTAATATTGATATGGTTAAGTTTGATTTCAATGGTGAAGAATGCTCTTTCCGTTGGAGTGAGGGTAACGAGCATAACAATATTATTCTTGGTATGGACGGTCATTACAGATATTCAACAATGACATTAGGACAAATCGAATTCAAAGTTTGCTCAAATGCAAGTTGGATTGATGACGAAACATTACTTGTTTCAATCCGTCCTATTCAAACCGTTGGCAAACGAAATATGGTATTTAATTTTAGAAGAAACGATAAAGTTGTAATGACTCCGTCAAGCACACCGTATGTGGGCGATATTCTTGCAACTCTTGACGGATTTTTTGACCAGATGATTCCTAATAAGGCAATATGTTCTGTATTCAAAAAGTTTGTTCAACTTCTCCCACCACTTGTTGAGCCAAAACACTATGGCAAATTCATTGAGGGAATTAAGAAAAGATAAAGTAAAACCCCGATTTTATATCGGGGTTTAATTTTGCACTTTGCGTTTTGCATTTTGCACTTATATATTCATTCCGCCATTAACTGCTAAATCTTGACCTGTAATAAAATCTGCGTCAGGAGAAGCAAGAAAACTGACTGCACCTGCAACATCTGAGGGTGTGCCGATTTTATTAAGTGGAGTTTCATTTTTAAGTTCATTCATTGTGTCCTCATCAAAATGACTTGTCATATCGGTTAAAATCACACCCGGTGACACACAGTTTACGGTAATTCCTGAAAGCCCAACCTCTTTGGCAAGTGCTTTTGTCATACCGATAAGTCCTGCTTTTGCAGACGAATAATGCACCTCGCAAGAGCCACCTGTTTCGCCCCAGATTGATGAAATGTTGATAATCTTACCACATTTACGGTTAATCATATATTTTAATACCGCACGAGAGCAATAAAAAGCACCTGAAAGATTTGTTTCAATCATTTTGTGCCACATTTCGTCTGTAATATCTGTAAAAAGTGACTGTTCGGCAATACCTGCATTATTTACAAGCACAAAAATCTCACCAAAGGTGTTTTCAACATCTGCGATTACAGTATTTACAGCATTACTGTCTGTAATATCAAGTTTATATGCCTTGCAGTTTTCACCTAATTCATTTGCAAGACTTTTCGCCTTGTCTTCAGAATTATTATAGGTAAATGCAACTTTATAACCGTCTTTTATAAATCTTTTCACAATAGCAGAGCCTATACCCTTTGCCCCACCTGTTACAAATGCAACTTTTGTCATTTTACTCGCCCCTTTCGGACTATAAAGATATTGTATCACAAACAAACTCAAATTGCATTAAAAATACTTGAAAAAGTTTTATGATTATTTTATAATACTGTTTGCAAAATATTACTTGCTGGTGTGGCGCAGTCGGTAGCGCAACTGATTCGTAATCAGTAGGTCGACAGTTCAAGTCTGTTCACCAGCTCCAAAAAAGACATAGGCAAAAGTTTATTTACCCCTAATTATAAGGAGTGATAGTTTATGAAAAAAACTAATCAGATAATTCAATTTCTTGTTGGTTCACTAAGCATTTTGCTGTTGTGGTGCGTAGGTGGTTTTGCTAATATGGCATATTTTAATTATGATATGCAGGTCTATACCCCTATTGTATCGTTGGTTGCAGTTACACTTATAGCTGTTCTACTGTTTGTGTTTACATTCGTCTGCAAATATAAATCATTTAATGCTATGTATATAGGTGCTGTAATAGCGACGGCTCTTCCTGTTTTGTCATATTTCCTGTCATCCATCTTTTCTGATGACGGAAATATTCTTTCATGGATATTTGCATTCACATTAGGAATAGTACTGTACCCATTTAGCAGACTTGCGCACGAAGCCTTTGACGGAATATCTTCCTTTTATTTTTACTTTGTGGATGAAAGGTTCATTGAGCCACAAAGCATAGCCTTTAAGCTTACCATTGCTATTATAATCTCAGTCATATTATATCTAATAATAAAACCTAAAAAACACCCTTAACTACAACTATAGGTCGCAGGTTCGAGTCCCGTCACAAGCTCCAAATAAAAAATCCGTTCAACAGATTTTTCTGCTAAACGGATTTTGTTTTTCTAATGTTTATTTCATCACTATATATTTGAAAACTTCTTTTGTTTCTTCCTCAGTAAAACCTACTACTCTAATCGCATAAATTTTACTCAAATCTTCTTTTGATTGAAAATGCATTTGATAACTTTCAGTACCAGCGTCCATTGAGACAATGTAGTGACCTTTTCCAACTGACTTGTCGTTTTCAGAAACAATATAGTGTGATTTGCCACCTGTTGACAATACCGACACTTCCATACAAGCATAATAGGCACAAGCCTTTGTGTAATCTTCAAACGAAGAAAACAGTTTTACTTTAGGTGCTTTACCTGAAATAAAATCTTTCATCATTTTGTAATTATAAGTTACTGAAACATCTGTACTATACCCATAGTTTTCTATACCTTTTTCAATAAAGGAATAAACAACAGGATATTTTAATGACTGAATGAAATCCACTTTATGCTCATCCATTGTAGGAACTGGCATACCATCATTTTCATCATAAAAAACTATACTTTTGCCTTGACCAAAATCAAGAAGACATGTTCCATCTATGTTTTTTTCTGTATATTCTCCAAGACTTGCATCTATATACAAATCGAAGTATTCGTTGCTGTAATTACTCTTTGAGTTATCTCCGCTTACCAAAACCTCACAAGAATTTGAAACACCACTAAATTTATTTTCATATAACATCAGAGGTACTTTTAAGAAGGCAAAAACACCTAGCAAAATAAACACAACTAAAAAGATTGATACAGTTTTAATTATTGCCTTTTTCTTATCTTTCTTAAACATTTTACCAACTCCCTTTATAAGTTCTGTTGAATTATCATTCACAACTCTAATTTCAGGTTGATTTGCTAATCGCTCATATTCTTTATTACATTCAGAGCAATTTTTCAAATGATTACTTATAATTTTTACCGAGTCCTCACTACAAACATCATCTATGTAGAGAGGTAATAAATCTTTTATTAAAGAACAAATCTCTTTACTCATCTTCATTCATCCTTTCTTCAATTTGTTTTTTTGCTCTGAAATATGTAACCCTAGCCCAGTTTTCTGTTTTACCAAAAACATCTGCAATAGTTGAATAGGGCATATCTCCCAAAGATTTCATATAAAAAACTTCTTTATAGGGTGTTTCTAACTTAACGGCTTCGGCTAAAATTCTTTTTACATATTCGTCTTTAATAACATCTTCTTCAATGTTGCTATCTGCTACTAAATTTGGATAATCTAAAATGTTTTCCGTCTGCTTTTTTCGTTTTTGATTTAAGAAAATGTTTTTTGCAATACTGCAAAGCCATGTTTCAATTTTGCAATCATTTTTGAAAGTATCTATCTTTTTAATTGCATTGTAAAATGTTTCTTGGGTTATATCTTCTGCCAAAGTTTCATTAAGGCATAAAGACAACGCGTAACTTTTCACATATTTATAATGCAGATTACAGATTTTTTCTAAATCATCCAAAACCGTCACCCCTTTCCGTTTTTGCTTTCAACTATTAGAAACATAAAAAAGAACTTTATTACAAAAATTTTCTTTTTTTATTATAACATACTTTCGCTATAAAATGTTTACCTACAAATCCCGTTAAAAAATGACGGGATTTTTTATTTTTTTCGACCTTTATTTTGTGCATTCTGTTATTGAAAACAAAAAACAATAGTGCTATAATCTAAAATTGTAAAAGTAGGTGATACTATGAACGAAAACATTGTTGGTGCAATCATTACCTTTGCACTTGGAATTGTTGTTGCGTATTTGAATTTCTTGCTTTCAAAAGCAATCCTTACAAAGCAACCTGAAAAATATGCAATTTCAACAGTTTTAAGACAAGTAATACAAATTATATATATTGTGGCAGTTTATTTTGTATCAACAGTTGCACCTTGGGATATGTGGTATATGCTTATAGGTGCAGTTCTTGGTGTAACAGTTCCAATGATTTATTTCACACATAAATTGTTGCAAGTAAACCAAACTGTTAAAACAAAGGATAATAAGAAAGAGGGTGAAGATAATGGGTGAAGCGTCAGAAGTTGTAATTAAACTATTCGGATTTCTTGATGTTACAGGTGAAGTAATTGCTATGTGGATTATTTTAGGCATTATTGCAATTCTTTCATTGATTGTAAAGTCAATTCTTAAAGAGAAACCTGGCAAATTCCAAAATATTATTGAATGGTTCGTTGAATACCTTGACAATTTCTTTACTGACCTTTTAGGCAAGAAAAAAGCCCGTCAGAACTTCACATTTTTGGCATCTTTATTCATTTTCATAATCTTCGGCAACTATTCAGGTCTTATTCCCGGAGTTGGTATGACAGATTATGTTAAAGCACCAACAGCGTCACTTTCAGTTACAATCGCCCTTGGCGTAATTGTATTCGTATTCTTACAAGTTTCGGGACTTAAACACGGTGTTAAGCACTATTTTAAGCGTTTCGTATCCCCAATCTTTATTATGTTGCCATTACTTGTGCTTGATGAATTTATTAAACCTGCGTCTTTGGCACTTCGTCTTTATGGTAACATTTTCGGTGAAGAAATGGTTACACATCAGCTTTACGAAATTTTGCCTATCGGTGCACCCGTTGTAATGATGGCTTTATCATTACTTTTCTGTGCATTACAGGCTATGGTTTTCACAATGCTTGTTTCAATCTATTTAGATGAGGCAACTGAAGAAGAATAAAAAAATTAAAACACTTAACATAAAGGAGTAATTATTATGTCAACATCATTAATCGCACTTGCAGCAGCACTTGCAATCGCATTCAGTACAATCGGCCCTGCTATTGGTCAAGGTATGACTGCAAAAGCAGCTATGGAAAGTATTGCTCGTCAGCCTGACGCTGCAAAAGACATTCGTTCAACTCTTATTATCTCAATGGCTCTTATGGAAGCTCTTACAATCTACGGATTGCTTATTGCTTTCATGCTTGTTTCAAAGATATAAGTAAATTAAGGTGATATTAAAATGAGCATACAGATATCCGTTATTATATGGACTGTAATCTGCTTTTTACTGCTAATGCTTATTCTTCACAACTGGTTGTTCAAACCGGTTTTAGAGGTTATGGAAAAACGCCGTAACCGTATTGAAAAAGCAAAAGAAAAACAGCTTGAAATTCAACGCCTTTCTGCCGAACATGAATCAATGCTTGCAGAACACAAAAAGACTTTTTTGAAAGAACAAAAGGCAAAAGCCGATATGGAAATCGAAAAAATCCAAGCTGACAGTAAAAAATCAGTTGACTCTGCACGCACAGTAAGACTCAACACATACGAGACATACCGTGAAGAATGTGCAAAAGAGTACTCAAGGATTCTTAGCAATGCAGAAAAATCAACTGAACAGATTGCAGAAATTTTCGCAGACCGTCTTATCTCTCAACCAAGGGTAAAATAATATGGAAATTCAATATGTAATAATAAACTTTTTAATTCTTGTGGGTATTGTTGCAATTTTTGGCAAAAAAATGATTTTGTCAATTTTCCGTACCCGTCGTGAAAGAATTGAAAACGAACTTAATGAAACTGAAAACATTGAGAAAACCCCTTTGCCTATTTTTGAAGAGGTTTCTTTAAGTGTGCCTGAAAATGATTTGAGTAAAAACTCTGCAGTTCTTGAGGCAAAAAAAGATGCAGAACATAAAATCAGACAAATTCAGACTTTTGGTGCAAGAGAGTGTCACGAAGTACACCGTGAAATGATTGAAAAATCAAGAAAAAGTCTTATGGGTGCTTTAACAGTAAATGTTGCTAAACTTTGTAAAACTGAGCCTTATTTTACTGCAATCCGCAATGAAGAATCTGCACTTGTTGATGAAATCCTTGCACAGATTGAACTTACCCCCGGTGATATGGCATATCTTAGACGACACGATGTGCTTTATGTTACACTTACATCTGCTTATAAATTAGACGATGAACTCGTTAAAAAAGTTGACGAGGCAACAACGAAACTACTTAACACAGTAAATGGTAAAACATCACTTTGGGTGCGTGAAGACGAAGCACTTATTGGCGGTCTCCGACTTCGTATAGGTGATACCGTTTATGATGCAACAATCAAAGAAGAACTTTATCATTTTGAAAGACACTTAACAAGAGTGCCAATTGAAGATAAAGACGCAGGTGCTGAACTTTTAGAAGAATTCAAAGAATTAGCATCTGAATTCGCTCCTAAAATATATAAATATCAGTTAGGTCGTGTTATGACTATTTCTGACGGTATCTGCTGGATGGATGGTCTTGCAGATATTATGTATGGTGAAGTTGTTGAATTTGACTGTGGCGAACGCGGTATGGTTCTTGATATTCAGCAAGACCGTATTGGTTGCGTAATCTTCGGCGAATATGAACACATTGACAGCGGTAGTCCTGTTCGTCGCGTTGGCAGAATCGCATCTGTCCCTGTAGGCGAAGGCTTGCTTGGTCGAATTGTTGACTCAGTTGGTAATCCAATTGACGGTATTGGCACAATCCCATTTACCGAAAGACGACCAATTGAATGTAATGCTCCTGCAATTCTTGACCGTGCACCTGTTGACTCGCCACTTCATACAGGTATTAAGGCTATTGACGCACTTGTGCCAATCGGCAAGGGTCAGCGTGAACTTATTATCGGTGACCGCCAGACAGGTAAATCTGCAATTGTTATTGATACAATCCTTAATCAAAAAGGTAAAGATACAATATGTATTTATGTTGCAATCGGGCAGAAAGAAACTCTTATTTCTGAAATTCAAGAAACTCTTGAAAAACACGGTGCAATGGAATACACAACAATTGTTGCTGCTACTGCATCAGGCTCTGCTGCATCACAGTATATTGCACCATTTGCAGGCACTGCTATGGCTGAATACTTTATGTATGCGGGTAAAGATGTTCTTATAATCTATGACGACTTGTCAAAACACGCAGTTGCATACCGTGAGTTGTCACTTCTTCTTCACAGACCATCAGGTCGTGAGGCTTACCCAGGTGACATTTTCTATCTTCACTCAAGATTACTTGAACGCTCTGCTCACTTGTCAGAAGAATTGGGCGGTGGTTCAATTACTGCTATGCCGATTATTGAAACTCTTGCAGGTGACATTTCATCATATATTCCGACTAATGTAATTTCTATTACTGACGGTCAGATTTTCCTTGATGCTGAACTTTATAACGAAGGTCAACGCCCTGCTATAAATGTGGGACTTTCAGTTTCTCGTGTTGGTAGTGCAGCTCAAACCAAACTTATGAAACAAGCATCTTCAAATCTTCGTACTAAACTCGCTCAATACCGCGAACTTGAAGATTTCACACAGTTCGGCACTGATATTGACGATGAAACAAAGTCAACTCTTGACTACGGTAAGCGTCTTATGGAGGCACTCAAGCAAAACCGATATCGTCCTGTTGACGACTGGCAACAAGCATTATTGCTCTTTGCAGTTTCTGAAGGCTATTCAAATAATTTTGAACTTTATGAAATGGAAAGTTTTGAACGCGGTCTTTACGAGTACTTTGAAAACAACTGCCCTGACCTTACAAATGAACTTAAATCAGGCAAAAAAATGTCAAGTGAAGTTATGGAAAAAGTAAGAACTTCATTAACTGAATATGCAAAGAGGTCTTAATTATGCCCGCAATTCAAGTGTTAAAAAAGAAACTGCGTGGCATACAGTCAACGCAGAAAATATCAAAGGCAATGAAGACAATTTCTTCAATAAAGATTTCTCAACTTACCACAGTTTATAACAATTATAACGAATACGGTAAACAATGCGAAAAACTTTATGAAGAATACAAATCTGACTTATTAGGTGCATTACCGCCTATGAACGAAACTGCATCCGTTTGCTACATTGTAATAACCTCAAACAAAGGTTTATGTGGTGGATTTAACTCGGATTTATTGAAATTTGCCAATGAAGAAATCCAAAATTCAAAAAATGAACATATTCTTATAGCAATCGGTAAACAAGCAATTACCTATTTTAACAACAAGCATATAGAATATGAAAACTCTTTTATATTTAATGATATTCCCGATTACAGCGAGGCTCTTTTGCTTTTGAATTATGTAATTGAGTTAAGAAAATCACAAAAAATCTCATCTGTTAAAGTGATTTATCAAAAATACTCAAATATGATGAAGCAAACACCTTGTGTACAGGAATTATTCTGTGATAATGACATACAACCGGGCGAAAGCAAAACATTGCTTATGCCTGACAAACAAATGGTAATTGAAAATGTTGCACCTGTAATTTTTCAATCCATATTCTACAAATTATTACTTGAAGTCGCCCTTGGTGCTAACGCGTCAACGCTTATGACAATGCGTTCAGCTTATGACACCGCAACAGAATATTGCGAACAGTTAGAGAGCGAAATCAACAGACAACGCCAGAGTGCAGTTACAGCCGATGTGCTTGAAACTGCGTCTGAATTTACGGAGTAAGGAGGTATTTTTTATGTCAAGAGGTTCAGTGGGAATGGTGCTTCGAATAACAGGTCCCGTTGTTGACATTTTATTTGACCCAACAGAAGTTCCCGATATTTTTCACGCTGTTACAATTAAATATAACGGTAAAAAATGCGTTCTTGAAGTTTCTCAACACCTTGGCAACGGTGAAGTTAGATGTATTTCTATGCACCCAACTGACGGTTTGTCACGAGGAATGAGTGCAACTGATACAGGCGAACCTATTTCAGTTTGTGTTGGCGAAGAAACACTTGGCAGAATGGTCAATGTTATTGGTGAACCTATCGATAATGGTGAAAAAATCAAAACCGATTTTAAGTGGCCTATTCATCACCCTGCTCCCCCATTCGCAGACATTGTTGCATCAAAAGAAATCCTTGAAACAGGCATTAAAGTTATCGACCTTATGACCCCTTATGTGCGAGGCGGTAAAATCGGTCTTTTCGGCGGTGCCGGTGTTGGTAAAACCGTGCTTATTATGGAACTTATCCGTAATGTAGCTTTTGAGCATAACGGTTACTCTGTATTCGCGGGTGTTGGTGAGCGCTCCCGTGAGGGTAATGACCTTTGGAACGAAATGAAACAGTCAGGCGTTATTGATAAAACTGCCCTTGTTTTCGGACAAATGAACGAAACTGCAGGTGCCCGACTTCGTGTTCCACTTGTTGGTCTTACAATGGCTGAAAACTTCCGTGAAAACACTCACAAAGATGTTCTTTTGTTCATTGATAACATTT
>JAFQCT010000010.1 GCA_017399405.1 Clostridia bacterium | reverse complement strand
GCATACATACAATCTGTCCTTTCCGTGAATGCGTTTACTGAATTATAGCATTTCAATTATGAAAAATCTCGTTTTTCATCTATTCGGTTCTATTTCTTATGTAAGCGGTAATCCTGTTGATACATTGCGTTTACGACACCTTTTTGTCGTAATTTCCAAGGTCTGTTAACTGCTCATTTGTCGTAAATCTGTCGTAAAACACTTTTTCGAGTGATAATATGGATAAACGAAAAGCCGAAAACGCCTTGAAATAAGCGTTTTCGGCTTAATATTACTCTGCGAGGGGTTTCATTGTTGGGAAGAGGATTACATCGCGGATAGCCTGACTATCTGTTAAAAGCATTGTCATACGGTCGATACCGAAACCGATACCGCCTGTTGGAGGCATACCGAGTTCAAGTGCATAAAGGAAGTCTTCATCAGTTGTGTTTGCTTCTTCATCGCCAAGGGCGAGAAGTTCTTCCTGTGCCTTAAATCTTTCTCTTTGGTCAATTGGGTCGTTAAGCTCTGAATAAGCATTTGCCATTTCCCAACCATTCATAAAGAACTCAAATCGTTCAACATAGTTAGGGTCTTCAGGCTTTTTCTTTGTAAGAGGTGAAATCTCAATTGGATGGTCCATAACAAATGTTGGCTGAACAAGGTGTTCTTCAACAAATTCTTCAAAGAAGAGATTAAGGATATCACCTTTCTTATGATGCTTTTCAAACTCAATATGATGCTCTTTTGCTACTGCCTGAGCTTCTTCAGTTGAATGAATTTCATTAAAATCAACACCTGAATACTTTTTAACAGCGTCAAGCATTGTAATTCTTTCAAATGGTTTGCCTAAATCCATTTCAATGCCATTGAATGTGATTTTTGTTGTACCAAGAACTTCCTGTGCAACATAACGGTAGAGGTTTTCAGTTAAATCCATCATACCATGGTAGTCAGTATATGCTTGATAGAGTTCCATAAGTGTAAATTCAGGATTATGACGAGTGTCAAGTCCTTCGTTACGGAAAACACGACCGATTTCGTAAACTCTTTCCATACCGCCAACGATAAGACGCTTTAAGTAAAGTTCAAGAGAAATACGAAGTTTAATATCAGTATCAAGTGCATTGAAGTGAGTTTCAAATGGTCTTGCGGCTGCACCACCTGCGTTGTAAACAAGCATTGGTGTTTCAACTTCCATAAAGCCTTCACCATCAAGATACTTACGAACTGCACTGATGATTTTTGAACGGTTGATAAGAGTCTGCTTTGACTCCTGATTCATAATAAGGTCAATATAACGCTGACGATATCTCATATCAGTATTTGTAAGACCGTGGAATTTTTCAGGAAGAATCTGCAAGCTCTTTGAAAGAAGTGTTACTGCAGTTGCGTGGATTGAAATCTCACCTGTTTTTGTTTTGAACACTTCGCCCTCAATACCGATAATATCACCGATATCAAGTTTCTTAAAGCCTTTATACTCTTCTTCGCCGATGCTATCTCTTGCTACATAAGACTGAATATTGCCCTTAAGGTCCTGAATATTGCAGAATGATGCTTTACCCATAACGCGTTTAGACATCATACGACCTGCAACGCGAACTGTTTTGCCCTCAAGTGCTTCAAAATCTGCTTTAACATCTGCACTATGATGAGTCTGGTCATATTTAGTAATTACAAATGGGTCTTTGCCCTCTTCTTGTAATGCTTTAAGTTTTTCTTGACGGATTCTTTGCTGTTCGCCTAAATCCACTTCAGGCTGATTATTTCTGATTTCTTCTGCCATTTTAATTCCTCGATTATTTTAAGATTTCTGCAATTTTGAATTCCATTACGCCAGCAGGTGTTTCAACTGTTACTTTTTCGCCAACTTTGTGACCGATAAGTGCTTTACCAACAGGTGATTCGTCTGAAATCTTACCAACTGCAGGGTCTGCCTGAGCAAAACCTACGATTGAATATGTGTATGACTTTCTCTTTTTATCTGTAATTTTTACTGTTGAGCCGATATGAACATGTTCGTTGCTGAGTGATTCAACATCAAGAACTTTTGCATTTTTAAGAATATGCTCAATTTCACCAATGCGAGCTTCAAGCTTTGCCTGGTCGTTCATAGCCTCATCATATTCACTGTTTTCTGACAAGTCACCAAAAGATTTTGCAAGTTTAATTTTTTCAGCAGCTTCTTTTCTACCATTGACTTTTAAGTCTTCAAGTTCTGCCTCAAGTTGTTTGAGAGCTTCTATTGTAAGTAATGTTTCCTGTGCCATTGTTTTTTACTCCTTTATTGGAAATTTGGGCATAACTAAACAAGCAGTTATACTGCCTCAATTAGACTATATTATATTAAAAATTTACCCTTATGTCAAGAGAAAGTAACAGTATCTGTACGCTTTTTTTCATTGTTTACCATTACATTCTCAAAAATACATTCACCTAACGAGAAAACTCCGCAAAGTTCATAAAGAGCAGAGTAAAAATCTTGTTCATTTACATTTTGAGGAAGTATTTTTTTATAAATATCATCTACTATAATATTTTCGCCATTTTTTATATTGAGAAACTGATTATTTGTGTCAATACTCATTACATTTCTTACTGTATCTATTTTAATTTTTGCATTGTCAAAATCTGAAAGCATAGATATACAAAGTCCTGTTTTTTCAAGAATAGTATCACACAAATTCATATATTTTTCTTTATTTTCTGTGACTACCGTAAGTTTTGAGGAATACATTGACAAACGGGTTGTAAAATCAATAAAATCTGCGTTTTTATCATAAACTGCTATATGATATAAATCTTTTTTGCGTTTATTATTTTTTATAATCTGCAAAACTGTATTATGAAAAACTTTATTATATAAAATGTCACTTTTGAACACGCCTATCCCCTTATCTTGTGGAATTTCAAGACAGTTATTTAGCAAAAGTCTTTTACTACATTTGCCTGTGTTTTCTATTACTTTATCCCAATCAATTTGTTCACAGATTTTAACATCAAGCATATAAAACGGTGCACCTTTGAACACGGGTACAGTTTTAATAATATAATCGTCCTCTGCTAAAAAACGAAAGATTTTTTCAAGCAAGGTAAGTTTTTTCTTTTCAACATTCAGAACGCAAAACATAAAAAATCCCTCCGCAACAAAATATGCGAAGGGAATCTATAATATTTATCAGTTATTAACTAATGTAAGTGCTTTTTGATATTGTGGGTCATTTGCCAAGTTAAGCATTGGAAGTCTTGAGTTCTGTTCTGCTGTAAGTTCTACTTTGTGGTCAGGTTCAAGACCTATACCATTGAAACTTTCACTCTTATAAGGAACAACTTTTGCAACTGTAAGGGCTACTGCACTACCGTCACTTAACTCAAAAACTTTTTGCATTGTACCATTACCTGCAGTTTTTGTACCTACAAGCCCTGCAATACCGAAATCACGCAAGTCACAAGCAAAAAGTTCTGCTGCACCTGAAGTGTTGCCATTTACAAGAATTGACATAGCAAAACTTCTGCTATCTGAGTCAGATGTAAATGTTTCGATTGTTTTACCGTCTTTATCAACTGCAGTTGCCAATGCACCCGTACCCTCAGTTGCAACAGGGGCGATAATATCAATACACTTAACTGCGTTTCTTATAAGTCCGGTACTTGTATTACGCACATCAAAGACAATACCTGTTACTGAATTTTTACTCATATAATCAAGAGCGTCTTCAAGCTGGTCAGCAGTTGTGCTGTAAAATGCTGTAATCTTAATATAGCCCACTTTATCAGTAACGCTGTAATAAACTGACTGTGCAGAATATCCACGAGCTACAGAAACAGTTTTTTCAGTTTCGCCTCGCTTAAAAGTTACCTGAACATTAGTAAGTTTTTCACCGTCAAGTTTTTTGATAAGTTCTTCGTAATTTGAAGGTGTTACCTTAACGGAGTCAACAGCAGTAATAACATCACCTTTCTGTATTCCCTGAACTTGTGCAGGAGATTTTGCAGAAACTTCTGAAACATAAATGTTATTATTCTGACTATCATAAACTGCGATAATACCGATACCGCCTTTATTACCTTTGTCTTCGTCAAGATAATCGGCATATTCTGTTGCGGTCATATAGTAACTGTAACGGTCACCTACACCCTCAACAAAACCGTCAGACATCATAGTATTAAGGAAATTCTCGTTTAATTCTCCAAAGTAGTTTTCGCGAACTAAATCGTCAATTTCTGATACTGTTGAATAGAGATTTGAACGGTCGGCAACATCTTTGATAATTCCGTTATAGATTTGCAATGAGAATGTCATTGTAAGCGTAACTGCCAATGCAACTGACAAGAATACTAAAGAAAGTGCCAAGCCTAATGATATTTTTTTATTCAAAGGACATCATCCTTTACTTTTGTTTTATTGCCACATACTTAAACGAGTGGAGATGGGAGATATTTTTCAGGGTTTACAGGGCTACCGTTAAGGAGCATCTGAAAATGAAGATGTGAGCCTGCAACCGGGTTAGAACTTGTTGGTCTTGGATAAACCGCTGTACCTGTATTACCAACAAGGGCAATTACATCACCTTGATTTACTCGCTGACCTGCTGAAACATAACGAACACGACAATGAGCATAAAGTGTTCTCATACCATTACCGTGGTCGATAATAATAACATTACCACCTGTTTTTTGCACATATGATGTAACAACAGTTCCGCCTGCAACCGCATAAATTTTTGCACCGTTTGTTGTATAATATGTTTTACCATTTGTGAACACACGGTTTGCAGGTGCACAGAAGTCAACTGATTTTGAGCCACGAGAACTGTGCTGTGCATAGGTTGCTGAATAGTAAACTGACTTATCCTGAATAGGACTTATGTAACCCTTTGATGACTTTTTGAAGTTATGATTACCACCACTGCTTACATAACCGTCACCTGTTGAGCCGGAATTACCTGCATCTTCCTGAACCTGTTGTTCCCACTCTCTCATTTCTCTTTCTGTCTTTGCTATCTGTTCATTGCCATAAGACTGATTATTCTGATATTTTTCAAGAAGTGTATTCTGCCTATTTAAGTTATCAACAATTTTATTCTCTTTTTTTTGCAATACCGCAAGTTCCTTTTCAAGAACTGCTGTTTTTTCTTCTCTTTCTTTTTTATCTGTCTCAATCTTAACCTTGCTTTCTTCAATTTCTGTGCGTTTTGCTGTTAAATCTTCAAGCATTTCGTTAAGTTCTTTAATTTTTTCTTCAAGTCCTGAAACCACTTCGTTATCGTGCTGTGCAACCTGACGGAGAAGTTCACTACGGGTAAGGAAATCTTCAAAACTTGTTGCACTTAAAAAGACTTCAAGTTCGCTTGTTTCGCCCGCCATATATGAGGCGCAAAGACGCTCACCGAGAACATCATAAATTTCGTCAATCTTTTTATTCTGTTCTTCTGTCTGTGTTTCGATTTTTGTAATCTCGTTGCTAAGCTCAGTTATGCGTTTTTCAAGTGTCGCAATCTGTTCATTGAGTTCGTTGATTTCAACTCTTTTTGGATAAATCTCTTTCTCTTTATCCGCAACCTCTGCACTTATAGCAGAGTTTTGTTCATCAAGTGCATCAATAAGTTTTTGAGTTGCTTCTTCACTTGCTTCATTTTTTGAAACAAAGTCTTCCCAATAGTCAATTTCATCTTGAAAATCTGATGCTGTCTTTGCAGATGCAGGGAATGAAACTGAAGTCATAAGCAAAACTAAAGCAAACACAAATGAAAGGATTTTTTTACTAATCTTCACTTACAACACTCCCCTGTTCTTTAAGATATTTGCCCATTGAAATAAGGCTTCCGAATGAACCGGTGAAAATGCCAACAGCCATAAATGCTAACAATATGTAGCCTGCGTATCCGCCGAATGCAACAGGTGTGAAAATTGCAAGAACATCACTGAATACATAAACCATACCCTGATAAAGTACTGCTAATACGCCAAAGGATACAAGTCCTGCAATAACACCTAAAAGCATACCCTCAACCATAAATGGCCAACGGATAAACCAGTTAGTAGCACCGACTGCTTTCATAATGCTGATTTCAAGTTTTCGTGAGAACATTGTAATACGGATTGTATTAGAAATAATAAACAATGAAACTATAAACAACAATGAAACCATACCGATTATAACTGCTGTAACACCTTTTCGGATACCGATAAGTTTATCGGCTACATCACTGTTTTCACGAACGGTATCAACATAATCTAATTTTTTAATACCATCAACAGTTGCTTTGAACTGTGTTAAATCTGCTACCGTAACTTTATAAGCATCAGGTAGTGGATTTTCGTCAAGACCTTCAAGAAGTGCTGCATCATCACCCATTGCTTGTTTCTGGGCTTCAAAAGCATCTTCTTTTGGTACGAAAATACAATCGGAAATATTATTCATAGTTTTAAGTTGATTACCAATCTGTGAGGTTTGCTCATCAGTTGCCGCTTTATCAACATAAACCATAACAACATTTTGACGCTCAATTGTGTCAAGCAACGCGTCAATGTTGAAGAAAATCATAGCACCAAGTCCTATAATTACAAGGCAAGCCATAAGAACTGATACTGATGCCAATGACATAAGACGGTTTACCCACACATTACGGAAGCCTTCTTTTGTAAGATACTTCAAACTTGCACCTTTCATTGCTTGTCACCTCCGTCATCACTATCAAGATATTTTGAATAATCAACACTGTCAGTTGTTAAGTCATCACTATCAATGCCATAATTCTTCATAAAATCTTCAAGTTCTTTATCAACATTTGGTTGTTCATAATATTTTGTATTGCTGTTTTCTTCAATAATTTCAGGTGATTTTACTTCTTCACGAAGTTTCTCTACATTCTCCTGAATTTCCTGCTCGGCAGCCTGCATCATTTCTTCTTTTGTTTCAGGCTTGCTTTCTGTTTCAGTAATAGGTGTTGCTGTTTCAACAACTGATTTTTGTTTTACACCTGTATCTGACACAACTTGTCCCTGATTGATTGTGATTACACGATGGTTAAAACGACGCACCAACTCATGCTCATGAGTAACCATAACGACAGTTGTACCATTGTTATTGATATGATTAAGCAAATCAACGATTTCGTAAGACATTTCAGGGTCAATGTTACCTGTAGGCTCATCGGCAATAATAATGCCTGCGTTATTTACAAGTGCACGAGCAAGGGCAACACGCTGTTGCTCACCACCTGAAAGTTGTGTTGGCAACTGTCTTGCCTTTGATGTAAGACCTACAAGGCTTAACACATAAGGTACTCTTTTTCTTATTTCTTTTTCTTTTGCACCGATAACACGCATAGCAAATGCAACATTATCGAAAACTGTCATATTAGGAATAAGACGGAAATCTTGGAAAACAATACCCATTGTTCTGCGGAACTTTGGAATTTCACGCTTTTTCATTTTGTTAAGATTATAGTTATTAACAATAATGCTACCTTGGTCAGCCACCTGCTCACGCATTATTATTTTAAGAAATGTACTTTTACCTGCACCTGATGAACCAACAATGAAAACGAACTCGCCATCATTGATTGTAATAGATACATCGCGAAGTGCGGCAGTACCATTATCATATGTTTTTGAAACATTTTTGAATTCAATCACAATATGCACCTTATCCTTTATGTATTTTAACTTGCTTTTAACTGTTTTCACCCATAGTTACACATTATAACTAATAGTTGCATACATTATACCACAAAATATTGTGTTTGTGGGGATTTTTAAGAAAATTTAACATTTATCGGCGGTTTGCACAAAAAGTATACAATATTATATTCAATATAAACAATTGCAATAAAAAAACGGTTAAGGAATCCCCCACCATTTAATCTTAAAATATCATACCCATAAGTTAAGCATTAATTTTTGAGCAGATTTTTCGCAAGACAACGTGTCCGAGGTGAAGCTGTATCAGGTATACCGCGAACCGATGGACACGCAGTATTGCGTAAAATATGCCAAAAAGGAGTTCCTTTCGGAACTCCTTGTAAATTAATATTTAATTGGGTTTGCATCAAGATATTTTTTAACCATCAATGCTACTTTGAATACGATTGCGTCGTCAAACTCTCTTAAATCAAGACCTGTAAGTTTCTTGATTTTTTCAAGACGATAAACAAGTGTATTTCTGTGAACGAAAAGTTTTCTTGATGTTTCAGAAACATTCAAATTGTTTTCAAAGAATTTTTGAATTGTGAAAAGTGTTTCTTGGTCAAGACTATCAATTGAGCCACGCTTGAAGATTTCGCGAAGGAACATTTCACAAAGTGTTGTAGGAAGCTGATAAATAAGTCTTGCAATACCAAGATTATCATAAGTTACGATTGTCTTTTCAGTATCGAAAACCTTACCTACTTCAAGAGAAACCTGTGCTTCGCGGAATGAGCGAGCTAAATCTTTAATGCTGTCAACTGCAGTACCGATACCAACAAGAACATGAGTATAGTACTCTGTGCCAAGAGAATCGGCAATTGAACGAGCAAGTTTTTCAAGGTCTTTTGTATCAACATTATTTTTAACTTCTTTAACAAGAACAATATCTGTTTCATTGATATTCACAACGAAATCTTTTGTTTTATCTGGGAATAAATCCTGAATAACATCGAAAACAGAAACATCATTCTTTTCAGCAATTCTGATAAGAAGTACAACACGGGTAACATCATTGTTAAAATGAAGTTCACGGGCTTTAATATAAATATCACCAGGTAAGATATTATCAAGGATTACATTTTTGATAAAGTTACCTCTGTCATATTTTTCATCATAATACTGTTTGATTGTTGAAAGAGAAACCGCAATAACAGAAACATATCTGTTTGCTACTTCATCATCACCCTCAACAAAAACTGCATATTCAGGGTGCATATGAGCACCAAACACTTTATAAGTATAGCCATCAGTCACAGTAACATCAGCAGAAGCGAAAACTTCTGAAACAGCGTGAGTTTGAATCTCACCTATTCTGCCAAGTTCACTGCAAGAAATAACAGTACCTGTTTCGTCGATAACGCCGAAAGTTCTGTCAATAACATCATCCATTTGATGAACTATTCCTTGAAATAATCTGTTGGACATATTTTATACCCCCAAACGCATAGTGCAAAAACACATTATGCAATTTCACAATTAGAACACTATGTATTTTACACAATAAAATGCGTTTTGGCAAGTGATTTTTTTATATTTTTTGATTTTTTTCAAACATTTTGCCCAAAAATTGACGGATTTTTTGGTTAATCTACGCATTTTCACGCATTTTTTACTTGAATTTTTATTGTATAAATTGACTAAATAATCTATGATTTTTGCACTTTGAGAAGTTCTTCAGAGGTAATTTCACGACACTCACCAGATTTCAACTGGGGGTCAAGTTCTAATTCACCCATTTTTGAGCGGTGAAGCGAAATTACTTTATTACCCGTTGCAGCAAACATTCTTTTAACCTGATGATACTTGCCCTCACAAATCATAATTTTAATGAGAGGAGTTTGAGTGTTCTCTAAAATTTCAACTTTTGCTTCTTTAAGGGTTGTCCCGTCAGCAAGGGTTATCCCCTTTTCAAGTGTTTCGATATCATTTGGGGTAAGTTCGTGTTGAAGTCTTGCAAGATAAGTCTTGAAAATATGATTTTTAGGTGACAAGATTTTATGAGCAAAATCACCATCATCAGTTATAAGCACAAATCCTGTTGTATCTTTATCAAGACGACCTGCGGGAAACAAGCCTTTGCGGAACAATTCGTCCGGTACTAAATCCACAACAGTTTCATCATCTTCGCTGTCACTTGCAGAAATTACACCTTGAGGTTTATTCATCATAATATAAATGTGCTTTTTAAGAGTAACCTTTTCACCGTTAATTGCAACGGTATCAGTATTCAAATCAACTTTAACAGCACTGTCACGGACAACAGCACCATTAAGCGTTACTCTGCCCTTTTTAATAATCTCTTTAACATCACGACGAGAAAGTGTGCCTTGTGATGCTAAAATTTTATCAAGTCTTTCCATTATTTACTTCCGTTCAAGGCATAGGAAAACCGTGCATAAATCCATCTAATTCAACTGAACAGACATCTCCACCAATTACAAGTCCGTCATAGACTAAAATATTAGTGTGAATACAATCTTTGTTTTCATAGCCTTTATAATTTTTAATTTTATAAGTCCAGCGTTTTACACGCATACCTGAATATACTGTCAAATCAAAGCCTTGTGCTTTTTGTATTTCGTTATAAGCATTATAAGTATCGTCAAACTCATTTGGAATAATTACTTCTTGCACCTCAACGGGTTCTTCGTCAATTTCCCAACCGTATTGAGAAAGAAACGCCATTCGCTCATCATGAGTTGACGCTTTTATACTCATACCGCTTTTGCCTGTTTCTTTACTATCTTGTGATAAAATAGCCAGCGAAATTACTGTTACTATAATAAAAAGCACAAGAAATGCAATTTTTATATGCTTTGACTTTATTGAATAGACAAACATAGATAAACACCTCGAACACAATTTATATAAATAAATATGCTGCGAGGTGTTAAAATATCATATTAATATTAAATTATTCGTTGCCCTTTTTGGTCTGTGATGCTGCTGCACGAAGATGCTGACGAGCACGACGAATTTCGTTAACTGAGTTTGTAAGAGTTTCGTCAGCAACTGCTACGATATTTTCAACATATTCGCTTGCACTTGTACGCATTTCCATAGACCAGTTTCTTGCCTGCTCTGTAAGTTCTGTTGCAGATGCTCTTGCCTGTTCAACAATTTCATTTGCAGTTTGTCTTGCCTGTTGAAGAATTTCTGCTGCCTGAGCTTCAGCACCGCGAGTAATTTCATCTTCTGAAATAATCTCTTTTGCACGAAGATGTGCTTTTTCAATGATTTTGTCAGCACTATCTTGTGCACCTGCAAGAATTTCTTTTCTTTCAGAAGCAATCTTTCTTGCCTGCATAAGTTCATCAGGCATATTGAGTCTGATGTCTTCAATAGCTGTTTTAATAGCCTGAGCATCAACAAGAAGATTTGATGTAAACGGAACTGTTTTACCCTCTTCAAGTATGGTTTCAATTTCTTCAAGTAAGTTTTCTATTGTCATTTACTTACACCTCTTTTAATTCTTTTAACTATATCATCACGAATTTCTTGGGGTACAAAATCACTTATGTCCCCACCTAATTCGCAAATTTGCTTAACTGCACTTGAACTTAAATATAAATTCTCAACTCTTGTGTTAATAAACACGGTTTCAAGATTTTCATTAAGTTTTTTATTCATTTGTGCCTGCTGGAATTCATATTCAAAGTCGGACACAGCACGAAGTCCTTTAACAACTGCTACTGCACCTTTTTCTCTTGCGTATTCTGCAAGCAGTCCCTCATAAATATCAACCTCAACATTAGGAAAATCTTTGATACAACGACAAATAAGGTCTGCCCTTTCTTCAGGGGTAAAGCAGAAGTTTGTTTTTGAGGGGTTTTTCATTACAACAACTATAACCTTATCAAACAATTTTGAACTTCTACGAATAATATCAAGATGTCCGTTTGTTACCGGGTCAAAACTACCGGGACAAATAACGGTTTTCATATTTATCACTTATTCTTTCTGTATGCGGTAAGTTTAATTTTACCGTATCTGTATTCACGGTGTATAGAAAACTCACCTGCGGTTTGCGGTAATGTTTCATCAAGTGCAGATTCGCAAATGATTACACCGTAATCTGTCATTTTTTCGGCTACTGACGGTAAAACTGCGTCAATAATATTTTTATTATATGGTGGGTCTAAAAGTGCGATATCGAATTTATCTTTACTTAAACCTATATACATTTTTGAGTCGCCACAAAATACGCTTGCTCGTTTTTCAAAACCCACAGTTTTAAGATTTTGTTTTACAACTTCAATTGAGCGATTTGCACTATCTACAAAAGTACAATGTTTTGCCCCTCGGCTTAAGGCTTCAATACCTAACTGACCTGAGCCTGCAAACAAGTCAATAACATTTGCACCTTCAAGGTCAAACTGAATAATATTGAACATACCCTCTTTGACTCTGTCAGTTGTAGGACGAACATCCTCGCCCTCTAAAGTGACAAGTTTTCTGCCCCTTGCTTCACCTGTAATTACTCTCATAATCTACTCCAACCTGTCAACATATATTGACATTATCTCATTTTTCTGTCTGTTTGTCAAATTTTTTATTAAAAAACCGTCAAAATCAACCATTTTTCAATGAAATAAGCAACTTTTCAAGGTCTTTTACGGTTTCTACTATGTATTCTGCCCCTTCATTTTCAATAATTTCACGGTCACGAAATCCCCAAAGCACACCAATAGATGGAAGTCCTGCATTTTTTGCTGTAATAATATCAGTATCTGCGTCACCTACAAAAATTGTTTTTTCAAGTTTACTGTTAAGCACTTCGAGAGCGTAATAAACACCATCAGGTGCAGGTTTGTTTGGACGGTCATCAACACTACCTACAACCAAATCAATTGTATCGCCGAACATTCGCTTACATAAATCCTGTGCTGCAAAATCTGCTTTATTAGTTACAATTGCTGTTTTGAAGCCTGCGTTTTTTACAGATTTGAGCATATCATTTATGCCATCATAAGGTGCGGTTTTATCTTCCATATGAATTTTATAGTAATCGCAAAAATCCTTAAAACAGATTTCAAAGGTTTGGGCATCTATATTTTTTGGTACTGAACGCTCCATTAAAAGACGGATTCCGTTACCTACAAACGAACGGATTTCTGTTAAACTGCGTTGTGGGAAGTTTTGTCTTGAAAGTGCGTAATTTACACTATCTTTCAAATCTTCAAGAGTGTTTAAGAGTGTACCGTCTAAATCAAAAACTATTGTATCAATCATTATTATTCCTCATTGTTATAGTAATCGTAAATTTTTTCTGCTAATTCTTTATTTATGCCTTTAACCTGCATTAAATCAAGAACTGTTGCTTCTTTAATATTTTTAATTGTTTTGAAAATTTTAAGAAGTTCTTGTGCTTTCCGGTCCCCTATACCGTCAATCTTGGTAAGCGAGAGTTCAAGACCGCGTTTTGTGTGCTTTTTATGATGAAATCCAACTGAAAATCTATGGACTTCCTCTTGAATTTCTGACACAAGGGTAAATACGCTACGGGTCGAGTTTATTGCGATTTCTCCCCCGTCACCCGTAATTGCACGAGTTTTGTGTTTTGAGTCTTTAACCATACCAAAAAGTGGGACTTCAATGCCCATTCTGTCAAGAACTTCTTTAACTGCACTGACTTGTCCTTTACCACCGTCAAGCAGTATCAGGTCAGGCATTTTGCCGAAACCTTCTTCTGCATTTTCATCTTTATGCAAAAGATACTCATTAAATCTGCGTTCCAATACTTCACGCATTGAACCGTAGTCATCTTGTCCCACAAAAGATTTAATATTAAATGTGCGGTATGCCCTTTTTAACGGTTTACCGTTTTTGAAAACTATCATACCTGCAACATTATCTTCACCGCCCGTATGAGAGATGTCGTATGACTCAATATATTCAGGTGCTTTTTCTAATCCTAAAAGAGTTTTAAGTTCTTCAAGAGATTTGATTTCGCCTGATGTTTTGCCTTTTTTCTGTGCAAGTTTTTCAAATGCGTTTTCGCGACACATATTAACAAGTTTAAGCCCCTCACCTTTTTGTGGCACAGTCATAATACACTTTTTACCACGCACATTGGTAAGATGTTGCTCAACGAGTTCCATATCCTCAAATGTTTCGTCAACGAGAACTTTATGAGGCACTGCACGATTCATTCCGTAATACTGAATAAGGAAGTTACAACGAATATTCTCCACCATTTTATCAGCATCGAAAAAGAACTGTTCACTATCACACAATCTGCCTTTATCATATCGTAAAACCGCAATACAGATATCTTTTTCGTTCATAGCAACTGCAAAAACATCTTTTGAGTCACCTGTTTCTGTAACGACCTTTTGTTTTGTCTGCATATTCTCAATGGCACGGATACGGTCACGGTATTTACCTGCATTTTCAAAATCAAGATTTTCGGCACAAGCGTTCATTTTAACTTTCAAATCTTTAATGATTTTTGAAATATCACCATTAAGGAAGTCGAGAGCATCATTTACTGCTTCGTCATATTCTTGTTTTGAGATTTTACCCGTACAAACACCCATACATCTATTTATATGAAAATTAAGGCAAGGGCGTCCTTTTTTGAAATCGCGAGGGAATGATTTGTTGCATTGTGGTAATCGAAAGATTTTATTTGCCTCATCAACTGACTGCTTTACTGAATATGAACTTGTGAATGGGCCTATATAATCGGCATTTTCATCATCTTTTTGCAATACTGCCGAGATTTTGCGATACGGCTCGTTTGTGACTTTAATGTAACTGTAACCCTTATCATCTTTAAGAAGAATATTATATTTAGGTTGATTTTGCTTTATAAGGCTTGCTTCAAGGACAAGTGCTTCGAACTCACTATCAGTAAGAATATAATCAAAATCGTCAACATTCTCAACCATTTTAAGAACTTTGACGGAGTGTTTATTCTGCGAACCGAAATACTGACTTACACGGTTCTTAAGTTTTTTTGCTTTGCCGATATAGATTATTTTACCCTGTTTGTTTTTCATTATATAAACACCAGGAGTTAATGGCAACTTCATTGCTTTTTCACGCAATATATGCAGTTTTTCGTCCACAGATTTCACCACCGTTCAAGTATATTTTACGGGCGATTCATGAATCGCCCCTACATTGAATCATATTATACCATAAATTTATAAAAAAATAAAGCACACCGTAACCCATACGATGTGCCTTGTTTGTTGCTTTTTGATTATTCAGCAAAACCTGATTCAACAAGTTTTACAAGTTCGTCAACAGCTGTTTCTTCGTCAGGACCGCCTGCGAGAATACGGATTGTTGTGCCACCCATAATACCGAGTGAAAGAACACCAAGAAGGCTTTTTGCATTTACTCTTCTGTCTTCTTTTTCAACCCAGATTGATGACTTGAATTCATTTGCTTTCTGAATAAAGAAAGTTGCTGGGCGTGCGTGTAAGCCAACCTGATTTTTAACTTCAACATCTTTAGTATACATAATTCATTCTCCCAAATGATAAAATTTCAAAACAACAGATAGAAACACCTTTGTTACTACTATATTATACCACAAAACTTGTCTCCGTCAACGGAAAAAAGTTGACTTTTGACTTAAAAACAATATTTCAGTTATAAAAACAAAAACGAGAAATTTTAGACATTCAAGTTTGTGTAAATTGACAATACTATATAAATATTTTTGTGAAATATAAATATTTTATATTAACTAATTGTTAACTCTATGTTGAATTCGCGGTGATGATGTAGTTAAAACACCAAACTGGAAACCACAACTCTTGTAATATTCAATAATCTTCGGTAAAGCATCACGAGTTGTGCTTTTAGTATCGTGCATAAGAACAATTACAGTTGATGCAGATTTTGGATATTGACTACAGAAATTCAACTGTTTTTGAACTGTATTTGCACCATCAGCGTCACCGTTTGAGCAGTTCCAGTCAAAATAAACATAGCCTTGTTCTGTAACAGATTTAGAAAGTCTTGACATAATACCTTTTGAGTATTTTTTACTTACTGTATTACTTGTACCACCGGGGAAACGCATAATTTTTGTACGCACACCTGTCTGTTCATAGACCAAATCTGAAATCTTGTTAAGGTCGTTAAAAAAGGCGGTATCAGACGAATAAATCTTTTTATAATCGTGAGTATAAGTATGCAAACCGATTGAATGACCACGGTTTACAATATCTTTCATCACATAATTATATTTGCCACCATTTTTAACAAAAAAAGTCGCCTTAACACCGTATTTATCGAGAGTATCGAGAATTTGCGGCGTATAAGACGACGGTCCATCATCAAAAGTCAGATATACGGTTTTACCTGTTGAAGGTGTAGGGGTAGGTAATGTAACAGGTCCTGTACTACCACTGCTGTTATTTTTTTTGGTGGTGGTAGGGTTCTTTTTAGCCGCAAGTTGTTTATTAAGGTCTTTAATCTTCTGATTAAGCTCATCAACCTTACTTTGATTTTCTTTACTCTGCTTTTCATATTGCTGACTAAAAGACTCTGCCTGACTGCTATTTTCTTCTTTAAGAGATTCATTTGCAGAAATCTGTTCATCAAGTTTTGATTTACCATCTTCAAGTTGACTGTTCATTTCTGCAAGTTCTTTGTTGCTATTTGAATATTTCACAGCAAGAACAACACTTGTTACTGCAGTAGCAAGAAAAAGCACCGATAATATTAAAACTATTAACTTGAACATTGATTGTTTATTCATTGTTTTCATAATTTCGCCATCCGAATAAATTTATATGTTTATTTTATAACATAAATTTACAGAATTCAACAAAAATTTAAGAATTTTTCTGCTTTTCCAAAAATTTCTTATCGTTATCTGTTAGTTCTGCGGTTTCGAGCATATCGGGACGATGTTTTTGCGTCATAAGAAGCGACTGTTCACGACGCCATTTGTCAACATTTTCATGGTGGCCTGAAATTAAAACATCAGGAACTTTCATACCATTCCACTCATAAGGTCTTGTATATTGAGGATATTCTAAAAGTCCGTTATAATGGCTTTCAAGTTCTTTTGCCTCGTCATTGGGAAGAACGCCATCTAACATTCTTGAGATTGAGTCAGCAAGCACTAATGCAGGCAACTCGCCACCTGTAAGAACATAATCCCCTATTGAAATCTGCTCATCTACAAGAGAGTCGATAATTCGTTGGTCAACACCTTCATAATGACCGCAAAGGATTGTGATTTCTTCCATTTTTGAAAGTTCTTTTACTTTTTCTTGCGTTAAAACTTTTCCGCAAGGTGACATATATATAAGATGGTTTTTATTATCACTTTTTTCGCATATTGCCTTATAACAATTGGCAATTGGTACGGTCTGCATAAGCATACCCATACCGCCACCGTAAGGTGCATCATCAACTCTACGGTGTTTATCTTCTGTGTAATCTCTTATATTTATACAATTTATTTCTACTAATCCCTTTTCCCTTGCACGACCTATAATACTTTCAGAAAGTACTGTTTCGCACATTTCGGGGAAAAGTGTCATTATGTTAATTTTCATCGTCAAAAAGTCCTTTTATAGGATTTATTTTTATAATTCCCTCTTCAACATCAACAGATACTACAACCTGTTTGATTGCAGGAATAAGCACCTCACCATTTTCGGTTTTAATGTGCCACACATCATTTGCACCTGTTTCACTGACATCACAGATTGTGCCTAAAGTTTTGCCTGTGTTTTCGTCAATAACGGTACAATCGAAAAGTTCTTGAATAAACCAAGTGCCTTTAGGAAGTTTTGCATCACTTCGTTTCATATAAAGAACTTTATTTTTGAGTGTTTTTGCTTTATCAATGTCATCAATTCCGTCAAGCAAAAGTATTGCCACATTACCGTGAGGACGGGCTGAAACTACTTTTATACTTTTTTCGCCCTTATTATCAAAATATAAAGTTTTGAATTTTTTTACAAAATCAGGAGTATCACACCAAGGGTTAAAACGCACTTCGCCTTTAATACCGTGAGTTGATACAATCTGACCTAATTCTAAATATTCTTTAATCATAAATTCACCTTTCGGGTCGTGACCCCTACAAGTTACAAAAGGGCAGACATAGTCTGCCCATTGTAATTGATTAGTCGATATCGACCTGAACTTTTTCACCTGTGCGTGTAGCACCTGCTTTAACTACTGTTCTGATAGCTTTAGCAATTCTGCCCTGTTTACCGATAACTCTGCCCATATCTTCTTCAGCAACATGAAGATGATATACAACGATACCACGCTCGTCAACTTCGTCAACTGTAACAGAAACAGCATCAGGATTTTCAACAAGTCCTTTAACGATTGTAATAAGAAGTTCCTGCATTTTCAAAAACCTTTCTTATTTAATAACGCCGCTCTTTTTAAGAATAACCTTAACTGTATCAGTTGGCTGAGCACCGTTTTTGAGCCACTGCTCTGCTTTTTCTGCGTCAATCTTGATTTCAGCAGGGTCTTTCATTGGGTTGTAAGTACCAATTTCCTCAATGAATCTGCCGTCTCTTGGGTAACGAGAATCTGCAACTACTACTCTGTAGAAAGGAGCTCTTTTAGCACCCATTCTGCGAAGTCTCATTTTAACTGCCATTTTTGTTTCCTCCAAAATATATAAAAATTTTATATTAAACACTGTTAGTGTTATAATCAGTGTTTTTTAACTTACATTGGGAAGCCGCCAAAGCCACCCATACCACCCATGCCGTTGCCGCCACCGGTTAACCCCATTCGCTTTAACTTACGCTTCATACTGCCTGAATTCATTTGCTTGAACATTTTCTGCATTTGACGGTATTGGTTGAGAAGTCTGTTAACATCTTCAACCTGCATACCGCAACCTGCGGCAATTCTGCGTTTGCGTGATGGATTTATTATATCAGGATTTCTGCGTTCTTTAACTGTCATTGACTGAATAATTGCTCTCATTCTGTCTAACTGACGGTCGTCAATGTCAACATCCTTGACTTTTTTATTTATACCGGGAAGCATTGAAAGAATATCTTTCATACTGCCCATTTTCTGAACTTGCTCCATTTGGTCAAGCAAATCTTCAAGGTCAAACTTATTTCTGCGAAGTTTTTCTTCAAGTTTTGCTGCTTTTTTCTCATCAAGTGCTGTTTCAGCCTTTTCGATAAGTGAAAGCACATCACCCATACCAAGAATACGGGAAGCCATACGGTCAGGGTAGAAATAGTCAAGCTCATCAAGTTTTTCACCTAAACCAACAAATTTAATTGGCTTACCTGTAACTGCTCTTGCTGAAAGTGCTGCACCACCACGGGTGTCACCATCCATTTTTGTAAGAACAAGACCGTCAAGACCTAATTCGTCATTGAATGTACTTGCAACTGTAACTGCATCTTGACCGAGCATTGCATCAACAACAAGTAAAATTTCGTGAGGGTGAACCTCATTCTTGATGTTTTTAAGCTCGTTCATAAGTTCTGTATCAATATGCAAACGACCTGCAGTATCAATAAAAACATAGTCATAACCTTTATCTTTTGCAAGTTTAATTGCTTCTTTTGCAATTATTACAGGGTCAGTTTGCCCCATTTCAAAAACAGGAACGCCAACCTGTTCACCAACAACCTGCAACTGCTTAATAGCAGCAGGACGATAAATATCACACGCTACAAGCAAAGGTCTGTGATTTTCGTTTTTAAGTTTTCTTGCAATCTTTGCACAATGTGTTGTTTTACCTGAACCCTGAAGACCGCACATCATAACAACCGTTGGTGGATGACTTGCATAAGCGAGTCTTGTCTGAGTACCACCCATAAGGTCGGTAAGTTCTTCATTTACTATTTTAATAACCATCTGTGCAGGGGTTAAACTTTCCATAACCTGTGCACCGATAGCGCGTTCAGTTACCTTGGCGGTGAAATCCTTGGCAACTTTATAGTTAACATCGGCTTCAAGCAGTGCAAGACGCACTTCACGCATTGCTTCTTTAACATCGTTTTCAGTAAGACTACCTTTACTTTTCAATCGCTGAAAAGCAGATTCAAGTCTGTCAGACAAACCTTCAAATGCCATAGACCTCTCCTATTCTGCCAAAGAAAGTGCTATTGACTTTATTTTGACTGTAATATCGTTAATTTCACGGGAAAGACCGTGATTTAGATTGTATTCGTTTATATCTTCAGCACACTTTATAATATCATCAAGCCCTGTATGAACTTTTTCAAGTTTCTGTGAAAACTTGAGTTTGGACTCCATATCAAAAAGCACAGCCTCAGCCCTTTTAATAGCGTCACGGACACCTTGTCTTGTAATGCCCTCATTTTCAGCAATTTCAGAAAGTGAAAGGTCGTCATTATAGTAAAAATTAAGATAATCACGCTGTTTAATTGTAAGCGCTTCGCCATATAAATCGAGAAGCATTGAAATCTCAATATTATTTGCCATAACAGACACCTGCCTTTCTAAAAAAGTAACGCACTGTAAAGCATTTAGACTTTACAGTGCGTTATTATACTAGATTATTTTTAATTTGTCAAGACTTATTTGCTTTATTTGCAGCGTCTTTAATTTCTTGCCAACTGATTGAATCTTGCTTACCACCTGTACCATCAATTGTGATAGGTTTTTTGGTTGTTGTTTCGTCTGGCTCAGTTGTAGTTGTTGTATTATCTTTGTCAGCTTTTGTTGTAGATGTTGTTGAGTTGTCTTTGTCAGCTTTTGTTGTAGATGTTGTTGAGTTGTCTTTATCGGCTTTTGTTGTTGTAGTTGTTGTCTGTGTAACAAGAGATGTTATATCGTCATAAAAACCGTCTTTATCAGTTGTAACAGGAATTTTGTCACCATCAACATTAGTTACAAACTCTTCACCGTCTTCATCTTTATAAACTGTAATTACTTCACCATCATCCATAGGAACTGTGAAACTTACTTCATAATCATCTTTCTTACAAGCTGCAAACAATACAACAACTGCAAGCATTAAAAGTGAAACTGCAATAATTTTTTTACTCATTATGTAAATCCCCTTTCGGACTTCTTATTTTTATTTATTCTATATTACCATAAGTTTTTAAGTTTTGCAATATATTATTTTAATTCTGCTATGGTAACTCCTTCCTCGCCCTCGCCGAATGTTCCTACACGGAAAGTACGAATATTAGGGTGCTTTCGCAAATAAATATGAATACCTTTTCTGAGTGCCCCTGTACCTTTACCGTGAATAATTGTAATCTGGTTAAGTCCTGTACGAAGAACACCATCAATAAACTTATCAAGGTCAAGTATTGCTTCTTCAACAGTAGTACCACGCAAGTCAATACTTGAATTTGAAGACGCTGTAGCATTAGATGAACCTGTATGAACTGTACGCATACCTCCGGTTTGCTTTTTAGGTTGCTTTTTAGCACCGATAAGTCGCAAATCAGTAATATCTGCTTTCATTTTAATCATACCTGATTGCACTTGTGCAGTATTTTTCTTTTCATCAATTGAAACAACTTCTGCTTCGTTACCCAATGTTTTAACGAATACTCGGTCACCGACTTTAAGTGGTCTTGGTAAAACATAATCACCATCATCACTTTCTTGTAAGTTTTGTGAGATTTCGTCCATTTTATCAAGCTGACGACCCATAGCTTGTTTTGCTTTTCGGGCGATTTCTTGATGATTTTTCTGCTTTGCAAGTTCTTTTTTCAGTTGTTCGATTTCAAGCAAAAGTGAGTTACCTGCTCTGCGGGCATTTTCAACTATTCTTTCTGCATCCCGTTTTGCTTTTTCAATTTCTTTTTCGCTTTGTTCTTTTGCTTTTAAGAGCGTTTGCTCTGCTTTTTCTTTTTGACGAAGAATAGCAAGTTTTTCTTCTTCAAGTTTTTCTTTGTCATCTTCTAATGCTTTTCGGGCAGTTTCAAGAGTATCAACTGCATCTTCAAAGCGAGTGTTTTCTTCTGAAATAAGTGCTTTTGCGAAATCTGTAATTTCTTCACTTATGCCAAGACGACCCGCAATAGCCAATGCATTTGAACGACCCGGCATACCAATTAAGAGTCTATAAGTTGGGCGGAGTGTTGCAACATCAAATTCGCAACAACCATTTTCAACACGGTCAGTTTTAAGGGCATACTCTTTTAGTTCAGAATAATGAGTTGTTGAGGCAATTCTCGCACCTTTTTGTCTTAAATTTTCAAGGATTGAAACCGCTAACGCTGCACCCTCAACAGGGTCAGTACCTGCACCAAGTTCGTCTATCAACACAAGGCTTTCATTATCGGCAACTTTAAGAATTTCAACAATCGTTGTCATATGAGATGAGAATGTTGAAAGAGATTGTTCAATACTTTGTTCATCACCAATATCAGCAAGCACATTCTTAAAAACTGAAACTCTGCTATTATCGGTTACGGGAAGCATAAGTCCGCACTCTGCCATAAGCGTTAAAAGACCGATAGTTTTGATTGATACAGTTTTACCACCTGTATTAGCACCTGTGATTACAAGGGAATCAAAATCAATTCCAAGTGAAATATCAACCGGCACAACTTTTTTAGGGTCAATAAGAGGGTGTCTTGCTTTTTTAAGTAAGATTTCACCGTCATTATTAAGAATTGGTCGGCTTGCTTTCATTTTATATGCAAGGTGTGCTTTTGCGAAATGCAAATCGAGTAAAGTGGCACTATCGAAACTGATTTTAATAGTGTCTTGAAATTCCCCTGCCATTTGGGAAAGTTCTGCTAAAATTCTTTCGATTTCGTCTTGTTCGCGACTTTCAAGGACCTTGATTTCATTATTCGCTTCAACTACTGCAGCAGGCTCAATAAACACAGTTGCACCACTACCCGAAGTATCGTGCACCATACCTGCAACTTCGCTACGATTTTCAGCTTTTACGGGTACAACAAAGCGTCCGTTACGCTGTGTAATAATACCGTCACGAAGAATTTTTGAATAGTGAGATGAGTGAATCATACTATCTAACTGTTCACGGATTTTATTTTCAAAATGTCTTTTTTTACGGCGGATTTCTTTAAGTTCAGGTGACGCATTATCGCTGATTTCAGTTTCACTTATAATTGCATTTGTAATTCTCTCTTCAAGATATTTGTTAGGGTAAAGAGAATTAAACAAATCATCAAGTGCAGTTTCTATGCCTGCACATTTCTCGTGCCAAGTGCAAATACCACGAATAATTTTAAGAGTTGTTGCAATTTTAAGAAGTTCACTAGCGGAGAGTGAGCCACCCGCATTTGCACGACTTAAAGCGTTATTAACATTTTGTAATCCGCCAAATGATGGTGCGCCGAATTTAGCAATAAGAATATAAGCTGCTTCAGTTTTATCAAGCAACTCTAACACCTCAAAATAATCAGTTAAAGGCTTTATTTCAAGTGCCATTTCTTTTGCGTCGGCTGATGACGCTGTATCTGATAACATTTTGAGAATTTTATCAAGTTCAAGTGAAATACAATGTTTGTTCATTTTGTTATTTCCTTATAAAAATCTAATGTTTTGAAGTTTCTTTGTAATTTTGAGAGAAGATATTTTTCTGTTATATATGTTAAATCTTCAAGTGCATAATCTTCCATTTTGAAAGAATAAATTTTTTCAAAATCAGAAAATGCAATATGTCGAAGACCTTTAATTAAACCTATTTCAAGCGGGAAAAGCATATCGTTAGTTACACAGTTTTCACAGTAGAGAAGTCCGTCTTCAACATCAAAATACATTGTGTTTGTTTCGTATTCACCACAACGGTCACAAGCAATAAGATTTGGCATAAAGCCTGCAATACACATAAGGCGAAGTTCTGTTATTGCTTTGACTTGTTCAATTGGTAATTTGTCTTTTGCAAGAAAATGTAGTGAGTTGAGAATAAGTCGCAAATATTCTTCTGCCGGTTCTTCCTCTTGCACAAGAGTTATGACTAATTCCCCAAAATACTGTGCTAAAGAGAGTTTTGCAAGGTCATCACGAAGTTCAAAAAACAACTCTATTGGCTCGGCTTCATCAATTATGTAACTATCTTTAGTTTTATATAAAGATAGTTTTGAATAGCAAAACATTCCTGTTGCACTATTTTTACGATTTTTGAAAGATTTTGCTCCACGGACAAATGCTCGTACAAGCCCATTATGGCGTGTGAGCACCGTAACGAGCTTGTCTTTTTCACCAATATTCTGTTCCTTGAGTATTATTCCGTCCGTATTCGTCCTCATAGTACAGTTCTCCGTCATATAGAGGTTTCTTTTTATTCGTCAACGATTTTTTATACATTAAGTAATCTTCCACACTACCCGTTTCGGTAAATCGGCTCCAGATTGACATACTATCCATAATAAATACCGCCTTTCTAATAATAATTTGCGATATTTATTATGGATTATAATTGGTAAATTTTAATTTTTAATCAAGACCGAAATTGTGGATAAGTCCTTCACGGTTACGCCAACCTTCTTTGACTTTTACCCAACATTGAAGATTGATTTTGCAATCAAAAAAGTTTTCCATATCTTGACGGGCATAAGTTGAAATCTTTTTAAGCATTGACCCGCCTTTTCCGATAATTATACCTTTATGGCTATCACGCTCACAGAAAATAGTTGCCTCAACATCCATAATACCATCACTGCGTTCACGCATTTTTTCGATACTTACAGCAGTTCCGTGTGGGATTTCTTTATCAAGAAGTCGGAGCATCTTTTCGCGGATAATCTCCCCTGCCAAAACGCGTTCTGGTTGGTCAGTAAGAGTGTCGTCAGGGAAAAAGTGTTCTGATTCAAAACTTAATTTTTTAAGTTCGTCTAAAAGTTCATTTATACCTTTGCCTGTTTGTGCAGAAACAGGAACAATTGCATCAAAATCATAATACTCGGTCATTTCTGCAATACGCAAAGCAAGTTTTTCTTTATCTTTGATTGTGTCGATTTTATTGATTGCAAGAATTGCCGGGTTTTTGCCCTTTTTGATTTTCTCTAAAAGTTCAAGTTCTGCTTCTTTAAGTTCACCTTCAGGCTCAACTACTAAAAGACAAGCGTCAACGCCATCAATACTATCGCTTACTGCTTTCACCATTTTTTCGCCAAGTTTTGTTTTTGGTTTATGAAAACCAGGTGTATCAGTAAACACTAACTGAATATTATCGTCAGTTGTAAGCACACCCATAATACGAGTGCGTGTTGTTTGTGGTTTTGATGAAACTATTGCGATTTTTGTTCCTAAAAGTTTATTGAGAATTGAAGATTTGCCCACATTGGCTTTACCTACAATCGCTATAAAGGCTGTTTTTGGTGTGTTCATTAGTTACCCTTTCTTTTTGGGAAGTCCCTTAAAAATAAATATACTGAAAACTGCTACCGAAATCACGAATAAAACTATTGCAAACGGATTTTCAATAAAATATGTGAAAAGCAAGTTAAATGCTTTTGGTTGATACATTATTGCAATACCGCAAAGCACTGAAAATATTGTAAAGACAAGTACTGCACCTGCACCACAATCTTTTGCAATTTTGCCAAGAGGTGTATGCTTGTCCCCTTGCATATCGACTACTGCCTCAATTGAAGTGTTAATAAGTTCTGCACCGATAACAAGTCCGTTTGCTATAAAGATTATTGCAAGTTCTGTTCTTGTAATTTCAAAGAAGTCAAAGGCAAAGAGAAAAAAGTACATATAAATCATACATACTATATGTATTCGCATATTTCGTTCTTTTTTGATTGCTGTGAAGATTCCTTGAAAAGCATAACCGAAGCTACGAACTAATTCTTTCATAATTATTCCCCATCAAAATAGTAGCTACCATTTCTTTTAAGACCAATTCTTGTAAGTACTGTTTCTTCTTTTTCACGCATTTTCACCATTTCAAGTCCACCCTTTTCGTGGTCATAACCTAAAAGATGAAGAAGTGAATGTACTGTTAAAAATCCGATTTCGCGCTGTAAAGTATGTCCGTATTTTTCTGCCTGGTCGCAAGCATGTTCAATAGAAATGATAATATCGCCAAGCACTTTTGCACCTGTATCGTGATTTACGGGAAAATCACCATTTTCGCCCATTGGGAATGAAAGAACATCTGTGCTTTTATCAATATTTCTATGTTTTTTATTAAGTTCGTGGATTGTTTCATCATCGACAAAAGTTACGCTGATTTCTGCTGAATCTGTAAAATTCTCATTAGCAAGAACTGCTTTGCAACAACGGCGTACAAGCATTCTCACACCCGTTGGGATTTTCATAACATTCTGTTGATTATCAATAATTACTCGCATTTTCTCGTTCATTTCTTTTGCCTCATTTCCTGCTTTTCATAAGCCTTGATAATATCCTGAACAAGACGGTGTCTTACCACATCTTTTTCTGTAAATACATTTATTGCAATATCGTCAATACCTTTTAAGATTTTCATTGCCTCAACAAGTCCTGATTTTTTACCGTCCGGCAAGTCAATCTGCGTAACATCACCTGTTACAACGATTTTTGAGTTAAACCCAAGACGAGTTAAAAACATTTTCATTTGTTCGCGTGTTGTATTCTGTGCTTCGTCAAGAATAATAAAACTGTCGTCAAGAGTACGACCACGCATATAAGCAAGAGGTGCTACTTCAATACTGCCACGCTCCTGATAACGCTGAAAACTTTCAGCACCAAGCATATCAAAAAGTGCATCGTATAAAGGTCTAAGATACGGGTCAACTTTTTGTTGCAAATCGCCCGGTAAGAAACCAAGTTTTTCACCTGCTTCAACTGCAGGACGGGTTAAGATAATACGGTTTACCTCTTTAGCACGGAATGCGTTTACCGCCATAGCAACTGCAAGATAAGTTTTGCCTGTACCTGCAGGGCCTGCACCGAGAGTTATTGTATTATTCTTTATACACTCAAGGTATTTTTTCTGACCAAGTGTTTTAGGTTTAATCGGTTTGCCTTTTGCGGTAATGCAGACGCAATCGCCTGTCATTTCACAAAGCTTGTCCTCGTTCCCCTCATTTACGAGAGAAAGCACATAGCGTACATTTTGTTCTGACAATGCTTCGCCACGATTGATAAGAGTCAACAATCCGTTAATAGCCCTTACTGCTTTTGAAACATTTTCAGCATCACCGTTGACTTTGATTTCAGAGCCACGACTAATAACCTTGACATTATAGTTAGACTCAATTAGTCTTATATTTTCATCAAAACTTCCAAACAGACTTACTGTTTGTTCCATTCTGTCAACGCTAATTACCTGTTCAAACAAACTTTTCACCTCTTAAAGTCATTATCCAATATATTCTAACACACTTTTTATTGGATGTCATCAGTTTTTTCAACATAAATTTCCTGTAAAGTACCAATTTCTTGCTCACATTGCGCGGAAATCTCATATTGTACCGTGTTTTCTGTTTCTTGCTTTACTGTTTTTGAATTTCGGATTTCACTATATTCTAAAAGTTCACGAACACAGAGTGCGTTACTGAAAAGGGCAATTTTTTCTTCTGTGGACACATCTAAAGTTGCTTTTTCTTCAGAAATGTTGGCACCGTACTGTGTTATTATTCCCACAGGTAAAAGGTTTTTATCACTTTCTATAAAAGAATTATGTTCTGTAAAATAACCGTCTTTTAACATTGTGCCAAGTGGGATTTTTAATCCAAAGAAAAATATAAGATTTCGTGTTTTTTCTTTTTTAATATTATAAATTGAAAAATCCATACCAGATGACACTTTTTTCTTTTTCACAAGTGCTTTTACATAACCGTCTGCGTGGATTGTTTTTTCTGTACCATCCTTATGAGTGATGACTCCACTAATAAGCAAATCACCTTTTGTGACTGCCGAGCCGGGTTTAACTTCTTCGTTACCGTAAAGCACATCAATACTTAATATTACGCCATCTTCACTTGCGATTACATTGGTGGGCTTTGACGGGTCATAAATTTCGGGAGCCTCTGTTTTTTCGCGGACTTCAATTACCACAACAGAACCTTTCATATTAACGCTTACCCAAGAAAGACTTTCAATTTCACTCATAACAAGAGATGCTACTTCATCATTATCAATTGACGAAACGGGCACACCTACCCTGACACCATTTTCTTCAAACGCTGATAATATAACATCTTCTTCAAGGGTTGTATTGCCTACAACTGACACGCTCCACACAAATTGAGTAAGGACTGATAAAACTATTACAGATACACTTAATCCTGCAAGAATACCTACACGGGTTTTGTGTTTTCTTAAAAAGTATTTTAATCCTACCTTATCTGTTGAGATTACACGCATACCTGATTTTCGTGCAACGGTATGTAGTGAGAGATAGCCTTGCACAGTTGTGCTTGCAGTAATATTATTGTTGATATTACGCACATTCCACAAGGGTATTCCCTCTTTTGTGCAAAGATTTATAAATCTGTCAGGAAATCCGCCGAACGCCCTGAAATTTATGTAACCGAATAAATATCGTAAAAACTGAATAATCATATATACCTCTTATGAAACAAAACTTATTTCTGCAAATTTACCACGAATAATTGCCACACCAGTATCAAAGGACTCTATAATCATATTATCCCCAACAAGACACAAAACAAGTTCACCTATATTGAGTTTTATAAGATTTTCGCCATATTCAACAACACCTTTGCAACCATCAACAATAATTTCACGATTAGAAATCATTTCTATTTTTGCTTCGTTCAATATTACATCAGGAAGTTGCAATTTTCGTTCTTTTTTCTTTCGTGCCACAAAAACACCTCACTTACAGTTATTTATATGAATTTAATTCATTATTAAGTCTTAAAAACAATATAATTTATTGGTGAGATTATGGTTGTGATTAAATTCAAAAAAAGTGTTTTTCAGATTAGTGCGGTGCTATTGTGCCTTGTTTTTATGTTTAAGTTTCCCGATACTGTAACAAGTGGCGTTACAGAAGGTCTTAAAGTATGCTTTTATATAATTTTACCATCGCTTTTCCCTTTTATGGTGCTTTCAACATACATAATCAAATCAAATCTTTTTCAGTTTGCATATAAGTTTTTAACTCCTGTTTCAAAGTTTTTATTTCGTCAACCTGCATGTGCTGTGCCTGTAATTATTATGTCGATGATTGGTGGATTTCCTGTTGGGATTAAAATGATAGGTAATCTTTTAAGAGAAAACTCTATTACCCAAAAGCAAGCACAACGATTATGTATTTTTTGTATGAATGGTGGACCGGCATTTATAATTACTGCAGTTGGCGTTAATATGCTTGGTAGTGCAAAAGCAGGGGTAATTATGTTTGTTTCTCTTTGCTTATCTTCACTTATTATTGGTATATTTACAAGGTTTTTAGGTGACAAAGACGAGTTAAAAGAGCTTACACGAAGCCCCAATACACTTGTATCGTTGTCTTCAGCAGTATCTGACGCATTACAAACAGTACTTGGGATTTGTGCGTGGGTGGTGATTTTTAGTGCAATCACAAATTGTCTTAAAATCTGTATAGAAAATGAGAGCGTTTATACTGCGGTTTCATCTTTTCTTGAAGTGACTAACGGTTGCGTAATATTAGCGGGTAAAATGCCTATTCCCGTTATTACTGCTATAATTGGGTTTGGTGGGATTTGTGTACATTGTCAGGTGCTTTCTGAATTAAAAGAATGTGGGGTTAAATATTCACATTTTTTTGTATGCAGAGTACTTAATGGTGCGATTGCAGCTTTTATATCTTATTTATTATTACTTGTTTTTCCTATTGAAATTGATGTTTTTGCATCTGCACAGAATATGACGGTTGCAACATTTTCGGTATCATTGCCTGCATTTTTCACTTTTGCAATTATGTGTATAATTATGATTTTGGATATTGATAGGAAGAAAAAAGTGTGGTAGAATGAATACGGTGATTAAAATGAAAAAGTTATTGAATAAAAAAGAAATCTCCCCATCTTGCTCATACTGTTCGTATGGTAAGTTATCCCCTGACGGAGAAACTGTGCTTTGCAAGAAAAAGGGAGTTGTTGAAAAGGATTTTGCTTGTAGAAAATTCGATTACGATGTTTTGAAAAGACAACCAAAAAGACCTATTGAATTAGAAAAATATAATCCTGAAGATTTTAAGTTGTGAGATATGAAAATGCCCCCGTACAGAGTATACGGGGGTTAGTTTTATTCTGTTATGAGTTCAACAGAGTTGAGGATTTTATAGGCTTCATCTTTATCTTGGTTTGTCATTATTATAGTTACTTGATATTCTTCGTCCAGACTATCATAAGAATAAAAATCTAAAGTTATAACAATACCATTTCCAATCACGCGTTCACTAATAAATCCACAATAACTTGGTGTATTCACATCGTAAAATTTATTTATACCACTACACATAATTGATTTTGTTACAATCATAGCTCTATACATTACGACTTCTTTATAATTAAAATAGTTGATGTTTTCTCGAAGATTATTTATCATCCACATAGCTTTTGTGTGGTTATATTGTTGGTCTAATGAAACTCCAAACTCTTTTATACTTGCATCCCTGACAATATCAACAAACTTTCTGTACTCTTCGCTACCACTGTCAGAATAATCATAAGGAATGTAATCAATCATTATGGTTAATTTATTTTCTTTGTCAAATCCAGTAGTATAAACCACCATATTTTCAGTAGAACTATCTTCAGCCAATGTACAATTATCAGGAATATTTATACGAATATTTTCACAAGTTGTTGTTAAAAAATCTCCATCGAGTTTCAAATCGCCTTTTTGATATGGCTGTAATGTTACTTCCATATATTCATCAAATTGTCCACTATCAATTGATTGTCTTAAATCTTTTGCTAAATTATAATGATAATACAATTTAGAATTGTTGGGTATATTAAGAACGCCATACAATATTTCTGCAGCAAACAATGTAACAAATATAACATAAAAAACAGCTAATGAAAGTTGTGCTTTTACAGATTGTTTTTTATATGGTTTTCTAAATTTCTCAAAATTATTTCTTCGTATTTTATTGTTAAAAACATTGTATACTCTTAATCTATAAACAAATCCATTGTTCAAGTGAATTCTCAAGAAACTGTATAAATCGTCTAATACATAAACTATCTTTGTAATTTCTTCTATTTTAGAAAGTGTTATTACATTTTCTTTATCAATTATGTATACTTTATTTTCTTTTTTGATTGGGATAAGTTGAATGGTATCTTCTGTATTATTTACAAGATAACCACGATTTACTTTTTTGTCTTTACCTTTATTTCTTGCAACAAACCAATTTTCAGGTGCAACACCATTGATTTCAGTTAGTGCTGAAATATATTCTTCGTTGGATATTTTGAAATTACCAAACATATTCAATCCCCCTTTTCATAAGTTTATGATAGCACAGATATAATTGAAATGCAATAAAATTATAGGGACAGGCAAGGATGTCTGTCCCTACATGGTCATTTAATTTAGAAATACACGCAGGCGTGGAAGCCTGCCACTACGCGAAATTATTTTTCTTTCTTTGATGGGATGAGGGCGATGCCGAGGCCTGATGCAAGAGCTAACACTGCTGATGCTACTACTGACACACCACCGTCTGTATTTGGAATTACAGGGTTTTTGTTATCGTTTTTATCTGTGTCAGGTTTTGTTGTATTATTGTTTTCATTGTTTGCATCGTTATTTGTATTGTCGTTGTTATTATCGTTATCGTTTGCTGATACAACATTAACCACAAACTCTGTTTCTGCGCCCATAACATTTACTATAAATGTGTTTTCGCCTTCTGTAACTTCGTCAAGCTGTTCAACATAAATTGGATATTCTTCACCATTATATGTGATATAATCTTCATCACTTGTAACTGTTTCAGTTGTACCATCTTTGAAAGTTACAAGAATTTCCATACCTTCTGTATCAAGATTAAGAATTGTATCAAAATCTGAGAATGTTAAATCAAGAATCATTTCATAAAGGTCTGGGTTTTCTTCATAAAAAGCTTTCAAATCTTCAAATGTCATACCCATTTCGCTAAGCATTTCGTCCATTGTTTCAGGGTCTGACTCATAGAGATAGTCAAGAGTAAAGTTATCTCTTGTGAGAACATCTGTGTCCATATCGTATTCTGTTTTTGTTGGCATTTTTGTAACTTCAACAGACTCTACAGGTGACTCTTCAACTGTTACTGTATAAGTTGTTTCAAGGTATGTGTCGTAATCGTCTGTACCGTAGAATTCAACGATTGCTTCGTTTTCGCCGATAACATAGTCAACAACATACATATCAACATAAGAATACTCGTCAACAGTAATAAGTTCTGTTGAACTGTCGCTGAATGTTACTTCAAGCACCATACCGGTAGCGTCACACCAGATTTCGTTTTCATAACTGTCAAGACCTTCATAATAAACTGTTTTGTCAGGTCCTGAAACAACTGAGATTGACACTGCTTCAACATCTGTTGCAAATGCTGAAACTGTTGCCATTGCAACCACAAGTGCCACTACAAGTAATGTGCTGATTGCTTTTGTGAATTTTTTCATAATAATCCTCCTATAATTAAAACAAAAAACATTTGTTTTATTGGTTAAAATATATATTACATTATTGACTTGTAAAAACAAGTCTAAATGCAAAAATATCGAAAAATACTGCAAAATTGCAAGATTTTTATTAAAAAGTACATCTTCTAAATATTAGTAATATCAACTATATAGATTATATATCTTTATTTTATTTATGTCAAGCAAAATGTTTCTTTTTAGTATCCGAAATAATTTATAGTTTGAATTATAATGTTGATAGAGACAGATGTATGATTATTTTGGAGGTGTAAGCCAATGTATTATGAAGGTTTTTCAAAAAGACTTGCCGAGCTTCGTCAAGAAAAAGGTGTTTCGGCGAGAGATATGAGCTTGTCTTTAGGACAAAGTGAAAGTTATATTAACAAGATTGAAAATAATTACGCAATGCCATCAATGCAAGGTTTCTTTTATATTTGTGAATATTTAGGTATTACTCCGTCACAGTTTTTTAATGAAGAAGAAAAGTACCCTATTCTTATGAAAGAACTTGTAAACAACGCAAAGGGACTTAACGACAAGCAGTTACAGTTGCTTACAGAGTTTATTAAGTCGTTATAAAAATATCATAAAGGGCATAAAAAATCCCCCGACTTATGTCGAGGGATTATTTTTTGTTATTTAATTATCTCTTGCTTTTGAAAAGGTCAAGAATGTCCATTTCATCGTCAGCACCGTAGTTGCCACCGTTTGAGCTGATGTCTTCCATAGCACCGTTGTAGAAAGGTTTCTTTGCTACACCGTTTGAATCAAGACCGAAGCCTGTTGCAATTACAGTAACAATCATTTCGTCATCAAGTTTTTCGTCAAATGCAACACCGAAGATGATGTTTGCATCTTCATCAGCCTGAGCACGAACGATACCTGCTGCTGTGTCAACATCTTCAAGAGTAATGTCAGGAGATGCTGTAATGCTGATAATAACGCCCTTAGCACCTGAAATTGTTGTTTCAAGAAGTGGGCTTGAAATAGCTGAGTTTGCAGCCTGTTCTGCCTTATCTTTACCGCTTGCACGACCGATACCCATATGAGCGTGGCCAGCGTCTTTCATAACTGCTGTAACATCGGCAAAGTCAAGGTTAATGAATGCAGGCATTGTAATAAGGTCTGTAACTGAGTTTACACCCTGACGAAGAACATCATCAGCAATACCGAAAGCGTTTGCAAATGTGATTTTCTGGTCAGAAACATATTTAAGTCTTTCGTTAGGAATAACGATAAGAGAGTCAACATGCTGTGCAAGTTCTGCGATACCTGCTTCAGCCTGTTTCATTCTGTGTGAGCCTTCAAATGCGAAAGGTTTTGTAACGATACCAACTGTAAGGATACCTTTACCTTTAGCGATTTCAGCAATAATTGGAGCTGCACCTGTACCTGTGCCGCCGCCCATACCAGCTGTGATAAATACCATTTGTGCATCGTCAAGTGCTTCAACGATTGAATCACGACTTTCTTCAGCTGACTTCTGGCCAACTTCAGGTTTTGCACCTGCACCACGACCTGATGTTACTTTTTCACCAATTGGGATTGGTTTTGCGAGTGAACGAGCAAGTGCCTGCTTATCTGTATTAACTGCGATAAGTTCAACACCTGAAATACCAGCCTTAGCCATACGGTCAACTGCGTTACCGCCGCCGCCACCAACGCCGATTACTTTAATGTTTGCAATGTCCTGATACTGATTATCAATTTCGAATGCCATTTTTAACATCCTCCTATGTATAGAAAATTTCACACCTATTGATTATATAATTACAGTTTATTTTATCACCAACTTGAAATAAATGCAATACATAATTTATAGATTTTTTTATTTTTTTATAGTTTTTCAACTATTTTTTTACTTTTTTATGCAACTTTGTTCGTTGTTGACTCTGTGTTTTCAGGTTTTGTTGTGCTTTCATCCCCTGCTACATCAGTTGTTGACTCCTCAACTTCTGTTTGTGGCTCGGTGGTTGAAGTTTCTTCAGACCAATAACCTTTGCCATCAACCGTTAGATTTATTGTGCCACGATAAAGCATATTTTCTTCATTTTGTGTATCAATTGCCGCTTTACCCAATGACAATTTTTTATAAAGATTATCCTTTGTTGTTTCACCAAGTTCAAGAATTATTCTGCCCTGATATGTGAGTTTTATGTCATAAATTTCTGACAAGTCAATAGCGGTAATATCATCAATTCCACACTCATTACAAGCGTTACGAATATCAATAAGTTTTTCAAGATACTCTTCACTTGTTCCGCATATTTTTCTGCCTAATTCTGATGATGTGATTTCGCCGATATTAAGTAAAATTATATTTTCAGCAACATATTCAAGGTCTTTTTCAAGGACTTTACCGTTTGCATCAAGCAAAGTATAGTAACCGTCAATCACAACAGCATAAACTGCGTCTGTTTTTGTAACTATAAGTTCAAGTTTTGTTGGCAGATGTCTTTTCACCTTTACTGACCCTACATAAGGAAGTTCAGTTGAAACTTGCTCATTGATTTTCTTTTTAGATACGAAAATCAGGTTATCCCCTATAACTACGCCACTTTTTTCAATTATATCTTCTGAAGAATAAACTGTATCACCCGTTACGGTAATTTCGCTTATATTAAAAAACATTGTAAGTGCAAAGATTATACCTATACAAAGGAAAATAAAGCACAACACTGCACGGAAAATCAGTTTTTTTCTTTTATTCTTTTTTCTGCGTTGATTTGTACGATTTACAATTCGCTCATTACCCGAAAGTTGACTATTACGGGAAGTATTCGGATTGTTAGTTTTTTTCATCGTCCTTCACCCTTTTAATATCTGCACCTAAATCTTCAAGAACTTTTTCAGGTTGTTCATAACCTCTGTCTATATGATGAATTTCTGTGATTTCTGTTGTACCGTAAGCGTTAAGCCCTGCAAGAAACATTGCCGAACCGCCACGCAAATCGGTTGCCCTAACTGTTGCACCGTTAAGATGTTTAACACCTTCAATTACCGCCATTCTGCCCTCAACATTGATTTTTGCACCAAATCGAAGCAACTCACCAATATGCTTAAAACGACTTTCGAAAATATTTTCTACAATTACGCTTGTGCCTTCACAGACCGTAGTTAAAGCCATCATCTGTGCCTGAACATCTGTTGGAAATCCTGGATAAGGCATTGTTCTAATCATTCGTATTCTTTTTAGTTTTGGCGGGGCACTCAAACACACCCATCTGCCACTAACCGTCACATCACACCCTGCTTCACGCAAAGGTTGAATTGTTGGCCCGATATGAGCAGGAATTATATCTCGCAGACAGATTTTACCATTTGTCATAGCACACGCAATCATATAAGTTGAGGCTACTATTCTATCGGGAATAACAGTATGTTCTGTAGGATAAAGTTTGCCTACACCCTCAATTGTTACCGTGCTGTCACCTGCACCGTGTATTCTTGCACCACAACGGTTTAAGAAATCGGCCAAATCGCTGATTTCAGGCTCACGAGCGGCATTTGTAATTATTGTTGTACCTTTGGCAAGTACTGCTGCAAGGATTATATTTTCAGTAGCACCTACGCTTGGGAACGACAAGGTAATTCGCGTTCCGATTAAGCCTTTTTCTTCTGCTGAACAGACTAAAAATCCGTTTTCTGTTGTAACAGTTGCACCAAACTGTTCCATTGATGAAAGATGTAAGTCGATAGGTCTAAGTCCTATTTCACAACCACCCGGAGTTGACAGGACTGCTTTACCCATTCTGCCAAGTATTCCACCTAAAAATACAATTGATGAACGCATTTCACGCATCAGGTTATCGGGAACATCATTACGGTTTACATTTGTTGAATCAACTGTAACTGTATGCCCATCACGAGTAACTGTGCAACCTAAATAACATAAGATTTTGATTGTTGCTTCAACATCAGAAAGCAACGGGCAATTATGTATTACTGAAACACCGTTTACAAGTAGTGTTGCTACAAGTATTGGCAGTACGCTGTTTTTTGCCCCTTGCACAGTAATTTCGCCATTTAATCTGCGATTACCGTTAATTATAATTTTATCCAATTTTCACACACCCTTTACAAGTATAGCCTTTCGTCACATACTATGCAGAGTGTTAAAAAATGTTATTGTGCTAAGCTCATTACAATTTTACAAATTTCACTTAATGCATTTGTTTTTGCATTTTTAAGTGCATTTTGCGAGATTGTATCTAATTTCTGACGATTGTTTTTAAGGTCTTGCACGGTTTTTGCAAGAATTTCACCGTCAAGATTCTTTTCTTCAATAAGTATTGCACCGTCATTTTCTGCTAATGTCATAGCATTATGGAACTGATGATTTTCTGCCACATTTGGTGACGGAATAAGTATTGACGGTTTACCTAAAATTGCGATTTCAGAAATAGATGATGCCCCTGCACGACTGATAACAATATCGCAAGCAGGAAGACAAATATCCATATTATCTATGTACTCACGGATTTCGATATTTGTGCCTTTTCCGTAAGCAACACCGTTTTCTGTAAGTTTCTCCCCTACCCATTTACCGTATTTACCTGTTGAGTGTAAAAAGCAGATGTTTTTTTCGTCTTTAAGAGTTGTAAGCATTGTTACAACTGCGTTATTGATTGCATCTGCACCAAGTGAACCACCCATTGAAAGCACAAGCATATCATCATTTTTAAGACCTAATGTTGCACGGGCAAAATCGCGGTCAGTTTTGATAATTTCGCGTCTTACGGGAAGTCCTGTTACAACAGGAGGATTTTTACATTTCATATATTTTTCGGCAGCAGCAGAAGTAAGCATTACTTTATCAACCAACTTTGCAAGTGCTTTATTTGCTACACCGGGGAATGCGTTTTGTTCGTGAATTGCAGTTTTAACACCCATTTTAACTGCGGTGCGAACTACGGGACCTGTAACATAGCCACCGAATCCCACAACCACATCGGGCTTAAATTCACTTATAATCTTTTTAGCATCACTTGATGCTTTTAATGTAAGATAAACAGTTTCAAGATTTTGTTTAATGCCACTTAACGACATATTTCTTGAAAAGCCATTCATTTTTAATGTTTTCAGTTCAAAACCTGCATTGGGAACAATACGAGTTTCCATTCTGCCTTCAGTACCTACAAAAAGGATTTCTGCATTAGGCTCTAAGCGTTTAACCTCGTTTGCCACTGCGATTGCAGGGTTAATATGACCGCCTGTGCCACCTGCTACGAACATTATTTTCATAAGCTTAATCCTTCTTTCTTGCACTTCGTGAAATTGAAAGAATTATACCCATTTCACAAAGCAGAATAACAAGTGATGTACCACCGTAAGAAAAGAACGGAAGTGAAATACCTGTATTAGGAATAAAGTCGCTTACAACCGCAATATTAAGTGCTACTTGAACACCTACTTGGAACACAATGCCCATTGCAAGTAATGCACCGTAACGGTCTTTTGCACGAAGTCCGATTTTAATGCCACGATATACTAAAAGTGCAAAAAGTAAAATTATTGCAGTTGCACCTACAAAACCTAATTCTTCACATACGATTGAGAAAATAAAGTCGTTCTGTGGTTCAGAAACATAAAGATGCTTTTGTTTTGACTGGCCAAGTCCTGTGCCTAAAAATCCGCCTGAACCGATTGCATAAAGTGAGTTATTTGTCTGCCAACGAGCACCTAATGGCTCATAATCTTTATCAAGCCAAGCGACAATACGCTCACCTGCATATTCTTTAAGCAAATCGGGATTCATTACAAACAAAATAACTGCGAATACTGCAACTACAACACCAACAATAAACCACTTGTTTTTCACTTCGCCAAGGAACAGCATAATCACACCGATAGCGAGCATAAGTACTGCACCTGAAACATGGTTTTCAATAAGCACAAGAACTGCGAAAAGCAAAATGAAAAATCCGTATGCAATAGTGCTTGTAAATGACTTATAAATTACATATTTGCCATTAGACGCATTTTCAACAAAACGACAAACACCTAAATCACTTGGCACTTTGCCAACAACGCCTTTATGGTGTTGTTCAAGGCAGAATGCCAAAAACATAATAAGACCTAACTTTGCGATTTCAGACGGTTGGAATGTTATAAATCCTAAGTCAATCCAACGGTAAAATCCCGGTTGAACGCTATCGGGAAGCAAGCGAACGATAATAAGAAGAATTACCGAAACACCCGCAACCACAAATGAGAATACTTTGAAATATTCATATCTGATACGAGAAACCAAAAGCATTCCCAATATACCAATTCCACAGTAAATTAACTGTTTTGTGAAAAGTTCAGTACTGCTTGTTCTGAAATAATAACTGTAAGTATAGCTGGCAGAAAACAGCATAATAAGACCTATTGTTACAATAGTCATAAGAATTATAAAGAAAGGAACATCCATAGCACCTTTATTAAACAAGAAACTTAAAGGACTTTTTTTCTTTTTTGTTGCCATTTTCTCACCGCCTTAAATTATTTATAATTTAATTATCTGTCGATTATTCCGTAATAATAGATTGCCAAGCCAACCGCACAACCTAAAATATTTACAAGTGAAAAGATTGTTACGATTTTGCGTTCTTTCCAACCACACATTTCAAAATGATGATGGATTGGTGCCATTTTGAAAATACGCTTACCGTGTGTAAGTTTGAAGTAACCAATCTGTAAAACATCTGAAAGTGCTTCAATTACATAGATAATACCGAAGAAAACAAGAATAAGCGGGCAATCAATTGCATAAGCCAATGCTACAACCATACCGCCCAAGAACATTGAGCCTGTATCACCCATCATAACCTTTGACGGATAGTAGTTCCAAATTAAATATCCAAGGCAACCACCTGCAAGGGCTGCTGCTAAAACGCTGATACCCATAAACTTTGTCATAAGGGCCGCAATACAGAATGCAATTGCTGCTGTTGAAGTAACACTTGCACAAAGACCGTCAACACCATCAGTAAAGTTTACTGCATTAACTGCACCATAGATTACTGCAATACCGAAAAGCCAGAAGAACCATTTAAGGTCAACTGCACCTACAAATGGTATATTCATATAGGTAAGTCCGTTAAGTTGAAGTGTGAAAAGATAACCGATAATAAGAATTACCTGGGGAATAGTTTTCTGAATTTCTGTAAGACCTAAATTTCTTTTTTTAACAACTTTAATGTAGTCATCAGCAAAACCTACAAGGCCGAGCCCGATTGCAAGAATTACACCTGCTACAAGTTTTACCTTTAATGTATCAGGTAAAATGTGTTCACTGCCGAAAAGATTTCCACCTAAAAAGTGGTCTGTTACAAGTACACAGATACTTGAAAGAATTGTGCTGACAATGAACATAATACCACCCATAACGGGTGTACCCTGTTTTGACTTATGCCAAGCAGGACCAATATCAAGAATAGTTTGACCGAATTTTAATTTTCTAAGCCATGGAATAAGCACAAACCCTAATAAAAACGCTATTAAGAAACTTAAAACTGCCGCCATAACCAATGCTACATAAATATTCATAACCACAACTCCTTATTTAACATCCCATTGTTTATAAATGCTTTCAAAAATTTCTTCTAATTTCATTACACGACTTGCTTTGAAAATAATTGTATCGCCATCTTGAAGTTCATTCATAAGAATCTCTGTAAGTTCTGCTTTATCAGTAAAATTCTGAACTTTAGGAATTCCCGATTTAAGACCGCTATCTGCCATATATTTAGACTCTTCGCCTACTGTGTAAAGAATATCAACACCGCACTGTGCTGCATATTCCCCTACCATTCGGTGTGCTTGTTCGCTAAAGCTACCCATTTCAAGCATATCACCAAGTACTGCAATTTTTCTGCCTTTCGCTATTTTACAAAGACAGTTAAGACCTGCTTTTTGTGAATCAGGACTTGCGTTATAACAATCTTCAATGAATGTTACGCCTTTAACCTCTTTAATTCGCTGACGCATACCCGATGGTGTATAACTTTCAAGTCCTTTTGCAATATTTTCAGGTGATATTCCGTATTCAAGTCCTACTGCAAAAGAAACAAGAGCGTTATAGACATTATGAATACCAACTGTTGGGATTGTTATTTTTTGTTTTATATTCCCTTTAATTGCAACAAACTCTGTTGTAAAGCCTTTTTCTTCAATACTTTCTGCGACCACATCACAATCTTTGTTTTCGATACCGAAGAAAATCACTTTATAATCATCAAGTTTTACTGTAGAAAGTTTATCGTCATCACCATTCAAGAATACGGGTGAGCCTTTTTTGAGACCCTCAAGAATTTCAAGTTTTGCTTGTAAAATTCCGTCACGGGAACCCAAAATTTCAATATGAGAAACACCGATATTAGTAATAATTGCACAATCGGGTTTTGCACAGTTTGTAAGTGCTGAAATTTGACCAAAACCGTCCATACCCATTTCGATTACTGCATTTTTTGTTGTTTCTTCTAATCTGAAAAGTGTTCTTGGCATTCCGATTTCATTATTAAAATTGCCTTCTGTTTTAAGAGTTTCACCCTTTTGTTCCATTACGCAAGCAACCATTTCTTTGGTTGTGGTTTTGCCCACGCTACCTGTTAACGCAATAAGCAACAAATCAGGGAATGTACTTTTATAATATGATGCGAAATCTAAAAGTGCGTCTTTTGTGTCTTTAACATAGATTACCGGTGCGTTACATTCTACTTTTTTATGGCTGACTATTGCACCAACGCCTTTTTCGGCAACATCTTTTATAAAATCGTGACCGTCAAAGCGTTCACCTTTGATTGCGAAAAAGAGAGTGTTTTCATCAACATCACGACTATCAATTGACACACGGTTTATTATATTTTGAGAATCTACAATTGTTCCTAATGCTTTTGCAATTTCATTGGCTTTTAAGTTCATTGTTTTCTCCTAAAATTTATTGAAATAGTCCTTTACGATTTTTCTTTCGTCAAAGGGCTTTTTTTCGTTACCGATAATCTGGTACATTTCGTGCCCCTTACCTGCAAGCAACACTAAATCGCCTTTTCTCGCCTTTGACAATGCAAATTCAATTGCCTGATGACGATTTTCAATTACTGCAATACGGGATTTTGATTTTTCCATTCCGTAAAGAATATCATTGATAATAAGTATTGGGTTTTCAGTTCTTGGGTTATCACTTGTGACAACTGCCAAGTCTGACAAATCCCCTGCTATTCTGCCCATTTCTGCCCGTTTTGATTTATCACGGTCACCACCGCAACCAAATACAGTGATTACTCTGCCTTTTGTAAATTCACGGACACTTCTAAGAACGCTTTCAAGTCCGTCGGGTGTATGGGCATAATCTATCATAACGGTAAAATTTCTTGGTGTTTTTATAATTTCGGCTCTGCCCTTTATGTAATCAAGATTTTTGCAAGCATTAGAAATATCATCTATTGAAAACCCCATATTAATTAGCACTGCAACTGCACATAAAGAGTTATAAACTGTAAATCTGCCGGGGATTTTTATTTCAATTCTACCAATACAATCCATTCCCACAAACTCATATTTAACACCATTTTCTGTGCAAACTATGTTTTTTGCGGTGTAATCTGCTTCATTATATATTGCCGAAACAGTACTGATTGAGCAAGAAATTTTATCCTTTATTGATTTTACATTATCATCATCAATATTTATACAGGCAAATTTTGCCATATTGAAAAGACGAAGTTTGGCATCTATGTAATTTTGCATATTACCGTGATAATCAAGGTGTTCGGGAGTAATGTTCGTAAGTACTGCACCCTGAAAATGCAATCCGCAGACACGCTCTTGGTGTAAGCCTTGAGATGAGACCTCCATTACACAGTATTCGCAACCATTATCTGCCATTTGCTTAAACAGTTTATGCAATTTCATAGGCTCGGGAGTAGTGAGAACAGCATTTTGTTCACTTTCACCCGTGTCATTTTTTATTGTTCCGATTATTCCGCACTTTTTACTAAGAATCTCAAGAATACCCTTAATAAAAAACGCTGTTGATGTTTTTCCGTTTGTACCTGTAACACCTATGAGTTTTAGTTTTTTGGCAGGATTTTCATAAAAATTTGCCGATATTTTTGCATAGGCTTGTCGTGTATTTTTAACGATAACCTGATTTGCAATTCCCAAATCAATTGAGGTTAATACTGCCACCGCACCGCTTTCAACAGCAGATTTTGCTAAGGAGTGGCCATCAACACGATTACCATCAATACACACATACAAGGCATTTACTAAATTGTCTTTATTGTTATCCGTTACTCTTTCAACTTCCACATCTTCATACGCATTAAGCGTTTCAACATCCTTAAGAAGAGTAGAAAGTTTCATTGTTTTACCTCATATTAAATTAGTCCGTTACATTTTCACTTGAACGGAAATATACTGTAATAATTGCACCTGATTCTGCAGTAGTTTCGGCAGGAATACTTTGCTTGTATGAAAGCACTTGACCTGCACCCTGAGTTGTACCTGCAATCTTAATATTAAAGCCTGAATTTACTGCCAAACGATTTGCGTCAGCAAGTGTAAGACCTATAAGATTTGGTACTGTTGCAGTTTGTTTTTCTGCATTTTCTTCTGTATATACAACAATTACACCGTTCTTTGGCATTGATTGATTTGCAGACGGCATTTGTGAAACTACTGTTTCACCACTACCAACAACTTTAACTGTAAATCCACTTGCTTTTGAACGAACTTTTGCTGATTCAACACCAACAAGGTTTGGTGCAGTAACAGTTGCTTGAGCCATTTCTTTATCGCTGTATTGTGGGTCAATATTGAGATAAGCAAGAATATTTTCAAAAATTCTGCCTGCTACGGGAGCAGCACCCGAACCACCTGTTGCGTAATACTGTGGCTCGTCAACCGCAATTAAAACTGCAATCTGTGGGTCATTTGCAGGAGCAAAGCCTGCGAACGATGCAATACATTGGTCATCTGTATTAAGTTTTTCACTTGTACCTGTTTTACCTGCTACATGGTAGCCTGCAACATAGGCATTCTTTGCAGTACCCCATACAACAACCTGTTCCATAAGGTCGCACATAATATCGGCAGTTTTTTCTGAAATAACCTGTCTTTTAACTTTAGGTTCGGTTTCAGATACAATATTGCCGTCTTCGTCAAGAACCTTATCAACGATATAAGGTGTCATAAGTTTACCACCGTTGCCGAGAGACGCAACCGCTGTAATCATTTGAATTGGTGTTGCTTGGAAAGTTTGACCGAAAGATGCAGATGAAAGTTCTGCAATACCCATTCTGTCAACTGTGTAATATGTTTTATTAGGAGCAGGAGCTGCCTCTGATGGCAAGTCAACACCTGTTTTTTCTGTAAATCCGAATGCTTCAAAGTATTTATTGAATGTATATTTACCTAATTTTTGTCCTAATGTAATAAAGAATGTATTACAAGAATTAGGAAGTGCCTCAGCAACTGTTTGTGTACCGTGGGCTTTATGGTTATAACAATGCTGATAATAATTTGCAACCTTTATTGAACTTGTGCAGTTATATGTACTTGTTGTTGTAATTGCACCCTCTTCAAGTCCTGCAGCGGCAACGAAAAGTTTGAATACTGAACCCGGTTCATAAGAGTCACTTACTACCCTATTACGCCATTGTGAGAAAAGTGCGTTGCTTTCTGCTTGGGACTTTTGTGCTGAATCTTCAATCTTTGAGATTTCTTCAAGCACTGAGTTTGAATAAATTTTATAAGGCGAGTTCAAATCGTAATCAGGCATTGTTGACATACCGAGAATTGCACCCGTTTTAACATCCATAACAATTCCGTAAGCGTATTTTGCCTGAGTTTCTTCAATTGCCTGAGAAAGCTGTTGTTCAAGGTAATACTGTATTACTTCATCAATAGTAAGTACAAGGCTTTTACCTTGTTCAGCATCATAAGTAGTTTCGTAATCATTTGGCATTTCACCGGACAAAGCATTTTTAGCGGTAATAATTCGACCTGCCTCACCTGTTAAAATGTCGTTATATTTAAGTTCAAGTCCTGAACGACCTGTGTCTTCTGAACCTGTAAAGCCGAGAACTGTTGACGCAAATGAGCCTAAAGGATAATAGCGTTTTGTATCAGGGTCGATACCAACAATAGTGTTGAGTTTCTGGTCTTTATGTTTTGACAAATACTCTTTTAGGGCATCTTTTTGTGCGTTATCAATCTGACCTATAATTTTTTCGTAACCGCTTTCGCTACGGTTTACTTTTTTAGTAACAGTTTCAGGGTCAAGGTCAAAAATCTCAACAAATCCGTCAACGAGAAGTGTTTTTTGCTCGTCAGTTTTGATTTTTGATGGATTGATATACACAAGCCACGCAGACGCACTTTGAGCAAGCACTTTCATATTTGAGTCATAAATTGTGCCACGATTTGCATTTACAACTGTATCACTTAACTGATTTTTTTCTGCTTTAAGGCGATATTCTTCACCGTTGATTATCTGTAACCAAAAAAGATTACCTACAAGGCAAAGTAAAAAAGCACAGAATATGCCAAAAGCGATAAGAGAACGCAATTCCATTCTTTTTGTAGGTTTTCTGTTCATTTTTACTACTCCTTTCGGCAAAATCTAATTACCTCATACAATAAAACAACGAGAGTCAAGAATTCTCAACTCCCTTTGCTTTCAATTCAATATATTATTTGTTATTTGCATTTATTACATTGGACTGGTCTGTCTGTTCACCATTAGCAACTACTACGCTATCGTTTGAAGACAAATCAACATAAACCACCTGATAATCTTGTACTTTTACCATTCCAAGTACATTGGCGGCGTAATCTTCAACATTATTCATTGACACCATTGCACTTAGCGTATTGTTTAATTTAATTGAGTCACTTTGTGCAAGTTCAATTTCATATTCTTTATTGCTGATATCACGATTGATTTCATCAAGCTGAACTCGGCTATAAATAGCAATTGCCATAAACATAAGAATTGCCATAGCCACTGCGAAAGCTTTTCGCGCCTGTTTTGCAGCAATTTGTGTTTCAGTTCTTACTTGTGCTGCAGTAGGTTTTGCCTTTTTTACGACCTTAAGTGGTGGAGTTTTTTGTGGTGCAGGCTTCATTTTAGGCGCAGCGTTGCTGTTCGTTACCACTCTTGGCTCGAACTGTTCAATGTTATATGACTTGTAAGCATTGTACTGTGCCATATTTTTTCTTCCTTTCACTTAAACTTCCACAACTTTTATTTATCTTAATCTTTCGATTGTACGAAGTTTTGCACTTCGACTTCTATTATTCATATCTAACTCCGATTGTTTTGCCGAAACACCTTTATTTATAAGTTTACCTTCAGGTGTTTTTCCGCATACACAAACGGGAAATTCTTTAGGGCAAGTACACCCTATTGTAAATTCACGGAACTTTTCTTTTACTGTTCTGTCTTCAAGAGAGTGGAATGTGATTATTGAAAGTCTGCCACCCACTTTAAGACTATGAAACATATCGTCAACTGCTTGTGCGAGAGTTGAAAGTTCGTCATTAACCTCAATTCTTATTGCCTGAAAAGTTTTTCTTGCAGGGTGAGAATCACGACGATATTTTGCAGGAACCGAATCTTTAATAATTTCTGCAAGCTCCAATGTTGTTTCTATATTCTTTTGACTTCTTGCTTTTACAATATTTTTTGCAATATTCCTTGCAAACTTTTCTTCACCATATCGGTTAATTATATTTGCAAGTTCATATTCGGTATATCCATTCACCACATCATAAGCACTTTTACCCGATTTACTCATTCGCATATCAAGTGGTGCGTCGTGATGAAACGAAAAACCTCTTTCGGCAGTATCAAGTTGGAATGAACTGACGCCTAAATCTGCAAGGATTCCGTCGGCTAATCTGCCATTTAATATACCTTTTATATTATTAAAATTATCATTGACTATTTCTACCTGAGGCATTGAGCCTATACGCTCTGTTATTACCTGAATGGCGTCGGGGTCACGGTCAATAGCAACAAGAACACCGTCCGGGATGCGTTCGAGGATTGCTTTGGAATGCCCCGCTCCGCCACAGGTACAGTCAACATACAAACCTTCTGATTTAATGTTAAGCGACTCGATTGTTTCGTCAAACAAAACTGAAATATGTGAAAATTCCATATTTAATTACCAATCAATATCTGTTGAGTAGTCGATTGCATTACTTGATGTTGTTTCAGTAATCTTGAACTTTTCAAGTGGCATAATCACGATTCTGCGACCACTACCGATTATTGCAACTTCTTTTTTAAGTTCAGCATGCTGAACATGACGAGCGTCAAGAGTTGCTCTGCCCTGATTATCAATAGTTGTATCACACACATTACTAAAAAACGCCATCTGTTCTTCAAGGTCACGGTGTTTTTGTCTGTATTGCTCTGCAATCACATTGAAATCTTCTTCAGGATAAATAAACAAAGAAGCACCAGGACCCGGCATAATGTAAAGTCTTTCGCCGAGTTGGTCACGGAAACGAGCAGGAATAAACAAACGGTTTTTAGCGTCAAGATTATGATAATAATTACTTACAAACACGGTTTTGTTCACTCCTTTTCTTTAGTTAATTTTTGTCTAATTATCCTTTTTAGTGTAATTTGGGTGCATTTCTCCCCCACCAATGCATTTATTATACAATAAGAGAACAAAAAAATCAATAAAAACATAAAAATAATTTTGTGCATTTTTCTACAAATTTTTCAAAATTGTTTTGTTAGTTTTGCACAATACGAAAAAGGCATAAAAAACCACCCTATTCCCCGTGGAATAAGGTGGTTTTTGTGGTTTTATTTAAGTTTAATTATCCAAATTTCTTTTTATAGCCCTCAATTGCGTCATCGATAATGTCGATTGCTGCGAGAACGCCTTTTGCTTCGTCTATTGCAGTATCTTTATTCTCAAGCATTTTATAAACGGTAAAGAAATGTATCATCTCATCAAAAATATGCTTTGGAAGTTGGCTGATGTCTTTATACTCGTTATAAGTTGGGTCACCAAATGGAATTGCAATAATTTTATCGTCAGCGTGGCCACCGTCAAACATAGAAATTACACCGATTGGGTAGCAACGCACAAGTGCCATTGGCTCAATCTGTTCACTGCAAAGCACAAGCACATCAAGAGGGTCATTATCGTCAGCATAAGTTTTTGGAATAAAACCATAGTTTGCAGGGTAGTGAGTTGATGTATGAAGAACACGGTCAAGTTTTAGAAGACCCGTTTCTTTATCAAGCTCATATTTCATTTTACTTCCCTTTGAAATTTCAATAACTGCTTCAAAGTCTTTTCTTGTAATTCTGCTACTATCAATATCGTGCCAGATATTCATTATTTCTTTACTCCTTTATATTCTTCTATTAAATCCTTACGAACTCTCCAAAGTTCTTCTGACAAGTCCACATAATAAGTGTGTGGGTTTTCAAATCGTTTAACTTCTTCCCAAAGATTGTCAATCTGTTCAGAACAATAATCACGGATTTCGTCAACCGATGGCTCAGTATAAACACACTCGCCCGCTGTGAATACGGGAACAAGCATTTTTCTTGCTACAAAGTTTTCAACCTCTTTGCGTTTCCAAGTAAAATCAGGGTCAAAAAGTGTATAAGGTTTACTGTCGTCAATCTTTTCATTTTCAAGGGTAAGCACATCGGCAATTGCTTTGCCTGTATCACAATCAAACAATCTATAAAGCATTTTTGAATGAGGTGTTGTAATTTTGCTTACATTCTCTGAAAGATTGATTTTAGGGATTATCTCACCATTTTTCTCAACTGCACTGAGTTTATAGACACCGCTGAAAATTGGTGATGATGCAGAGTTGATAAGTCGCTCACCTACTACAAAGCAATCAACCTTTGCACCTTGTAAAAGCATATCATTGATAATATGCTCGTCAAGTGAATTTGACGCGGTAATGTTACAATCAGGGTAACCTGCCTCGTCAAGCATTTTGCGTGCTTTTTTAGAAAGGTAAGTGATATCACCTGAGTCAATACGAATACTAACCGGTCTTTTACCCATAGGTTTGAGTACATCGTCAAAGGCTTTTATTGCGTTAGGCACACCACTACGAATTGTGTCATAAGTATCAACTACAAGTGAACAATCATCAGGGTATTGCTTCGCGTATTCGCAGAAAGCATCGTATTCACTATCAAACATCTGCACCCAGCTATGAATCATAGCGTTCATTGTAGGGATTCCGAATTCTTTGCCCTGAACAACGCCTGAAGTACCAACGCAACCGCCGATATATGCTGCACGAGAGCCATAGAATGCAGAATCGTAACCGATTGCACGACGAGTACCAAACTCAGCAACTGCTGTGCCTTTAGCAGCACGAACAAGTCTGTTTGCTTTTGTTGCAATAAGGGATTGATGATTCATACAAACAAGCAACAAGGTTTCAATAAGTTGTGCTTGCAAAATTGGTCCGCGAACTTTAATTACAGGCTCGTTAGGGAACACAGGAGTACCCTCAGGAACTGCCCAAATATCGCACTCAAACTTAAAGTTGCGAAGATAATCAACAAATCCGTCACAAAGACCTATTGATGAAAGATATTCTAAATCAGAATCAGAAAACTTAATATTTTTAATGAGTTCAACAATTCGTGAAAGTCCTGAAAAGATTGCAAAGCCACCGTTATCAGGAACTTTTCTGAAAAACAAATCGAAATATGCAATTTCGTCTGCTTTACCACTCATATAAAGACCGTTTGCCATTGTAAGTTCATACAATTCGGTCATTAAAAAACAGTTTTTATCAAGAGAAAGATGTGCCATATAATCACTCCAACTATATATACGATATTATTTTAACAAACATTTTTACAAAAGTCTATACAAATTATTGAATACGAGTAAAAATTAGTATATAATTATTATAATTTGATTTAGGAGTAATTATTATGTTTAGTGAACTTATTTTGAAAAGAGAAAGTTGCAGAAATTACAATGGTGAGCCTGTAAGCACAGATTTACTCTTAAAATGTGTTGACGCGGCAAGACTTTCACCATCTGCTTGCAACTCACAGCCTTGGAAATACTACATTGCAAACGGTGGTGAGAATGCAGAGAAAATAAGAGATTGTATTCAGCCAAACGGAGCAAATAAATTTGTGCAAAACTGCCCTGCATTTGCCATTGTTACAGAAAGACCTGCTACACTTAAAGCATTTGTTCAAGAAAAAGTGAGAAATAGTCAGAAATGGGCTGAAAATGACATTGGTCTTTCTGTTGCACATTACTGCTTACAAGCTGCTGATTTAGGACTTGGCACTTGTATTATCGGTATGGTTGAGGAAGATAAAGTCCGCGAATATTTTGGAATCGAAGATAAAATAAGACTTGTTATTGCAACAGGATATTCAGCAGACGAGAAGCCAAGAAATAAGGTTAGAAAAGCATTGGAAGATGTTTGCACAGTAATTGAATAAATGCAGAAATCAGAATGCAGAATGCAAAATTAACGGCGAGGTTACCCTCGCCGTTAAAATTTATAGACTATTTACTATTTTTAATCTTTTTGTTTGAAAACACATAATACGCAATCGTTACAATAAGCATTACAATGTGTATATATCTAAACAACGGATTAACCAAAAAACTAAGTGCGTTGGAAAGTGTTGTTATTGCAAGCAAAAGAAAAAATATTGCACTTTGCTTTCTTAATGCCTTTTTGTTTAGTTTTTCTCGTTCTTCTTCAGTCGCATTTGTATATGCACTACTCAAAAATACATCTTTACCTGAAAAAGCAAGAATACTAAATATAGATGAAACAATTGTAGCAAATATAAGCCCTATTACTATAAAATATAATATCGTATTCGGCATAGCATTCACTCCTATACTTTTTCTTTACAAATATAGAGTAACATATTAAACTTGAAAAATCAATAATCTTGGACGGGCGATTCGTGAATCGCCCCTACATTTTGCACTTTGTGTTTTGCATTTTGCACTTTATAATCTAACTGAAATACCGTTGTCTTTAAGATAGTGTTTTAAGTCCATAATTGGGATTTCGTTAAAGTGGAAAAGGGATGCGGCAAGGACTGCGTCTGCTTTACCTTCATTGAAAGCGTCAAGGAAATGGGATTTTGCACCTGCACCGCCTGATGCGATTACAGGCACGCCTACACATTCTGAAACTGCACGGTTAAGCTGGTTATCATAGCCTTGCTTTTGACCGTCACAATCCATACTTGTTAAAAGAATTTCTCCCGCTCCCCTTTTAACTGCTTCTTCTGCCCATTTTACAGCATCAATTCCCGTTGGGATTCGTCCGCCATTAAGGTAAACTTCCCAACCCTTATCATTTCGTTTAGCATCAATAGCACAAACTACACATTGGCTACCGAATTTGTATGCAGCTTCGTTTATGAGATTAGGGTTTCTTACTGCGGCAGAGTTTACCGAAATTTTATCAGCACCTGCACGAAGTAACTCCTTAAAGTCGTCAACTGTTCTTATTCCGCCACCAACTGTGAATGGAATAAAAATATTATCAGCAACCTGACGGACAATTTCGAGCATTGTCCCCCTACCCTCATGAGTAGCGGTAATATCAAGAAGAACTAACTCATCAGCACCTTTTTTATTGTATTCAATAGCACATTCTACAGGGTCACCTGCGTCACGGATATTCACAAAACTGACGCCTTTGACTACTCGTCCGTTTTTAACATCAAGGCAAGGTATAATTCTTTTAGCGTACATTATTTTACCTCCATTGATGCGAAATTTCTTAAAATCTGCAAACCTACATCACCTGATTTTTCAGGATGGAACTGTGTTGCAAAAATATTGTTTTTACCTACTGCAGAGTGAAAATCGATTCCGTAATTCGTAACAGTTGCAATATCATTTTTATCTTCTGCGTGGAGATAATAGGAATGGACAAAATAAACATAACTGTTTTCGGGAATGTTTTTGAAAATGCCATCTTTTTGTTTGATTTCAAGGGAATTCCAACCGATATGTGGAATTTTAAGCCCCATATCACTTGAAAACTTTTTGATTTTGCCTTTGAAAATACCTAATCCTTTAACTCCCGGTGATTCTTCTGACTCTTCAAACAAAAGTTGAAGTCCTAAGCAGATACCCAAAAATGGTTTACCGCTTAAAGCGTTTTGCTTAACAGTATCTACAAGTCCGCTTTTAGCCATTGAATCCATAGCATCACCAAAAGAACCAACACCGGGGAGTAAAATTCTATCACAAGCATTGATTATTTCGGGATTATCTGTTATTACACTTTCGGCACCGATAAAGTCAAAAGCCTTTTTTACGCTTTGAAGATTACCCGCACCATAGTCAATTATTGCAATCATTTTTGTCATTCCTTAAAAATAATAATTTATTTTAGCACAGTAAAGCGAGATTATCAATATGTAAAGTTAGATAAAAAAGTAAACTTTTAATACAATTATTTGTAATAGTTAAAAGTTGACTTTTACAAAAAATTACTTTAGAATTTAAGCTGACGGAGGTAAGTCATATGAATAATATTTTGAATAAAAAAGGTTTTATAAGTGATATGGACGGTGTTATATATCACGGTAACAAAGTACTTGATGGCGTTGTTGAGTTTATAAACTGGTTGATTGATAATGATAAAAAATTTGTGTTCCTTACAAACAGCCCTGAAAAAACACCTCACGAGTTAAGTATGAAACTTGAAAGAATGGGACTTAAAGTTTCCGCAGAGCATTTTTATACAAGTGCTATGGCTACTGCGGCATTTTTAAGCAGTCAAAAACCGGGTTGCACCGCTTATGTTATTGGCGAGGCTGCACTTACAAAGGCACTTTATGACCAAGGCATTTATATGAATGATGTAAACCCTGACTATGTAGTTGTTGGTGAAACAAGAACATATAACTTTGAAAAAATTGAAAAGGCTATTGAGTTAGTGCTTAAAGGGGCAAAACTTATTGGCACAAATCCTGATATTACGGGCCCTACCGAGCGTGGTCTTATGCCTGCGACAGGCTCACTTATTGCACCTATTGAAATTGCAACGGGCAAGAAGGCATATTTTGTTGGCAAGCCAAACCCACTTATGCTTCGTCACGGACTTAATAAACTTGACTGCCATAGTGAAGAAATCGCATTTATTGGTGACAGAATGGATACTGACATTATTGCGGGTATTGAATCAAATGTTGATACTGTACTTGTGCTTTCAGGCGTTACATCTTTGGAAGATATTGATAAATTCCCATATCGACCTAAATACATTCTCAATAATGTTGGGGAAATCTTAAAATAACAATAATAAAAAACGACCTTGTAAGTTTGCAAGGTCGTTTTGTTTTACATATTTTCATACATATCAGCAAGGCGTTTTGCTGAGTTGTAAAGATTTTTTGTACATTCAACAACATCAGGATTTTTAAGATTTTCAATGTAATAACTTGCTTCAAGAGTGAAATATCCGTTATAACCTATTTCTTTTAACGCTTTCACAATTGGCACAAAGTCGATATTCATTGAAAATGGTGGTTGATGAGAATCGTGCAACTTATCGTTATCGTGAATATGCAATGCTTTAAGGCGGTTGCCTAAGGCTTTAATCATTTCAACTGCGGTGGTATTGCTACCTTTCATTTCAGCGTGACCTATATCAAGACAAGCAACAAGATACTCGTCATTTACTGCGTCAAGGTGAGCGATAAAACTTTCAGGAGTGGCACAAGCAGCGAAAGAAGAATGTTCTGCATCTGGTAACCAATTCCACATATTTTCAGTTGCGATTTTCACATTATGTTCTTTGGCAAAAGGCAAGAGTTCAAAATACATTTCCGCATTTTCTTGGGGTGTTCCGTTATTCATAGGATGTATTACACAAATTTCGCCCTCTGCCTCTGCTACACACTCAATAGCGCGTTTAAGGTAATCTGCACTTTTGGGACTACTTGGGAATGGTGCATGACCTTGGTTACAGATAATACCGTTATCAAGTCCGATTTGTTTAAGTTTTCGTGCAAATGAGAGATAATTACTTTGTGCAGTTGGATGATTTGTGGGCACTAATACGCCATTTTGTTTTTCACACATCTGAAATAGCGAGAAATCCCAAGCGTCAAAACCCGTTTTTGCCACAAGTTCAACTGCTCTTTCCTCACCTATTTGTAATGCGATTGAATCTATTTCAGTAGAGATTCTCATAATGTACCCCTAACTTTCTTTTTAATTATATAATCAACTATTGCGAACAATATACAGCCTACCCCATAGCAGATTATATCTGCAACAGAAAAAGTTCTGCCAAGCAAGGTTGAAATAAAAACATTGTCGTCAAAGCCTAACAATTTTACAAAATCAAAATACTGACCTATTTCAACAAGTGCTGAAAAGATAAAAACAAGCATTGGCATTATTTTGATTTTTTCAGGAATGAAAAATCTTGCAAAAGAACAAATGAGAACTGTTACAAGCATATCCCCTATATATGGTCGCACAAAATTGTCGTGGACAAATAAAGCAATCAATATTTCTGTTATGAGTATTACAATAAATAACACGCCATAAATTATTCTTAATTTGTTTTTGATTTTAATCACCACCACAATTTTATGTATTTATTTTAGTACAAGAAACGGTAAAATGCAATAAAAAAGAGTCTTCCTATTGGAAAACTCTTTTTTGGTGGGCAGGGGTTACATCTTATAATTATATTGTATATGATTCGCTTAATAGTGATAATAATGCGAAACATCTTGTAAATCCACGCCCTAAAAACGATTCCCCTAATCGTTTTCTTGACGGGCTTTCGAATCCACCCCTTTTTTACGAACAAAAAAATTAAGAGCACTTCAAAGGAAGTACTCTTAATTTTGGTGGGCAGGGGTGGATTCGAACCACCGAAGTCGTCGACGGCAGATTTACAGTCTGCTCCCTTTGGCCACTCGGGAACCTACCCATATTAAATTTACAAAAAAATGGAGCTGGTGGACGGACTCGAACCCCCGACCTGCTGATTACAAATCAGCTGCTCTACCAACTGAGCTACACCAGCGTCTCAACGCTTGAATATAATATCATAACAATTCAAGTTCGTCAAGTCTTTTTTTTAAGTTTTTTTAATTTTTTACAATTTTTTTATTTATAATTTATTTTAAGGTTTTTTTAAGTTATCTACGGTTTGTTGTAGACAGACAAGGATATATTCCCCTAATCGACTGACGGGCGATTCGTGAATCGCCCCTACATTTTGCGTTTTTTATTTTTGTATATTACATAATAATGGCGGGGTCAAGACCCCGCCCTACTAAATAAAAATTAATACTTGGTAAGATATTCGTCGATTTCCCACTGTGAAACGCGTGTTGAGTAGTTTTCCCACTCCTGCTTTTTACCTGCAAGGTATTTTGTAAAGATGTGTTCGCCAAGAACTTCTTTTACAAATTCGCTCTTTTCGAACTCTCTTGTTGCTTCTTGTAATGTGCTTGGAAGATTTTCAATACCGTTTGCTTTTCTTTCTTCACTAGTCATATCATAGATATTTGTTGTAACACCCTCAGGTGCTTTCATACCTTTTTTGATACCGTCAAGACCTGCTGCAATGCAGAGTGCCATTTCAAGATATGGGTTGCAAGATGGGTCTGATGAACGAAGTTCAACACGAGTTGCCATTCCTCTTGCTGCAGGAACTCTTATAAGTGCTGAACGGTTTGATGCTGACCAAGAGATATAAACAGGTGCTTCAAAGCCGGGAACAAGTCTCTTATATGAGTTTACAAGCGGATTTGCAACACAAGTAATTGCTTTTACATGATGAAGGACACCTGCAATAAACTGATATGCAGTTTCACTTAAACCATATTTATCGTCAGGGTCATAGAATGCGTTTTTACCATCTTTCATAAGTGAAAGATTTGTGTGCATACCGTTACCTGCTGCACCGTAAAGAGGTTTTGGCATAAATGTTGCGTGAAGACCGTTACGACGAGCATAAGTCTTAACAACATGTTTGAATGTAACAACCTTATCGGCTGCTTCAAGTGCTTCAGCAAACTTAAAGTCAATTTCGTGCTGACCCTCTGCACACTCGTGGTGAGATGCCTCAATTTCATAATCCATCTGCTGAAGTGCAATACAAATGTCGTTTCTGCACTGTTCACCGTCATCAGCAGGACCGATATCAAAATAACCAACAGCGTCATTAGTTTTTGTTGTTGCTCTGCCCTTTTCGTCAAGTTTGAAAAGGAAGAATTCACATTCAGGACCAACATTGATTGAATAGCCCATATCTGCTGCTTCTTTAATTACTGAACGAAGCACATGACGAGGGTCGCCCTCGAATGGAGTTTCTTTATCTGCTGTATAAACATCACAGATTACTCTCGCAGTGCCCTCTTTCCACGGCAAGATTGTAAATGTATCAAGGTCAGGCTTTAAGTACATATCTGACTCGTCAATACGAACAAAGCCTTCGATTGATGAACCGTCAAACATCTGACCGTCTGTAAGCACTTTTTCAAACATATTTTCAGTAATTGCAATGTTTTTCATCTGACCAAAAATGTCAGTAAACTGCAATCTTAAAAACTTAATATTTTTTTCTTTGGTTATACGAAGAATATCTTCAACTGTGTAGCTCATTGGAGTTACCACCTTTCGTATGAATACTTATACATATAAATACCCACTTTAATAGTAATATTATACCATTGATTTTGAAGATGTCAATTATAAATGCAAAATGCAAAGTGCAAAACGCAAAATTAGGGCGGGAATCCCTCAGTCACCTATCGGTGACAGCTCCCCTTTCAAGGGAGCCGAGAGACCCCGCCCTACCGTTGACTTTATTCAGTTTTGTTCTTTTTGTAGAGAAGATAGGAATAAACAAATGGAATAATAACCATTGGTATAAGCACAACAAAGAAGAGCCAGAATGCACCTAAAAACGCTGTTGCCATTATAATAACACCACCGATTACCCAAAGAAAACCTGCAAGTCGGTGAGTTTTGTTCCAATTCTCTTCGTTATCAAGTGTCCAAGGTAATTTAATTCCCACTGTATAACTTTGTTTGCATTTGGGAAGATAATTTCCGATTACAACAAATAATGCGCCCATAAACAATGGCATAATTATTTCAACATTGACCTTATTACCTAATGCCGTTGCATACACCATTGAGTTGCAAAGCAACGATATGATAGGAATAATCCACAAAACAAGAGTAACCATTTTATCGTTAATATTCTGCTTTTTAGGGTCAAGCGATGTTCCTAAAACGCAAATCCATTGAAACGCAACTAATACTAAAGGCATTAAGAATACTGCCTGAGCCTTAGTTGCAAAGCCATCAACTTCGCCATTGATATTCCAATGCACAGGGACTTGGTCGGGCAACTTATCCCACAAAATAAGCCCAATAACTATTGGTATGAGAATTATCAATGATGTGATTATCAGTTTTGGTAAATTCTTCTTAATCATTTTCTTCATCACCTTTCAAATCTTTTATCCAAAGCATAATTTCTTCAAGCACAGATGTGTTCAATTCATAGATTATGAATTTTCCGTCCCTTTTATCACGGACAAGGTCAGCTTCTTTAAGCACTGAAAGATGTCGTGATATTGCAGCACCTGTTATATCGAATTTTTCGGTTATTTCCCCTGCTGACATTTGTCCGTTTTTAAGCATATTGAGTATTTCTCTGCGTACTGGGTCAGAAAGGGCTTTTAATGTATTTTGAATTCCCATAAAACGCCTCCTTTAACATTTAACTTAAATGTTAAATGTATTATAGCATCGTTTTATCTGTTTGTCAATATAAAAAAATGTGGCACACCTCATAAAGAAGTGTGCCACAAGGTTATATTCTAATAATTACATAAGTGAAAGATAAAGTTCTTTGATTTCTGCAACGCTTGTATCTCTTGGGTTACCAGGACGACAAGCATCATCAAATGCAGACTGTGAAAGGAAGTCAATATCTTCTGCCTTAACGATTTCTTTAAGGTCTGTTGGGATACCAACATCAACTGAAAGTTGTTTAACAGCATCGATTGCAGCCTTTCTTGCATCTTCAAGGCTCATAGTGTCAACGCCTTCTACACCCATAGCTTTTGCAATATCTCTATACTTTTCACCTGTTGCAGGAGCATTATATTCCATAACTGTTGGAAGAATAATGGCATTTGCAACACCGTGAGGTGTGTCATAAAGAGCACCAAGAGGATGAGCCATTGAGTGAACGATACCAAGACCTACATTACTAAAGCCCATACCTGCAACATACTGACCGAGAGCCATACCCTCTCTGCCTTCGTCTGTGTTTTCAACTGCACCGCGAAGTGATTTTGCGATGATTTCGATTGCTTTGATATGGAACATATCTGAAAGTTCCCAAGCACCTTTTGTGATGTAGCCCTCAATAGCGTGTGTAAGAGCGTCCATACCTGTTGCTGCTGTAAGACCTTTTGGCATTGATGCCATCATATCAGGGTCAACAACTGCTACTACAGGAATGTCGTGAACATCAACGCAAACCATTTTTCTGTCTTTTTCAGCATCTGTGATAACATAGTTAATAGTAACTTCTGCTGCTGTACCTGCTGTTGTTGGAACTGCAATAATTGGAACGCAAGGATTCTTTGTAGGTGCAACACCCTCAAGTGAACGAACATCAGCAAATTCAGGGTTTGTAATGATAATACCGATTGCTTTTGCTGTATCCATTGAAGAACCGCCACCGATTGCTACGATACAATCTGTGCCTGCATTTTTGAATGCCTCAACACCTGTTTGAACATTTTCAATTGTTGGGTTTGGTTTAATATTTGAATAAATTTCGTATGGAATTTCTGCACCATCAAGAATGTCTGTTACCTTTTTAGTAACACCGAACTTGATAAGGTCAGGGTCAGAACATACGAAAGCTTTTTTGAAGCCTCTTGCTTTGATTTCATCAGCAATAGCGCTGATAGCACCTTTACCGTGATAAGATGTTTCGTTAAGTACAAAACGATTTGCCATAATAATCTACCTCCAAAAAGTATGTTATTTTTTTAACAATGGTATTATACAATAAATCCCTCAATATTTCAAGTGAAATATGAGGGATTTTGTAAATTAAATATATTCTTTTATCTCGATTGGTTTGATTACACCTTTTTCGGTAATGAATGCGGTTATGAGTGAATGGTCGGTAACATCAAAAGCGGGGTTTAATGTTTTTGCATTTTTAGGAATCATTAGTTTTTCGTACCACATCTCTCCTATTTCATTACCGTCACGCATTTCAATTTCAATATTGTCACCTGTTTTGATATTTTCATCAAATGTTGAAAATGGCATACACACATAAAACGGAATATTATAGTGTTTTGCAAGGATTGCCAAACCGCTTGTGCCAATTTTATTGGCGGTATCCCCATTTAATGCTACTCGGTCACAACCAACCAAAACTGCATCTACCAGTCTGTTTTTCATAATGAATGATGCCATATTATCACAGATTACTGTTGTATCAATATCAGCATCACAAAGTTCAAAAGCTGTAAGTCTTGCACCTTGCAAAAGAGGTCTTGTTTCATCTGCAAAAACTTTGATATTATGACCATTTTCTTTTGATACATATACGGGTGCTAATGCTGTACCGTATTTTACGGTTGCAAGACGACCTGCATTACAATGAGTAAGGATTGAGTTACTGTTTTTGAGCAATTCTGCACCATACTCGCCTATTTTACGACAGATTGCAATATCATCTTCAATCATTTTAAGGGCTTGATTAGTGAGATTTGTTTTGAAGTTTTCTGCGTTACTTTCTTCGGCGATTTTAATCATTTCTTCAGCTGCCCATTTAAGATTTATAGCAGTTGGTCTGCACAAAATAAGTTTTTTGCAATAGTCTTTTAACTCTGTGAAAAGGCTTTCGTATGTATGGTTTTTACTTTTATTCATAAGTACAGCAAGACTTATAGCGGTGAAAACGCCAATAGCAGGTGCACCACGGACTTTAAGAAACTTTATTGCATCGTAAATTTCTTCATAATTGTCAGTAGATATTTCTCTATATTCAGTTGGCAGAAGTGTCTGGTCAATGAACACTGCTTTATTGTTTACAGTATCAAAGCCAACAGATGCACCATTAAGAAACATTATATTTCACCTACAATTTCAGTTATGAGTGTTTGCATTTCTTCTGATTTTTGTCTGCCGATTGTAAGGACTTCTTCTTCAGTAAGTCTTTCCCCTGAAAGTCCTGCGGCTTTATTAGAAATAAGTGAAAAACCGAGCACTTCAATACCACAATGATTTGCTGCAATTACTTCTTGCACAGTTGACATACCTACTGCATCTGCACCCATTATTCTGAATGCACGGATTTCAGCAGGTGTTTCGTAAGATGGTCCTGTACAACCGATATAAACACCTTTTTGAAGTTTCATATTAAGTCGTTTTGCACAGTTAAATGCAACCCTTGAAAGTTCAGGTGAATAGCCAAAACTCATATCGGGGAAACGGACACCAAAACGGTCATCATTTCTGCCAATAAGACAGTTTCTGCCTGTAAAATTGATGTGGTCAGAAATAACCATAATATCGCCCACATCAAAGTTTTCGTTAATGCCTCCTGCCGCATTTGTAACAATGAGTTTTTTAACACCCATCATTTTCATAACACGGATTGGCATAACTACACTACTTACTTCGTAGCCCTCGTAAAGATGTATTCTACCCTGCATACACATAACATTTTTACCGTTAAGTTGGCCGAACACAAAACGACCTACATGACCCGGTGCAGTAGAAACAGGAAAATTTGGAATATCGGCATAATCAACATATTGGGAATTTTCTATTTTTTCGCCTAATGTACCTAGTCCACTGCCTAAAATTATACCAATTTCAAAGTCACCGGTAATTTTTGATTTTATAAATTCAACTGCTGATTCAATCATTGTGCATTAACCTCATTTACTACTTCGCGTACAAGTTTGCTTACTTCATATCCCATTTTTTCAACATCAATAGTTGTAAATTCGCCATTTTTGTAAAGAACTTCGCCATCAACCATTGTGAGTACAACATTACTTTTGTTTGCTGAATATACAATATTATTAAGCACATCAAAATCGGGGTACATATTAGGTGTTGTCATATCAAGCACGATTAAATCGGCTTTATTACCAACTTTAATAGCACCACAATCGTTTCTGCCCTGTGCTTTATAGCCATTTACAGTTGCCATTCTGTAAATATCTTGTGGTGTTACAATATCTGCTTTGTTGTTTACACCTTTTGGCAAAAGTGCCGCCAAGTACATTTCACGCATAATGTCGAGACCGTTGTTACTTGCAGCAGAATCAGTACCAATACCGATATTTACACCTTTCTGTAACAATTTATATGCGTCGCAAAAGCCACTACCAAGTTTCATATTACTTGCAGGACAATGAGCAACAGTTACACCCATTTCTTTGAAGATATCCATATCCTCATCTTCTACCCACACGCAATGGGCAAGGATTGTTGGGCTATTGAAAACTTTTGCGTCATAGAAAAGGCGAGCAGGAGTTTTACCGTATTTTGCCTTGCAGTTTTCGTGCTCTGCTTTAGTTTCTGACAAGTGAATATGATTGATATAATCTTTACCATTTGTGTATTCACCAAATTGCTCAATTATTGATAATCTGTTTGTGTATTCAGCGTGTAAACTCATATCAATTTTAATTTTACCGTTTTGGGTATTATGATATTTTTCTGCAAGGTAAACTCCCTCTTGGAAACGGTCATTTGCAGTAATATCTTCATCAACGAATGACACAATTGAACGACCAAAGTTAGTTTTTGCCTTACTATCGATAACCGCTTTCATTACACCGTCACCGAAGAAATACATATCGGTAAAAGATGTTGTACCGCTACTAAGCATTTCGGCAATTGAAAGCATTGTACCGTAGTATGCACGGTCACAGTTAAGCCTGTCTTCAAACGGAAAAACCTTTTCATTAAGCCAACGGTCAAGAGGCAAATTTTCAGCGTAGCCACGAAGAAGTGTCATTGGTGAATGAGTATGAAGATTTACAAAGCCTGATGAAAGGATTTTGCCACTACCATCATATTCTTCACCATAGTTTTGCTGTGGTTTTTCGGTGCCGATATAGTCGATTTTATCGTCTTTGACACCTATATACATATTATTTTCAATTTCAAGATTTTCGTTGATTATTGAGATGTTTTTGAACAGCATAATACTTATCTCTCCCTCCGTCAACGCAAAAGCGTTGCCACCTCCCTCATCAGAGGGAGGAAAATAAGGTTATTATTCAATGATAATTGTTTCGATGATTACATCATCAATAGGTTTATCCTGTGCTTTAGTTGCTACATTTGCGATTGCGTCAACAACATCCATACCGTCATAAACCTGACCGAAAACAGTATGACGGAAATCGAGCCAAGGTGTACCACCTATTTCTTCATAAGCCTCAACACATTCTGTCGGGAACACTTTTTCGTCAATCTGTTTCATTTGCATAATGAAATCTTCGGGGCAACTGTTTGCCTGAACAATAAAGAACTGGCTACCATTTGTATTTGGACCTGCGTTTGCCATTGAAAGTGCACCGCGAAGATTGTGAAGTTCACCTGTGAATTCGTCAGGGAATGCGTGTCCCCAAATACTTTGTCCACCTGCACCTGTGCCTGTTGGGTCACCACCCTGAATCATAAAGTCTTTGATTACACGGTGGAAAATAATGCCATCGTAATAGCCATTTTTTGCGTGAGTTGTAAAGTTTTCAACTGTTTTTGGTGCAAACTGTGGGAAAAGTTTAATCTTGATTTCGCCCATATTTGTTTTAACAATTGCGATAGTATCGTTTTCTGTTGGTTTGTTTAATTGATGGAACATAATTTTTTTCTCCTAATTATTTATATAACAATTTTACTCTACCGATTTTAAAGACTCTATCATATCAATTTTCTTGAGTCGGAAGTACATAATAAGGTTTGTAGCCAATGCAAAGTTTATTGTAAGCGCTGCACCTATCCAAATACTTAATGGTTGTAGCTCTCTGCCGAACATATAAACATCTGTTTCAACGGTAATCATAACAAATCTGTGAAGTATAATACCGAGGAAAATGCCAAGTATTGTTCCGAGTATTGTAAGTACTACATTTTCACGATATACATAAGTGCTGAGTTCACCGTCATAGAAGCCTAACAACTTAAGAGTTGCAAGTTCTCGTCTTCTTTCACTAATGTTAATATTATTAAGATTATAAAGTACAACAAATGCAAGAATTGCCGCCGCAACAATCATAAGAATAACAATGAAATAAAGACTGTTTATTACTGTATTAAGTTCTTGAAGTTCGTCTTCATTCATAGTTACAGAGTTTACACCTGAAATTTTAAGAAGTCTTGAACTTATATCTTCAGTATTTGCTGCATCTTCCATTTTAAGTAACAACACATTTGTTTCTGCAGTCACATTATAAAGTGACTGATAAAGTTTAGGTGTCATATAAATATAATTGAAAATATAGTTTTCTGTTATACCTACAACTTTTACTTCTTTTGGATAAGCGTCAGACTCACTGAGTCTTACATAAATACTATCACCTATTGAAATACCGAGAAGTTTTGCATATTTTTCGGTTATTATTACACCTTCGTCAGAAAGTTCAAGTTCGTCAACAAGACTTCCACGCTCACGGATTGAAATGTATTCTTCAAACGTATCGGTATCTCTTGGAATAACAAGATATGCGTTTTTCTCGTCAGCAAGGTTATCAGCACTCTTACTTGTTGCATATACCATTGTTCTGTTTGCCTGAATATAATCTGTAATATCTGAAATATCAGAAATATCGGAAAGCATTGCACGACGCTGTGCTCTTGTAAGAGTTGAGTCAACACTTACAATACCGTCATACTTAAATACTTCACCATATTGATTATTTGCCATTGCAGAAACTGAGTCACGGATACCGAGTCCCACAAGCAGAAGTGCCATACAACCGCCAACGCCAAAAAGAGTCATAAAGAAACGCTTTTTATAACGGAAAAGGTTACGCATTGCTGCTTTTTGACCGAAGTTGAGACGCTCCCAAATAGCATCAATATTTTCAAGTAAAATACGCTTACCTGCTTTTGGTGCTTCAGGTCGCATAAGTTCTGCCGGTGCTGCACGGAGTTCTTTGTAGCAAGCAAAGAAAGTAGCCCCTATTGTGCAGATAATCGCTGCAAGAGATGCCACAAGTGCGTGCACCACATTAAGTGTTACAACTGTGTCACCAAGGTTATAATAAGCAGTTTTATAAGCACTTACAATAAAATAAGGAATTGTAAACTCACCAAGGAACACACCAATTACACTACCTATACAGTTGCAAGACCTGCATACAAAATGTATTTACCGATAATTGTGAACTTACTGTAACCCAAGGCTTTAAGAGTACCAATCTGTGTTCTTTGTTCTTCAACCATTCGAGTCATTGTTGTAAGAGCAACAAGGGCTGCAACAAGGAAGAAAATAATTGGGAACACTGTACCGATTGCACCGATACTTTGTGTATCATTCTTAAAACTCATATAAGATTCAACTGCGTCACGGTTAAGCACATACCAAACAGGAATCTCCATTGAATTGATTTCACGCTCGGCCTCAGCAAGTTTTACTTTTGCATCTTCAAGTTCTGCTTCAGCATCTTGTTTTGCGATTTCGTATTTTTCACGACCGCGTTCAAGGTCTTCTTTAGCTTTCTGAAGTTGTTCACTACCTGCAATAAGCTGATTTTTATTTGCAACAGCATCCTCTAATTTTGCAACATCTTGTTTGCGTTGCTCAAACTCAGCTTCCTTCGTAGCAACTGTTTTTGCATAGAAATCATAGGAACCCTTTACAAGAAGTAATGTGTCTTTTGCATTTTGAATCTGTTCTTCTGTTTTAGTTGGGTCATTTATATATGCTTCATAATCTTCTTCAGCTTTTATAACTTCTAACTCAATCTCTGCTAATTCCTCTTTTGCTTTATTGAGTTCTCTTTCACCATCAGCTAACTGTTGACGATAAAGTGGAAGATTTGTCTCTGCATTCTGTATGAAAGCAAGATTTTCTTCAAGAATTGCGTTTTCTTCTTCATACTTTTTCTCGTTTTCTAAAAGTGCCTGTTCAGCTTCTGCCAACTCATTACGGGCAGTTACTTCTGCTTCAAGATAATCATTTTTAGCATCTTCAAGCATTTCGTTACTTTGTGAACGGACTTCACTATATCTTATATCGCAACGACGGTCTGCAATAAGTTCTATTTTCTCTATAACATTTTCAACAAGTGCTGTATATTCTTTGCTGTAACTGTCAAGTTCTTTAGCTCCTGCAACTGTTATATGAATTGATGTATAAATATCAGTAACATAAGCCTCTTGCGGAATAACAATATAACCGTCAACCACACCGTCACCGATTGTACTTGTACCCATATCGCCATTAAGGAAATATGATGTTGAGCCGATACCAACAATCTGAAATGTTTCTGATGCAAGGGTGTCAAAAACACTGTCATCAGTACCTGTTAAAAGTGTTACATAATCACCGATTGAAAAACCTGATTCTGCCAAAAACTCACGGCTGACTACACACTCATTATATTTTTCGGGATATCTGCCCTCACTCACCATAACATCATTGATTGTGTCAGGCATAGCAAGAACTTTTGTTACAATTTCACTTGAATTTGCAAGGCAAAGAAAATCAGTAGTATAAGCACCTTCAACCAGTTCAACTCCCTCAATCTCTTTAATTGCATCAAGGTCATTTTCGGTAAGTCCCAATGTGCCTACAACACGGATATCCATAAAATTCTCTTTATCATAAACTGCGTCAGCAGTCATCTGCATAGCGGGGCTCGAAGAACGAATACCTGAATAAAACGCTACACCAAGAACTACTATAAGCAAGATTGAGATAAAGCGACTTATACTCTTTTTGATTTCTCTGCGAAAATCCTTTTTAATTGATTTAGTCATTTTCATTTTTCCTTTACCATTCAATCTGCTCAACAGGTGTTGGATTTTCGTTTATAAGAATTTTATCAACCTGTCCGTTTTTGATTTTTATGATTTTATCTGCCATTGGTGTAAGTGCAGAGTTGTGAGTAATTACTATAACTGTCATTTTCTTTTCACGACAAGTATCCTGTAAAAGTTTAAGAATTGATTTACCTGTTATGTAGTCAAGGGCACCGGTTGGCTCGTCACAAAGCAACAACTTTGGATTTTTTGCAAGTGCACGGGCAATTGACACACGCTGTTGCTCACCACCTGAAAGTTGTGACGGGAAGTTATCAAGACGAGAGCCGAGACCTACTTCTGCAAGAACATCTTCAGCGTCAAGGGCGTCTTCTTTCATCTGTGATGCAAGTTCAACATTTTCAAGTGCTGTAAGATTCTGCACAAGGTTATAGAACTGAAAAACGAAACCCACATCATCGCGGCGATATTTAGTAAGTTCTTTTTCTGTGAACTTACCGATATCAGTACCGTCAACCATAATTTCGCCTGATGTTGCTTTATCCATTCCGCCTAAAATATTAAGAACAGTTGTTTTACCTGCACCTGACGGACCAACAACTACTACAAACTCACCTTTTTCGATAGGAAAACTGATATTATCGGCTGCTTTAATCTCAATTTCACCCATTTTATAAGTCTTTACTACGCCTTTTAATTCAATAAATGACATTGTTTTCGCTCCTTAAATTTGCTATTGAAATCATAGATAAATAATTATATCACAACTTATAAAATATTGCTACACATATTTTATATATATTATTTGTATAATTTTAACTAATTTTACAAATTTAATAGACAATTGTTGATTATTGAACATTTTGATAGTATAATAACCATATAAAATACACGGAGATGATTTTATGGCTATTAACGACAATGATATTCGCGTAAGACGCACGAAAAAACTTTTGCGAAAAGGTGTTGCGGAACTTGGTAAGACAAAAAGTGTAAATAAAATTACTGTAAAAGAACTTACTGACCTTGTTGAGATTAACAGAGGTACATTTTATTTGCATTACAAAGATGTTTATGACCTTGTTGATTCTATTGAAAACGAGCTTTGTGAGGAATTTGACCAGAAAGTTCTTACCGTAACGCCTGATGACATATTGCACCGCCCTGTTGATGTTCTTGAAACATACTTTGAGTATTTCAGAACTCATAAAGATATTATCAATGTACTTATGGGTGAAAATGGTGATGCTAAATTTGTTTATCGTTTTGGTGAACTTATGAATACCAAAATAGTTGAAATTTTCAAAGGTATTTTCCCGAATATGTCAATGGAAAAATATGATTTTGCATATAGTTACGGAAAAATGGGTTGCATCGGTATTCTTCACTGTTGGGGTATAAAATACGCCCATCTTTCATCAAGAGAAGTTGCAGAAAAAGCACTTACACTTATACTTACCGGTCTTTGGGGAATTTTAGGCGATGAAGGTAAAGAGGTACTGTTAAATGCACACAATTCTCATTAAGCTTTTTATTCACGACAGTGAAAATATACACAACCCAAAAGTGCGTACAGCTTATGGCACTCTTGGAAGTATTACAGGCATAGCAACCAACATTTTACTTGCTATACTCAAATATGTAGCGGGTATGCTTTCAGGCAGTATTTCTGTAACTGCTGACGCAATCAACAACTTATCAGATGCAGGTGCATCTATCATTTCACTTATAGGTGTAAAACTTTCGGCAAAACCTGCCGATAAAGGCCACCCTTACGGTCACGGCAGAGTTGAGTATATCTCGGCACTTGCAGTTGCGTTTCTTGTTTTGTTGATGGGAATTGAATTATTCAAAAGTTCAGTTGAAAAAATAATAAACCCCGTTCCCGTAAAATTCAGTGCTATTTCACTTTCTATTCTTATTTTCAGTATTTTTGCAAAGTTATGGCTTGGATTTTTTAATAAAAAACTTGGCAAAAAAATCAACTCTGCACCTATGATGGCGGTAATGAAAGACTGTTTCAGTGATTGCCTTGCCACAAGTGTTGCGGCAATTGCGATTATTGTGTCTGCTTTTTCAGACATCAGTATTGACGGTTATCTTGGTATTATTGTTGCTTGTTTCATATTTGTTGCAGGGTTCAATATTCTTAAAGATACAATGGCTGACCTTTTAGGCAAGCCTGCTGAAAAAGAGTTTGTTGATGAAATTACGAATAAAATTCTTTCATACGACAAAGTTGTGGGCGTACACGATATGATTATTCACGATTACGGTCCCGGCAGAAAATTTGCGTCAGCCCACGCGGAAGTTCCGTCAAACGAAAACATAATGGAAATCCACGATATTATTGACCTTATTGAACGGGACATCTTAAACGAATACGGTATGATTATTTCGATTCACATGGACCCTATTATTGTTGATGATGAAAAAATCAATGCACTTCGTAAAATGACAAGTTCTCTTGTTTCAGAAATGTGTGAAGAAATGTCAATTCACGATTTCAGGGTTGTTGAGGGCCCTACACATACAAATCTTATTTTTGATTTGATTGTTCCCCACAAATATCAACTGAACAACGATGAGGTTCGTAATGAAATTGAAAATAAATTGAGCAAAATAGACGAAAGATATTTTGCAGTTATAACAGTTGAACACTCTTTTAACTAAATTTTATTTTTTTATTAAATTTCTATTGCAAAAACCACAAAATATAGTAGAATATATATGTTAATCAATTACATATAGTTTTAATCATTTTTCAAATTTGCGGAGGTTAAATTATGGCAGACAGAGAAATTACCACAATACCAAATGGGCCTCTCGGTATTATTGCTTTACCGGGATGCGAAGAAATGGCAGAAAAAATTGACCGTTATCTTGTAAAATGGCGTTCACAACAAGATTCAGAACACAAGACAACAATCGCTTTTTCAGGCTACGAAAGAAGTTCTTATATTCTTGATGTAACATTCCCTCGTTTTGGTACAGGTGAAGGTAAATGTGCACTTCGTGATTCAGTTCGCGGTTATGATATTTACATTCTCATTGATGCTTTTAACCACGGTGTAACATATAAAATGTATGGTAAGACAGTTCCTATGAGTCCTGACGACCACTATGCAAACCTTAAGCGTGCAATTTCTGCTATTGGCGGTAAAGCAAAGCGTATTACAGTTATTATGCCTATGCTTTATGAGGGCAGACAGCACAAGCGTACTTCAAGAGAATCTCTTGACTGTGCAGTAATGCTTCAGGAACTTTGTCTTGATATGGGTGTTGATAACATTATCACATTTGACGCTCACGATGCTCGTGTTCAGAACGCTATTCCGCTTCACGGTTTTGAAAGCATTTCTCCTGCTTATCAGATGATTAAAGCTCTTGTAAACAATGTTGATAATCTTAAACTCGACAAAGAACACACAATGCTTATCTCCCCTGACGAAGGCGGTATGAGTCGTTGTATGTTATACTCAAACTACTTAGGTCTTGACCTTGGTATGTTCTACAAGCGTCGCGACTACTCAAGAATTGTTGACGGCAGAAATCCTATTCTTGAACATCAGTTCTTAGGCTCTAATGTTGAGGGCAAAGATGTTATGATTATTGACGATATGATTTCATCAGGCGAGTCAATGCTTGATGTTTCAAAGAAACTTAAAGAACTCGGTGCAAACAGAGTGTTTATTTTCTCTGCTTTTGGTCTTTTCAATGCAGGTCTTGACAGTTTTGACAAAGCATATCGTGACGGTCTTATTGACAAGGTATTCACAACAAACCTTGTTTACCGTATGCCTGAACTTAAGAAACGCGAATGGTATTGCGAAGTTGAACTTTCAAAATATCTTTCATATATTATTGATACTCTTAATCACGACAAGTCAGTAAGCAAGCTGCTTAACCCTGCTGATAAGATTGACATTCTTCTTAAAAAAGCAGGACTTAAATAAAAATTTTACAATATTTAGTAAAAATATACCCAACACAATGTCAATTTATGGTTGAAAATGTGTTGGGTATTATTGTATAATTATAGAGATATAAAATTCTTGTTATACTTTTTGGAGGTTATTATGAGAAACATTAAAGTAATCAATGGTGGTTGGCTTTTCTCAAAAGATGCAAAGTCTGCACCTAACGCACTCCCTACTGACTGGACTGCGCTTGATTTACCTTACACTTGGAATGGCAAAGACGGTCAGGACGGTGGTAATGACTATTACCGTGGCACTTGTTATTTTGCAAAATCACTTAAAGCAAACGAACTTCCTGAGGGTGAAGTGAAATATCTTCAGTTTGACGGTGTTAACTCATCTTGCGTTGTTTACTGGAACGGTAAAGAAATTACAAAGCATGATGGTGGCTACTCAACTTTCCGCGTTAAACTTGAAAACATTAACGACGAAAACTTGCTCGTAGTTGCAGTTGATAACTCTGCAAATGACAGAGTTTATCCACAGAATGCTGACTTCACATTCTATGGTGGTATTTACCGTGATGTAAGCGTTATCAGCGTACCTGAAAATCACTTTGACCTTGACTATTATGGTGCACCCGGCATTATGGTTACACCTGAAATCAAGGGTAATGATGCTGAAATCGAAATTAAAACATTCTTTAAGAATGATAATTGCAAAGTCCGTTATGAAATTATTGCTGACGGTGAAATTATTGCATCTAAAGAAGATGATGACGATGCAGATTTTGAAATCAAGAATGTTCACCTTTGGGATGGTATAAAAGACCCATATCTTTACACAGCAAAGGCAACTCTTATTTGTGATGGCGAAGAAGTTGACCAAGTTTCAACTCGTTTTGGTTGTCGCACATTTGAGATTGATGCACAGAAAGGTTTTATTCTTAATGGTCGTGAGTACCCTCTTCGCGGTGTATCACGTCATCAAGACAGACCGGATGTTGGTAATGCACTTACACCCCAGATGCACAAAGAAGACCTTGAAATCATTCTTGAGATGGGCGCTAATACAATTCGTCTTGCTCACTATCAACATTCACAGGTATTTTATGACCTTTGCGACGAGGCAGGTCTTGTACTCTGGGCTGAAATCCCATATATTTCAAGCCATATGAAAGACGGTTATGACAACACAATTTCACAAATGAAAGAACTTGTTAGTCAGAACTACAATCACCCATCAATTGTTGTTTGGGGACTTTCAAACGAGATTACTATTGCAGGTTCAACACCTGACCTTATTAAAAACCATAAAGACCTTAACGATTTAGTACATAAAATGGACAAAACCCGTCTTACAACTATTGCAGCAGTTTCAATGTGCTCACCTGACGACGAATATGTTCACATTTCTGATGTAGTTTCATACAACCACTACTTCGGTTGGTACGGTGGCTCTACAGATATGAATGGTCCTTGGTTTGACGATTTCCATAAGAAATATCCTAACAAGCCAATCGGCATAAGTGAATATGGTTGTGAGGCTCTTGACTGGCACACATCAACACCTACTCAGGGTGACTACACAGAAGAATATCAGGCATATTACCACGAAGAACTTATCAAGCAGATTGCTGACAGACCTTATCTTTGGGCAACTCATGTATGGAATATGTATGACTTCGCTGCTGATGCTCGTGCTGAGGGTGGCGAAAATGGTATGAACCACAAGGGTCTTGTAACATTCGACAGAAAGTATAAGAAAGACTCATTCTACGCTTATCAGGCATGGCTTTCAGAAAAGCCTATGGTACACCTTTGCGGTAAGAGATATATTGACCGTGTTGAAGATGTTACAAAGGTTACTGTATATTCAAACTGCGACGAAGTTGAACTTTTTGCAAACGGTGTAAGCGTTGGCAAACAGGCAAAGGGCAAATACCCATTCTTCTATTTTGAAGTTAAGAATGAGGGCACAACTGAACTTAAAGCAGTTGCAGGCGAACTTGAAGATTGTGGCACAATCAACAAAGTTGACACACCAAATGAAAACTACATTATGAAAGAAGAAGGTCAGGTTATTAACTGGTTTGAAATCAGCACTCCTGACGGATACCTTTCAATCAATAACACAATTGGTGACATTATGAGCACATTTGGTGGTAAACTTGTAATGCTTAAATTCGTAATGATGCTTAAAGGCTCAATGAGTGGTGGCAAAGACGAAAATGGCGAAGAGAAAAAAGGCGGTGGCGGAGTAATCGGTGGATTCAAGATGACTCCTGCAATGCTTAAAAACATTTATGGTATGGCTAAAGGCTTCACAATTAAGCGTGCAATTTCAATGCTTGGCGGTGCATTCACTAAAGAACAAATCCTTGAAGTAAATGCTAAACTTAACAAAGTTAAAGCACCAAAGAAATAAATCTTAACATAAAAAATCCCCGAGAAATCGAGGATTTTTTTGTTTGATTTTTTTATTTATCAATATGAACATCAATCTGATTATATGGAATTTTGATTCCATTTGCGTCAAATGCTTTTTTGACATTTTCAATTGTATCAAAATTCACATCCCAATAATCTGCATTTTTGCACCAGATACGAACTGTATATGTAAGTGCACTGTCGTTATGGGCAGAAAGGCGTACAAATGGTTCAGGATTTTTAAGAGCCATTGGATTTTCTTCAATAACCTTTGAAATTACCTTTTTAACTGTTTCAATGTCGCAATCATAAGCTGTGTTGAATGTAAGGTCAACTCGGCGTAACTTCTCTGATGAATAATTCTCAATTACTGAATTTGTAAGGGTACCATTAGGAATTGTAATGCGTTTGTTATCAAGTGTAAGAATTTCTGTATAAACAACTGAAATTTCTGTTACAACACCTGCTTCGCCAACTGCTTCAATATAATCGCCAACTCTGAATGGTTTGAATAACAAAATCATTATTCCACCTGCAAAGTTTGAAAGTGAACCCTGTAATGCAAGACCGATTGCAGCAGCACAAGTTGTAAGAACTGCAATAAACGATGTTGCAGGAACACCGATAATCATAAGTACTGTTACAAAAAGGATTGCATAAAGAACTACACTTGAAAAACTTATCATAAATGAACGAAGACTGCTGTCAATCTTATCAAGCTTTGGAGATGTTCTAATCCATTTTCTGAACCATTTAATTCCCTTTAACGCAACAATTACAAGTACAATTGTTCCCAAAACTTTCAAGCCCATTGTTGTTGCAAGCTCAACTAATTTGTCGATAATAGTTTGTAAATTAAAATCCATTTTAATTACTCCTTTTATTTAATGATTTTTATTGTATTGATTTCAAATGGCTTAAAATCAAGTGTTACTGTGTTATTAGTAACATTCAATTCTTCAATATTATTTTCAAGCATATCGCAAAGGTATGCTTTTTTTACATTAAAGCCGAATGCAATATTTGCTGTTGTGCGTTTATTGTAATACTCACAACCACGAAGAATGATTGTATCTTCTTTTTCTGCTTTCTTTGCAGTTTCAAAAATAACATTGTCTTGGTCAACTGTGAAGAATGAGTATTCATTTGCGAGGTTACCCTTATTCTCCCCTGCTTTTACGCAAAGCATTGGAATATTAAGGTCATAAGCCTTTTGAATTGTACCTGCTTCACGGTAGTCACCTGCGTGTGGGTAAAGTGAATATGTAAATGTATGTTCACATTTATCAGCATCAGGGTCAGGGAATGTGCCACATTTAAGCATTGTTAAACTCATAACACCATCGTGAATTGCGTGACCGTATTTACAATCATTCATTAAACTTACACCATAGCCATACTCTGACAAGTCACAATATTTATGAGCACAAACTTCAAAACGAGCAGCATCCCAACTTGTATTTTTATGAGTTGGTCTTTCAACTGAACCAAACTGAATATCATAAGTTGCCTTGTTTGTATTAACATCAACAGGGAATGCAGTTTTAAGAATAAGGTGTGATTCTTTCCAATCAATGTTTGTTTCAAAATCAATCTTGTCAATGTTGTTGTAAAGGTAGATATTCTGAACGATTGTGCTATTCTTGAATTTCTTTGTAACTTTAAGACCTGCACGCTCGCCTTCGTTTAAGATTTCAATCTTTTCAACTTGGTCTGCTTCCCAATGCTTTTCAGTATAATAACTGCTCATTTCCCAGTTATCGTATTCGCGTGGGTAATCTTCATAAGCAGTAAACACATTACCACGCTGACCGTTTTTAAGGACTTCGCGGTTATTTCTCTTGTCATATATACTTGTGAATGTGCCTTTTTCGTCAAGAATTAAACGGAAGAAATCATTTTCAATTGAATTTTCTGTAACTTTGATTTTTGATGTTTCTTCTGTCGGATTGATTACTTTATAACCCTTTGCAGGAATCTTTTCGGCATAATACCATTTACCGTCAATCTCTACTGCACCGCTATTCACAAATGAATGTGGATTGAATACAACATAACCGTCAGTTGCCTCAACGCTATTTGCAATTTCGGTTGTTGTGTCGCTTATAATTTCATTACCAACTGCACCGATTTCTTCATACTGTTTATGAGAAACCTCGTAAACCTCTTTAATTGATGAGCCCGGAATAATATCGTGGAATTGGTTGAGAAGAATGGTTTCCCAAGCATTCATCATATCTTCTTTACGATATTTGTAACCGTTAAGATGCTCGTTAATAAGTGAGAGTGTTTCAGCACGCTGGAACATAAATTCACTCTTACGGTTATATCTCTTATTCTTTGCTTGTGATGTGTATGTACCGCGATGGAATTCGAGATAAAGTTCACCATTCCAATGTGGGATTTTAGGGTTGTTCTCGGTCTTCGACTTAATGTCATCAAAGAACTCACCAGCATAAGCCATAATTGGTGTACTTGTACCCGGGATACCGTGTTTAAGACGGTCAAAATACTCTAAATCTTTAGCGTAAGGTCCGCCACCACCGTCACCAAAACCGAATGTAATAAGCACATTATCATACAAATCTTTCTGTTGATATCTATCATAAGCACCGCGGAGTTGATTTGCATTGAGCTTTGCATTATATGTAACATTTGTTGCAGGTTCTTCGCCTCGAACTTTATCCTGTGCAGTCATAAAGTGAGTGAACACAGGCGTGTTATCAATACCGTGCCAGATAAATGTATCATAAGGCATTTTATTCATTTCGTTCCAACCAATTTTTGATGTTACAAACTTATCAATACCACTCTTTTGTAAAATCTGTGGAAGCGCTGCTGAATAGCCGAAAACATCCGGCAACCATAAGATTTTACTGTCAACACCAAACTCGTCTTTCATAAAGCGTTTACCGTAAATGAACTGACGGACAAGACTTTCACCGCTACAAAGGTTACAGTCAGCCTCAACCCACATACCGCCTTCAACTTCCCAACGACCAAGACGCACCATTTCTTTAACCTCTTCGTAAAGTTCAGGTGCATCCATTTTGAGATATTTATAAAGTTGTGGTTGGCTTGACATAAACTTGTACTCAGGGTACTTTTTCATAAGTGCAAGCACAGTAGAGAATGAGCGTAAAATCTTTTCACGAGTTTGTGCGAGAGTCCATTCCCAAGCCACATCAATATGAGTGTGACCTATACAAAATGCGAAAACATCACCTTTATGACAGTATTTACCATAAAATTCTGTTTTAAGGTAGTCGATTGCTTTATCAAGTGACGCGTAATATTCTTCTGAATAAGGTGAACGCATATCAATAAAATTAAGTGCATTATTAAGATATTTTTTTATTTCAAAGTAGTTTCTTGAGTTTTCATCTTCAAATGCGAGAATTTCAAAAGGAACTTTTATATCATAATAAAGTTGCTTTGTTTTAGCGTCAATAAGTTGAAGATTTGTTACAAAGTCAACATATTCGTCATGAATACTACCCGAATAAGCATAAAGATAAACTTTGTGAGTGCCTTTAGTTAAAAATACTTCACGGTGATTTTTGTCTATACCCTGCTGAAGTTTACCATCAACATAAGCGATAAACTGTGGGTTAATGTCACACCAACCAAGACGAGCATCCGAAGCAACTGCTAACTGAATTTCACCGTTCCAATGGCTTGGTACAGTGATTTCATTATAAAACCAAGCGTGTTTATCTTTTTTGCCACCCCAACGGTTAATATAAGGTGTAAAAAGAGTAAAACTATCGTCAATTTCGGGAAGAGTATTATCAAGTTTATAATCACACTCTTTATAGAGAAAATCTGTAATTGGAATATTCTCTTTTATAATGAGTTTCTCAAATTCTTCAAGAAACACATTTATTCTGTCTTCAATAAAATCTTTATACATAGGTTTTGCCCCCTAATCCCCAAATATGTCGGACATCATATAAAATGAGCCACAGACGAGTAATGTTTCGTCTTTTTTGGTATTTGAAAGAATGTATTTGTACCCTTCTTGTGGGTTGTTTATAGATTTTGTGTTTTTGCAGTATTTTTCTGCAATCTTTTTAAGTTCTTCGCTTTCTAATGCTCGCGGATTACTTGGTGTAACCGTTACGATTGACTTGCAAAGCGGTGCGATTTTGCCTACATAACCCTCAACATCTTTATCTGCCATAAGACCTATAAGCATATTGATATTTTGCACATTGTATTTTGTGAGAAAATCGTGTAAAGCATTAGCACAACCCTCATTATGACCACCGTCACGGATAATAAGCGGATTTTCGCCGATTACTTCCATACGGGCAAGCATTGTAGTTTTTGCAAGACCTTCTTGAATATATTGGTCATCAATGCCGAGAACTTTCGCAGTTTCAATTACATTTACAGCGTTTTCAATTTGATGCTCGCCCATAAGTTTTAATAAATATTCCTTATCTTTGTATGCAAATTTAACTACCTGCATAACTTTCAATGAGTCAAAAATCACTTGAGCGTTTTGGGGATTTGCAATTATCAAATTACAGTTTTTTTCAGTTGAGATTTTACTTATAACCCCAAGTGCTTCTGCTTTTTGATTTTGAGAGGTTATAACAGGAATGCCATATTTTATTACTCCGCATTTTTCAAAAGCAATTTGAGAAATGGTGTCTCCCAAGATTTTTGTATGGTCAAGAGAAATTGAAGTAATTACGACCGCCTCGGGCTTTTTAATCACATTAGTTGCATCAAATCGTCCGCCAAGACCTACTTCAATTACTGCATAATTACAACCTGAATTGTAAAAATACAAAAATGCAGTTGCGGTTAATGCCTCAAACTCTGTGATTATTATTCCTTGCTCATTCAGTTTCTCGATTTCACTTTTTACTCTTGTAACGGTTTTTGAAAGGTCATCTTCGGGAATATTTTTGCCATCAATCTGTATTCTTTCGCAAAAAGACAACACATAAGGTGAAGTGTAAAGACCTGTCTTATACCCTGCTGATGTTAAAATATTTGCAAGGTGAGTACTTGTTGAGCCTTTACCATTTGTGCCTGCAATATGTATTGTTTTAATTTTGTCTTGTGGGTTATCAAGCCTTTCTAAAAGCATAGAAACACGCTCAAGTCCCGGTTTAATTCCAAACTGTAAAAGTGAATGTATGTATTCTACTGATTCATTAAAATTCATAAATTTATCTCATTTTCATTGAAATATCAAATGCTTTTACTGAATGAGTAAGAGCACCAAGAGAGATAATATCAACACCTGTTTTTGCAACTTCTGCAATATTTTCGAGAGTAATATTACCTGATGCCTCTGTTTTTGCACGACCGTCAATATATTTGACACATTCTTCCATTTGTGCATTTGTCATATTATCAAGCATAATGATATCAGCACCAGCACTTACTGCTTCTTTAACCTCGTCAAAGTTACGAGTTTCAACTTCAATTTTTACCATATGACCAAGTTTTGAGCGTAAGATTTTTACAGCATTTGTAATTCCGCCACCTGCGTCAATGTGGTTATCTTTAAGCATTGCACCGTCTGAAAGGTTGTATCTGTGGTTTTTACCGCCACCGCAAACTACTGCATATTTTTGTAATGCACGAAGTCCCGGAAGAGTTTTTCTTGTATCAGTTACTTGTGCGTTTGTGCCTTCACAAAGTTTTACTGCTTTATTTGTTGCAGTTGCAATACCTGACATATGCTGAATAATGTTAAGGGCTGTTCTTTCACCTTTAAGAAGACAAGCAGTTTTACCGTTAAATTCTACGATTAAATCCCCTGCTTTAACTTCGTCACCGTCATTCTTATGAACAGTATATGTGAAAGTGTCGTCAAGGAGTGTGAAAACTCGCATAGCAATATCTAATCCACAAAGCACACCGTCTGCTTTTGCTACAAAATATGAATCGTTGCGTTGGTCTTCGGGAATAAGATAGTCAGCAGAAACATCAATATAGTTAATGTCTTCGCTAATTGCTTCTTTTATAAGATTATCTACATAAAACTGATTTAATTTCATTGGTCATTGACCTCCTTGAGAATTATATAGGCAACTGTTGCAAGGCTTAATGCTTCACAATAGTCAGGGGTAATTTTGAATTTACCATTTTTAAGTCGGGTTAAGATTTCTCGTACTCGTTTGTAACCGTTTCGCACTGCATCTTCATTAGCAGGCATTACGAAATATGAGCGTTGCATAATATTACGAATTTCTGTGCGGACACCTTTAAGAAGTGGTGCACCGTCAAGGTCTTGTTTTTCAATTTCGCTTATTTGTACTTCAGGGTAATTCATACCGATACAACGAACAATATCGTCAGCACAGCGTTTGCCGAATACAAGTGCTTCTAAAAGCGAGTTACTTGCAAGTCGGTTTTTACCATGAACACCTGTGTTTGAGCACTCACCTACTGCGTAAAGTCGGGAAACTGTTGTTCGGGAGTTAAGGTCAACCTCAATACCACCCATAAGGTAATGCTGACAAGGAAAAATTGGAATTAAATCTTTTGTAATATCAACATTATATTTTAAGCAACCTTTATGAATACCGGGGAAACGATTTAAGAGATATTCTTTATCACGGTGAGTAATATCAAGATAGAAATTGTTGCTACCCGTTCTTCTTGATTCAATAATAATTGACTTTGAAACAACATCACGAGGGGCAAGTTCTAATCTTTCATCGTAGCGATGCATAAATCTTTCTTTATTGCAGTTAAGAAGATAAGCACCCTCACCACGAACTGCTTCACTGATAAGAAATTGCTCGTTATCGTCAGAATTAAATGCAGTCGGGTGAAATTGCACATAACTTAAATCTTTTATTCTTGCACCAAGTTCAAACGCAAGACGAATACCATCACCCGTTGCAACTTTTGGATTAGTTGTGTATTTGTAAACACGACCTATACCGCCTGTTGCAAGTACACAATAACTTGCAAAAATTTCGTCTTGTCCGTCATTTGTTAAGATATGGGCACAAATACCGCTTTTAACACGAGTAAGTTTGAACACAGGTGCATTTTCAATAATTGTAATATTTGGGCGACTTTGCGCCTCTTTAACCATAGCACGAACCATTTCAGCACCTGTTGTGTCTTTATGGTGAACAATTCGTCTGCGACAATGACCGCCCTCAAGTGTCATATTAAGTTCACCGTCAGGTCGTTTATCAAACTCAACGCCATATTCGATAATCTTACGGACTTCATCTGGACCTTCCTCAACAAGAACGGTAACTGCGTCAATATCGTTAGCGTGTTTACCTGCAATCATAGTATCATTTATGTGCAAGTCAAAACTATCATTCTCTAAGTCAAGAACTGCTGCAACACCGCCTTGGGCAAGTGACGAGTTTGAGTCAGTATTACTCTTTTTGGCGAGAATTGTAATATTAAGATTTTCGGGTAATGAAAGTGCTGTATTAAGCCCTGCGACACCGCAACCGACTATAAGCACATCACATTTTTTTGGCATTTAACTTCATCTTCTTTGTAAACATAGTTATACATTCAATATCATATCATATATTTTGTAAAAATAACAGATATTTTTAATATTTTATGTGAAAAAACCAAAAGAAAACAGCGAGAGATTAACTCCCACTGTTTTTATTCAGTTCATAGTATGGAACATAGTATTCTTTATAATATTCTGTATGCATATTGCGAAGTTTAATTAACGAAATATTATTTTCAGGGACTTCGTACCTTTGACCGTCAAACCAGAAATTTGCACTTGTTCCAAATTCTATAATTGTTCCGTCAGTTTTTTCTAAACGAAACTGACGGTCAAATCCACCGTTATATTCTTGGTTATCTTCTTTACCTATTGCAATACCGTTGAGAAGTTTTATAATTTCTTTGCACTCTTCGTCAGTAAAAGTATATATGATTTCTTGTGTTACATTTTGTGAGTAAAGAGAAATACTTTTAACTTCTTCTACGGTTAGATTTTCAAAAGGTTTTGTTAATTGTAAAGAGTTGTAATAAAACAATGCTTCTGCAAGTATTAAAGCAATTAAGAAAATCACAAGTAAAACAAGAATGATTTTGTGTTTGTTAAGGTTTTGTTTTGTCATAATATCACCTCATTTATTTTATTTTCGGATTTCCGTTTTTAACTGCTTGATGGTATTTTTCATCTATGCTACCACCTTTTGCTTCTCTCTGTTTTTCGTATTCTTCATAGATTTCTGCATTATATGTACCGTCACCATAATTGGCATCTGCACTGCAAAGATAATATGGAGGAGTTGCGTTTTTTGTAATCTGATTTTCATAAGCGTCAATCCACTTTTGATAAATAGCGGATTGTTGATAATTTGTTGAATCAAAGCCTTGTTCAAGCATATCGGTACTGAAAGTTCCACCGCCTGTTAGAGTACCGTCGGGATGTGCAATACCTCTGAAAATATAGTAATTGCCCGCTTTGGGATAATAGTCAACCTGACCTTCTTCAACATCAAGATAAATACTTCTTCTTAAAGCGGTTACACCACCAACTTTATAATATGACATTTCAGTATCTTTTTTAATGTTGCCCTTAATACTTTCTATTACGGTTACTTTACATTCTGTAAAAGGTCCACCATAATAATCAATGACTTCGGGGAATTTATGAAAGAATCTGTCATGATTATAATCATAAACTTCTTCAACATACCCAACAAAAACATAATCGGCAACTCCAATTACTTCTTGCAGATTATTTATATTTATAGTGCTTTCAATGCATCCCTTAAAATAAGATATTTTTGTTGGTGTATAGCTTAACCACACAGCACATACTATTACAATAACCAGAAACACTTGCAAAACATCTTTTAATATATTTTTAAGTTTTTCCATAATTTTCTCTCCTTTCAACTATATACTCGTCAAAAGTGTAAAAAAGTTACAAATAAAGCGACACTTCGTAAGAAATGTCGCTCCTTTTAATGATTTTTTACAAATGGTGTTTTGCGTCCTTTATAAAGGCTTACTTTACCCGATAATGCGTAACTGATTATTGATGCTACAGCGAAATAGCCAACACCCTCAACACCAAACAAAGCACAGGCTAATATAATTGTTGATACAGGACAATTTGTAACACCTGAAAAGAGTGTGACAATACCGATTGCCGCACCAAATGATGGGTCAAGCCCTAAAATAATAGCTGCTGCACCGCCAAAAGAACCACCTACAAACAAGGTTGGTACAATTTCGCCACCACGATAACAAGCACCAACTGAAATGGCTGTAAAAATAATCTTTAATAAAAATGCTTCATAGTGTACTGTTCCATCAGTAAAAATGTGATGGATTACATTCATTCCACCACCGTTATAATCGTTTGTGCCGACTAACTTTGTAAAGGCAATTATAAGCACACCGCCTACAACTACGCGGATATATTCGTTTTTGAATAACTTCTTAAATCCTTTTTCTGAATAATGCAGTGCATAGACAAAAAGTTCACTTACATAAGCACCCACAACTGCAATAAGTACAAATTTCCACAATATATTAAATGATAAACCAGGAACAGAACTAAGAGGAAATTGCTCGGGTTCAACACCTAATTTGTTAGAAACAAGAAATGCTATTCCACCTGACACAAAAGCAGGAACAAAAGCGGCAAAACAACGCTCACCTACTCTTACAACCTCTAAAACAAAAACAAAAGCCGCAATTGGTGTACCAAAAAGTGCTGCAAAACAGGCACTCATACCACTCATAACGAGAATACGACGAAAGCCCTCGGGAATCTTAAATTTTTCTGCAAAAAGTTCCCCAATACTACCGCCAAGTTGTAAAGCCGCACCCTCGCGACCTACAGATGCACCACCAAAGTGGGAAAGGATTGTACCTAAAAAAACTGCAACACCTAAAAGCGGTGAAACGCGTTTGTTAGTGCGGACACTTTTTATTATATGATTTGTACCTGTGCCCTCTATCTTAAACTCTTTGTATAGCACCGCTACAACAAGTCCGAAAACGGGCAAGAGATACAAAACCCAACTGTTATTTTCACGGATATTGGTAACAAATGCAATTGATTTTACAAAAATTGCACCAACAAGTCCGCAAACAGTACCTATAAGTACACTTATTAACACTACACGCAAAAAGACAGGTATGTTTTTGCGAATATTATCTTTTGTAAACATACGCCACTCTCCTCACGCAAAAAAATCCTTATAAAATATAGCACTTTGAGGGTCAGATGTCAATTATAAAATTACATTTACTCTTGACAGTATTTTTTGCTTGTGATATACTTTTTAAGTAAATGAAATCAAGGGTTTTCCCTATTCAAATTTTTTCAAGATTGGAGTTTTCAAAATGGAAAGAATCAAGACAATCGAAACAAGAGACCTTACAGCTTCTGTAGAAAAAGGCGGTTGTGGTGAATGCCAGACATCTTGCCAGTCAGCTTGCAAAACATCTTGCGGTGTTGCTAACCAGCAGTGCGAAAACTGCGAAGAATAATTTAATTTTTTCGTAAAACAAACTATTAAACTGCTGATACTTTTCGTATTAGCAGTTTTTTATCATATAAGAAGTTGGTTGAAAATTATGGTACATCAATATAAATTAAACGGATATAACATTGTGCTTGATACTTGCAGCGGGTCCGTTCATGTAGTTGACGAAGTGGCTTACGACATAATCGCTATGTATAAAGACAAAACTGCTGATGAGATTGTAAAGTACATACTTGATACATACAAAAACGAAGAAATCACAGAACAAGATGTTTTAGATTGCATTGAAGATGTAAAGTCCCTTGAAAATGCAGGCAAACTTTATACCCCTGACACTTATGAGGGTATGGCTTTTGATTTCAAGAACAGAAATACTGTAATTAAGGCACTTTGCTTGCATGTTGCACACACTTGTAATCTTAACTGTTCGTATTGTTTTGCAAGTCAGGGCAAATACCACGGTGAGCGTGCTCTTATGAGTTTTGAAGTTGGTAAGCGTGCACTTGATTTTCTTATTGAAAATTCAGGTACTCGTCACAACCTTGAGGTTGACTTTTTCGGTGGCGAGCCACTTATGAATTGGAATGTTGTTAAAGAGTTAGTGGCTTATGCGAGGGTGCAAGAGAAAATACATAACAAAAACTTCCGTTTCACACTTACTACTAACGGGGTGCTTATTGATGACGAAGTTATTGATTTCTGCAATAAAGAAATGAGCAATGTTGTTTTAAGTCTTGACGGACGACCTGAAGTTCACGACAGACTTCGCGTTGATTATATGGGTAGAGGCAGTTACGATTTGATTGTACCTAAATTCCAAGAATTTGTTAAGCGTCGTGGTGGCAAAAACTACTATATGCGTGGTACATTTACTCATAACAACATTGACTTTACAAATGATATTTTCCATATGGCAGATTTAGGATTTACTGAACTTAGTATGGAGCCTGTTGTTTGCTCACCCGAAGATGCAAGTGCACTAACTCAAGAAGATTTGCCAATTCTTTTTGACCAGTATGAAATTCTTGCAAAAGAAATGATTAAGCGTAAAAAAGAGGGCAAACCTTTCACATTCTACCACTATATGCTTGACCTTACTCATGGCCCTTGCATTTATAAGAGAATTTCAGGTTGTGGCTCAGGTACAGAGTATATGGCAGTTACCCCTACAGGTGAACTTTACCCTTGCCATCAGTTTGTTGGTGATACAAAATATCTTCTTGGCAATATCTGGGATGGTGTTACAAACAAAGAAATTCAGAACGAATTCAAACTTTGTAATGCTTATGCAAGACCAGAATGTAACGACTGTTGGGCAAAACTTTACTGTTCTGGCGGTTGTGCTGCTAACTCATATCACGCATCGGGAAAAATTACGGGCATTTATGAATATGGTTGTGAACTTTTCAAAAAGCGTATTGAATGTGCTGTGATGATTCAAGTAGCTGAAAACTATAACAAATAAGGAATAAACAAAAATGGATACACCAATTTTCGACTTTGTACAGAATTACATTAAAGGTAATACTGCCCGACTTCACATGCCGGGTCATAAAGGTGTGTCTTTTTTAGGTTGTGAGCAATCTGATATTACTGAAATTCAAGGTGCTGACGAGTTATATGCACCTGACGGTATAATCCGTAAAAGTGAAGAAAATGCTACTCGCCTTTTTGATACTGCAAGAACCATTTACTCTGCAGGTGGCTCAAGTCAGAGCATAAATGCTATGCTCTATTTAGCATATTTGAGGGCTAACAAATCAACAAGACCATTTGTACTTGCAGGACGAAATGCTCACAAGTCATTTATATATGCTCTTGCGAAATTAGATGCAGATGTGGAATGGCTTTACCCAAACCGCACTCAAAGTTTATGTAGTGCTATGGTTACTGCTGAAAATTTGAAAAATACACTTAAAAACCTTGATAAAAAACCTTTTGCGGTATATATAACAAGTCCCGATTATCTTGGCAAAGTTGCAAATATTCCCGAACTTTCAAAAGTTTGTAAGGAGTATGATATTCCTTTGCTTGTTGACAATGCTCACGGTAGTTATTTGAAATTCTGCCCACAAGATATGCACCCAATAAGCCTTGGTGCTGATATGTGTTGCGACTCGGCACACAAAACTTTGCCTGTGCTGACAGGTGGCGGATATTTGCACATTGCAAAAGATGATAAATATGGTTTTTCACAAAATGCAGTAAATGCTATGAGTATTTTTGGCTCAACAAGTCCATCATATCTTATTTTGCAATCTCTTGATTTGTGTAATAAGTATATTGATGAAAAAATCAAAAGTGATATTGAAATTTGTGCTGAAAAGTGCGAAAAGTTATCACATATTATGATTGAGTGTGGTATATGGAACACTGCGAGTCCACAATTCTATGAGCCATTAAAGATTACAGCAGATTTTTCGGAATACGAAGGTAATTTTGCCGAGCATTTCAGAAAATACGGGATTGAACCTGAATATGCAGATGATGACTTTATTGTATTTATGATTTCACCACAAAATACAGATGAGGATTTCTTGAAACTTGAAACTGCTTTTAGAAATCTTGAACTGACTTTGAAAGATGATTATAACGAAGATACAATCAGTTTTGTATTTGGCGAAAGAGTAATGACAATACGCGAGGCAATTTTCAGCGAATGTGAAGAAATCAACATTGAAAATGCTGTGGGCAGAGTTTGTGCAAGCCCTACTGTATCTTGTCCCCCTGCTATACCAATCGCGGTAAGCGGTGAAAAAATCACTGATGAACATATTGAATTATTTAAGAAATATAAAATTGAGAAAATTTTGGTTGTAAAATAATTTTATAAAAAACTGTTGACTTTTTTAGTTTCTAATGGTATTATATTCGGGCGGTAAAAAGTCCGCATATGCGCCGGTAGCTCAGCTGGATAGAGTGTTTGGCTACGAACCAAAAGGTCGGGGGTTCGAATCCCTTCCGGCGTGCCACGAAAACAGAGTACACTTTTGTGTGCTCTGTTTTTTTGTTTTATGATGAAAAGGAAGGGATTCGAACCCTGAGAGGGTGAGCACCGTTAAGAAAACATTTCAGTGAAATGTTTTTAGGTGCGAAGTACGAAGTGGCTATGCCACGAGGACGGTGGATTTGCGAAGCAAAGACACATCCCTTCCGGCGTGCCACAAAAACAGAGTACACTTTTGTGTGCTCTGTTTTTTGTTTTTGGTGAAAAGAAAGGGAATTGAACCCACTATTATTCATTGAACTTTGTTTTTATTTATGATATTATATTGTCAGTATTTTATTGAGGGTGACATATATGAAAAAACGAGAATTAACAGGAATTGAAAATCGTAAAAATGTATCTGCAGATATTCGCAAGGGATATGTGGATACATTAAAGAAAATGGTTAATTGCAAAACTGTATTTACTGATAATTTTGAAAATCAATCTGAATTTGATAAATTCTATAAAGTGATTGAAGAGTGTTTTCCAAATCTTTGTGCAAAAGCAGAGCGTCTTACATTCGGCAGTGGTTGTTTTGTATATGTAATAAAAGGTAAAAATGCTAAAAAGAATATTATGCTTATGTCTCACCATGATGTTGTTGACGGTGATGATAAATGGGAAACTGACCCATTTAATGCAGTAGAAAAAGACGGTGCTCTTTTTGGCAGAGGTACTATTGATACAAAGACTCCCCTTTTTGCTGAGTTACAGGCTTGTGAGGAATTGCTTAAAGAAGGTTATGAATTCGATGGCATTAACCTTTACATAGGCTCTTCAAACAATGAAGAAGTCAGTGGTGACGGAATGGTACTTGCAACAGAGTATTTCAAAGAAAATGGTATTCATTTTGAAACTGTACTTGATGAGGGCGGTGCAATCACTACCGGTATGATTCCTACTGTTACTGCAAAAAGTGCTATGGTTGCAGTTCACGAAAAAAGCCGTCATGTATATAAATGCACAACAAAACAAATCACAAAGGGTCACGGTGGATTAAACCCGTCTAACGACAGTTCAGTTTTAAGACTTTGTTCATTTATTAGTGAAGTTGGTAACTCTAAAATCTATAAAGCAAAGTTTCAGCCTGAAGTAAGGGCTACTTTTGAAACTCACGCTCCATATATGGCTTTTCCGTTGAGTTTCTTATTTAATCACCTTTCAATTTTTGCTCCTATAATCAAAAAAGTAATGCAGAAAATCCCACAAGCAAAGGCAATGCTTTCAACAAGTATTACTTTCACAACTGTTTTTGCTGGTGAGAAAGATACACCTCAATTCAAAGCAAAAACAGCAGAAACAACTATGTTTTTACGATGTGTACGCGAAGACGATTTGCTTAACGGTTTAGAAAAAATCAAGAAAATTGCTGAAAAATACGAGGTAGAAATTGAAGAAGTTGAGAGAGATTATTGCAAACCGTCTTCTTTTACAAGTAAACCGTATTACATTTTAGAAGAAGTTATGAATGAAAACTTTCCCGATGTTATTGTTGCACCGTTTTTACTTACTGCAGGCACAGATGCAAGACGATTTACAGATGTTGCAGATTGTATTCTTCGATTTGCTCCTATTGACCTTGACAAGAAGCAGTTTGATACAATTCACGGTGCTAATGAACATATTTATACTCAAAATGTTGGTCAATGCGTATGTTTCTACAAAGATTTTATTAAAAAAATCAATTATTAAACTTTTTACAGAGCGTGTAAAAACGCTCTGTTTTTTATTTATACTCCTTTATAATTATTGACTTGAAAAAATTGTTTTGATATACTATATTTGTATAATTTTAATGTTAAACTTACTTTTGTAAAGGGGAAATTATTATGGCAAAAAACAGATATGTCGGCGATTATCCTGTAATCGGTATTCGTCCTACTATTGATGGCAGACGCGGTGTTCTTGGTGTTCGTGAATCACTTGAAGAACAGACAATGAATATGGCAAAAAGTGCTGCAAAACTTTTTACTGATAACCTTAAATATTCAAATGGCGAGCCTGTAAAAGTTGTTATTGCTGATACTACTATCGGTCGTGTTGCAGAGGCTGCTGCTTGTGCTGACAAATTCCGCAAAGAAGGCGTTGATATTACTGTTACTGTTACACCTTGCTGGTGTTATGGTGCAGAAACTATGGATATGGACCCACACACAATCAAAGCAGTCTGGGGCTTTAACGGTACAGAGCGTCCTGGTGCAGTTTATCTTGCATCTGTTCTTGCTACTCACGCACAGAAAGGTCTTCCTGCATTCGGCATTTACGGACATGATGTTAAAGACTGTGACGACACAGAAATCCCTGATGATGTTAAAGAAAAACTTTTAAGATTTGGTCGTGCTGCTGTGGCTACTGCTACAATGCGTGGCAAATCATATCTTCAGATTGGCTCAATCTGCATGGGTATTGGCGGTTCAATTATTGATTGCGACTTTATTGAAGATTACCTTGGCATGCGTGTTGAGTCTGTTGACGAGGTTGAAATTATCCGCCGAATGACAGAAGGTGTTTATGACGAAGCAGAATTCCAGAAGGCACTCAAGTGGGCAAAAGAAAACTGCATTGAAGGTTTTGACAAAAACCCTGAAAATCTTCAGAAAACACGCGAAGAAAAAGATGCGGACTGGGAATTTGTTGTTAAGATGATGGTTATTATTAAAGACCTTATGAATGGTAACGACAATCTTCCAAAGGGTTGTGAAGAAGAAATGGTTGGTCACAACGCTATTGCAGCTGGTTTCCAGGGGCAGAGACAATGGACAGACTTCTATCCTAACTGTGACTTCCCTGAATCAATGCTTAACACATCATTTGACTGGAATGGTGCAAGAGAACCATATATCCTTGCTACTGAAAACGATGTTCTTAACGGTCTTGGTATGCTATTTATGAAACTCCTTACAAACCGTGCACAGATGTTTGCTGATGTTCGTACATATTGGAGTGGTGATTCAATCAAGAGAGTTACAGGCTATGATATTGAGGGCAAGGCAAAAGACAGCGATGGTATTATTCACCTTATCAACTCAGGTGCTTGTTGTCTTGATGCTAATGGTGCTGCTAAAGACGAAAACGGTAACGCAGTAATCAAGCCTTGGTACGAAGTAACAGAAGCTGACCAAAAAGCAATTATGGAAAATGCAACTTGGAACTATGCAGACCTTGGCTACTTCCGTGGTGGTGGATATTCTTCAAGATTTGAAACTCGTGCAGAAATGCCTGCTACTATGATTAGACTTAATCTTGTTAAAGGTCTTGGTCCTGTTCTTCAGATTGCTGAAGGCTGGACAGTTGAACTCCCTGAAGACGTATCTGACACACTCTGGAAAAGAACTGACTACACATGGCCTTGCACTTGGTTTGCTCCAAGAACAACAGGCGAAGGTGCATTCAAGACTGCTTATGAAGTTATGAATAACTGGGGTGCTAACCACGGTGCAATTTCTTATGGTCATATCGGTGCAGACCTTATCACACTTTGTTCAATGCTTCGTATCCCTGTTTGTATGCACAATGTTCCTGACGAAAAGATTTTCCGTCCTGCAGCATGGAATGCGTTTGGTATGGATAAGGAAAGTGCTGATTATCGTGCTTGTGCAAACTTTGGTCCACTTTTCAAAAAGTAATTAAGGGGTAATACACATAATGGAAAACTTATCATATATGGAGATTCGTGAGCAGGTTTGTGATGTCTGCCATAAAATGTGGCAACTTGGTTGGGTTGCTGCAAATGACGGTAATGTTTCAGTAAAACTTCCTGACGGAAAATATATGGCAACACCAACCGGTATAAGCAAAAGTTTTATTACACCTGAAAAACTTGTTGTAATCAACGAAAACGGTGAAGTACTTGAGGGTGCTCCTTACAGACCATCAAGTGAGATTAAAATGCATCTTCGTTGCTACAAAGAGCGTGAAGATGTTGGTGCAGTTGTGCACGCTCACCCACCAACAGCCACAGGTTATGCAGTTGCAGGTAAGAGCCTTGATGAATATTCAATGATTGAAACTGTTGTTGCAATCGGTTCAATTCCACTTACACCTTATGGTACACCAAGTACAAACGAAGTGCCTGAGGCTATTGCACCTTATCTTAAAGAGCATGATGTTATGCTTCTTCAAAATCACGGTGCACTTGCTGTTGGTTGTGACCTTATTACTGCATATTACAGAATGGAAACACTCGAGTTGTTTGCTAAAATTTCTCTTACTGCTCACCTTCTTGGCGGTGCTAAAGAAATTTCTAAAGAAAACATTGACAAACTCTTATATTTAAGAGATAACTACTATGGTGTTACAGGTAAACACCCTGGTTACAAACATTATAATAAGGAAGATTGATTATGCTTAAAAATATTCCAAAAATCCTTTCTCCCGAAATGCTTAAAGTTCTTTGTGAAATGGGACACAGCGACAGAATAGTTATTGCTGACGGTAACTTTCCTGCTGAAAGTATGGGCAAGAACGCAATAGTACTTCGTGCTGACGGACACTCTGCTACAGAACTTCTTGACGCTATTCTTACAGTATTCCCACTTGACACTTATGTAGAAAATCCTGTATCACTTATGCAGGTTATGGCTGGTGACAATGTAGAAACTCCAATCTGGGACGAATACAAAGAAATCGTTAAAAAGCACGATGACCGCGGTGCTGATGCTTTCGGAGAAATTGAGCGTTTTGCATTTTACGAAGAGGCTAAAAAGTGCTATGCAATTATTGCAACAGGTGAATCTGCACTTTATGCTAATCTTATTCTTCAAAAGGGTGTCATTTAATGAAATACTGTTTAGCTATTGATATGGGTGCTTCAAGTGGTCGTCATATTCTCGGTTACATTGAAAATGACAAATTACAACTTGAAGAAATATATCGTTTTGAAAACGGAATAGTAGATATTGACGGTACACTTTGTTGGGACATTGAAAAACTCTTTACAGAAATTAAAAATGGGCTTAAAGAGTGTAAAAATCGTGGCATTACCCCTGATACTGTTGCTATTGACACTTGGGGTGTTGACTATGTTCTTCTTGACAAGGACAAAAAAGAGATTTTACCTGCAGTGTCATATCGAGACGCAAGAACTTCGGGAATTCCTGAAGAAATTGATAAAATTATTCCACGAAAAGAGTTGTATGAACGCACAGGTATCCAAGCAACAAATTACAACTCTATTTATCAATTATACTGTGATAAAAAGAGTGGTAAACTCGACAAAGCAGAATACTTTTTAATGATGCCTGAATATTTCTCTTTCAAACTTACAGGTGAAATCAGAAACGAGTACACTCTCACAACAACAGGTGGTCTTGTTAATGTAAACACTTTTGAAAGAGATGAAGAAATACTTGATAAGTTAGGTATCAATAAAAAAATCTTCACTCCCCTTTCATTACCCGGTACAGTTGTAGGTAATTTAAGTGAAGATGTGAAAGCTGAAGTAGGTTTTGACACTACTGTTATTCTTTGTGCTTCTCACGATACTGCATCTGCAGTGGCCGCTTGCTCTGTTGGTGATAACGGAATTTATATTTCGTCAGGTACTTGGAGTCTTATTGGCACAGAAAATGCTTACCCTGTTACTTGTGATATCGCTATGAATTCCGGCTTTACTAACGAGGGTGGCATTCTTCATCGTTATCGTTTTCTTGAGAATATTATGGGTTTGTGGCTTTTACAGAATATCCGTAAAAATCTTGACAAGAAATATACTTATGATGAAATGATGCAAATGGCTATGGATAGTGATTTTGTAGAGTACATAAATCCTAATGCTCCTGACTTTTTAGCACCTGACAATATGATTGAGGCAATCCAAAATTATTTAGGTAAACCTGAATTACCAATTGGTGATGTGCTTAACTCTGTTTATCACTCACTTGCAAAAACTTATAATGATGCTGTGAAAGTTATTGAAGAAATCAGTAACAAGCAGATTGATGTTATTAACATTGTGGGTGGTGGATGCAAAGACAGTTATCTTAACTCTCTTACTGAAAAGTACACAGGCAAAAAGGTTATTGCAGGTCCTGTTGAGGCAACTGCCGCAGGCAACCTTATGGTACAACTTATGTATCTTGATAAAGAACTTAACCTTACATCTGCAAGAGAGTTGATTAAAAACTCTTTCAGCAAAAACTAAATAATTAGAAAAAGTCAACGAGTTGAGGATAACTTGTTGACTTTTTTAACAATGTGGTATATAATCTCTGTGTACTTGAAGCAAGGGTGGAGTCTGTCATAGAAACTTAAAGTTTCTATTTGCTTTGAAATGTAGTTTTTAAGCAACTATGACGGGGCTCGTTTTATGAGTTCCGTTTTTTATTTAAGGAGAATGTAAGAATGAATTTGTTAGTGCCTATTTTTTGGTTGATTATTGGACTTATACTGCTCATTAAGGGCGGTGACTGGTTTGTTGACGGTGCTTCAGGTATTGCAAGACGCTTCCACTTACCAGAAATTTTGATTGGTGCAACGGTTGTTTCAATCGGTACAACACTTCCTGAAGTTATGGTTTCAGCAGGAGCTGCAGTTAAAGGCGTTGGTGACATTGCTTACGGTAATGCACTCGGTTCAATTATTTGTAACACTGCTTTGATTTCTGCTATTACTATTGCAATAAGCCCTGGTCCTGCGGCAAGAAAAAGTATGATTGTTCCTGTTTCATTTTTCTTTGGTTCAGCAGCGGTTTACTGTTTCTCATCTTATGTACTTGGTACATTCTCACGAACAATTGGTCTTATATTACTTGCAATATTTGTTGTTTATATGGTAACAACCGTTGTGAGAATGAAAAAAACTGCTGCAAGTATTGAAACTGTTCAATTAGAAGAACAAATTGGTGCTTTGACTAGTGAAGCTGAACTTGAAGCACGCAGTGGTGAAGACCATACGGTTGAGTCAAAGGAAGCAGGCACTAAAGACAGTTTATTAAAAGATATTGTTTTGCTTATTATTGGTGCTGTATTTATTGCAATCGGCGCAAGTCTACTTAACGAAAACGCACAGACAATTGCTCGCGAATGTGGTGTTTCTGAAAAAGTTATTGGTCTTACAATAGTTGCTCTCGGCACATCACTTCCTGAACTTGTAACTGCAATTACATCTCTTATCAAAGGTCACGGTTCACTTTCTCTCGGTAACATTATCGGTGCAAACCTTTTCAACCTTGTACTTGTTAGCGGTGTTTCAGTTACACTTAATCCTTTTGATGTTCCTGTTTCGGGTTATATTGCCGGTATTAACTCATCTTTGGTACTTGACATTCCTGTTATGCTTGGAGTTATGCTTATTCTTACTGTTCCTACACTTATCAAACAGAAGCTTTCGCGTTGGCAAGGTGTTTTACTTCTTGGAATATATGTAGCATATACAGTATTACTGTTCATTATTTAATTTTTCTCTTAAACTTATCTAAGGTGGTCATAATGACCACCTTTTTTCGTCATTTATAACAGACAAACTGCTTTGATTATAATCACTTTGACGAAAAATATTGTTTTATAATTCTTCCCTTTATTTTATTACTTATTTATAGTATAATTTTTATAGGTTTTGGAAAGGGATGAAGAAATGAACAAAACTGAAATTATAGAAAAAGTTAAGAGTCTCCCCTCTTATGTTAAAAATAACTGGAACACTCCTAACGAAGGGGAATATTTAACTCTTAAAGAAATGTTAGCTTACACCCTTGCACAAGGTGGAGCTTATGTTTTTGGAGCTGTGGCAATGTATGTTACCTTTTCTGCAAGTTACTTTTGTGGAGCGGTTATGGGAATTGCAACCATTGACTTTTCAGTTATCAATATTATAAGCACGGTACTTGGATATGTGCTTATGTTTATGAATCCAATAAATGTATTGATTTATGAAAATCATGGTAGACTTGAAAAGAAAACAAAGATTTTTGCTCATCTTTGTTATAGTGGTAAGCTCATAATTGGTATTGGTTGTTATTTCTTGCCACAAGGAATGTTTGAGTCAGTTATCAACGGACTTCCACAGTTAGTTGGCAACATACTCGTTGCAGGTGCTATCTGGGATTATCTTCATTGGTTTATTCGTAGAAAGTTCTGTGCAAAATACGGTAGATTCAAGCCATTTGTGCTTCTTTGTGCAATTCCAAGTGCATTTATGGTTTCTGCCATTCCTTATCTTCCTGTGCAGAATATGACTTACACAAACAAACTCATTATTCTTCACTTTGCATTTACTTTAATGTCATATTTCTACAACAACTATATCGGTGTTAACACTCTTGTTACCTTTATGACACCTAACTCACAGGAAAGACAGAAGCTACATTCAATTACACCTATTTTATCTGGTCTTTTCTCATCAATTGTTTCTGCTATCTGGCCAATGCTTATTGCATCAACCGGCGGTTACTTAAATATTAAAACATATAAAGTGTTTATTCCTATTTTTACATTTGTCGGTGCTGCTATGTCTTTACTTGCAGTATTTTGTAAAGAAAGAGTTATTGAGCCACCAATGGAAAAACGCGCAAAAGTTACATTCTTCAAGGGTGCTAAAAATGTTCTAAAAAACAAATACTTTTGGATTACAAATATTTCAAATGTACTAGGACAATGGCACGGTCTTGTTGGTAATCTTCTTAGCTGGTGGTTTGTATATTCACTTCGTATGGAATGGTTCTCAGGTATTGCAGGTAACATTGTTGTTATGGGTATGACTTTTGGCAACATTCTTTGCCCAATCCTTACAAAGCGATTCCAAAAGAGAAATATTCTTATTTCTTTCCGAGGTATTACACTTCTTACTGTTTTAGGTATTGCCCTTGCTGTTAAGATGGAAAATATTTTCATATTCTTATTTGCACTCTTCCTAAAAAACGCCATTGCCCCTGTTGTGGACGGTGTTAATGTTGGTCTTAATGCTGATATCCTTACATATCACCAATGGAAATATGGCGAACGCGCAGATGCTATGTCTGGTGTTTTCGGTTGGTTCTTGAACCCTGTTACTGTGGCTATCGGTTATATTATGCCTTGGTTACTTTCAAGAGTTGGCTTTACATCTGACTGGGATGTACTTTTTGATTCACAAATCCTTAACAATGTATTCAACCTTTATACTTGGGGTTCAGTAATTGGTCTTGTACTTTTGACAGCACCATTTATCTTCTACGACTTGACACGCGAAAAACACGATATGTGTGTTAGAGAGTTGCAAGAGAGAGTTCGTGCAATTGAGAACGAAAACAAAGTAGAAAGTGAGACAGTTTAATATGAAGAAAAGAATACTTAAAGTTTCAGCACTTTTAATCTGCATCTGCTTACTGTTTTCAGGTTGCAGTTCAGTAACCTCGCTTTTAAGTGGTGAAAACGAAACAATTGATTACAAAATTGAAAATGGCGAGGCAATAGTTACAGGAGTTCCTAACAAATCGACTGTTACAAAAATTGTTATTCCTGATAAATATGAAGGCGTTCCCGTTACAAAAATTGCTGACTTTGCCGCTACAAATCTTGAATATGTTACTGAGTTTCATATCGGTAAAAATGTTGAAGAAATCGGTGTTTGGGCACTTGAGAATAATCAGCATATCAAAGAATATAAAGTTGACGAAGCAAATGAATATTATTGTGACATCGACGGCGTAATTTACACTAAAGATATGAAAACTGTTGTATTCTTCCCACCTGCTAAAGAGGGCGAATATGTTGTAGCTGACGGAGTGGAACAAATCCGTACAAAAGCATTTTATAAGTGTGGTAAGATTACAAAAGTAATCTTACCTGACAGTATTAAGTTTATTAATGAAAAAGCCTTTTTCCGTTGTGGTTCACTTGAAGACATCAATTTCCCAAACGGATTAGAACAAATCGGAAAAGATGCCTTTGCATATTGCACTGCACTAACAAAAGTAACACTCCCTGAATCTATTCAGGAAATTCAGGAATATGCATTCTATAATTGCACCAATCTTTTAGAAGTAAATATTGACGCAAATGAAAGTAATATATTACTTCGTGAGAAATGGTATCCTACAAACAACGGACTTGATATTACAGAACTTAAAATCAATTGGCAAAAATAAGTAAAAATTAAGAGCAGTCTTACGACTGCTCTTATTTTTATACTTTAAGGTTTTGATATTGTTCTGTTATTCTGTTCCACTTAGCAGTATTCTCTGCTTTAAGTTTTTCAACCTCATCGCATACAATTTTTGCTGACAAATACTTTTCTTTTTCTTGCTTTGTTGAGTAATGCTCATATTCTTTCAGCACTTTTTCTGCCTTATAAACAAGTTCAAGGTTTTCACAAAGTTTTGAATTATCAAAATCTTCACGGTCAAAATCTGCAAACATTGCTCTGATTTTAAGTGCGGTAATCATATTCTTTCTCTTTTCTTCACTTAAATCATAGAAAAGGAATGGGATTATTGAAAGAATTGTACCCACAATTGCACAGATAATAACAATTCTTACAAGTGGATTTCTGAAATCTGCCATATACAAATCATCATAGTTATTTGTAAAACCGTAAGCCTTGAAGATAAGCGGGAAAACATAGCCTGTAGCCAATGCTACAATACTGCCTATAAGCACACCGCTTTGGTCGATAAACCCTTCAAGTCTATCTCCTGTTTTATACTGCTGATAATCCATCATATCTGCTTTCATTGCAGGAAGATAGATAATTGAAACCGCACCAACCATTTCTTTTATAAAAATACAGATAAACAACAACACATAATTTTTATAAAGGAATATCATAAGCACAAGGCAAATTACTTGAATTGAAAGCGAAATCAAGCAAATTCGTTTTTTGCCAAGTTTGTTGGTAAGAGGTGCTGCGGCAACCATACCCGGTGTATATGCTTCACCTTTAATTACTGTCATAATTGAATAAACTGCAGGATTGTTCATTCCGTAATAGAATATCCATTGAAAAATATATCCGTAGCCCTGATTTAAGAAACTAAGCCATTGAGAAACATTGATAATCCAAAAATATTTATTATGAGAAACCTTTTTAAGTCCCTCAAAGAAATTCATTTTCTGAACATACTGTTTTGGCACAATAACGCGTTCTTTAGTACCGAAAACGCAAAGCATACTTACAATTATACCGATTGTGCAGAATACAGGAAAACCTATACGATATGTTTTAATATCGTCAAGCGGTCCAATAAGTGGCATAACGGGATTTATAACCGTTGGTGCAAAAGAATAAATAATTGAACTGATTTCGATAATCCATGAGCGTTCTTTTGAGTTTGCTGACATAACCTGAACAAGCCCTGCATACGCTGAACTATAAAACGGTGAAAAAAACTGCAACAATGTATAGCACACAAAAACTGCAATGAGTTTTTGGCTATATTCCATTGTCTCATAAGGCAGATACACAAACACCGTACCTATAACTGCTGTGGGCAATCCAAGAGTTAAAATATATGGCCTGAATTTACCCATTTTACTTTTTGTATTGTCAAAAAGCATTGCTCGTGTTGGGGCAATAAGCAACATAATGAGTGTTGTAATAACATTCATTGTCTGCAAATCCATTGCAGTAATACCGATTGATGCACCTACAATCATACTACCTGCACTGAGGCCTATCATACCAACAATTGCAGTAATAAAATATACACCTGCTCCGCCAACTGAATATGCTGCGATTTCCTTATAAGGAACATAACTGCCTTCAGGTGCAGTTTTCCAATTGGATTTAACGGTCTTTATTCCGTTAGTTATTTTCCCAACAAGGTTAGTTGATTTTTTCATACTAATCCCCCGCCAAATTATTCTATAAAAAAATTATAATGCTTTTTTAACCTAAAATCAATTATATACTTTTATAACTCTTGAAAAAGGCTGAAAATTATTGTAAAATAATGTCATAAAAATACATAAAGGAGATTGGAATATGGATTTTTCAATTTTTGACTCATTTGATATGAGCGTTTTCACATTCTTTGGTGAATACATTCAGAGTGCTTTTATGAATGTTGTGGCAGAGTTTATTACATTCTTTGGCGGTGGGGCTTTTGTTACACCTATGGCAATTGTTGGTGCTCTTTTAATTCCATTTAAGAAAACTCGCAAATTTGGTATGGCTGTACTTTTTGCAGTTCTTGTTGGAACTATTTGTACTAACCTTATTATGAAACCGCTTTTTGACCGTCCTCGCCCATACATCTATTACGCTGACAATCCTATATTTATGGCTTGGCACGAGTTCGCAGGCGGACACATTGAAAGTGAAAAGTCATTCCCATCAGGTCACACAACTGCTGCATTTGAATTAGGTGTTGCAATATTCCTTGTTATGAAAAACAAGAAAATCGCTTGGATTTTCCCTGTGTTCTCTGCACTTATTGGTCTTTCAAGAATTTACCTTATGGTACACTATGTAACAGATGTTATTGGTGGCGTATTTGTTGGTGTATTTGCAGGTATTATGGGTTACATTATTATGAACGCAATCATTAAGAAAACCGCAAATACAAAGTTTGCTGAATTCGATTTAGCTGAAAAACTTAAAAAGAAAAAAGCGTAAATACTTATAAAAATAATCACTCGTGTCAAAACTTTACACGGGTGATTTTTTATGCACAAAAGAGTTGCTATATCTTTTTTTGGACTTATGGTTGTATTCGGTCTTTTAATCGTAAATCTTGGAGTCATAGGACTTAATCTGGATACATCAACTACATCACAAGGCTCAAACACAAAAAGTGTACTACTTGGTACTTCAAGGGGTATGATTTATGATTGTAATATGCAAAAACTTGTAAATAGCGAATCGAATAATATAACGGTTTGTCTGCCCACTGCAAATGCTTTTAATACTATAACAGAGTTTGTCACAGATGATGAAAGAACTAAAATTTATGAAAATATGTCAAATGGAAAAGTCAGCGTTTTTAACTCTTTACATGTATTTGATGAAAATCATATACGCTCAACAGACATAGTTTGCAGATATTCTCAAAATCAGCCTTGCATACATTTAATAGGGCATCTTGACGAAAACGGTAAGGGTGCTATGGGGCTTGAAAAGGCATACGACAGTTATTTGTCACAGCAAAGCGGTGAAATCAAGGCAAAATGGAATGTTGATGCATTAGGGCATATACTTTTAGGTGAGAGTATAGAATTTGAAAAAAACGGTTATCTCTCCCCCGCCGGTATTCAATTGACTATTGACCTTAATATTCAAAGGATTGCGGAAAATGCGTTATTACATCATAACATTGACAAAGGTGCGTGTGTTGTGCTTAATGCTGATACTTGTGAAATTCTGGCAAGTGCGTCAATTCCTGAATTTAATCCGCTGAATTTATCTGCTGATATTGGCAACGCTAACTCCCCTTTTATAAATCGTGCCTTGACGCCTTATACTGTTGGTTCGGTATTCAAACCATTTGTAGCAGTTTCGGCAATTGAAAGCAATATTGATTTTTCTTACAACTGTACGGGTAGTATTGATATAAACGGTACAGTTTTTAGGTGTAACAACAGTACTGCACACGGTTTTCTTAATCTTAAAACTGCTATGGAACAATCTTGCAACACATATTTTATTGCATTAGGGCAAAAAGTTGGTACAGAAAAGTTGCTTACTCTTTGTTCCTCTTTAGGAATGGGCAAAAGTGTGGAGTTAGCTGATAATTTTAATTTGAAATCGGGTATTTTACCATTAAGTGAGAGTATTACTTCACCCCAAGCACTTGCTAATTTATGCTTTGGTCAAGGTGAGTTGCTTGTAAGCCCTGTGCAGATGGCAACTGCCTACGCTTGTTTTGCAAATGGAGGTTATTACCGTGAACCTACACTTATGAAAGGGATTATTGACAAAAATGGTGAAGTAATCCAAAAGGTACAGTTGCCACAAAAATATCGGGTACTAAACGACTCCACAATAAACAAAATAGATAATATTCTTGAAAGCGTTGTTAGTAATGGAAATGCAAGTAAGGCATATTCGGAAATAGTCACAAATCACGGAAAAACTGCCACTGCACAAAGTGGTTGGTTCCGCGATGGTAAAGAAATTACACACACTTGGTTTTGTGGGTATTTCACTCATAACGATAAAACTTATGTAATTGTAATATTTAAGGAAGATGGAACATCAGGTGGTGTTGACTGTGCTCCTGTTTTCAAGGAGATAAGTGAGAATATTGTAGAAACCCATATAAAAAAATAATTCTATTTTGTATTGACATTATCAGTTAAAAAATATATAATATTTGAGCAACTGAAAAGGACCACTAGCTCAGTTGGTTAGAGCATCCGGCTCATAACCGGACGGTCATAGGTTCGAGTCCTATGTGGTCCACCAATAAAAGACACCTAACAAAAAGTTAGGTGTTTTTTATTATTCTTTACTTATTACTTTTTTCTGCCATGACCATTTATGACATTCAGGGCATTTCATATATCTTGTTCGGTTTATATGCATCGCCCATAATACGCTATTGTATGACGGAATATACTTATTATGACAATGCTTACACTCATAATACCCTGCAACCTGTTCGATTTTCAACATACAAAATGCTATTACAAAAAGGAATACAAAACCGGTAACAAATAACACTACTCTTAACCAAGTTTCCATTGGTGCATAAGCCGCTACAAATATAAGTGCTAAAGATAATATTGTACTGATTGTTCCTATAACTATTTCAATAGTCAATAATCTTTCATCGGCTTTTTCTTTTTCTTTTACCATTTCTAATAAGAGTTTTTCTGAATTTTTGTTGTCATTCATTGTGACTACCTCCCCACTTAATAAATCGTTTACTGTAATGCCTAACACTTCACAAAGTTCAAGCATTATTGATGAATCGGGCAACGACTTTCCGTTTTCCCATTTTGATATGGCTCTGTCGGTAATGTTAAGTTTTTCGGCTAACTGCATTTGAGTAAGTCCATTTTGTTTTCTGCATTCTGCTATAAACTTACCGATTTTGAGTTGGTCCATACTATTGCCTCCTTTCATCTTCAGTATAGGATTTTTTGCCCTTAAAGTCTACAAACCGTTGGTTGAGTGAGGAGTTTCAACCAAAAGTAGTCCTATAAATCGTATCTAAGATACACAAGATTTTCCATAGGGCTATTGTTGTAACTTTCAATTTCGTAAAATCCGTATTTTTTATACATATTTATTGCAGTTTCAAGAAATGGTAAAGTATCTAACAAAATATATTTATAACCAATTTCTTTTGCCTCTGCAATAATACTTTTTACAAGAAAACTTGCTATCTTCTTTCCACGAAACTGTGGCTTAACATAAAGTCGTTTAAGCTCACAATTATCTTTATCAATTTTTCGAAGTCCTATACACCCTGCTAAAGTTCCGTCAAAATACGCTAAATAAAGTCTGCCATAGGGCAAACCGTATTTTTCTTCTAAATTTTCTATTTCATAGTCGTAGTTTTGTATTCCCAAATATTTTTTGAAATTACTGTCACCCTCTATTAACATTTCTGTATATTCGTTAAACAATTCTTTAACTTCATCTTTATGTGTGTATGCCTTTACTAATTCAATACTCATATTTTGCCCTTTACCATATAAATGGAATTAAACGATATTTTACTTTTTTCTTGTATTCTGTGTATCCATTCAATTCTCTTTCGAGAAATTCTTCTTCATGCTTAATTCTTTTTGCGATTATAAAAGGATACGCAAGAAAAATCACAAAGGAATATATTGAGCCTAACACAAGGGGCATTGATAAAAACAAAAGCAGAGTAACGCTATACATTGGGTGTCTTACAATGCCATAAAGTCCTGTATCAATAACCTTTTGTCCTTCTTGCACCTCAATTGTGCGTGAGAGATATGTGTTTTCTCGCAACACCTCAGCATAAAGGATATATGCGATTAAGAATACTACTGCAGATACAATTACAACAGGTTTTGGTAATGTGTACCAACCATAACGCACACCAAGACCTGCAACTATAAACCCTGCAAGAAACATAAGACCGCTGAGTTTTACAACGAGAGATTGTTCGGTTTCTTTTTCTTTTGCGTCAAGGCGAGATTCCAATAATCTCGGATTTTTCGCCATCATTACAAGTCCTGCTAAAAACATTGGGACAAATAGAATACCCATAAACAGCCAACCATTGAAATATGCAAATGTGCCTGCAGGTAAAAAGATTAAAAGCCCTACCAAAACAGCACCTAATGAAAATTTAAGGATTGCACTTATAAATAATTTTACGGTCATAGTTTTCCCCTTTTCATTTTTCACATTTATATCTTTGTTTGCCTAGGGTTTTCTTACCATACTCAATGGCACTTACTGGGCAATATGAAATACATGCCATACAATGAGTACAGTTTTTATTCCATACGGGTTTGTTGTTCTTAATTTCTATATTATTAAGTGGGCAGACTTTTACGCACTTACCACAGTTTGTGCATTTATCATCAGCATAAAAGCACTTTGCACTCACAAACATTGGGTAAAAAAGCATATTAACAGCACCACTCATAAACTTATCTTGAATATTATTGCGTGGAGTTGCAAACGGCTTATTTTCTTTGATTTGATTTGCAATATTTTCGATTTGGGTATCTGCTTTATTAAAGATTTTTTCGATTTCATCAGGTGTTGGTGAATCGAACATAGCAATATAGTTTTCAGGCATTACAACCTGTGCCGACCCCATATATAAAAAGCCTTTCTCATTACAGAGTTGTTTATTATACTTTTCTGCGTTACCGATTTCGCTACCACAAGTCATTACAAACCAAGTGTTTTCGTCATACCAAAAATCTGTTTTGCGTATCCAATCACGAACAAGTTTTGGAATTCGCCAAGCGTAAGTAGGGACTACAAAAATGAGTCTGTCTTGTACAGTTATTTTGCTTGTATCGTTATTTTTTAGTTTTTCGTTGATACTTATTAACTCGTCGCCTGTGATTTTTGCGATTTGCTCGGCTACATATTTGCTGTTACCTGTACCGCTGAAATATAAAATCATATTTTCACCAACTTATTTCTCAATATAGTTTTTATAATCTTCATAAAGTATAGTTGAATCATTATGCCCTGCAAAAGATTTTGAATCGGGTGGATTCATAAGTCCTAAATACTGATAACCGAGAATTTTGTCAGCATAAGGGGCTACATTTTCAATTTGTTTCTGTATTCGTTGAAATGATGTAGGAAGTAATGCACTTTTATACACCATTCCTTCAAAATCAAACAGTTCAATATCTGCCCACAATTCTGAACGACCTGCTTTGTCGTGGGCTTTGCGGAGTTTCTCAAAAAGTCGTTTTGTTCTGTCAACTTTAGTTTTGCGAACTCCCACTTCGTCCTGATAAGCAATAAAATCTACATCAAGTTCTGTAAGTTGTCTTATAAATTTACTATTTGCCATTACAAGATTTGTGCCATAAGGAGCAATAAGTGTCTTTTTGTCAGGAGTAAGTAAATGACAACGGGCAGAACAAAGATTCACATAATTCATAAATTCTTTAGAATATCTTAAAATTATACAAGTTTCATCGGGAAAATACCAACCATAAAAACTCTTGTGATGAGCATAAAGAGTTGCTAATTCTTCCATAGCCTTGAATGAACGGTTAATTACCTCTTTGCTTGTAATATTTTGGTTTGCCTTTGTCCAATCGCCATAAAATCCGTTGCCTAAAAACACTTTTATATTACAGTTATCGGCTTCTTGCAAAAGTTCTTCAATAGGGTCAATGCAAGGAATATCTGCAAAGGGAAAAACTGATGATTTGAAATAACATTTATCATAAAGAGCAGTTGCCATTAAGACTATATATTCCATACCCAAAGATGAGATTCCTCTCACTTTTTCACGCCAGTTTTCTGCTGTAAATTGGTCAATTTGTGGGTTCCAATATTTTCCCTCAAGGGTGTTATGATGATGGAACTCAAAGAATGTTCCGTCAAGTTTTCTGTTCATTTGCTCACCTCACAGTTTACTCGAGATTATCGTAATTAAGTCCTATTTGCTCACGGATTTCATCAAGAAGATGCATAACATCGGATGTGGCTTTAAGTGGCACCATTCGGCTTTCTTTTAGCCCTTCACGGATTTCTTTTGCTACTGTATCAAACTCGTCAAGATAAGAATTCATTTTAGGGCCATTACCCTTGAATGTTTCTTTCTTAAACATAGACTTTTTGAATGTAACACCATTCATAGCGTGGTAAAGGGTTGCTTTAATTTCACCATTTTCGCCTTTGATTGACATTTTTTCAAAGCCCTTGAAGTCGGCAATAGACGCACTTATATTCACCTTGAAGTCAGGATAAGTAAACACAATTTCTTCGCTTATATCAATACCGTTTTGAATATTGCCCTTACTTTCTATTTTTTGAGGGATTCCCCAAAGTCTATAAGCATAAGTTACAGGGTAAATTGTAATATCAAGTAATGCACCCCCTGCTCTTTTAGGGTCTCTTACACGCTCTGCACCATTTATAATATTCACATGATATGTGAAATCGGCAGAATGAATTTTACCGAGTTTCTTTTCATCAATCCATTTTTTAGTCTGATTTGCAGATGGTGAAAACCAAGTCCACATAGCTTCGCAAAGATATAAATCTTTTTCTCGTGCTAAGGCAATAAGCTCGTCAGTTTCTTGTGCTGTTACTGTAAAAGATTTTTCACAGAATACGGGTTTCCCAAGTTCTAATGCTTGTTTAACATAACGATAATGAGCATTATGAGGTGTAACAATATAAACACCGTCAACTCCCTCGGCTGTGATTGCCTCTTCGGCTGTTTTATATGCTTTGCCACCGTATTTTTTTGCGAATGCAACGCCTTTTTCATAGTTTCGCGTATAGCAAGACACAATTTCGTGGCGACCACTTCTGTTAAGCTGAAATGCAACAGTTTTTGCAAGACTACCTGCACCTATAAAACACCATCTGAATTTATTCATAACAATACTCCTTTATGGAAGTTTATTACCTGCGGCACGATAAATCTCATACCATTCTTCACGGGTAATAGTGATTTTACTTGACTTTAAGCAATCTGCAAGGCGGGTAAGATTTGTAGTACCCGTTACAGGTTGCATTTTCGCAGGGTGACGAAGAATCCACGCAAAAGCTATTGTTGTTTTTGAAACACCATATTTATTACCAATCTTTTCAAGAACATTATTAAGTTCAGGAAATTTAGGGTTATCAACAAAACAACCTTCGAAAAAACCGTATTGCATTGGTGACCAAGGTTGTATGGTAATCTTATTGAGTCGGCAATAATCAAGCACACTACCGTCACGATTTACACCTGACTCATTATACATATTAACATTGATTCCTGATTGAATCATTGGTGCGTGCATAATTGAAAACTGCAACTGGTTTGCACAGATTGGCATATCTAAAGAATTCTGTAAAAGTTCAATCTGATAAGGATTTTGATTTGAAACGCCAAAATGACGAACTTTACCCGAAGTTTTAAGATAATCAAATGCTTTTGCAACTTCTTCAGGTTCCATAAGTGCATCAGGTCTGTGAAGAAGCAAAACATCAATATAATCTGTCTGGAGTCTTTTAAGGCTACCGTCAACTGAATTTACAATATGGTCATAAGAAAAGTCAAACTGACCTTGACGAATACCACATTTTGTCTGAATAATAATATTTTCACGGATTATTGGTGTAATTGCTTTGCCGAAAACCTCTTCACTCTTTCCCCCACCGTAAATATCAGCATGGTCAAAGAAATTTGCACCATTCTCTAATGCTGTATCCACAAAGGCTGACACCTGTTTTTCACTCATATCGCTTATACGCATACAACCAACTGCAATCGTTGGTACTTGTAAGCTTGTTTTACCAAGTTCTATTTTATACATAAGTTTTCTCCTTTCAGAATCTGCCCCAGAAATCAACACCCCAAGGGTGAGATTGTTCTTCCCAAGCGTCACGATGCTTAATTATTTTCTCTCTCATCTCATTGACTTTTTCTTCATACTCTTGGAGATTTGCAAGGTTTTGAGTTTCCCACGGGTCATTTTTAATATCATAAAGGAATGTCCATTTATCTTCTTCCTTGTCCCCGTTACGATATTCAATAAGTTTATAGGTTTCGTCTTTCACACCACGGACAAATTTATCAAAAATAAGATACAATTCGTCACGGAAAGTTTCTCCGTGTTCACCGTCAAGAAGATGTGCAAAACTTTTACCGTCAACAGAATCAGGAATTTCTATACCTACTTTTTCGCAAAGTGTAGGGAAAACATCATAAAGATAAACATACGCATCATTACGGGTGTTTTCTGCAATTCCCGGACCTGCCATAATAAGCGGAATACGGACACCGTGTTCGTAAATATCTTCTTTGCCGAGCCAACCGTGTTGACCAACTGCAAGACCATTGTCACCTGTAAACACAATTATTGTGTTATCTTCTTCACCTGATTCGTGTAAAGCGTCAAGTAATCTGCCAATTTCGAAGTCAAGATGCGTTATCATTGCAAAATATTCGGCAATATGGCGTTTTATTTCTTTTTCATCTCTCGGATAAGATGCAAGATGCTCATCACGATGCACCATCAAAGGATAATTTGTATCAATAATTTCTTGAAAATTCACAGGTAATGTTATTTTTTCAGGGTCATACATCTGACGAAATTCGTCAGGCATTGTACGAGGGTCGTGTGGTGCTAAAAACGCAAGATACATAAAGAATGGTTTATCTTTATTTGCATTTTTATTAAGCATTTCAATAGCAGTATCAGTTAGTAATGTACTTGAATGTACCCCTGGCACAAACTCGTCACAATGTTGCTGTTGAGGGTGATTATCGTTATAAAAATCTACTACAAAATTGATTACATTATCATATTCGCCTGTTGGGTCATAACGACAAGTTGGCACATTCCAATGGTCCCACATACCACCGAAAAAGATTTTAGCACCCTGAGTGAAACTTCGTGCATAAGCAGGGCAACCGTTATGCCATTTACCCATACCGATAGTTTCATAACCATTATTCTTAAAAGTTTCTGCAAGAGTTTTATGAGATTCAGGAATATTGCCACCCAACTCTTCAAGGTGGAATGGATTTCGGCCAGACATAATCATTGCACGACTTGGCATACAAACCGCACCACAAGTGCCACCTGCTATATGGGCACGGACAAAGGACGTGCCACGAGCCACAAGCTTATCAAGATTTGGTGTAATGATTTCGTTATTACCCAAAGCGTGAATTGTATCAAATCGTTGGTCATCAGTAACAATAAAAAGAATATTTGGTTTTTTTGCCATTAAAATCCCACCCTTTTCGATAAATTATAACACCATAATCAATGTGCCAATTCCTATTAAAACGCATCCGATTAAAGATTTGATTGTAAACTGTTCGTGCAAGAAAACAAATGCAAGAACAAGTGTTATAACTACACTTAATTTATCAATAGGAACAACTTTTGATGCATCACCAAGTTGCAAAGCTTTATAATAGCAAAGCCATGACGCACCTGTTGCAAGTCCTGACAAAATCAAGAACACCCAACTTTTACGACTGATTTCACTAATTCCACCTTGTGCATTGGTAAGAAATACCATTCCCCATGACATTATAACTACTACAACTGTTCTGATTGCAGTTGCAAGATTGGAATTAACACCGTCAATACCTACTTTAGCAAGGATTGATGTAAGTGCTGCAAAAACTGCTGATAATAACGCAAGAATAAACCACATATAACCACATCCAATAAAAATTGTCGAATATAGTATGATTATATCATTCCTTATTTTTCCAATCAATATTTTTTTGAGAATAACTGTTGTGTTATTGCACAAACTACCCTAAAAGGAGTGGTATTATGAATAATAATTCAAACAATATAAATAATGAACTTGTTAAAAATACACTTGACCAGATTCCACAGGCAAAATCTAACGCCAAACGCATTACGGGGCTTGTAAAAGAAAACGGACGCGTTACGGGTTATCAACTTTCTGACAATTCAATTGTAGAAAAGCCACAAGCAGTACAAATGGCAAAACAAGGTGAGATTATGGGCGTAGGTATTGCACACCGTGGAGATAACGAGTATCTTAAATCAATCCCCAACGATAAAGAAAATGACAATTTATCTAATCTGCCGGCAGTAACGGTTGAATAAATAAAAGGGAGCAACTCGGTTGTTCCCTATATATTTACATTGAATTTAGTTTTATGTTATAATATGTTAAAATAGATTTGAAACGGGGTGGAAAATATGCAATCTGTCACATCGCGGATTTTCTGTGCTTGTTTACGGGTGATTTTTCATTCGCCTCTTATTGATAATTCAAATATGTCAAATAAAGCAGGTAAGAAAACCAAAAATGTCAAATCTCATTATAAACCGTCAAAGAATTTTACATATTCACGACACAAATGTAATAGTTGTTATTACGAAATTCTAAAAAACAAAAATTGCAATAGTGACAAAGTAATTCTTATGCTACACGGTGGAAGTTTCAAGGTAAAACTTGTTGATATGTACCGCCGACTTGCCGAGAAATACAGTAATTTGTTAGACGGTACGACAGTGGTTAGCGTTGATTACAGAACTTTTCCGCAATACGAACACCCTACACAATTACTTGATGTAAAAGATGTTTACCTTGAGTTGTTAAATCAAGGAATAAATCCTAAAAACATTATCGTAATTGGTGACAGTGCCGGTGCAAACCTTGCGGTTACAACGACACTTTGGTTGCGTGACAACGGTCTTCCTCTACCCTCACAGATTGCCTGCTTTTCGCTTTGGGCTGATATGACATCAAGCGGTGAATCAAGAGTAAAAAATGCTTATCTGGACCCATTCGGTGGAATTGCAAAACACAAATCTATTGAAGAAAATTGGGATTATCTACATAGGATTTCAGCTTATGCCCAAAATCTTGACAGAACAAATCCTTATGTGTCCCCTGTTTTTGCAGATTTTAAGGATTTTCCGCCAACTACATTAGTTTGTGGCGGTGCAGAAATGGACGAAAGTGACAATGACCGAGTTTTTGAGAACATGAAAGCATCTGGTGTTAATGTTGAACTTTATAAATATGACGGTATGTTTCATTGTTTTCAGCTAATGTCCTTTTTACCTGAAAGTCGTGACGCATACAAGAAAATCTTTAATCGGATAAGGAGTATAAAAGATGAACTTAGATAATAAATTTTTACTTGAAAAATTACCGAAAATCGCAGAAAAACACTTGAGCGAACGCATTGATGGTCTAAAATTTATTGGTGGTGGCAGTTTCGGTAAAGTTTACAGATGCACAAAAGTTGACGGTGAGGCAATCATTCTTAAGGCGTACCATGTGAGCGGAATGGAAAAGACCGAAGCACAACAACTTGAAATTCTTGGTGCTAACACAAGTGTTAAAATGCCACAAGTTTATTTTACTCACAACGATGATGAAATCGCAGTTTTGTGTATGAGTTTTATTGATGGTAAAAACGCACTTGACCCATCATTCCTCTTGAAAAGCAAAACTCAAAAAGAAGCATTTGCCAATGATGTTGTTGACGGAATGTTACAATGGCATAATGTGAAAGGCGAAAAATTCGGCTACCTTGAAAATGCAACTTATGACAGTTGGAAAGAGTTTTACATAGAAAACAAGGTTTCTCGCGACCTTGCAGGGTTAAAAAAGCTGATGGACGAGGGTAAATACAGCAAGAAAAATTACGATTTGCTTTGCCGAGGACTTGAAATTTTCAAAGAAGTTGCAAACGAGCCTGAAAGTCCTGTACTTATTCACGGTGACCTGAATATTATGAACATTATGGCAGACCCAAAGACTATGAAACTGACGGGATTTATTGACCCTTGTGGTTCAATGTGGGCTGACCGTGAATATGATTTATTCCAATTCCTCAATATGTGGGGAAATGCTTTCAAACTTTATGACACTTACAAATCAAAGTGCGAAATGAGTGAGCATTGCGATTTTAAGGTTGCATTTTATGGTGCATTACACGAAAATTCAATGCGACTTAAAGGCGGACTTATAGTACCGGTTTGGGAAATACAAAATAATAGCCGTCTAAAGAAAGCAATGGCAAGATACTAAACAACATAATAAAATTATACTTTATTGTGGAGCAAGATACCACAGATTCATACATTGAGAAAACAATTCGGTAGATTATTTTTTTACTGAATAACAAAAAATGCAAAAACTATTTCATTTGTGAATAATTTGTGTTAAAATTTTGCACGGAGGTAATTTTATGGAAAATGAAAGCAATTCAAATATTATATCAAAAGCAAAAAATTTAATAAATACTGCAAAAACCTATTGGCATACTCCCCCAAAGGGAAATTACATTCCATATAAAGAAGTAGCAAGTTTAAGTGGTGCCGGATTTGGTGTTCACTGGACAACTCTTCTTTCATCTACAATTGGTCTTAATGCAGGTAACTTTCTTGTTGGTGCAAGTATAGGCCTTGAACCTATGGATTTGCAAATTATGCTTAATATTGCAAACATTATAGGTATTCCTATTGGTATTTTCCGTGCATGGTATTACGACAACCACAACTTAAAGGGTGGAAAATTCTTACCTTTCATAAGACTGACAAGTTTTCCTATTGTTCTTATTTCACTTCTTTTTGTATGGCTTCCGTACGAGCATTTTGAGTACTCAACAAAAGTCATTGTTGTCTGGTTTATGTATTTCTTCTTGAGTTTCTTCTCAGGCTTTTACAGCGAAAGTTATACATACTTCCAACAGATTATAAGTCCTGATGCACAAGAACGAGCGACAGTTATGAGTATTTCTCAGGTTGTTTATTCTCTTGCACCTACAATTACAGGCTTCCTTCTGCCCACACTTGCCGCATTTACTTGGGGTAATAATAATATCTGGACTTACAGAATAATTTATCCTATTTTCACAATTGTGGGTCTTATTATCAGCACTATTTTCTTCCGCAAGGTAAAAGAGCGTCTTGTTCTTCCGCGAAGAAAACCCGAACCCGTAAGAATGCTTGATGCAATCCGCGAAGTTGCAAAGAATAAATATTATTGGATTATTCAGGCTGCTGGTTGGGTTGTTTTCCTTGAATCCGGCTATGGTGTTGTTCTTGGCTGGTCTTTCGTTTATGCAAACGGCGGTGATTACGAAAAGTTCTATGGTCTTGCTACCACCATTATAGGCAATGCATCATTATGGTCAATGTTATTGGCTCCTCTTGCAATAAAGAAGATGGGTAAGAGAAATCTTCTCATTACTGCAAACTCAATCAACATTGCTGTTCTTTTAGTTTTATATTTTGTCTATAAGAACATTTTACTTATTTGTGTTCTCTGGTATTTCAACACATTCATAAATACCTTCTGGAATATTGTTCAGCATAACATAAGTGCCGATATGAGAGACTATCACCAATGGAAAACAGGTGTTAGAGTTGACGGGCTTTTTGGTCCTTTAGGAATGATTGGTACTGTAATTGGTCTTTTCACAGGTATGGTTTATCCCGCAATTTACGAAAAAATGGGACTTAAAAGTGACTACAACATTCTTTATGATGACAATATGAGAAATAATCTTTTCGAGGTTCTCATTCTCTGCTCTGCTTTTGGTGCTTTATTAAATCTTATTCCGTTCATTTTCTATGACCTGACAGAAAACAAGCACAAAGCATATATTCATGTTTTGAAAATTCGTGCTATGTTTGAAAATCACGCATTAGGTGTTCTTGAAGACGGAGAGCTTGAAGAAGTTATGGAAATTATTCACGAAGCTCAAGAACTTTTGGGAAAAGAAAAAATTGTTGTTGATAAATCTGCCCTGAAAGAGGCTAAAAAGTTACCAAGCAAAACTCGTGATGAAAAGCAAATCCGTAAAGAGGCAATCAAAAAAGCTAAAGCAGAAATTCAAAAAGTCAAAGAAACTAATCTTGCTATTGAACGCTCTGCTATCATTATGGAAGATGTTAACAAGTTCTCAGGTGAAGCGGGTAAGGCAAAAGTCTTACAAGCTCAAAAAGACATAGAAAAAGATATGCTTCACTATTACGAAGATGTTGCAGTGCAAATGAGCATTGCTAAAAATCTTCCTAAAAATACTGCAACAGAAAAAGCAATTCGTGCTGACGCAATTAAAAATGTACGAATTAAGAAAGAATCTGCAGCTCTTATAAGAAAATATGGTATTGATAACATTAAAGTTCCTGACGAATCTGTAAAAGAAGAACTTCTTAACCGTGAAACTCACGGATTTATTGAAAGCTTAAAAGTTAAGCAAGAACTTCGTGCTTATCTTAAATATGCTTCTGTTTATGCAAGAGTTATTAAGCCATATACCGAAGCAAAACTTCTTCTTACTCAAGCCGAAAATTATACACATTACGAAGAACTTGAACGAGAATACCTTTCATTAAAAGCATAATAACATCTATGAAAAAATCCTTATGGCTCATTTGAACCATAAGGATTTTTTTATTTGTAAAATTTAATTTATTAGTTATCGAGTGCTTTTTCCACAATCTCAACATTACCGACTTCGTTATTTGTGTATTCACCGTTTTGGTAATATGGTGATGAATTGATATTTACAACAGCACCGGTAGGTACATATAAAACAGCGTTCATATCTTGTGGGAGAGTAAGGTTGATAACATATTCTCCGTCAGTCTTTTCATAATCCAGAGTGATTAAGCCTTTTACACTTGGAACAGTACAGTTCATACTGTCGGACAGAGTGTATTGAGGGTTGATTTTAACCTTTTCGTAACCTGCTGAAATGGGAGTGATACCTGCAAAATGCTTACTCATTATAACAAGAGGTCCACCAGTCGACGCGTGATTTTTAGAGCCTTGCCAAGCGGGCCAAAACTCCCATAAGGTTGAATAATCCTTGCCTACCATTTTTTCATATCTGTCTTTTATTCTGTCTTTGGCAAGTTCATATTCTCCCATTTTGCAAAGAGCTTCAAGAACATAATATTCCATGTACGGACCTGAATTTTGAGTAGTTGCGAGTACATTCTTGATAGTGTCATACTGCTCTTTGTCTGCAAGTCCTGACAAAACTGCAAGAGCATTGGCTCTGTCATCAGGCTTTTTCGTATCATCACTTTTAAAGCCATTTTCTGTCCAAAGATTTTTATATCCTTTTGCAATTATTTCTTTTCTTTCGGTAATAAACGAGATATCTTCATCTTTTCCTAAAGTTTCTGCCATTTTTTCTGTGGCAGAAAGAGCATAATAAACCCATGCATTCTCAATGGCGGTCACATCTGCTTTGTAGCCCCAATCAACCCAATCCCATGAGCCCTCACGATGAACAACAAGATTATTTTCTCCCATTTCCCAAAGCTTCAGGTAGTCAATAGATGCCGAATAAACCTTTTCAATAAACGCCTTGTCACCTGTATACTCATAGTAAGTATAAAAGCCGACAATACCTGCAAGCTGCTGAACAGGGAGTTCAAAATAGTCACCACTAATAGGTACAACCGTCTGTAACACCTTTGACTCGTCAACATGGGAAAGCATAGCATCTACGCCTTTTTGATAGAGTAAGTAAGAATTGCTATCCATAGAGTACATTGTCATATTCATTTCTATTGTGACATCGCCCCACCACTGTGCTCTTTCTCTGTCGGGACAATCCATATGATTATCACGCATATTGACATAGAGTGTACGCAAGGACTTTTGCCACAAAGAATTCAAAAATTCATCATCGCACTTAAAGTTACCGGCAAATGAACTGTCATATCCTGTTTCACGGTATTTGAGAGCAACAACTGTAACGCCGTGAGGTATGTCATAAGTAATATGCTCACCGTTAACCCAACCTAATGCCTCAAACTCCTGTTCGCCCTCTTTGGTTATATATGTAGTTGAAACTGCACCGATTGGAGTGTTCTCTGTTATTATGCGAATCTTTTTGCCAGCAGGTGCTATAACTTTAAGATATGTAGTAATTTGTGCATTGTAAGGAATATCAACTGTGATTTTTTCGCCGAAAAGATTTTTTACAGTATAGTTTTCGTAATCCTTTGAATTCTCATAATCTTTGAGACCGTAATCCTTCACGAATGGTATTCCTCTGGGGTGAAGCTTGCCATAAGCACCTTCGCCACCGACACCATATTCGGTTGCATTTTCCCAAGACGAAAAATCAAAAGTTGCATTGAGCCAATCGCCTATATCTTTTCTTGCATCGAAATAAATACTGTGTTCAGGGAGTCTATAATTTGGCTTATAAAGAATGCTGTCACCATAAGCATCATTCTTTTTTACCTTCCAACTGTTGTCAGAAATTATGGTGATGTCATTGTTTATGGCTTCAAAAAGAAATCCGCCCTGACCACTGCTGTTATATGAATAGCTTGTTTCATCATCCCAATACCACACTAAAGCACAAATTGAGTTTTCACCCTCTTGTAAGTATGGGGCAACATCTATACTGTCATAATAACAACTGTTTTCAGAGGGACCTCGTTTTACGCTTCCCTCAAAAACAACAGTTTCTCCGTTTATGTAAAGCCAATATTTTGAGTCGGCAGAGATGTGAGCAATAAGTTCTTCAGGTTTGTTTTCAAGATTTATCTTTTTATTAAAGCACATCCAGACATTTTCTTCCGTAAGGTTTTCCTTATCCCAAATCCAATGAGCCTTCCAATCAGTTTTTTCGCCCGTAGAAATCACTTGGTATTCGGGAATACTTTCGGGAATCTGGTAATCATTTGTATAAGGTGTGTTCGTCATATTCCCCCAAAATAAAAGTGGTGAATAATACGAAAAAATAAGACTTGCCACTATTAAAACAGCGGGAATGATTAATAACAGTATTTTTTTCATGGTAACATCTCCTTTACAAGATAATTATACCATTTACAAAAATAAAAGCAACAGCAAAAACTGTTGCTTTTGGGGTTGAATAACAATTTATTCTTTTATAAATGCTTTGTCTTTTTCGGGGATACCTGATTCATCCGTAATGTATCGTTCCACTTTCATACTTAAATCATACTTTTCACGCAAGTCAATGATGCGTTGCATCATAAGGGAATTATGATGTGTATCGATTGCGTGTTGACTTTCCCAACTGTCAATTAAGAGAACAGTTTCATTATCATTTATTGGTAAAAAGTATTCATATTTTAGATTGCCTTTTTCAGCACGGATTTCATCTACAATTCCACTTGAAATCATTTCTTCTGCAAACTTTCTTGCATTTCCGTTTGTGCCCGAATAGTAAATATTTATTGTTATTGCCATAATTTACCTCGTTAATTTTGAATTTGTCAAATTGATTTGTCAGACAAACTCAAAGTTGTTATTATTTCAACATTGGCATTTCTGTCATACGAAGTCTTGCACAACCGTATGGGCAAAGTGAAATTCCTTGAACGCTTGAAATTGGCTTTGCAGATTTTGGAGTTTTTCTTGCAACACTTCTATATGGGAATTTAAGTCCCCAGTTGATTTGTTGCATATTTGCCTTAATAGTTATAGGCGGATTTTTCTGTGAAAACGGGACATCACCTATTCCATTAAATTCTACAGAAAATGCCTTGTTTGCAAACCCATAATTCCAAGGTGTTTTTGGTATAAACTGATAATCACAATATGGGAATTTACGCTCAACACCTTTTTTAGTGTATTCTCGCATTTCCTTTTCGTATTCAATTGGAACAGAGAAAAGTAAAGAGCCCATTTGCAAAGCATAAAGATTATTTGGTCTTTCTTTAAGATATGGCGTTGCGTTGAATTCAATTTCAATTTCAGTTTTACCTGACTTTATTGCAATTTCAAGGTCTTTTGTTTCAACACTTGCACCATTTAATTTAAGTTTTTTTGCAAATGATGGAATACGAATTGCAAAATCAAAATCCTTTTCTGCATCAATATAATAGTGCATTTTATTCTCAAACGGATAGTTAGTTTCAAGCTTAATTGTAACACCATTATCATTTAATATTGATGGCAGCATAACTGAATTGATTATTTTATTATCCTTATGCATAAATGGTGAAAGGGCAAATTTAGGCCACCCCTGATTAAAGTTTGCAGTACAACAGCCAAAGTTTGGCTCAAGTCCAAATGTATGCGCATAGGGACCGTTTGTACTCCACGGAGCCATAATCATTGTTTTCTGACAAGCAATCTGATTCACCTGCTGAACATATTGATGTGTCCACATATCTTCGCTGAGTGTGGCGGGAAGTGCATTAAGTGCAAGCACTTCAAGACGCTCTGCCCATTTATTATCACCCGTATGGGCAAAAATCTCTTCATAAGAATACATCTGCTCAACAACTGCACAACATTCAGTACCTCTTGTTGGGTCAAGTCCTGAAAGTACCTCGTCACCTGTAAAGCCCTCAAATGCAGTACCATTGTACTCATCAAGGATTTCGCGAAGTTTTTCTGCATTATCGGTATATTCCTCACCGAGTAAATCGTGAGAAACGGCTTCACTTTTAAGCATCATAGCCATATTTACTATGTGAGTATTCAACACCCACATATGACTTGGCTTTTTCCATTTTTCTGTTGCTGTGTTATAGTCAAAGCCTTGTTCTTTTATTATTTTTGCTAAATCTTTAATCCAATCTTCGCGGTATTTTTCATACAAGAAATTGATTGAAATGAAAGACTCAAACCATCTGTATTTTCCCCAAGTAAAGAGCTTGATTTCGCCACTTTTAAGGAGCTCATAATAGTTTTTAAGAACCCTGTAAATAACTTGTGGTATTCTCTCATCACCTGAGCAATCATAATATACTTTAAGAACTTTACAGATAAGTTGTATTGCCCAAGTGTCATATTTTGCTCTTTTTTCTTTCTTACAAGGGCAAATCCAACCGTCATCTTCTTGTGCTGAAAGGATTGCATCTATGTATTTTTTTACAGTTGCAATCATTTCTTCGTTTTGGAGCAGATATGCTAATGGAATAAACCCATCAAGCCAATAGGGTACTCTTTCCCAACCCTCACGGTCGCCACCAATCCACGCACTATCACGAATATCGGGCCAGATTTTGTGAAGATTACCACTTAAACCCTCTGCCTGAATTTCCAGCTGACGCTTGAGCCAACCTTGTGGTTTTATTTCTTTTGATGTATAAAAATTCCATTTATTCATCTTCTGCAACCTCTTTTTTGCTTTCTGTTATATCAAATCCTTTTTTAATAAGGAAATATAACGGAATTATAGCAAAAATACACACAATACCTGCCCACAAGAACATATTTTTTGCAGGTACAATAACTTCTGCCCCCACTTCGTTTATAATGGTCTGTGCAGCACTTTGACACGCCTTGTCACCAATAACAGGACCTATAACCATTGGAAGCATAACGGCAAATATCATTCTTATACCTTGGAACATACCGGTTTTGCCCTCAGGTATAAAGTCCTTAACCGTAGCACTGAAAAGTATGTTGACAAGAGCGTTGCCAAGCACAACTGGCACAATACTAATGAGAATAACATAAATGCTTGTGCTTGTTGAAAGAAGTAAAAAGCCAACGGTAAGAACAATAACGCCAATTGCAAGACATAAGCCTCTTTTCTTTGTAGAAAGCTTTAGAAGTATTACAATACAAGCAAGAAGAATAGCCACAACAACTACTGCAGTTATTATTACGGGTGCTCTTAAGAGGTTTTCTACACCACCGTTATCAGGAATAACAACATACTGAATATATGTAAGAAGATAAGGATAGAAAACTTGGAATGCAATAATTGCAAAACAGAATGACAAGAGTGCAAGGTAAAGTCTTGCATTTTCTTTAATAACTGATGGTCTGAAACCATATACAAGGTCAGCCCAATAATTAGAAGATGTTTTAATTTGTTGTGTGCGAGGTGGGTCTTTAATGAGGAATAATCCTACCACACCACATAAAGTAACAATAAGACCAAGTCCTACGAAAAATGCTTTGTATGTAATAGTGCCTGCCTGAGCAAAACTACCCACACCTGTAACTGCAAATGAAGATATTGTACCCACAACGGACAACACAGTCTCAACAATCGGTCTTTGGCGAGGCACAGTAACATCAGTTACCCAAGCCTGAAAGGCAGCGTCATTACTTGTTGAGCCCATAAAGGTCATTACAATATCCATAAGAATAACAAACCATACTGTTGTGCCAAGAATTTTTGCCTCATCAGTAAGATTAAAAAGATTTGCTACATTTTCTTTTGTAATGAAACCAAACATAGCAGTAACAATACCCCAAAGAATATAGCCTACAGAAATAAACATTTTTCGATTTTTAAGTTTATCACTTAATGCACCCATAACAAATGTTGTAAGCACTGCTGCAATTGCTGAAAGAGCTACCATACGAGCTACTGCAGTTGTTGCTTCCATTGAGCCTAAAATAGCTGATTGTGATACATCAGCATATATCTCATTTGTAATAAAGGTGTTGAAATACATATTTTCTGTATTCCAAGCGATACCACCCATAAAACAAAACAGGGTGATTATAAACCAATTTTTTTTGCTAAGTTTTTCTTTAAGCATATTTTTTGAGTCCTTAAATTTATTCTAACGGAGTTTGATATGTTACATCTTCATATTGCATTGTAACTTCTTCGCGAGTAAAGCCATCAAGTTCATATCTATCAGAATAATAATTGTATTTATCAATGGCAAATGTGCTGTCAGGTTTACATGTAATCATAGTACAGCCTCTTTGAGAGCCGACTTTATCAATACCTGAATATGCGAAATAGTCAATACTGTAACCATAGCTGAACTGAATACCTTTATATTCAAAAGTTGTGTTGTTAATATGGTCGTGACCATTGAACATAGCCTTTGTTGACTGGAGTTCAAGCATTTTTTCAAAGAGGTCATCTTCACCAAATCCGCAATAAACTCTTCTGCCACCTTCACCAATTATACCTTCAATGTATTTGAAGTTGTCTGTATCTTTGAAATTGTTCTTCTCAAATTCTGTCCAAGCATCCATCATTTCAACGAGTGGAATATGGAAAAACGCCAGTGATTTAACAGTTTCTGCATCAGAATTGATTTTCTGATTTTCAGCATTCATTCTCTTGATTTCGGACTCATACCACTCTACCTGATTAGGGTGAATATTATCATATGTACCTTTAATGCTTTCAATTAGATTATTCTTAACATAAGCCTGAGAATCTATTAAAACAAAGGCTTGAGTAATTAGCCCCTCTGAATTTTTAACTTCAATAGTGTGGTTTCCAAAACCGTCAACATCTTCAGGTCCTGCCTGGAATAAGCAATACTTATATTCCTCATTTGAGTAGAATTCTGCAACTGCTTCTCTGTCAAAATATGAGTAACATTCAGCATCGTGATTACCAAAAGTAACATCCCAATAAACCCCAAGGCTTTCCATAAGATTTGCAAACGCCTTTGCACCACTGTAGTTATTGAATGTACCTGCACTGTATGGTACGGGGAAAGCAATATCACCCGTTGCAATAACAAGGTCAGGTTTTTCTTTTGTAATCATAGTTGCAACTGCGTTGAGTGCTTTTTCATCAATAGTTTTTGACATAAAACCGCCACCGATATGAATATCAGTAAGGTGCATCACCTTAAAATCACCGTCAGTTGTAAAATACCAGTTTCCGTTTTCATCTTTTTCTGGCACAAGTTGATTTTCTATTTCAATTTTGTTGTATGAATTACCCTTTTTCAAAAGATTTTGAACTGCTAATAAATTAGCACCTGTAATGATGATTGCAAGAACTATAACCACAGAAACAACTGTGATTAAAACTTTTTTTCCTTTTTTACATTTTCCCTTTGTCACAAAACGACACTCCTTTCGATTTACACTATTATAATACCATAATTTGCATCATTGGCAAATAGTTTTCACCTGTTTTTCTAATATAATTTTTTCAGTTGATTTAAGATTTCTTAATCTGGATAAGTTACTTGTCTGCCTGTAAATGTTTCTACAACTTTACGGTAAATGTTACTTGCAGTTTTTTGAATTTTACCTTTAACTGCAAATTCACGAGCCACTTTATATGTGAATTTGTCACCATTTTGCTTTTCTTCTTTTACAACTTCAGAATCAAACATATCATATATACGGGCTACTCGTGTTTTGTAGGTTGATGTGTCATTTTCATCAATTTCAATTACACGATAACCACATTGTGTTGAATGACAAAGTCCTATGTAACGAGTGCTTAATGAATTGACAATATCAATTCCTTTATGCTCAACTGCAAAGGCATTAGTGTGGTCATGACCTGTAAACATTGCAAGTACATCACCCTTTTCTACCATAGCCTCAAACTGACCGTAGTTTTCATATCCTGGGCAAGGATATTCCCTTATTGTACCGTAATTCACACGGTCAGGGTCGAACATATAGTATTCTTCTTTGTTATATAGGTGCTTGAAAGCATACGGTTTCCAAGAATCTGACTTTTGAAGCACATCATAGATTTCGCCAACAATTATATGCTGAAAAACAAGGGAATTAACTACTTCGCCGTTATTTTCTGCCTTTAGTTTATCAGATGTTTGTTTATACCACTCAATCTGGTCAGGTTTAACGCAACTGTATCTTCCCTCTTCGTCGTAATCGCCTGAGTCGAATACCCAAAGGTTGAATTTCACTTTTTCACCGTTAGATGAATACACAGGAATATTATATGTACCACAACCTGAAAGTGCTTCACCATCGTCAACTGAAACTGAACAAGAGAATGTGTTGTAATATGCCATAAGTTCTTCGCGTGACATTGCACCCTGCTCTGAATCGTGATTACCAAAGGTTACTGCAACAGGAATATTTCTCTCATCAAAAATATTCATCAATGCATTTATCACTTTCTTTGTCTCTTCTGCATCGTCGCAGTTCACCACATTGTCACCTGTTATCATAACAATATCAGGTTTTTCAGTGTCACAAGCTCTCTCAACTAACCAGATTGTTGGGTCAAAATTATGATTAAGTTCAAGATGAGTGTCAGTAATATGTAAAATTTTCAATTTTCCCTTTGCATCAAATTTAATTGTTTTATCCGTTTCATTCTGACTTTTTGCAGGATTATAATTTACCCCACTATACTCAGGTCTTATTGAAAGTGATAAATATCCTAATGCCATAACAATCACCAATGCCAATGAAATTATTATAATTCGTTTTTTCATTGTCCCATCTCCAATTTTATGTTTCTGCTTTTACTGTTTTATTGATATAGATTGCGTATATTACAGGTACAATCATTAAGAAAATTGGTGCCACATACAGCGACACATTATTATCCACATTGAATATTGAAAGTGCATTGTTAAGTGAGTGTGCAACTATGCAAGGAATAAGGGATTTACTCTTATAGAATATGACTACAAAAAGATAGCCGATTGCAGTAGCATAGCCAATTTGCATAAGGGTTGGTACTAAATCTGCACCATTCAGTAGATTGACAATATGACCGATTCCAAATGTAATTGAACTAACTGCGATTGCAAGTTTCACATTATCTTTCGCCATCATTTTGAATAGAAATCCACGAAAGATAACCTCTTCAATAAAACCGATATTGAACATTGTGAGAATGTGAAAAACAATCTCGCTATATGTATTATTTATGTTGATTCCGTTCCATACATTAACCGATATAATCAACGCTAACGGTATGAAATACAAGTATTTTTTTGCATCGGTTACTTTTGTTAAGCCATAGTATTTTGTCTGTTTAAGGGCAATCATCAATGCAATCAATCCAAGTGAGAAGATTGTATTGATAATGGTGCTACGATAGTCCTCTACCCCGAAACTCTGCAAGCAGAACGAGTTTATAACTATGTATAGCACAATGAGTAATATACACACGAAAGTCTCGTGCTTTTCAAAAAACTTTTTCATAAACATCTCACCAAAGTTTAATTTGTAAATTTATTATATCATAAAAAATAACAATCTCAATATGAAATAATTCTATCTTGGGGATTATGAGATAATAAACATATTAAGCCTTGAGAGTTGCAGACTTTCAAGGCATTCGGTTTATTTTACGATTTCATATTGCCAATCTATGATACCACCGAATTCTTTAACATTGGTGTATCCTAAATCCACAAGGGCCTGAGCTGCGATTTTGCTTCGGCGACCACTTCGACAATACACAAGAATAAGCCCATCTTTATCGAGCAACTCTTTTTCTGCACGGGTTGATACTTCGTATTCAGGAATTAAGATTGCACCGTCAATGTGTCCTTCGTCAAATTCTTCTTGGGTACGAGCATCGAGAATAATATAATCTGTCTTGGTATCCATAAGTTCTTTTGCTTGTTCTGCTGTGATTTGCTCGTATTGTGGAGTTGGTGTTTCGTTATCACCACAAGCAGTTAAACTAAAAAGTGTTAATGAAATTATAAGCATAATTAAAAGTCCTTTGATTTTCATAACTATTCCTTTCTATAAAATGGAATTTGATTACTTACTTAAATGGTTATATTTTGCGATTAGAGTTTGCTCGATACTATCATCTGATGTATCAGCAAACAAGGTTCTATCATATTTATAATTTTCGTGTTCCAGACAAGTTTCGAGCATAAAAAGAAAAATCCCCATATCAATCTTATTGTAATACCGAACCTTATCAGCAGGCATGATACCTCTTTTGCCAGGTTTCTTAAATCGGTATACCGTTAAATCGCAACCAGAATTTTCAACAATCCACGGTTGTGTATTACAAGCACTTGGTGTGAAACGAACAATCTCTGCAATTCCTAATGTATTACCATTCCATATTTCACTCAAAGGCTTTCTTTTTGACTTGAACATATCCTTTCGGAACTTGTCTACGGGCATTTTGGCAATGGAAATCATAATAACATAATCAAGACCGTTCACTTGCATATTTTTTGGTTTACCGATACCAAACCACAAAGCCCCAATATCCTGTGATGCAAGATACAAATCTATCTGTTCGCCCATATACCCGATATTTCGCAAATATTCATCCTTTGTTTCGCTGTAAAACAAAATGCAGTATTGTCCACCACGCTTGCAGGTGGTTTCAGTTTCGGGCACAATGCAAATTTCTGTCTTAATTTCACCATTGAGCGGTTTTACGGTTTTAATAAAATCTTTTAATTTTTTGATTTCATCACCCGTAAGTGTATCCGTATCTTTGAAAATATGAAATGATTTGCGTTTGAAAATTTGCTTATAATAATCCATATATACTCTCCGTCAAATCCTTATTTGTTAAAATAATTATACCACCCAAACAATAAAAATCAACATCTTAAAAACTGTTGCTTTTTTCTTTGCGAGTGGTATAATTTTTTTATGTTCAATTACTATTATGAAAGAAGTGGAAATATGGTAAAAAACTATGATGCAGTTGTTATCGGTGCAGGTAACGGTGGACTTGTAGCATCAGCTCGTCTTGCCAAAGAGGGAAAAAAGACGCTACTTATTGAGCGTCATAATTTACCTGGTGGATTTGCTACAAGCTTTGTAAGAGGCAGATTTGAATTTGAGGCATCTCTTCATGAGCTTTGTGGTATCGGCTCAATTACAGGAAAATCACCATTGTTGAAGATTTTCCAAGAAGTCGGTGCAGCAGATAAAATGGAGTGGGTTGCACTTGATGAAGCATACAGATTGCTCACATTGGATGAAAACGAAAAGTGCGACTATTTAATGCCTTTGGGTAAAGATGCCTTTATAAACAAACTTGAGGAATATGACCCGGGTTCTGCAACTGTAGTTACAAAGATTTTTGACCTTATTGAAAGCATTGAAAAAACTCTTGACTTCGTAAGTAACATTGAAGATTTCAAGCCCTCAATGATTAAAGAAATCTTTTCTGAACATACAGATTTTCTTAAAGTTGCAAACTATTCTGTTGACGAAGTGCTCAAATCATTCGGTGCAAGTCAAAAAACAAGGGACATACTTAACGGATATTGGTGTTATCTTGGTCAACCTACTGACGAACTTAATGCTATTCACTATTTCACAATGCTCCACTCATATATTATTGATGGTGCTGTTATTCCAAGAGGCAGAAGCCATCAGATAAGCACTGCTTTGCTTGAGGCATTTACTGAAAATGGCGGTGAGGCTTGGTTTAACACAAGCGTTAAGAAAATAAATGTTGAAAATGGCGTAGCAACAGGTGTTGTACTTGATGATGGTACTCAAATAAATGCTAAAGTGGTTATTTGTAACGCTTCACCGTATAATGCATTTACAAAACTTATAGATGAAAATTCTATTCCTGAAAAACTTAAAAAGGAAGTAAATGCTAAGACTTTGAGTGCAAAAGGCTTTGCAGTATTCTTGGGACTTAACCGTTCTGCAGATGAGTTGGGACTTAACAACCACACTTATTTCATTTATCCTACAAACGACAACAGAAAATGCTACGAACTCAGTAAAAATCTTGAGACAAATGATGTTCAGGCAACAGTTTGTCTTAACAGAGCATTTGACGATTGCTCACCAGAAGGTACAAGCATTCTTTATATGACCTCTATTTTTGCAGGCGACGAATGGAGCAAGGTTTCTGTTAAGGATTACCATAAAACAAAGCATGCCTTTGCAGAAAAAATGATAGATAATTTTGAAAAAGCAACAGGTGTTAAAATTAAAGATTATATAGAAGAAATTGAAATTGCAACACCAATGACCTATGCTCGTTATACAGATGCTCCTGCGGGAACTATCTATGGTTATGAAGCAAGTAAGGAAGACGGTATTGTTAAAAGAATCGTTTTTGATTTGATAGATAAAGGTATACCGGGACTTTACTTTGCAGGTGGCTATACTACAAGACATATGGGTTATTCTCCAAGCTATACAACCGGCGATATGGCAGCAAAGAAAGCAATACTCGCTATGGAAAAGGAGGTAAAGTAAATGAGCAAGAAAAAGTTTTCTGTAAATGGCACTTTCAAGGATAGTGTGAATACTATAAAGTTTTTAACAGAGAGAAAACAGTTTATTGATAGTGCCCCAGCAGTTTTACCAACTCGTTCTGATGACTTTGGCGTGAACAAGGTTGCAAAAAGTCTTCATCCTAAAGAGCAAAAGCTCGTAATCAGCAGAATTGAAGAGCATGGAAATATTGCAAAAAGCTATTATTTCAAAAGTGACACCGAACTTGCATATTTCAAAGCAGGTCAATACCTTACCTTTAAGCTTGAAATCGGCAACTCAGTTGTTACTCGTTCATATTCAATTGCCTCCTCCCCTGCAAGTGCATTAAATGGTGAATATCAGATTACAGTTAAGCGTATTGCTGATGGCTTTGTTTCTGATTATATTCTCGACAACTGGAATGTGGGCGATGAAGTTATCGCTTATGCCCCTGAGGGTAATATGACATATTGTCCATTAAGAGATGCCCAAAATATCGTCGCTATTGCAGGCGGTAGTGGTATTACTCCTTTCTTATCTCTTGCGAGAGCAATAGACCAAGGTGATGAGGATTGCACCCTTACTTTACTTTATGGTTGCAGAACATCTGATGAAATCCTTTTCAAATCAGAACTTGACTCACTTTCTGAGAGAAATGAGAAAATCAATGTAGTTTATGTGCTAAGCCATAGCGATGAAGATGGCTATGAAAAAGGCTTTGTAGGTGCAGACATTATAAAGAAATATGCCCCGGATGAAATTTACAGCGTTTTTGTTTGTGGACCCGGTGGTATGTATAAATTCCTTGAAACAGAACTTCCAAAACTCCAGATAGAAAGAAAATATATTCGATTTGAAGTTTTCTCTTCCGGTAAAAAAGTTGATGAAGAGCCAAACGAATACAACATCACAGTTATTAACCGTGGAAATGAAACAGTAATTAAAGCAAGCAGTAACGAAACTGTGCTTTGTGCATTTGAACGAGCAGGCATAGAAGTCCCTGCAAGGTGTCATACAGGCGAATGTGGTTTTTGCAGAAGTAAACTTGTTAGCGGTAAGGTTTATATCCCCGAGGGCGAAGATAAGCGTCGTATAGCAGATATGCAGTTCAATTTTATACACCCTTGCTGTTGCTACCCCGAAAGCGACCTTGTTGTAAGAATCAATTAGTGAGTTGAATCTATATTTTGACTCCTGTCACGACCACCACCTAAGTACAACTTAGGTAATACAACCGAAATCCCTTGAAATATAGGGGTTTCGGTCTTTTTTGTACCTTAAAGCACTCTGAAAATGAGTGCTTTTTGCATTTTTAAGACCACCGGTGAAATTGTAATCGTTACTCGGGGTATAGTAATCGTTACTCGGAGTTTATAATCGTTACACGGAGTACGGGTAATCGTTTACGGAGTATAAATAAAAGGTGTACGGAGTATAAAAATCACCACCCATGACAACCTGCAACAACACTAAAAACTATTGCACTTCTCTTGGTATGGGTGGTATAATTGGTTTGATAAATAAGAATTTGCGGAGATGATTCAATGGATAATCTTGTTATAAACAACAACGAGCTGTTATTAATGCGATATACAGAGCTTATACGCATCACTCCCTGTGGCAAGAATGCAATTCGTTTTCAATCTTTTCCTGATTGTCAGGTAATTGATGAAAACTATACTCTTATGCCACAAAAGGCAGATGCGAAAATCGAGGAGTTTGAGCATTATGTAACCCTTACTTGTGGCACATTAAAAGTTAAACTTGAGGGTAATGGAAAGCTCACTTTCTTTGTGAATGAAAAGAAAATCCTTGAAGAAAAACCTGAACTCACATTCAATAGCAATTTCCGTCATTTTGATAACAAGGGTAGTGGACTTTGGTCTGCACGAGTAACATTTGAGCCAAATAAAAACGAGCATTTCTTCGGTCTTGGTCATAGTTGGGACAATGAATTTGACCTTAAAGGCTCCTCAATTGATATTCGTAATGTGAATGCAAAATGCACAATCCCTTATGTGTATTCTTCATTAGGTTACGGATTTTTGTGGAATAACCCATCAACAGGACTTTGTGAGCTTTCAAACAACCGTACCCGCTGGAGCTGTGATTGTTGTAAATTTATGGACTTTGTTGTTATGGCAGGAACACCTAAAGAAGTCTGCACCACACTTTCCGATTTGACAGGCTACGCTCCCAAAATGCCTGAATGGGCAACAGGTTTCTGGCAGAGCAGACTCCGTTATGAAACTCAGGAAGAATTGCTTTCTGTTGCTCGGAAATATAAGGAGTTAGGCATACCACTTTCTGCAATTATTGCTGACTATTTTCATTGGACAGAGCAAGGGGACTATAAATTTGACCCAAAATATTGGCCGAATGTAAAAGAAATGGCAGACGAGCTTCACAGTATGAACACAAAACTCATTGTGTCTATGTGGCCCACAATAAATGAGCACAGTGAAAACTACCACTATATGAGAAGTAACAATATGCTTATGCGTACTGCTCGTGGAGCGGACAGAGTTTTTGATTTTTATGGTTGGCAAGGTGAAATTGATGTTACAAACCCCGCTACAAGAGACTATGTGTGGAGCAAACTCAAAGAAAATTACATTGATAATGGTGTAGATGCTCTTTGGTTTGACGAGGCAGAGCCTGAAATCCACCCCGAACATTTTGATAACCTTATCTGGTATAAAGGCAGAGCCGATATGGTGGCACTTTTGTACCCATATTACTACTCAAAAATGGCATATGACGGCTTTAAATCCATTGGCAGAGATGACATAATCACTCTTACTCGTTGTGCATATTTAGGTAGCCAGAAATTTGGTTCTCTTGTGTGGTCGGGTGATATTGAATCTACATTTGAAAGCCTCGCTTGTCAGGTTAAAGCAGGGCTTAATATGGCAATGTGCGGAATCCCTTGGTGGAATACTGATATTGGCGGTTTTTACGGTGCCGATATTACAAGTGATTACTTTAAAGAGCTTATTGTCCGTTGGTTCCAGTTTGGACTTTTCAGCCCCATTATGCGACTTCACGGCTCACGAAATCGTCATTTCGAGCCAACTCCGGGACTTAAAGAGCCAAGTGGCGACCCTAACGAAATTTGGAGCTTTGGTGAAGAAAATTTTGAAATTCTTAAAAATCTGATTTTCATTCGTGAAAAGCTAAGACCATACATTCAAAATCAAATGGATATTGCAAGTAAAAAAGGTTATCCCGTAATGAGACCAATGTTTTTTGAGTATCCTGATGATGAAATGTGCTACACACTTGAAACACAGTATATGTTCGGTGATGATATTATCTTCGCACCAATCGTAGAACAAGGACAAACAATAAAAACCGTGTATATTCCTGACGGAGAATGGATTCTCACAAAGGATAAAAAGGTTTATACAAAAGGTACTTATGAAATAACGGCAGAGATTGACGAGTTTATAGCATTTGTAAAATTAGGCTCAGATGTAATTGAATGTTTCGAGTAAAAATAATGTAAATTTATATTTAAAGAGGTGATTATTATGGTTAAAGAATTTTCAAAATATCTTTTCTGCTATTTTGTTGGTAATCATCCTCATGAAGAGCGTGTTCATTTTGCTATTTCAAAGGACGGATACAACTTTACTGCAGTTAATGAAAACAAGCCCATAATAATTCAGACTAAAGGGAAAAAATGTTGCCGAGACCCTTTTATCTTTCGTGATAATGATGGCGTTTTTCATATAATCGCAACAGATATGAAAAGTGAAGAGGGTTGGGCAAACAACAACTCAATGGTTGTGTGGGATAGTGTTGACCTTGTACATTGGACAAACGAAAGAATAATTGATTTTTCAAACTTTGAAGAAACAAAAAATGCTAATAGAGTGTGGGCACCACAAGTCATATTTGATAAATTCAAAAATGAATATATGGTTTATTGGACTCACAACAACGCGGACGATGACCTTGATACAATTACGTGGTATGCATACACAAAAGATTTTCATACCTTTACCACTCCACCACAAGTGCTTTTCAAGCCAAAAAGTGGAATGTGTGCCATTGATGCCGATATAATAGAGCATAATGGAAAGTATTATCTGTATGAGGCAGACGGCGAAAAAGAAGCAATTTGCTGTTGTGTGGCAGACAGACCTGATGGTCCGTATTATGAGCCCGATTCTAACAAGGTTTCGGTTGCTGATACCGCACTGGAGGGCAACTGTATTTACAGAATACTTGGTACAGATAAATTTGTTATGATTGCTGACCAATTCCAAAAGGGTGGATATTTTATGCAAGAAACAATAGATTTGATGAATTTCAGTAAAGTCAATGAAAGCAGATTTTCCCTTAATCATCTGAACCCTCGCCACGGCTCTGTTCTTTATATTACCGAACAGGAATACAAGTTTTTGGAAATTTCAAAATTCTGAGCTGAATAATAAACTCTTCAAATTCCAATTTATCAAACAAAACTTCAAAAGCAACAGCCTGAAAATGAACTGTTGCTTTTTGTTTTGTATTGGTGGTATAATCATCTCGACAAATAAGAATTTGTAGGTGAGATAATGATTATTTTGATTACCGGAGCATCGCATACAGGCAAAACTGCATTTGCCCAAAAATTGCTCGAAAAATATAAATTTCCATACCTGTCAATAGACCATCTAAAGATGGGCTTAATCCGTAGTGGTAATACAGAACTTACCCCTATGGACGATGCGGATTTAGTCGAATATCTGTGGCCGATTGTTCGTGAAATGATTAAAACCGCCATTGAGAACAAGCAAAACTTAATTGTCGAAGGTTGCTATATTCCTTTCGATTGGCAAAAAGACTTCGAGCAGGAATATCTTGAACATATTAAATACTATTGTTTGGTGATGAGTGAGAACTATATAAGAAATCATTTCGCTGACATCAAGAAATATGCAAGTGTCATTGAAAGTCGTGGAGATGATACAGATTGTACTTTAGAAAGTGTTTTAGCAGACAATTTAGAAGTGTTAGTCCTTGCACGAGAGTATAATGTAAACTATATACTCATTGATGATAATTACGAAATCAATATTGATTTATAACGACAAATTCTAATTTATCGAACTGACAGCAACTGATAGTTGCTTGTTCAATATAACATTCAGTGATAGAATAACACTGAGGTGATAACAATATGGAAACTAAAGATATTATTCTTGAATTGAGAACTAAAAAAGGTTTATCGCAAGATGAACTTGCTGAAAAGATTTTTGTTACCCGTCAGGCAGTATCCCGTTGGGAGAATGGTGAAACCACACCTAATACAGAAACCTTGAAACTATTGTCAAAACTATTTGATGTGTCTATCAATACACTTTTAGGCTCTCCAAGACAGCTTATCTGTCAATGTTGCGGTATGCCACTTGAAGACGGAAACATCAGCAAAGAGACAGACGGTATTTTCAATGAAGAATATTGCAAATGGTGTTATGCTGACGGTGAATATATGTATCACGATATGGACGATTTAATTGATGTCTGTGTCGGACATATGGCAAATGAGCAGTTTACACCCGAGCAAGTACGAGCATATATGAAGGATATGCTACCGAAACTTGATTATTGGAAGAAGTATAAATACCTCGACGGTGCAGAAAAGTTTGAAGAATTTAAGCAACAACTCATCAGCGAATTTAATGATTTACATATCGACGGAATGCCCAAGGTTGAAAAGCTTAACGCCCTTGTGGGTGGATACATTAATCTCGAATACCGTCTTCCGAATGGTCAGACAGTAAAATTCCTTGATGATAACGCAACCTATCTCGGCAATCAGCTGGAGTGCGAATTCGGTGGTGACAGATGCTTCGGTATCGTGGCAAATATGGACTTTATCCTTGTCTGCACCTATGAAGAAAATGGCGAAAATCCTGAATTGGTTGTATATAAAAAAAGATAACAACTACACGAGCAACAGTATTTTTGCTGTTGCTTTTATTTTTGTTGGTGGTATAATTATTTCATGCATTTTTTGAAATATAAAGCTATTCATCATAACAAGCAATAAAGGAGCTATAATGAAAAAACAGTATTCAATGCTTACGGACAGTCCATTGAAAAGTATAATACTTTTTGCATTGCCGATTATGGCATCCTCTCTGTTGCAATACAATTATTCACTTGTTGATAACATTATTGTGGGCAGATATGTAAACGAACAGGCGTTGGCAGCAGTTGGCTGTATAGGTCCCATAAATTCATTTATAATAGGTGCTGCTTTGGGGCTTACCACAGGCTTTACTATACCGGTTGCTCACGCTTTTGGTGAAGGTGACAGACATAAGCTTTGCCATTATGCAGGAAACAGTATTGCGCTTGCCTTTATTATCGGTTGTGTGATTATGGTAACATCTCATATAATCTCACCATTTTTACTTGAGCTTGTAGGCACGCCTGATGATATAAAAGATATTGCATCGTCTTATATCAACATTCTTTATTATGGTGTTCCTATACAGATGCTTTCAAATAATTTCACAGCAATTTCCCGAAGCACAGGTGAAAGCAAAAAGCCTTTGTATTTTTTCTGTGTCAGTGTAGTTGTCAATTTTATATTGGATATAATTTTTGTAAAATATTTATCACTTGGCGTTGAAGGTGCTGCTGTTGCAACTCTGATTTCTCATTTTACCGCATGCCTTCTCAACGGAATTTATGTTTTCCGTTTCAACAAAAATGTTAAGCTGAAAAAATCTGATTTAAAGCTTAACAAGCGTACGGCATTTTATCAAATCCGAATGGGTATTCCTGTTTCTCTTCAGTTTACTGTAACCTCTATCGGTTCAATGTGTCTGCAAAGCGTGGTTAATTCTTTTGGTACAAACGTAATCGCAGGATTCACAGCCGCAGCAAGAGTAGAAGGAATCACCAATATTCCTATGTCCGGACTTGGCGTGGCAACACAAACCTTTGTGGGACAAAATTACGGAGCAGAAAATTACAACAGGATAAAAAAAGGTGTTAAACAGATATTGCTTCTCGATTTGCTTGTATCCGTTGCTATGAGCCTGATTCTTTATTTTGCGGCTGAGCCTGTGATAGCTCTGTTCGGAAATAATATGACCGGAGAAATAATGGTTGCTGCAAAAAGATATATTCTTGCAATCGCACAGTGTTATAGTCTTGTTGCAATACTTTTTGTTATGCGAAATTCTCTTCAGGGTATGGGCTTTACATATGCAAATTCTATTGCCGGTATCGGAGAACTTTTCGGAAGATTATCAGTAGCATTTGTTCTCACGCCACTTCTCGGCTTTGATGCTATTTGTTACGCAGGTCCTGCTGCGTGGCTTCTTGCTGACATCCCACTTATAATAATTTATATAAAAAAACAACATAAATTCAAATTGTTAAAAAATTAAATATGTTGTTCAAGATAATGACAAACGCCTATGAAGTTATCATTTAACCTCATAGGCGTATTTTTATATCTCTTTGAAATTTTGTGAACTATCGGTGTAAGTTTCAACAATGATGTTCACACCTAATTTCACTCCTGACACAAACGCTTCAAGCTCTGCAATGCCGTACATATCCACACAACACTCCTTGTACTTTTCAAACAGAATTTTCTGCTCCTTTGTTAGTGTTGCGGATAACTTTTCTTCGTTCCGTGCAGCAAGGTGCAAAAGTTGTGAATACTCACTCCCTCTCTCGATTTTCCTATCCGCGGGAACAATGTTCCCGTAATATAGGTCTTCCAAAGTTGTCATAAAAATTTATATTAATCAAAATCTGTCATATTTGTATTAAACTCATGACGAAAAGAGGCGAATACAATGTGATACTGCAAGCAAAGAGCTAAAAACTTAGCAAAAACAAAATCTCAATAAAAATGAGTCAATATTATGCAAAAAATCAAAATTTAATATCATACAAAACTGTTGTTCGTACATACGATGAAAAAACCTTGACATAAAATAGATATGAAATATATTAAAAACACATTGAAAAACCACTAAAAATGTGTATAACATAATAGTGTGTTGAAGCACAACAATATAGGGGTATAGCTCAGTTGGTAGAGCAGCGGTCTCCAAAACCTGTGAAGCATATTTTGTTTCCATCTATTCAAAATGGCTTGAAATTGCAAAACTCCTTATTTATCAAGGGTTTTCGCACTTTTTGATTTTCACTATTTTTCACTTATCTTCACTTGAATTCACTACCTTTAACGCTTAAATTGGTACATTTTTGGTACATTTTTGCTTAAAAGCATTGATTTATATGAATTTATGTGGTATAGTAAAACTGATAGGAGGTTTTATTATGTCTAATCCACGCGTACATCAAAGAAAAGATGGTAATTATTATTTTAATCTTAATGGTAAAAAATATGTCAAAGCAACACGAAAAGCTGCTGAACAATATTATACCGAACTTAAAAACAATGTAAAACAACGGAAATTAGTTGAAGACTATGGCAAAACTAATATTGAAACACTTGTCACTGATTGGTTAGAGATTCAAAGAGGTATTGCTAACAAAGCATCAACATTCGACCGCAAAGAACAGATAGTTAATCATCAAATTATTCCATATATTGGTAAAGTTCAAGTTATAACTTTAACATCAACAAAAGTTCAAAAGTGGTTAAATGACCTTTCAAATGATGGTTTCAGCAAGTCGACAATTAAGAAAGCAAAAGAAACCTTAAAAGCTGCCTTAAGGTTCCACAAAGTTCTCAAAAAATATGAAGACAATCCGTTTGAAGATGTTAAAATCCCTGAAAGTGCCTCATCCAAAGACTCTGACGATATCGTTTTTTACACTGAAAAAGAATTAAACAAAATTTATGAAGCAGCTACCAAAATGCACACCGTATCAGGTAAAAAAGAAAATGTATATCGACTTGGCGATGCTGTCATCGTGCTTGGTCAAACTGGTATGCGTTCAGGTGAATTTCTAGCTCTGACATGGGATGATATTGACTTCAAAAACAACACAATTTCTATAACAAAAACAAGACAACATGTAAAAAATCGTAATAAAAAAGCACCCACGGACCCTAATTACGTGGATGTTATAAATAAACCAAAAACTAAATCAAGTATAAGAACAATCCCTATGAGTAAAAAGTGTAAAGAAGCATTTGAACGACTTTATAATCTCAACGGAGATTTTGAATATGTTTCTTCCACATCAGAAGGCACGCCTATCACTGTAAGAAACTTTGCAAGAATGTTTGAAAATATTCTTTATGCAGCGGAAATGGATAAGGCAGTCGACGAAAAAGGAAAGACCGTAAATAAAATTTACGGCCCTCACTCAATGCGTCATTCATTTGCTACAAATCTCATCAACAAAAAAGATGCGAATATTGCTATTGTTTCCAAACTGCTTGGTCATGCGGATGTAAGTGTTACGATTAATAAATATGTACACACTAAAGATGAAGATAAAGTGAATACAATCAAATTGTTGGATTAAATATAAAACACTTTGTTCTCATACATAACAAGCCATTCTTTTAATGCCGAGGTCGTTACGTAGTAACGGCCTCCTATTTTTGTTGAAGGAAAAGCTGTTGATTTTAAAAGGTCATATGCCCTATTGATGCCACAACGCATCACCTGTTTTAACTCTTTAGCTGTAAGAAGCTCGTTTTCAAGATTTTCAAATGAATAGTTATTACTAATTTTCATAAAGAATTCACTCCTAAATAATTATTTGTTTTAAATATGAATTATTTTTTGAAATTAATTTTTCAAATATAAAAATTTAAAAATCTTGTTATTGATAACGCATAAGTAACACTCCTTTTGTAATTATTTACAATTAATATGAAAGATTACTTATGCGTGTTTTTTTCAAATATAGAAAAAACGTGAAAAATTAAAAAATTTTATAAAAAGAAAAGAGACGTTGTAAAAAATACAACGCCTCTCCCCTCGGTGTAAAAAAAAGAAAGGTAAGGTAAGAAAACAACAACCTAAACAAGGTTATTTAATTAATACCGCTTCATTTAAAACGCCATCTCCTCTCGTGTGTTGATTGCAATATTATTATGATTTTTATAATCAACACACAAACGAAAAAAGAAACATTATCCTTATTAGATAACATTTCTTTTGGTAGGTGTGTTATTATTTCATACTTCTTGTATAAGGAGCGTGATGATATGAATAGAATTTTTATCACCGTTAATGGTATTGAGCACGAACTAAACCCCAACGATTTCAACGAAGTTTTGAAAATTTTACGAAAAAATAAAAATTTTGATTGTTTTATAAATACAGAAGATAACTACATCGGACTAATCTGGCCCGACGCCAATGCCATCTGTAGTTATATGTGTGTATTTATGGATTAAAAACGCCACTCTATACGAGTGGCGTTAACTTTATGGAAAACATAGGTCATCATAAACTGACTATTTAATCATCATCTTTATGTTCCTTAAAATACTTTTCAGCTTCGTAATAATCTATAAAATTATCATAGTTGTCATAATAAAAGTCTTCTTCATTACTATACCTATCTATATCGTACGGGTCATCATCAGGTTTGTAACTCGGTCTATAATTGTAGGATGGAACATATTTTGTAGTTGGCTCATAAACAACTATATTATCATTTTTACTTTGATATTTTTCGTCTAAATATTTATCGTATTCACAATCAAGGACTTCCTTAAAACTACGTAGTCTGTTGAGATGTTCGTCTGTCTGATATCCAAAAATCATATCATCCTGGCTTAAGAATGCAGTTTCAATATCTCCATTCAAATAATCAATCCTCGCTTGGCAATAAACAATAAGTGGCTCTTTATCTTTATAATCAATTTCAATGTTCTCCAGAAGTTGTATTGCACCTTCGTAATCTCGTTCATTCCAAATCAAATTTTCTGCCTGTACATATATTTCATCTGCTTTGGACTCTGCTATTTTCCCTTTTACAATAGGAATCGCAAACACAGTAGTGATAATTAACACAAACATTGAAACTTTGATACACTTGATTTTTATATCCTGTGTAACTTCATCTTTTGTTCGGTTTTTCAGATATTTTTCTTTAAGCAAATATAACTTATCGAAATCCTTCATCGTATCTCTGAAAATCGATACACATACAAATATGCACCAACCAATTCCTAAAAATAGAATTACTAATGTAACAAGTGCACTAGCACTATTTTCATCCATTGTCATAAGTGCCGCGGCTATAAAAATAAAAGCTGGTGTGCATAACAGAAGAGCACATATACCGAGAATCACAACGCATGCAATTAAATCACTTTTTACTTTTTTATAATCCTCTTTTGTGACTTTTTCTGACTCAAGCAAACTTGTTATAAGAGTTTGATAATTGGATTTATTCGTCATAAATAATGCCTCTTATTTATAGTTTCTATCTCGATATGGAGTAGACTCATACCCTTTATTTTGAAGATTCTCTATGAATTTATCAAGTCGTTTTTTCCAAAACACCTTAAAAGTTTTTGTTTCACCAAACCATTTAACAATTGTTGGACTTATTGCGTAATAAGCCTTTATGAAAGTACGTCCAAAGGGTGTAGATGCCAATTTACTGTCCCTAAATCTTCTCAATGTCCACACTTCTGGACAATCATAAGACCCATAAACACAAGTAGCTACATAACAACCCTGAGACGAGCTATGACTGTATCCGCCTGTCAAATTAGGACTGCTAGAACCACTGCTTTTGTGATTTGAGTCATAGTGATTGTAACTACCAAAAACACCCGGGTCACTCGAACCAATTTTCTTACCGTGGTTATCGTAATGACTATATCCTCCGAAAATTCCTGGGTCACTGTGACCAACTTTATGACCTTTTGAATCATAGTTTGTATACCCACCAAATATCCCCGGACTACTTGTGCCTATTTTTTTACCGTTAGAATCATAGTGATAAATATCACCGAACAAACCACGTTCGCTGTGTCCTTTATTTGCCATAATTATACCTCATTTTCAATATTTTCTTCATAAACTTGTAGAACACTATTGCAAATTCTCTTTCACATATTCGGAAATAAAAAACAAATCAGACCGCCATTTTTCAACAGCTCTCTCATATCGCTCTTCGCCTTTAAAAATTCGTATTGCATTTTCAATATCTCTACAAATTTGAAAAGTAGTAAGTATTTCCATCTCTAATAATTTAATTAATAGTGTCCTTCGTTCACTTTGCGACATATTACCTTCAACAACATTGTATCCTGTTTTATGAAGTTCAGATTCTCTAGTAAATCTTGTATATCTATCATCGCTTACAACATCTTTGCGAACAGAAATAATCATCTTCCCAAAAACTTCCTCATATACATGCAACGTTTCATTTCCTATAAACTTTTTGCCACAAGTATCACACTTGTGAACTGGCAACCTTACAAATTCATTCAAATTAAGTAGTGGAACAATGACAATATCTGAATTCACTTGATGATGATTTCTATTACATGTAGTAGCCGAAAGATTTTTAAAAATAATTAATTCTTCAAAATTAATCTTTTTATGAGATTCAGTCACTCTAATATTGTCAAAGCACGAATTCACAATTAGAGTGAAATGCTTTAATATTTCCCTTTTTACAGAATGATAGTTTACAGTTACATCATCATAACGTTTTCTTTGAACAATAATTTGCACAATAAATTCTTCAAATTCGTGTAAAAAAGCATCAAATGAAACCATTTTATATTCGAGAGTCAATGCACCGACTTTATTCGCTTCAAGTAATTTAAGCGAATTTATTGCCTTTGAATTAGGATGAAGTTTGTCAAAATCATTAGTAAACAAATGCGTATATTTATTCATAAAATTATTTAATAGCATTCTAATCTGCGGTTTAGAATACTTTTCAATTTGTGATAAACTTACACATCCACTATGTGAATGATTCTTTAAATCTTTGTAAGATTTTTCAAGAATGGAATCAATAGAAAAGTACAAATCGTAAAACTCATCACATACGCCTATCAAAGCTAATGCTCTTTTTGTTAATATCTTTTCTTCCAAATCAAACACTCCTTCGTTTAGGCTTGGCAACATAATAAAAGCAATTTTTATTTATACAATTATGTTGTTTGCGTAATTCTTTAGTTAAATAACCTGGATGTTCTGAATATTGACAATATCCTACACAATTGCCACAACCTGTTATTCGTCCATCAATGCATTTTCGGTTATACTTTGAATAATTTTGTTTTTCCAACCTAGCATACAAGTTGACTTCACTAGAATAAACAATCTCGATTTCATATGTACAAGCATTCATATCATACACTCCTTTTATGAATATATAATACAATACCGCACTCAATATTGGTAGGACAGTTTTTGTCCATATTATTAAAGTTCTTTTTCTATGGGTTTAAAAAAATCTATATATTCAACGCCAAAAAAGTGTGCTAATTCCTGAATAGTATCTAATTTATTGATACCATCATTAACGTATCTACTTATTGTTTTTTCAACCGCACCAAACTCATATGCAAATTCTGCTTGATTAGGATAATTTTGGTTAATTAATAGTCTAAGGTTTTCACCTGCAATTTTTTTTGGAGATAATTCTGTCATTACTTGTTACCTCCATATTTTACTTCGACACGTCTCTGTATACGTGTAAAACTCTCTGGTGGAAGTGTGCATGAACTTCTCTCTCGAATTTTCAATCCACCTTTAGTAACAGGCTTTGTTAATTTATTCAGTTTTTCTACATAAGGTGCCCAATCAAACATTTCTTTTTTCTTTTTAGGAACATAAATTCTCTTATACTCTTCAGAATCTGTCCATAAAAAGCAACAATAGAACTGAGATACGCTCATAGCAAATTCACGCATTTTTGCTTTAGATTCTGGGAAAATATCAACAAATTCATATACCAATTCCATATCATCAAAGAATTCTTTACAACGCCAAGGGTCTGTACCAACGAACTTTTTAATTCTTACATATGAATAAAAATCTTCATATTTTTCTTCTAAATAAGCATCCCTATAAGTGCAAACATTATCATATGTAATTAATACGCTAGACATAACTGCATCTGTTGCATGCAAGCAATTTACCAAAAAATTATACTCGTTAATTTCCTCCTCTTCTAACCCTACTTTAACAGCTTTAAAGAACTGTTTTTTTACGTACTCAACCATACTGATAAAAGACTTTAGCATTTCATCAATTTTAGGAAAAGAAATAAAAACCTCTGTATTAATAGTTACTTTTGAAATAGAGGCATTATTATGGTATATACCAGGCATGTGCTTATCAAACTCTATAAGTTGCTCTATCATTCTATTTTTAATATCTTGGTAGTCATATCTTTCTTTTACAGGAATTCCTTTTCCATCGCCAAAAATCTTATTAAATACTATCTCTTCTGCTGATGGTTTCTTCTGGTTATAACGAGAATCCCAATGCCATTGTGACAAGTATTCCGAATACAAACTAAAAAACTGATATTTATTCCAATATTTTTTTGCTGCATCCATATCTTTGTTCAAGATTTCATCTTTTGTTAAACCAAGTCTAATTGAAATTCTATTAAGAGTATCATCATCCATTTTGTTGTATGGGAACAACGGAATTTCGAAATACTCTCCTTCATCATAGTCATAAAAGAATTCGAATTTGCTTAATCCATATAAATCGAATACTTCATTAACGAACATCGTTACATCTTTTATATTGCTCATATGTACCACCTTTTCTTTTTTATGACTATATCTTAACATAATCACTATTTCATTGGTAGGACAATTTTTGTCCCATATTGAGATAATTATATCAATATAAACAATAATCTTCAACAAAATTAAATTATAAGTATGTAACTATTTAAGAAACGCCACTCAAAAGATTTGAGTGGCGTTAACTTTAGTTGCTTTTGTATTTTAACCATTGAAAGCACTTTTGTAATTTTGAGAATCATAAGTATTTGTCGTTTTCTTGTTTAGCATTGCATTCCTGCTCTGTTCTGTTTATAAAAACTAACATTTGAGCCGTGTCGATGAACATAAGAACAATTTTGTTCTTCGTGTGAAATTCATGCAACTTATAATAGAAGAAACTATCGAAAAGACGAATTAACTTTTCTATTTCATCATCAGTATAGTTGTAGCAGTGAACAAATACTATTGGCACTTGGTATGCATCGTCTATTACAGCAAACTTATGACTGTGGTCATGAATATTGATATAATTACAACCGTAATATAAATTCTCATTCTTATCCATCATTTGCTTAAGGTCTTCAATGTTTATCAAAAAATCACTCCTTATAAAAATAAATGTTTGGTTTAATTGTTTTATTAAATTGCCTCTACCCTCCTTTTGTGATTATTTACAAAAGAAGTATGTAGTTTAAAATAAACACACAAACAAAAAAACAACCCACAAATGTGGGTTGAAAGAATAAAATATTATGTATTTGCTCAATCGTTGAATTTGGGTGCCTTCTATGATATACTTATTTTAATGCAAAGTATATTTTATAGGAGTTTAATATATGGAATTTATTAACAGAGAGAATATAAAAGAATTATCAAATCCAGGTGTAGTATCAAGGCAGTTATTAAATCCTGATAATTCATCAAGTGAGAGAGTAACCATCACAGAAGTGCATCTTGAAGCTGGTGCTATTCAACCTAGACACACCCATAATACATCTGAACAGATTTGGTATGCTATAAAAGGTCATGGAAAGTTATTGCTTGCTGATAATAAAGAAAAAAACTTCAAAACTGGTGATGTCGTCCGATTCGAAGAAAACGATATTCATGGCTTGTTGAATGATAGCAATGATGAGTTTGTATATATCTCAGTAACTGCCCCACCAATTCGTTTTGGATATGCTTATGAAAATGAGAAGTAATATACTACAATTAATGGATTTTTAAGTATATTGAATGATAAAAGCCTATGAAGTTAGCATTAACCTCATAGGCATATTTTGCACATTAAAATGTAGTCCATTTGTGCATTATCTAATGACTTATTATGGAATCAGTTTAGTCATATCTACCCATTCGCGTCTTTTTGTATAAACCATAATGGAATATATATGAAATGTTTTTGTCACAAGGCACCTCAGGTGCAATATTGGTGGGACTTTTTTCTCTGTATGAAAAATGAAAAAATCTCCCATTGCCATTTTCAATTGCTGCTATAATATTACTGTCATATAATAATTGCAAAAATATATTTGGCTTTTCCACAAACTTAGGAACTTCTTTTGCGTTTTCTAAAATATAATCTTCAAACTTAGAATAATTCGTTAGATATTCATCATATGTAAACTCTGGATTTGGGAAAAAATCGAAAAATTTCCTAAAATGTTTATAATCTTCCTCCGAATAGTAAAATGACAACTGATCTTTTAACGAACTTAAAAAATACTCCGAATATGCGTTTTGAAATTCATCACTTGAATAAACATCCCAACTGAATTTTTGATATTTCCCCATACTTCTTTGTTTCATAAGGTCTTGCATCAATTTTAATATTCTTTGAATATCTCTTGGTCTACTTAAAGATATTTTTAGAAATTCCATAAATGCAGTATCATATACTCTGAATTTGTTTGGCGTTTTAATTTTCCAATCAAAATAATCATCCCATATATCTTTGTTTGCATCATATAATTGATCATAAGACAAAAGTTTATTAGCCATTCTATATAAAGTGGATGTCTCATAATCAGTATATGTAGTTCTCCATTCCAAATAAACCGAATTATCAACCAATTTATTTGTGGCATTTTGCAAATTCAATGAATTAAAAATATCTGGTCGTAACAAAAGCACAACTTTAAATTGCCCCTTTGAATCACGTACATTTGCAAACAATTCTGTATTTAATGTCCAACTAGCGTTTGCCAATCCTCTAATACATTCTAAATACTCTTCATAAGGGATTTGACTTGGTCTAACATCAATGCCATCAATATAGAGTGTTATATTTTTTTCTAATTTTAACTTTCCTAAACAATCACAAAACTTTTTACAAATATAATACAAGTTCATTTGTAGACGTTGCTCATTAAACTCTACTGTCGATTCACTACTTGCACCTGCTTCAGCATACTGGCAAACAAGTTTTGCCGCTATATCACTTTTGTCAACAATTTTTAATGCATTTATTATCTCAGGAGAAAAGGCTTTATTGTAATACTCATCAATAGCTTTTAATAATTCATTTAAGTTGCTTTTATCAAAAATAGATATTGTAATATCATCTTTTGTTATGCTTTTTGCAAAAAGCAATAGAATAATTGTCTTCCATATATCAACATAACCACTTATGTCAATTTTACCAGATTTTTTTAAATCGTAAAATTTTTCATAGTCGGTACCATTTATAAATTTTAGTACAGATTTGTTTCCATGATAATTGCTATTATTCAAATATGTCGCATATGCTGTTTTACCCGTTCCTTTTTCACCTACTAAGAAATAAATGTTAGGTTCTAGCATATCATCTAAGTATGAATTTTTCACAAACACATCTGAAAACATCTGTTTGTTTCCTCTTTGCATATAATTTTGTGCATCTGAAAAACCAAGATTAAGTTCGCCTATACTTTTCATATTTAATACTTCCTTTCCTTTTATTACACCTTTCCTAGTACATAAATCGTAATAATTCGCAATTTTGTGACAAAAATCTATAAATTTCTTCATTTTGTTCTATTTTTATAGAAAATAAAAATCGCTTGACTTTTTCCCTTTTAAAATGATATATAAAAACACCTATGAAGTATTTAACCTCATAGGTGTTAATTTGTTTTTATGCTTCAATTTTCAGAATTAATCTTTTTTTGAAAAGCTATTCCTTCTTGAGCATTCTTTACTACCATACTATTCAAGTGCCTTACTTCTTCATTGTAAAGTCCCTTTACTCGTATTGTAATTGACATGTTATCATAATCAATTTTGGGTTTTGTAAAAACACATCTACGTAAATAGACTACATCTCTTGGTGTTGCTTCTGCTCCATTGCTCACCAGTAATATTACCCTGCTTGGTGAAATTGGAAATATTGAATAGATTTGCAACTGAACCCCATTATCAAGCAGACCATTTACAATAACTGGATATGAATCACCGATAACAAAATCCTCGTTTTCTTTTCTTTCAACAACTACAAAATACATACCCGTTATTCCAACGGTATCTCTATGAAAAAATATTTTTATCTGATTATCAATTTTTTCGTGAGTCAATATTTCCTCAATCGTTCTACAATTAACTATGTGTCCAAGATTTCTTTTCCACAAGTCTGTTAAATTGCCATCACTTTGGCAATTCGAGTAAAAAGCCTTCGTATGTTTATCGGCATCTTTACCAAAGAAATTACTAGCATTTTTAGACCTAAATCCCATAATTGCAAAAAAGATTTTCAATCCTTCTTCTTCAGAAAAGGTCAATGTTATTTCTCTACCTTTGAGAAATTTGCCATTTATGATTTGTGAAATTTCATTTTCAAATCTTGATAAATCACTTTCAATTTTAGTTGGATTATCTGAATGATTTGTTTCATCACGATAAAGATTTTTCTCCATAAAAACATCCCGAGTATTTCTAATGGTTGTTTCTTGGCTTTCTTTGTCATAATAATACAAGTCATTGTTATCATTAAAGCAGAAATTTCTTAATATAAACTGCGGAATATAGTGATGTCTGATAGGTTCTCTATTCAAAATAAAACACCTCTATTTTATATCAATATCCCATCACAATGGTCAAGGCATATTAGCAATGCCTTAAAAAAATCCACATCATTTTGTGATGTTCTCTTTTTCGGACCCTTTATCCTATTGCCTGCCATATGCTCCTTTTTGCCTATATAACGGGTGAAAAGGAGATTTTCTATGTTGCTATCGGTGTAAATGAGTCCATTCTGATTAAGTGCCTTACCGCCCTTGCCAAGCACGAGTGCAGCAAGTCCATAATCCTGCGTAACAACCACATCACCTTTTTCGGTGATATTCGCAATGCGACAATCGGCAGAATCTGCACCCTTATCAACAACAATAGTTACAGCACCGTCCCTTTCAATGGTGTGTGCATTATCGCATACAATGATACATTCAAGTCTCCGTGCCTTAGCTGTATTGACAGTAATATCTACAACTGGACACGCATCAGCATCAATTATTATTTTCATAACATCACCATTAAATCAAGATACCATCACAGTGGTCGATTTCATGCTGAATGATTTGTGCTGTCCAGCCAGTGAAAGTTTTGATTCGGGTTTGGAATTCAGCTGTTTGCCACTGCACTTTTATGTTTTTGTAACGCTTACACTTACGAGGACCACCGAGCAGCGAAAGGCATCCCTCTTCAGTTTCATATGGCTCTGACTTTTTAATGATTTCAGGATTAAACATAGTCATATACTTACCGTTATCATCAAAGCAAATGATATGCTTATGTACACCAATCATGTTGGCAGCCACACCAACGCAACCATCAGCATTGGCAGTGAGAGTGTCAAGCAAATCCTGTGCCACCTGCAAATCTTCAATTGTAGCCTTTTCCGATTTCATCGCCAACAAAATCGGGTCATGAATTACTTCTTTAATCATAAAATTATCATCCAAATAACATTAACTTAAAGTTTGTTATTACGCTCTCATTGTCCCTAAGCATATAAAACAACACCTTAATCTTCAGAAATGAGTTTATTACGTATTATACTTAAACTGCGTTGCTCATTCTCTTCTGCTTCAAAGTTCTTAACTATATCTGTCATTATTTCTGTACTCCAGTATATTTTAAGTTTCTTCTTTGCTCGAGTAATAGCAGTATAGAAAATACCATGAGTAATTTTTTCAGCATTACTTTTAGGAATAATAACTTTTACTGAGTCATATTCTAAACCCTGAGCTTTATGAATGGAAACAGCATATCCAAGTTGGAATGGAATAACCGATAGCTTTCGTGCATTTTCATTCTCGTCTTCATTGTCAGTTTCTTTATATGCAAAAACACTAAACCTGATACGAGTTGAATCTTCCTGTGCTGAAATGAACTCAATCCCATCTTTCTCACATCGAGCTTCTGTCAAGTTTGTATCAACATCTATGGTAAACGATATTTTACCATCCGATTTATCGATTTCCACTATTGTACCTTTTAGGTTATTGTATAAAACTGTAAAACGCGATGAATCATTAAACAATATGTGGTCTCCAACTTTGTAGGTCCATTCTTGCCATACAATTGCATCGCCACTTGAATTGTTGTTTTGAAAATAGTTATTCATATTATTTAAGCCAAATTTACCATCATAGTTTAAACAAAGAACAACTTCATCATCTTCTTTTTCAGCAAAAATTTGTTCTCCAATATTATCTGAAAAAGGTCCATCGATGGCCAATTTTTCAGTAATTAAACCCTCCTTGCATCTCACTTCATCCCACAAACTGATGATTTCTGCATCTTGTGTTCGCCAAGTATTTAACAGCTCAACATTAGAACCATGCGTATTAATTAACTCTTTAGCATAGAAAAACCAGTTTCCAAAATCAATAGATTCAATTTGATGTATATCTCCAGCTAACACCAAAAAAGTATTAGGAGAAATTTTACCAAGGAATTCACACATAGTACGATTGTCAATAGTACTACATTCATCTACGAAAATAATATCATAATCAGGCAGATTGACCCTTTTTTTGAAACTATCAATACTTACAAAGTCGGAATCTGCTCCAGGATTATCAATACGTCTCTGCAGATTTTGTTTTGCAGTATGTGTTTTAGTTAAGAATAATTTCTTTTGGTCAGACATCAAATTCGATATGTAATTTATGAGCAGTGTTTTTCCTGTCCCTGCAGCACCATAGATTAAAAGAATATGTGAATTAACAAATACATTCTGTAAAGCAACTCTTTTAAGTTCATCTTCAAACACAATGCCGCAGTTCTTTAAATAAGCTTGGTTAAATTCTTTTTGCCCTTTATTCCCAATTTTTGAAAGTTCGCTCAATTTCTTTAAAATTGTAATTGTCGTTTTTTCATATGAATCAATAGAAACAAGACCTTTTGATACATTTATTTTATAACCATTGTAACGTTCCCAATTATCCAAATGAGCATTATAATTATCAATTTCTTCTTGACTTGCAATTGTTGTAATATCAAAAAATATTTCACCAGTTCGATTAATTTTATTTTGGATTTTAAGGTAAGGACGTACTATATTTAAGTCAGACTCTTCAACTGCATTTATGATATTGCTAAAATTATTTTCGTTACTTGTGTTACTACCAAATAAATTAGATATAAAAGGATTTTTTTCAAAAGGATAACATTTTGTTGATAAATACAAATTAGGTGTAAGCGTTTTTTTAGCACCATGCCAAGGCAGAACATTTTCCAATGTTTCTTCTCGAAGATTTATTAATAGATATCTAACAGTATTTCGACCAAATTCTGTTGACCCTTTTGAATATAACGATTGCAATACAAGCAAAACATCTTTGAAATGCGATTTGCTTAATCCATTGTATATCAAGTCGATAATCTTATAAAAAGATACTTCTTTCAAATCAATTAAATCGAGCAAACTGATACCAGATTGTGTCAGAAATGCCATAAGTGCACTATATTCATTATAGTTGGCGGAAATACGTGTTTGAATTTTTAATATTTTTGCTAGTTTATTTAGAGAAGCGGGTTCTATAGATACACTCCAATTAGTTATTACTTTAATTTTGGAATCAATTCCCCATAAATTTATTTCAGTCTCAATATAGGCAATTTGTACAGAATAATTGGTTGTAAGATTTTCTTTTGTATATGCAGTTATGCGATTATACTTTGTTGCATATACGCCTGCCAACTGAAGCGTAATTTCATAGTATCTTTCTTTTCCAACAAAGAAAGGAACTTTTTTTATAATATTAAATCTTGAACCACTCAAATTTTGTGGCGTTATGTTTACAGAATTTATAGCATTTGCTATAAGTTCATAGTATTTGTCATCGAGTTTATCCGTGTTAAGTGGGATTTTTTCCAAGTTGTGAAGTATTGATATTTCATATTCCTTGTTTAAAAAATCTCTTATTTGCCATAAAAAATTGTAATACTTTAGCATCAATCTTTCTGATTGTCCATCATCAGGTTCTTTATCCTCAATATATTTTAATCCCCTAAGGAAGGTAGCAAGATACTTAGTTTCAATTTTAAGCATCGCTTGCTCCCAAGCTAATTGAAGATTTGTGTGCGTACTACCTAATTTCAATGAATTAAGTAACAAAGCTGCTCTGCACAAATCATACAGACGAGGTAAAATCATATGAGAAATATCATCTCGTGTAAAATCAGGAGAATCTAATAAATCAATACATTTTGTAATATATTGGTCACATGCCTTAATAATTCTATCAATTTCCACTTTACAAAGTTCTCTGTCACTTAATTTACTAACAAAAGAATGTCTAGAAATAATAGATTCAAGTTTCTTACAAAATATAGTAATGCTATCGTCTGAATTAAACAATTCTTCATCAGCGGAAAAAGTTATTGTAGCACTTTCTTTTGTAAAATCTATCGAATTGATAAAATCTACAGATATATACTTCCAAAACACTCGCTTAGTTTCTCTATCGTCAGGATTTAAAACTACAAATAGAATACCAGGGTCCAAAGTAACGTCAGATGCAATAAAAGCAGGGAAAGCCAGACTGCGCAAAGAATACTTGATTTCATTATTTGTTTCAGTGTAATTATGTGTGCCCTTAATTTGAACAAAAAAGTTTTGGGAAGGTCTTCTGTTCAAATCAGGATTAGGTACAAACTCAAAAGTGCCGTCTATATTGGGCCATTTGTCATTTTTTGAGAAATCACAATTAATTCTTCCATCGGAGTCAAGGAAAGATGACAACGTATTAACGGCAGCTACATCCTCCGCCGCTCTTTCGGTATGTGTTTTAACATGTTTTTCAACAATATTTTTTGATTGATTTATCATACTTTCATCTCCAAATAGCGTTTACAAAATTTTAAAAGAAAATAAGGTGTTTATTATATATTTTTATGTATTAATTACCACTTTATCTCATTGACTTTAGTTCGTAACACCATGGCCTACGAATACTCCGTTATATGCAAATCTTCAATTGTAGCCTTTTCCGATTTCATTGCCAACAAAATCGGGTCATGAATTACTTCTTTAACCATTTATGCTACCTACAACCTTCTGTTGTAAATTTTGTGATAAATTGTCTATTCTTTTTAAATCCACGAAAACAACATTTACTGTAACGCCATCGTCCGACACGAATTTTACTTCTTGTTGTGGTGCGTTTTCTGTTAATGGATATAACAATGTTACGCTTTTTGCATTGCTACCATACTTTTTCTGGTAAGCATACATCTGATACATATCCGATTGCGAAATGCCATAATTTGAAGATGGATTGCTATTCAATTGTTTCCATTTTGTGTCCATAATGAAAAATGTACCGTCAGATTTTCTTGTTATCACAATGTCTGGACGCAATGAGAATTTGCGAGGTGTATCAAAAAGATATTTTGCGGAATGTTGTGCTGATACTATGTATTCATTTGGATTGAACTGTTTCTTTAATTGTTTTGCAACATAACTTTCAAATATCGTTTCCATAGGGAATAATAATGCATAAGCTACTTCAGAACCTGCGAACGAAGTAAAACTTTTCCCTTTTAAGAAAACTTTACACCATATTAAAAGTGTTTCGTAATATTTTGAGTTGCGGTCACTAACACATTTTTCAAAATCAGCATCAACATTTGATGATTCATCAATATTTTCAAACACATTCAACAATGTTTTTAAATCGGTTTTGTTCTTTGAAGAAGTACTGTACTTAAACAAATATTTCAAAGTTGATTTTACAAGCCGATTTTCCGGACGATTGTTATTGAACTCGTCATAGCTCACAAAGAACTTTTCTTTATGTATAAGGTTATATTTTATTTGATTATTAAAATCGATTTTACCTTTACACACAGTGAGATTATCATCAACTGTTTCATATCCACTTTTTAATCCTCTTTTTACAACAGCAAATGTTTCTGCTATAAACATACGAATAAAGATTTCAAAAATAGGTAGTTTATCAACATTCACATTAGTTGATTGCATTGACTTGAATGGTGAATTTTGAACTGTTCTCAACATTTTTATAAGCAGTTTTTTCACTTCATTTTCATTATCTTCGCCACAGATTTTAGGAAGGATTTCGATAATGCTACCATCATTAAGTGCAATTACACCAACATAGTTTTTTGCCGTAATTACTTTGCCTATATTCTTTCTTACAGAAACTCCCATTAAGTCAGTTGTTTCATTACCCTTTTCAGCATTCTCAAGAATAAATGTTTCAAGTGCATCAAAAACTTTTGAAGGTAATGTTTTATAACCCATTACTTCATTCTTTCTAATAAAAGAGCCGTATTCAGTTATGGTATAAGTTTTTTTAGCCATTATTTACGGCTCCTTTCGTTAAAATTAGATGCTATAAATTTTCATATAAGCATCAGCGTTTTCAAATGCATTATCATTAATTATATATCGTTTTGTATCATCAATAATATCAATTTCACTATTACCGAACAATTCTGTTACTTTAACATCCTCAGCTATAATAAATTGCTTTTCAGTTTCTGAAACTTGATTATCAGCGAGCACAAGGCGAATTCTTTCATAGTCTTCATAAAAATACTCTTGTAATAAAGGAATTACTTTATTTTTAAAAATATTAGCAAGAGTTTCCATATAAGGACTATCTTTCAAGCCAATGAAATAAGCATGTCCAATTGTGTGCTCTCTATCAAAAAGTACAGATATTCTTTCATTAATTTTTTCAAGCATTGCACTGATATTAATACCATCAACTTCAATACCTTCCAACACCTTTGTGTCGGGCATCATTTCAACAAAATCAAATCTTCTGCGGAGAGCGGTATCAAGTGTTGCGATTGAACGGTCTGCAGTGTTCATTGTGCCAAGTATGTAAACGTTTTCAGGAATACCAAATAGTTTCTTTGAATATGGCAATACTGCTTTTATACCTTCATCTGCGCCAACGCGTTTTGATGGTTCAACAAGAGTGATGAGTTCACCAAAAATTTTTGAAATATTACCACGGTTGATTTCGTCGATTATAAATACACGGTTTTGTGGATTAATCGTCTCTGCCTGTTCACAGAAATCTTTGAACACACCATTTGTTACAGCATATTTAATATCTGAATTTTCCGCGTCATTTATAACTGGTTTGATTCCTTCGATAAATTCTTCATAACCATATGACTGATGGAACGTTGTAAATGCAATAAGCCCATGTTCTTTATATATGTTGTATCTACTGAACACAGCCTCATAACCATCACCTATAGATGCTTCACTTATTACATCTTCCAAGAGTTTGTTTTCTACAACAGCAACTGCATAACAAACTGTATTATAAGTTTTACCGGTACCGGGAGGGCCGTATAAAATTGTATTTTTAGCAACATCTGTCATGATTTCAGAACTCTCATCGGTTAACTCAAAACCATATTGTTCTTTCCATCCTGGCATTGATAAGAACTTTTCATAATCTTGTTCAACATCTGCAAAAGTGAAATCCAAAAGAGCCCCATAACCCCAAAATTCTTCTTTACGGTCAACGTACCACAATACACTTCGCATTGTAAAGAAGTACCATTCTTTAACAGGGTCAAAAACTTTTTCCCATTTAACTTTTACATTTCTTCCGTCACCCTTATTTTCAAGCACCATGCCAATTGCTTTAATACCCATAACGGAAACATATGCACCATTTGTTTTAAATGGAACTTTTTTCTTTGTGTATGATGATTTTATTGCAATTTTATCGCCAGGTTTCATATTCAAAACATCATCTAAATGTTTATCTTCGTAACCATTTTCCCATCTACCCTCAGCAATAAATGTATCAAGCATATCAACATCATCAATTACAGCGCCAACATACCATGCGTGGTCAACTTTTGTCATAAAAGGCTTTTCTCCTTTAGAATAATATCTACTTATATAAAAACCTACGTCAATAGCAAGTGTTCTAAAATTTGCATCAGGATAACAAGTATCATCCAATGAGTTTCTCATAAGATTAACCAATTCAGAATCTGTTGCAAGATATTCCGAAATTTCGTCATAAAGCTTAATTGAGCCAAGCAACGTTTCGGGTTTTGCTCCTTTGGTTGGTTTGTATGAATTATCAAGTTCACTTGCTACAGCTTTACATTCCGAATATTTATAAATGTAATATTTATCAGGATAACGAAGCCATAAATATGTTGTAACGGAATTGGTATTTTGATAGTGTGCTTTCCAATCATCTTCTGGTTTATATTTAACTCGAAGTCTTTCAGATTCTTTTATAAAAGTTTCAACACGAGTAACCACACTTTTACTTTCATCGAACAAATCTCTGAACATATTGCGCACTTCTTCAGGCGCCACCTTACAAAAAGCCATAATCATTCCTCTGGGAAAGTAATTCGTAGCTGCAAGAAGATTTTCTGTTTTTGCTGTTGCACGAGTAAACATCTCCAAGAAATCTGGTGCATCTATATCCCAGTTATCCTGAAAGTGCTTTACCGCCACCCACTTGTACTTTTCGTTTTGAGTTTTATTGGTCCAGAAAAGTTTAGGAAAATCTTTTTTATATTCTTTTAATATAAGGTGTAATCTGGTTTTATCAATCATACAGATACATCCTCCTTAATAGTACATTTCAATATAGTTGTACGCTTTATCAAAAACATCTTTATCTTTAATTTTGTATTTTACTGATACAACACTTCTCAAAGCTTTCTTGACTTCACGTTTACCTGCGTTTGTATCTTGCCAACCATCGAAGCGAATAATTCTTACAATATCATCAATATCTGTTACAATACGTTCAACAATAACGGGAGTATTTGAATTTTTCACTCCATTAAACAATTCTGTAAGAGCCGCCTTGCCTTTGTCAACTTCTGCAACAGGAACCACTTCACGCTCTGCCTGTGCGGCTTCTTTTGCAAGTTCAAGCAAGTGCTTGAGAAATTCGATGCTTGTAATCAAGCCTTGTGCATGCTTTTCACGGAGTTCCTCAAGGCGTTCACCGAGTTTTATGAAGCGTTCATCCTTAGTATGTGAGAGAATTTTTGCAACAAGGTCAATTTCTATCTTTTTTGCTTTTTTCTTTGCTCCTTCAGCACCTTCAATAAATCCTTCAATTAAGTCTGCATCAAGCTCAAGAATATCAGCTTCAGTTGCTTCTTTTACACCTTCAACATCAATATTTTCATGGACAAGTTCAAGTGTTTTCGCGCCTACCGATGCCCAAATCAATGGTCCTCTTGTATCAACAGGTCTGATTGACTCATACACTTTTGATAACCATCTGTAATCATAACGATACCTATCAAGGAATGGGTCTGGTGAAAGTGCATTGTAAGCACGGTTAACAACACGATAGTCTGCCCCAAAGCTGTCTTTTTCTGTATTTGTAGGCAAGCACTCCTGCGCTGCCATTAAGCCTTCCCAACCTTCAACAGTACGGTCAACACCAATAAAATGCATCAAGCATTTTTCCATAAGTTTCGGGAACTCTTTTTTTACTTCTTCGATATTAGTAATTACTTTCTGAATGCTCTTTTCATCAAAATCAAGTGCTTTTGCAACATCATCAAAAATACCAATGTAGTCAACGATTAAGCCGTTTGTTTTATCCTGACCATACACACGATTTGTACGACAAATAGCCTGAAGAAGAGTATGGTCTTTCATTGGTTTATCGAGGTACATAGCCTGAAGAATAGGTGCATCAAAACCTGTTAAAAGTTTTGATGTAACAATAACAAGCTTCAATGGATGACGTGGGTCACGGAAGTTGTCAAGAACTTTTGCTTCTTGGTCACGGTCCCTACGCCACTCTTTATATTTATCTTCTTTGTCATTATTAGTATCCATTACAATAGTTGTTGCATATTCACCAAGATACTTATCAAGTTCTTTTTTATAAAGCATACAACACTCTCGGTCATAACAAACAACTTGTCCCTTAAAGCCATTAGGGTCAATTTTTGTAAGGAAGTGGTTTGCAATATGCTCACATACTTTTGCGATTCTTTCAGGAGACTTCATAATAGCTTCCATGCGAACACGCTTTGCTACATCTGATTTTTCTGATGCTGTAAGTCCCGCTTCACGAGCTAATCTATCAAACGCTTCATCAACAACCTCTTGGTTAACATGGAGTTCAACCGGTACAGGTTCAAAATTAAGTGGAAGTGTTGCACCATCACGGATTGAATCTGCAAATGAGTATCTACTGAGATAACCGGATTTATCATCAATTGAGCCAAAAGTACGGAAGGTGTTTTTGTCAAGTTTATTTATAGGTGTACCTGTGAGACCGAAGAAAAAAGCATTTGGTAATGCGGCACGCATTTTTTCACCAAGATTGCCTTCCTGTGTACGATGAGCTTCGTCAACCATAAGAATTATGTTGTCACGTGCATTCAGTTCACCTTCAACCTCACCGAACTTGAAAATAGTTGTAATGAGGATTTTTCTCATATCAGTTTTAAAGAAGTCAATTAAAGCTTCTTTACTTGTTGCTTTTGCAAGGTTTGGTATATCAGAAGCATTAAATGTTGCAGTTATCTGAGTTTCAAGGTCAATACGGTCATCGACAATTACAACTGTGGGTGCATTAAGTTCGGGCATCATTCTGAGTTTTTGAGCGGCAAAAACCATAAGCAATGATTTACCGGAACCTTGGAAGTGCCATATAAGACCTTGCTTTGTTTTTCCTTCGACAACTCGTTTTACAATTGCATTTGCACCTTCAAACTGCTGATAACGGCAGATAATTTTATACTTTCGGTACTTTTTATCCGTTGCGAAAAGGGTGAAGAACCTGAAAATATCCATAATGATTTCAGGCTTAATCATATCTGTAAGTGCATACTGCACATCAAGCAATGTACCTTCACTCTTATGCGCTTCTGTGTGCCATGGTCCCCAAACAGTTAATCGTGCATTAATTGAACCGTATCTGTACATTTTACCTTCAGATGCAAAGTTGAAAATGTTAGTAACAAACATTTGAGGAATACTTTTTTCGTAAGCGAGAATATCACCGGCACCATCCATCCATGAAATAGCTTCTCGAACAGGTGTTTTAAGCTCACCAATTGAAACTGGAAATCCGTTTACAAGCAAAACGATATCCAGTCTTTTTCCGCCTTCAGCTTTTGGATAAACCCACTGATTTGTAACAACATACTCATTGAGAGCAAGTCTTTCAGGTGTTAATGTTCCAAAGAAATCTATAGACACACTTCTTCCGTTTTCGCCGAAAGGAAATGAATTATTTTCAAATACAAGCTTTTTAAACTCTTCGTTTGCTGCAACAAGGTTATTAGCCTGTGCAGAGAGGATAAGCGTACGAAGCTTATATATAACTTCATCAGCCCTTGAAGGGTCTTCCGCTATAACAGGATTAAGCCTTATGAGGGCAGACTTCACCATAGACTCAACAAGAACATCGGAGTGTTCTCTTGGCAATTCTTCTGCTGGTATGTATTTCCATCCGTTTTGGGATAGCGTTTTACACACCATACTTTCAAAATCTGCTTCTGTAAACATTTAGTATCCTCCTGACTAAATTTTTTGTGTTTTCAATAATTAATTTTGATTTATCGCTCTGTTCAACAAATGTTGCAAACTCAATTTGTCTACCCATTTCCGGTATGTTAATCCACAAATTAAGCAGGTCTGCTTTGGTTGTACTCGGCAGTGTTGTTGCCTTGTTAAGTTTAGTGAAATCCAACTGTTTGCAATACCAATATAAGTACACGCAATTTAACTTATCAGTATCAGGAACTACGCCAAAAGCTGTGTCAACATTCCAGAATTTCTCCCGAATTAGCAATGGATTATCTATAGTTCCTTTTCTACCCATCAAAATTGTGTTTTCAGGGCAAAGATACTGTGATGCCTTTGCCATAATTCCGCCGGTCCCATACACAGGATACTCACCATCATCCTGCGCGACTGATTTATAGTCTTTTCCATTAACAATAGTAAGGACATTTTTCCATTGCACACGAGGATGTGTTCCTTCGCAATCTATAGCCCCAAACATCTCGATAAATTGCGATTTGAAACGACAAATTTTGATTTATCGCTCTGTTTCATAATATCATCAAACTTCTTTTGAACATTCATCGGCGGCAATACAATCAAATATTTTAGAAAGACTTCCTCTTTGATTCTTTGCCGATTTGTTGTCCCTAAACTATTCCTCTTAATTTGCTGTAAAAAGTTTTCATTTAAAACCGAAAACATAAGAACACTCGGTAATATCATATTATCGTCAATATTAAACACTGGGAAATCTTTACTAACCACTGCATTTTGCAAGTTCTCTGGTATTACCCCAAAAGCACCATTCCTTGCATCAATTCTTGAATAGATGAATTGTCCCTTCGAAACACGATAAGCAGAAAATGGTTTTGGGTCATATATGTCAATGTTTCTTTCTCGTACTCCATTACCATGCATTGCAACAGTAACGTATTTTTCGCACAAAGTATCTGTAATTCGTTCGGTTGTCAAATGTTGTTTTAATACAGAGCCAATCTGAACCATAGGATAATTCCTGTTATAAAAGAGCTCGATAAATTGCGACTCGTTTGGAACTGTTCAAACTTTATCCAATAAACTTATGATGTGATAATTTTACATTGTTTTGATTGACCATAGCATATTGCAGCGTGGTGTCAACGCTCTGATGACCGAGTAATTGTTGCACTTGTTCAATTGGCATACCTTTATCTATTGCCATTGTAGCTAATGTACGCCTGAATTTATGCGGATGAACCTTACTGAGTTCAAGTTTTCTTCCTAATTCACGCAGTCTTATTTCAACACCGCTGATTAAAAGTCGATTATGTGGTTTCTGCAATGACACAAACAGTGCATCATTATCATCTGTACGACTATTTAAATACCGTTGTAAATGAATTTTTGTACGAGCATCGAAATACACTCGTCGCTGTTTATTGCCTTTGCCAAGAACAACACACTCACGGTTTTCAAAATCAATATCAGCACGGTTAAGTTTAACAAGTTCACCAACTCTTATACCAGTAGAAGCTAACATATCAATGATAGCTAAGTCACGAACACATTCACTATGGTCTCGCATAAGCTCGAGTGATTCATCAGAATATGTTTCTTTTACTGTTTTACAAGTTTTAACCTTATGAATTCTTCTTACAGGACTCTTTGCAATATAATCTTCATCCTCAAGCCATGCAAAAAAGCTTGAAAGGATTCTGCGAATGTTGTCAATTGTTACCTTACTTGCTCCGCTTTTTGATTGATATTCATCCAAATAAACTCTCAAATCATCTGTTGTAATATCAAAAACATCCTTATTTATTGCTGATATTACGTTTCTTATTGTTGAATCATAATAACGAGTTGTTTTTTCTGAGCATCCTTCAACGCGTTTTGCGGCGAGAAACAGCTGCACAATATCAATATTTTTATTATTAATTGTTGTTTCATCGCCTTCAATACAACTAACTAACACATTCAACAAATGTTCCATTTGAACATCAGTCAATATAGGGTCCATTTCTTTTTTTATCTTAGCAATAGTATTTTTATCCATAAGTATCTCCTTTGATACCGACGTCTACCACCGCTAAATTGATTATTTTTAGTAATTTATTGATTAAAATCCTGCTGAATGAGAGATTTCATTAGTTTTGATATATTTTCGATTGCTTGTTTGAGTTCAAATTTTGATTTATCGCTCTGTTCAACAAATACTCTGAATCGCTCAATAGCCGCCATATCAGGGACAGGGATATTGATATCATTCAACATTTTTCCTGTAATCTGATTAATAGTGGAAGTGCCTGTTGAAATTTGGTTTCTGAACACTGGCAATTCAAAGTAGGTTTTCAAGAATGGATAGTATGAACTTCTGATGACCATCATAAATGCACCGAAAGTCATTGGCTCCGTTAATCCTTTAATTAGAGCGGTTTTACCTACTAATGCGGCACTGCCATTTCGTGAACACATAAGAATATCGTTGTCTTTGACAAACAATTTTTCTTTGATTTGACAAGCAACACGGACATTATCAGTGAATGCTAATGAACCGTTTTGAATATTACTTGAGCGCAAAACCAATATTCCGCTACCATCCTGAACTGCGTCAGTCGGCTTGTAAGTCAGCCCATTCCAATAGTCAGCAATTTCGTTCAGCTTTTTAATTGGATAGTGTTTCGTGTTGAATTCAAGTTTTCCGAACTCCTCGATAAATTGCGATTTCACTAGTTCATCAGTTTGCTTTATAAGATTTTTATATGATGTTTTCGTGTCTTGTGCTGCCCATAATAACTCTGCTAACTTTTTTTGTTCCTCAATTTCGGGTAAATAAAATTCATACCTTTCGAAATCGGACCAATTCAAAAAGAAATTTGTTGAACCTTTTTTATTTTTTTCAGCAAATCCCCAGAAATCATCAGACTGAAAAATGAACGGCAAAAATTTTTGAAGTAAAACATTTTCATCACGTGTTCTGCAAACATAACTAACATCAGAACAAATACCTTCAAAATCAACAGTGCCCGCTTTTCGCAAATGCGGATTTCTTGACATCAAAAGAACATCCCCCGGTTGAAATCGCATATGAAATGCCGGTCCAATGGTGCTTCCTTGAATAACTCCACGTCTTGTTATACACACTTCGGCATAATCAAAATGTTCGCCACCGATATAATATTCAAGATTAGAAGTATCTTTATCCACTTTGTCTTTTATTCTTTCAACGACGTCTTTTAATATTACCTTAGGCATTTATTTCACCAGCCTTTATCAATTCTGTTAACTTATTGAATTCTTCACGAGTTGCCGAGGAACTTTCCATCCATTCAGCTACTGCATCATCTATACTACTTATGTTGACTGTTCCAACATTATTTATGTAAAGAGGAATGCTCAATTTATTATCATTATTGACAATTTCTTCGGTAGTAGCAATTGCAGAAAAACCTTCAGTTTCAGAAAATTCATGATATGCATTTGCAATTTTTATGATATGTTCGTCCTTTAGATAACTTTGTGTATTTTTTCGAACAACTTCATTTTTTGCATTGATTAAAAGAACTTTACCCTTTCTGTCAAGAGGTTTATTTGTTCTGCAAATTACAATACAAGCCTCCATAGGAGAGTTATAAAAAAGACTTTTGCCAATTCCTATAACGCACTCAACAAGGTCATATTCAATAAGTTTTTTCCTCATAGCTTTCTCGTCATCGCGTGATAAAATGCCATGAGGAAAAAGAATAGCACATCTTCCTGTCCCAGGTTTCATACTTGCAAGAATATGCTGAAAGAATGCATAGTCAGCCCTACCCTGCGGTGGAGTACCTAAAAAATTACGACCATATTTATCCGACTCAAAAGCTTCGCGATTCCACTGCTTGATAGAATAAGGTGGATTTGCAAGGACCAAATCAAACTTTTGAAGTTCACCGTTATTAATAAACGCTGGAGCTTTTAATGTGTCATCATTTACAATCTTAAAATCTTGTACACCGTGAAGGAACAAATTCATTCTTCCGATAGCTGATGTCAGCTGATTGATTTCCTGACCAAAAACTTTAACATTACGCCACTCTTTACCTTGTTTTTTGAGGTAAGCAATACAAGAAATCAGCATACCTGCACTACCACAAGTAGGGTCATAAATCGATTCGCCCGGTTGAGGCTTCAATATTTCTGTCATAAGATGAACAACAGTACGGTTAGTATAGAATTCCTGTGCTGTATGACCACTGTCATCAGCAAATTTTTTGATAAGATATTCATATCCCTGACCGAGTTCATCTTCAGGACAGTTTTCAATAGAAAGTGTCTTACTACTGAAATGTTCAATCAAATCCTTGAGTAAAGCATCAGGCAAACGATTTTTATTAGTCCATGCACCGTCTCCAAACACACCCTGAAGCTGGTCAATATTTGCTTTTTCAATCGCATGAAAAGCATTAACAATCGCAAGGCCAACATTCTCAGAAACTTGACGAACATCACTCCAGTGATGACCTTCAGGAACTACAAATGTGTGAATTTCATCATCACTGAAATCCGTGTAGGAATCACCATATTCAGCAATTGCTAAGCGAGTTTCTTCATCATATACATCGCAAATTCGCTTAAAGAAAAGTAATGGAAATATGTACTGCTTATATGCGCCTGCATCAATATTTGTTCTAAGCAAAACAGCAGAGTTCCAAAGGTAGGACTTTAATTCATCAAGTGTTATTCTGTTACTCATTGATATAGCCCTCCTTTTTTAATAATTCCATAAGTTTTGCTTCAGCTGCAGCAACTTCTGCAACTGCTTCAAAATACTGCTGTCTTACCACAGCAGGGTCAGCTGTTGGTTGTTCTGTTTTTTCAATATATGTATTAACAGAAAGTGTATAGTCTTTAGCTGCGATGTCTTCAATTGTAACAACCTTGGCTAAATCAATTACATTTTCATAATCTGCATAAAGTTTATAAGCACGTTCAACATCATCATCTGTCATAATGTTTTGTGCTCTCTGTGGAGTGTAAATTGTTGAACCATCAATTAAGATAACTTTACCTTTACGGTCAGCAGGTTTATTGTTATTCAAGAACAGCGCACATGCTGAAACACCAGCACCATAGAACAAACCGCCGACAAAGGTTATTACAGCTTCAAGCTTGTCAGATTCAATAAGTTTTTGACGGATTTCACCCTCTTTTCCGCCGTGGAACAAAACACCCTGAGGAAGTATAACTGTACAACGACCTGCTTTAGGGTCCATTGATTTTACAAGGTGTTGTAACCAAGCAAAGTCAGCATTGGAATCAGAAGGACATCCCCAGATATTTCTACCGTAAATATCTGTTAAGAATTGGTCTGCACCCCATTTTGAAAGACCGAAAGGTGGATTTGCGATACAGCAATCAAAAGTTTTCAATTCACCTCTGTGCATATAATTGGGTGAACGAAGAGTATCGCCCTGCGTTACTTTGAAATCCATTGCGCCGTGCAAATATAGATTCATTCTTGCAATAGCAGATGTTGCAAGATTTTTTTCTTGTCCATAAATACGTCCATAGGTAGCTTTTGTGTCATTCATCTGGCGAATTGCTTCAATAAGCATACCACCAGTACCACAGGCAGGGTCATAAACTGTGTCGCCGGGTTTAGGAGCAAGAATTTTTACAAGTAATTTAACAACTGAGCGAGGAGTGTAAAATTCACCTGCATTTTTCTTTGATAAGTCTGCAAACTTCTTAAGAAGGTATTCATAGGCATCTCCCATAACATCAGCAGAGTAATTGTTATTGCCGACCTTGAGCTTTGACATGTGCTCAACTAAATCTCTGAGTCTTTCGTCAGAAAGCTTTGTTTTATCAGTCCAGTTTGCATCATCAAAGCTTGAAAACAGACCTTGCAATGTATCAGGGTTGGCTCTTTCGATGCCCATCATTGCATTAACGATAGCTGCACCAACATTCTCACTTGTATTTCTTATATCATTCCAATGACAACCGTCCGGAATGATAAACTTATGAATTTCATCCTCGTCAAAATCTGCTACATCATCACCATATTCTTCAATTGCGATTTGAGTTTCTTCATCATAAGTATCTGAAATACGCTTTAAGAACAATATAGGAATTTCATAAGTTTTGAATTCGTCTTGGTTGATAGGTCCACGAAGAATATTACAACCTTCATATAAATGGTTGTATAACATATTGCTGGTTGTCTTTTTCCATTCGACACTATCTTTATCTGCTTCTTCTGCAATTTTTACAGCACCCAACATAGCTTGTTCGCGAGAAACTGATGTTGTTTTGTCTGGTGTATATTTAACTGTTTTTGTTCCTGTTGAAGTTTTCTTCATTGAAATCATACCATATTTGCTTTCAAATTCATTGAGAATAGTAAGCTGTGTTTCATCAAGAAATGTTAACGCATGTTTTCTGATATCTGCAGGAATGCCATAATATGCTTCCGCAATACCACCAGTAATTGCAGCTATGGTGTCACTGTCACCACCAATAGAAATTGCATTTCTTATTGCATCTTCAAAACTTGTTGATTCAAAAAACGCTTCAAGAGCCTGTGGTACAGAACCCTGACATGAAACGTCAAATGTATATTCAGCACGGATATCGTCAAGTTTAAAATCGATTTTATAATAATTCTTATTTATATAATCCTGAATCTCGAGTAAACTACTACCACTCTTGGCCATATAAATTGCAACAGTAGTTGCCTCTGCTCCTTTTATGCCTTCAGGATGATTGTGAGTGACCTCTGTAACGAGCTTTGATAACACTTTTGCTTCTTCAAGAGATGCTGCAGCAAAACCACAGGCACTTACACGCATTGCAGCACCATTACCCCAACTGTTATACGGTCTCGGGTTGTTATCAGTAAGCCAGAAAGCAAAACTTCCACCATAACCGGCATCAGGATATTTATTACCAAATTCCTGCATGCAAGTGATTGCATTTTGACTAAGTTCATCATTGTTTTTTGATATGAGAATTGCTTTTGCTATCGCAAGTGACATAATGCTATCATCTGTTGGACAACACTTGTATGTTAACAAATCAAAATCTTTTGTTTTATTGTTATTCCATTCAAATCTGGAACCTGCGATATCACCAATAATCGCACCTAACATATCCTCAACTCCTAAAATCAATTTTGAGTATAAATGCATACAATTAATCCATTATATTTTACAAAAAAATATATATAATGTCAATTAAAGCGTTCACTTTACTGGTACGTTTTTACGGACATATTCACCAATCGTTACAGGTATTAATTCAACAGCACCTGCCATTATGGTAGGTGCTGTTTTATACACAACTATCAAAGAAGACGAGCGTTCCATTAGTTTTGTTTACAAGTATTTATCCAAAATACAAAATCAGTCATTGTTATATATCTAGTTGCAACGCCTTTTTGTGGTAAATTATATGTTCTACCATTAATCGTTTTCAAGACAGAACCGTCAACATCTTTAATACAATACAAACAATCTGAAATTGGCATTTTCTCTCCGTCATATACACACCATTGCCCTGCCGATTTACCTATACGACTAATTAATATATCGCCTTTTTCCGCATAAACCGATGGAGTAGCTTTCTTGGATACATATCGCTTTGAGGGTGACCAACTATCACTAGACTTTGCAGTGTGTAATATTGGTATGCCCCGCTTTACAAAATAAGCACTTGAAATATTCCCGCGTTTTATATTTATTCTTAAGTTATCTATATATGTATCTTCATAACCTATCCAATTACCGCTACGCATTTTTTCAAGCGATATACTGTCCTTAAAAACAATTGTATTTTTAAATTCTTTACATGGTGCACTTCCTATTTTTGTTACAGCGCCATTCATAGGTTCACAATTTTTTATAATTAATGCATAACTACGTATAAGACTGCTTCCAAATGTAGCGTCATCTAATTGTATAATGCTTTCAATTTGAAATTTTTCTGCTACTATCTTTCTTACTTTCAAGAAGCGCTCCGCTTCAACGAAACTGCTTGGAAGAATAATTAATAGAACACCATTTTCTTTTAATAAAAGCAAATTCGCAATCAACATTTCTATTTCCAATCTGGAAGTCTTAAAATCCTTAAAAGGTCCAGAAAATAATTTGGGAAATTGCATATTTTCTTCAACATAATCAAATGGAGGATTAGCCACAACCAATGGGAATTCACCCATATGTTCAAGCGCAAATTCACGCCCATCCATTTGCTTAAATTTGATACTCTCTACTATATGCTCATTAATATCAACACCATATAAGTGCGCCTTATCCCATCGTTTTTTAGCAGCACTTAACAAATTGCAACTTCCACAACAAATATCAATTATCTTGTTTGGAGACGGTATATTAAGTTCATTAACCAATTGAAATGCAATTGAGGGTGGTGTATAAAACTTGCTATAATCCATAACATTCCTCTCTTTAGCACTTAATAAATGATGATAAATGATATATGGTTATATCTGAAACACCTATTGCGCGATGTTCACTTTCAATAACAAAATCATAAATTATGCGCGTAGCCTGATGTTGACATGCAAAAATTGCACACGCCATAGAATGCGGCCTTGTCCCCAACGGTGCCAACACCACATTTTCATCTTGAGCAATCGTCTCATTTAACAATCTTACTGCATCGAAAACACTTTCTGAATAGCATTTATATACCAATAAATCTTTAGTTTCACTTTGTAATATATCCATACTATTCCACATTGTAACATTATACCACTGTGGTGTTCCCGATGGAAACGCAACAATTGGAACCAACTTTTCAAAGCCATGAATGGTTTCTAAAATTCCCTTTAATCGTTTGCCCTCAAAACCCAGAAATGTACATAGTGTTTGATTGTCGCTTTCACGCCTTGTAAATCCCGGAACCGATTCGATAGCACTTACTTGTTCTGAAAGTGCAAATCCAACATCACCAGATTGACTGCTATACTTCTCTGGTCGAATATATGATGCAAACAGTGACTTTGGTGCAACTCTAGTAAGAAGTTGTTTTGTTAAAAACATTATCAATACATTATCTAAACTAGATAAATCAATAAGGACATTTTTCTGATTTATGTTTAAACGATTTAACAACTGTGAAAGTCCAACACACAAATCAATGTTTCTCTCGAAAACAGTTGTTTTATTTTCCAGTAATTTACAGTAAACTTTTTCGTTTTTTTCTCTTTTAACTAAAAGTATCTTTGTATCGGTATTATACCATTTCTCATAAAAAAAACAACTGCGTTCTTCTTGATTAGGCCATCCTACAATCAATAAATCAACCGTATCCAACAAAAAATCTTTTAAATCATCAAATGAATATTCTTCGTTAATCATATATTCCCTCCGCAATTATCAAATAATGATATTTGGTCTAATGAAAGTGCAGTGCCATTTTTTGAACTTTGGAAATAATTCCTCCATCCTTTTTTTGCCACCGAATCTTCCCCACTAAAAAGATTTTCTAATATATTCACATCCAAAAAGATTTTTCTCTGACTCCTATATGATATACCAAAATATGGGACATATATTTTATTCAAATAATAATCTACCGTTTCAGGAGATAGTTTTGACTGCTTTTTCTTTGTTGTTTCACCCTCTTGTAAAACATTCCACATAACGGCAGAAGCTATTAGATTTTTTATTTCAGGTGGCAATGAAAGGTCTTTCGTATAAAAATGATTTGGCTCTGGTTCACCTAAAGTATTTTCTTCATCCGTATGCAATTTATAAAATATTTGTCCAAGATATTGTACAAAAATACGGAGTTCTTTACCAAACGGTTCATAACCTGCGATATCATCAACTTTATAATCACTCACATATCGTGCAGCTTCTGATTGCATTTTTTCAGGGATAGGCTTGTCCCATGAATAACCATTTAAAAACGCAATTTTAAAGGCATGTTCACACAACTCCAAGAAATATCTAACAATATTGGAGGATAAAGCTGTATACACATCAAACCCATAGTACATCTTTTCTCTTTTTGATTCCTTGCAAAGCAAAAATATTGCACCATTTTTTCTATTGTGCATCCAATCTGCATAACGTTCATCATTTTTTTCATAAGAATCATATAGTTGCGTTAATTTGGGCGTATATTGAGTCTTTTTGCATAATAATGCGTAGTGAATACGAGAATTAAGAATAGGTGCGTCATCACACAATTTTTCACTGTAATCTATTATTTCTGTTTCTGTAAGACCCTCTTCTGTTCCCCTTTCTTTTATCAATTCCCTTAGTTTATCTAAATGAGATAATTCCATTTTCACCTGTTCAATTTCATTTAATTCATATTCCAACGAATAATTGCCCAAATAGTATTCAATATCCTCTGATGCTTCAGCAGGAATTCTCCCTTGTTCCTTTCCTAATACTATTCTTTTTTGACAAATATCTTTTACAATTTTGGGATAATCTTTTTCATCAAATCCTAATGGGAGAACCTCATAATCATGCGGAGCTTCAATAGTCTCTGTTTCTGATATAGTTCCCGAAGTTTTCATACCTTTGGGTCTCATTCCAATATTAAATACTACTGGTAATGAGCTATGCTTTATAAATGTATTAATAATTTTTTGTTGATACTCTTGAAGGGTTTCATATTCATCAATAAAAATTTTAAATAATAGATTTTCTCTACCAACCAAATTTCCAAAAGCAACACACAAATCAGTAACAAAACGATTAGTTTTTACATATCTAAATTTCGAATCAATGTTTGAACCATTAATTTTATTTTCAATTGCATCTAAATACTCGTCACATGCAATTTTGAATAGATTAATTGAATCAACCGAACTTTGTGGGCATAACTTTTTGGAAAATGTCTGTGAAAATTCAGATATCTTTTCTGCATCTAAATCCATATTTTCATTTAACGCACTTATTAAGTCTAAAAATTCTTTAAGTAAACAAATGCTTAAGTATGTTTCAAATATAGCCGACCAATTCTGTTCTTCACGTTCACGCATAGATGCAACAAATGTAGTGTCAACTCTATAATAAATGCCAATAAATTCTTTCTTATCAAGAATGTCGGTAACAAGGTCTCCATTCTTTTTTATCTGCAGCATTATTTGTCTCCAAGAATTACATTGAAAAAGCATTGTTTTTCCACTTCCGCGGCCACCTTCTACCACCAACGGTTTTCCTGCACCATCAAGACCAGAAAAAGGCACATAATACTTCCACAAATCTCTCATTTGTTCTGTTCTATTTTCTTTAAAAGGGTTATACTGCTCAACCATTAGAATTTTTCCTCCTTAATAACAGCTTCCAGTCATTATTTTCTTTCCAAAACAACGGTAGCGACCAATCGGGAATGGTTCGATGCATTATAAATGCAAAATCCAATTCTTTATACCCTAATAAGGGAATGCCTGCATTTTTGGTTAAAGATTCAAACAAAGAAAAAGCACTGTCTCTTTCCTCTTTACTCTCCCAAACATACGACAAATCAGAAAACACTCGGTGACTGTCATTTAACAACCGCACACAGTGGATATTCAAGTCCTTGAAATTATCCCTTAACGAATCGATGTTTTTATTATATCCAAAAAGTGTTAAATAGTTAGCTTTAACATTATATTTTTCACACAATTCTTTAATTGTTATTGCTCCTTCACCATCATCAACCATAGTACCCGTCCAAAATGTAGTCAATTGGTCTCCGCTCCCTACACAATCGTCTACTATAACTAAGTTTTCTACTACCCGTGATTTAAAGAATTCTGGCACTTTGTCTATAAACATAGAACAATCATCAGTTACAATCCCTTGCTGAACTAATAATCTTGAAATAGAATTTCCACTTTCGTGTGGCGAGTCGCTATCAAGTAATGGCACAAAACAAGATTTGTTCAGTTTTTCATTATATATGTTCAATAATGCTTTTGGACTCAGGGCAAAGGAAGTTTCTTTTTGTTTTTCTAAAATATCACTATATGACAAACAATTTAAAACTCCATATCTCAAAGCATCGGTTACATCTTTTTCAGAAAAATAAATTATATTTACTAACAATTTATAAACTAATTTTATTTCATCAGTATCTAAACTTCTGAAATTAAGAAACCACTTATCAATATCTTGCTTATTTATACCAGACCATTGCTGTTGTGTAAGCATAAAATTGATGAAAGCCTTACACTTATTTACGTTGAAATTTTCCATTAATATAGTATCTCCCTCTATAAAGTTCTAATTTTATAAATTGTATGTTTAACAATTATATCTCTATTAAATAATAATCGAATTATTTTTGTATTTTGTGACATAAAATTACAATTTTCTTACTATTTCAATTTGAATTGAGCTACAACAACCCTACCATCGAAATGAGATATGAAGTACTTGCATAAGTAATTACACAAATGCAAATACATACAAAAATATATTCAACAATAATAATTAAAGCCCGGGATTAATTAACCCCGGACTTTTTGTGTTGAACTATTAAAAATCTATATCATCAGAGCAGAAATCAAGGTCTGAATCTTCGTCTTCTTCCATCAATCCTGATATTGCCATAAATTCGAGGTCCTGCTCGAAAGCATCGAGTTTGCCATCTCCGTCAAGGTCGAATAATCCACCAAAAATACTGTCCTCAAACATAATCACACCTCTTATTTCAAATTGATTGAGCCTGTTGCCTTTGTATCAACTGCGATTGTGAAGAATTTGCCTTTGAGGATTGTTGCAAAGTAGTTTGTTTTTGTGTATTGTTCAGAATAGTTTTGCTCGATGGATTTGAGCGTTTCGCGGAGTTGGAAGAGGGTTGCGAAGCAGTGCTTGCATGGTGTTACATGGTAGCATTCACAGTAAAGTTCGCTAATTTCGCCGTTTTTATATGTGAAATCTACGATATACGGCTTTGATGTTATCACGATTGCTCTGCCCTTTGTACCATTAAGTTCAAGGTACTCCACGCCGTTCTCCATATAGATTTCTTTACCATTTTCGAGGTCGTATTCATCGAATTTCAAGCCTTCAAGAGTTTCTAATGGGAACGATGAGCCGTCAGTACCACTTACATATTCTTCATCTTCTTCAGGAGCCTTGAACCAGGTTTCTGCCTTGTTATATGGTAATGCATTCGGGTCGAATGTGAGAAAATGACTGCCTGCAAAGTGGAATTCGCCTTGAACATTTGCATCTGCCTTACCGATTACACGCTTGTAATCTGACAATTTGATTTTGAAGTTGTAAGTGATATTTACAACAACACCCATAACACCTTCAAGCTTACCATCAACAAACACACGGTCGCCAAGTTTAAGATTGAATGAATCATTGTAATAAGTGTATGGCTTATACACATCAGGAAACTTGATTTCTACAAGTGATTTACGGATTATCTGCTCATCTTCAATAACTTCTGGAATTACAATTTTTCTTTTTTCTGTTGTATTTTCGCTAAAATTAAAACCGATTTTTGTAGTCATAAAAAAGCATCTCCTTTTCTGATTACATAATATCACAGAATAGGAGATGTTCACTTTTTTATTTTTCAATTGTGTACTAAAAAACGGACTTGAGTTATTTGGGAATACGATTAAGGTACATTCCGCCATTTTGTTTGAGCCATAAGTGGCATTGTTTGTAGTTTGGAAAAACTTTATCAATCTCTGCATAAAATCGTGCAGAATGATTCATTTGCTTAAGGTGACACAGTTCATGCACAACAATGCTATCGATAACTTCGTCGGGCAATAGCACTAAAAGACAGTTGAAATTCAAGTTGCCTTTTGACGAACAACTCCCCCATCGTGTCTGCTGACATCTAATAGTTATTTTGTTGTATGTTACACCGATTTTCTCTGCATAAAACTCCACACGCTTTGGAATATCAGTTTTAGCTTTCGCAGTAAATTGCTTTATTTCTTCATGTGTGTATGGCTTTAAGTCATCCAAAACTTTTTGCCTTTCGTTGAGTTTTGTGAGATGCTTATCAATCCATGATTTCTTTGACTCGATGAATTTGTAAATCTCTTTTTCTTTCATACGAGTAGGAGCACGAGCAATAATTTCGTTTGGCTTTAACTCAATTGAAAGAGTTTTTCTGTTGCTACGAATAATTGTAACTTTTATTTCATTGCTCATTGGATTGACTCACACCCTTTATTTTCTTATAATATCACATTTTATTGTGATACACAAATAAAAGATTGTTGGTCAGTACAATTTTAAGGACATAGAAAAAGCCTTGGATAACCAAGGCTAAAAAATCCATTTAATCGTTATCATGATTACTTTCAGCGTCTAATTCTTCACTTTCGTCAGCAATTTCAGCCTTCGAATTTTCACATAGAGCATCTATTTCTTTATTTTGTTTCTCATAATATAAATTTGCCAACATCTCAACTATTCTTCTATCAGATAGTGATGTGCTCAGTTTTTGCAAATCAGAAAGCACAGACCCGAATTGATAATACTTTAATATTTTTGAAGTGTCAGCATATGGTTCGAATGCTTTTAAAAATACTTTTCCTAACGCATTAAAATTGTTTTGTAATACAGAAAAGTCTCCATACTCATTTTTTAATAGTCCTGCGAATAATGCAACTAAAGACATAACAGAATTTGTTAAATGTTCTTTTGTATAAATTTCCAAATTAAGTTGTTCAATTGCAGATTCCAATGTTCGATTGATTTTTATCAAACTCCACTTGCACTTGTTGTACTCTTCGTATTTAATAAGTTTATTATGAGCAACTATATTTCTGTATTTTCTCATATCGCGAAGGGGTTCTTCTAAATTGAATTTTGCATCACTGAAAAATCTATTCCACAAACATTCTTTTTTACATGAATTAATGATTTCAATAATTTCGGACTTTTCCATTCCATCTAAATTTTGACCTAACAATTGATTGTAAATTGCTGTATCTGGAGAACAATATGAAAACTCCTTAAAAAGATAATCATATAATTGGGCAAAAGTCATTTCATATAATCCATGCTCAATTAAATCTCCATCAGAAATATTTCCTTTTTCTTTAATTAGCACTTTCATTTCTTTTGTAAAGGAATTCTCAAACCATTCTATGCCTAAGCTTTTGGTAAGAGATATATAGATGAACGAACGCATTAATCGTTCAAATTTTCCAAAACGTGAAGCAAGCATATCGCAATAGTATTCTGATGGACCATCATATGACAGAATAATATGAAAATTTTTTCGATGTTCACCTTTTTGTAATCGGTCATTGACTATTGACAACGTTTTTGCACTAAGATATGGACTTCCTTCATAGTTAAGCGTTAAATATGTTACCCCTTCGTTTGTGGGACTTCTTTTAAAAGAAATAGTCTGTGTTAAACCTGAAATTGAGATTTGAAATGTATTCTTTGTAACATTATCAAACACATCATTAAACGTCTTTTTTAAAAGTTCATCAGTATTATTTGCTTCTATATTTGATTTACTTTTACTAATAAAAATATATTGTATTTCCATCTATTTATCCTACACTATTTAAAAAATCGATTTCTAAAATTTTTCAAGAACATAGAACATCCGCTAAAATCAAAGTCATTTGCACAAAACTTACAATCAGCACAATTTTTTGTTCCGTATTTAATACATAAATATCGCTTTCTAAACCAATCAAATAAATTTTTCATAATATCTCCTCTTTCTTATGTGTTGTTATTCTTTTAATCGTTATACACTTACATTATGTGACAAATTTTTACACATTTTATATTTTTAATTGTTGAAATATTGCGAACAGTTCCACCTTGTGATATAATTCAAACGAATAAAATATTTGTGAAAAATACAGAGCTTTTATTGAAAATATTTGAAGGGAATTGTAATATGGAAATAATTATCCCGTTAATATGCTTGTTAATAATTGGCCTTGTAATAGTTTTTATTGTAACAAGCAAACAAAAGAACAATGATAGTAATAATTCTTTAACAGTAATTGAAAATGAAACCATTGTTACTGACACTCAAGACTTAATCGTAAAATTTGAAGAACTTTCTATTGCAACTAAAATTGACGAAACACAATTAGTTGAAATTAAAGATTCTGCACTTATTCAGCGTTTCGTCGACCTTGTTCCCAATGCGAATCAAGTACTTAACAATATTAAAGACAGTAAGCAAATTAAAGAAACTATTGAAACTGGAGAAAAATTATATAAAGCAGTTATTCCAAAGGGTGCTATACTTGACAATTCAAAAAATATGAAAGGAGCAGTTATAGGTTCCTTTAGAGGTTTTGATAAAGCAAACAGAGGAAGAATTAGTGGAGATGCAAATTGGGTTCCAGTTGATGTTGATGAATTAACTAATAAAATGGCACACACTAATATGGCAAATGCAGGATATAATTTAGCAGCTGCAGTTGTTGGACAACACTATATGGCAGAAATTGATAAAAAGTTAAAAATCTTAACGGATGATATAGAGAAAATTTCATCTTTCCAAGAAAATAAATACAAATCTAAAGTATGTGCTTTGATTGCAGAAATTCAAACTGTTAGCCAATTTCAACTTAACATAATTGAAAATGATGAAGAGCGAAAAGCTAAAATAAATCATCTTCAACAGTTGAGATATGACTGTACTACTTTACTTGGGCAAGCTAACTCAACTATACAAGAAATCATTGCAAAACCATCATCTGAATATAAAAACTATGAAAAGGATATTTTAAGTGCTAATAATTGGTATAAGTATCAAAATATTCTTTTCGAATTGTTGTACAGAATTAGTGAATTGGACCATACATTACATTTAGGTACTCTTTCTAAAGAGCAATGCTATTCAATTTGCTCAACATACACAAAACAAGTACAAAATACTCAAACGCAATTACAAGAATGGCATCAAAGTCACGAAGAAAAATTTGCAATTGATATAGCTAATGCAAAAAGGAAACGTTTAGGTTTTGAAGGACTCGTGTTTAAGCTTCCTGGTCTTATAGATGACAAATGGAATTACAAAAATGTGTCCGAATCGACTATTGAAATGATAGAAAATCAAAGTTCTTCTATTTTACAAAACACAAATTCAATCGATTTATTTCAAGAGGACGTACAAGTAATTGCAAAGCAAGGCAAATTATATTACTTGCCACAATAATTGAGAAACACCCCAAACAATACCGTTTGGGGTGTTATGCTTTTATTCTATAACTTCATACAAACATTCTTGAAATATGGGGAGCCACCAGTCGTGGTAGCCGGCTTTGGTTGGATGGATGTGGTCGATGAGATAGAGGTTGCGTTGAGTTTCTGTAATGTTGTTGATTTCTGCGTCGTTCCAGAAGTCGATTACGGTAATTTGCCATTTATCTTGAATATCGAGGAGTAAATCCACCATTTTCGCATAGTGGTCGCTGTCGTATTTTGCTTGGGTATAGAACACTACAGGGCAATTCCAAGTATCTTTCGCATATGCGATTATGTACTCGATTGCACCTGTGATAGTCTGGGTATCAAAATCGTTTATGTCGTAGCTTTCGCTGATTTCTCCAAGTGGCATTTCTTTAGTTGCATCGTTGGTGGATAGCTGGCAAACGAATGCATCGGCTTTGATATCTTTGTCGATTGTCTTCATTCGGGACACATAAGAATTGTCTTTCACATCCACAAGAGTTGTACCTGACACCGCTTCTTTTACTGCGTGGATTCCGTCAGTCTTTTCGAGGTAATCGGCGAAGCTCACGCCCATTGAGCCGTATCCGTAAGTGACAGAACTGCCAAGGAATATGACGGTTTTATCTTTGATTGGGCTATCTTGTGCGGTATCGGTATTTTTGAGTGAATACTCACCATAGTTGCCACGATTGAATACGCCAAACATATTGCCTACATAACCCCCTGCTATAAGTATAACTACCAATATAATCGAAATCAGGATTTTGAGTTTTTTGTTCATTTGTACCACTCCAAAGGATTTCATCATAGATTTATAATACCACGAACGAACACAATACTCAATCATAAGATTTTTTATTAATCAATTTTTACATACGCTAATTCTTCTGATGGTTATTATGTACCAAAATGGGAACAGAAAAATGTTATAATTTAATTATAAAATATTTGTGTATTCAAATCATTTCTTTTGTGATATACTTGTAGAAAAGGAGTGTTTTTATGTCAAAAAACGAACTTCGTTATGAAAGATTATCCGCTGAAATTGAGCAGAAAATGAATGAAGATATAGGCAACAACACTTTGCCTGCGTTAAGTTTTGATGAAGATAAAGTAATCCGTAGAAACAATGAGCGTGATAAGGCGAATATTCTTCGAACAGCGTTTATCCGTGATATTGACAAGATTATGCATTGTCCTTATTACAACCGATATGCTGACAAGACACAGGTGTTTTCATTCTATAAAAACGATGATATTACAAGACGCGGTCTGCATGTGCAGTTGGTGTCAAGAATTGCTCGTACTATCGGCAAGGCGTTAAATCTTAACCTTGATTTGATTGAGGCAATCGCTCTTGGCCACGACATTGGTCATACGCCATTTGGTCATGCAGGAGAGAGCTTTCTTGATGAGCTTTTATATTCACACACCGGCAGACATTTCAGCCACAACATTCACTCTGTGCGAGTGCTTGATAAAATTTTCCCATACAACATAAGTTTACAGACTCTTAATGGTATTGCAGCACACGACGGCGAAATGGAGTTGTGCGAATACTACCCAAAACCACTTGAAAGCTTTGAAGAATTTGACAAGCAGATTGAAGCTTGCTACATAGACAAAGGGAATGTGCGAAAGTTGGTACCTGCTACTCTTGAGGGCTGTGTAATGCGAATTTCCGACATTATTGCCTATCTCGGCAAAGACCGTCAGGATGCAGAAAAAGCTAATATTGTTAATAATCGTGATTTTGAGGATGGTACAATCGGTGTTTACAATTCACAGATTATCAACAATCTTATTACAAACATAGTTGAAAATAGTTACGGCAAGCCGTATATCAAGATGGACCAAGAGCATTTTGATGCACTTAGAAAGGCGAAGAGTGATAACTACTCACTTATCTACAAGCAAGAAAAGGTCGGAGAAGCGTACAATACAATCAAACCAATGATGGCAGAAATGTATGAGAAACTGCTTGAGGATTTGATTAAAGGCGACAAGTCCTCCCCTATTTTTACTCATCATATTGATTATGTAAATCAAGCACATTATACTCGTGAAATCCCTTACGAAGAAACTGAGCCAAATCAGATTGTGGTAGATTATATTGCGAGTATGACAGACGATTATTTTGTTGATTTGTATGCACACTTGTTCCCGGATAGTGATAAAAAGATAATTTACAAGGGGTATTTCTAATGCTTTATTTATCAAAATCAAAATACTGTAATTTGTGGCAATGCCCAAAACTATTATGGCTTAACAAATTCAAACCTGAAGAAAAAACAGAAGACCCGGCATTACAAGCTCGTTTTGACGAAGGTAATGTTGTGGGCGACCTTGCTATGGGTTTATTCGGTGATTTTGTTGAGGTTACATCTTTCAAGGATGATGGCAAGCTTGACCTTGACGAAATGATGCGACTCACTCAGCAATACATAGATGAAGGTGTAGAAAACATCTGTGAGGCATCGTTCAGTTACAACGGGCTTTACTGCGCAGTTGATATTCTTCGTAAAGACGGCGACGGATATGCTATTTATGAGGTTAAGAGTTCAACTGAAGAAAAATACATTTATGGCGTTGACATTTCATATCAGAAGTATGTACTTGAGCATTGCGGTGTAAATGTTACCGGCACTTATCTTGTGTGTATTGACAGTAGTTATATTCGTGGCGATGAGCTTGAAATTGATAAATTATTTAAAATTATTGATATGGCTCCATTTGTTGATATTGAAATTCAGAATGTGCCATCACTTTTGCGCCGTGCAGAAGAAGTTATGGCATTAAAAGATGACCCTGATATTGATATTGGGCTACAATGCGAAGACCCTTATGACTGTGCATTTTGGAATTATTGCACTAAACATCTTCCGTCTCCTTCTGTATTTAATCTTTACAGATTGCCATTCAAGAAAAAGATTGATTATTATTATCAAGGTTTGATTTCGCATAACGATTTACTTTTCAGTGGCAAGATTTCAAACGAAATGCAGATTCGACAGATGATGTTTACTACTACAAATCAGGAACCATATATTGATAAGGATGGTATCAGAGATTTTCTCGATACACTTTCATATCCTTTATATTTTCTTGACTTTGAAACAATGCAGCAAGTAATTCCACAGTACAAAGGCACAAGTCCTTATGACCAAATTCCATTCCAATACTCTTTGCACTACATTGAGCATGAAGGTGGAGAATTAAAACACAAGGAATTTCTTGCAGAATCAGGTGTTGACCCTCGTCGTGCACTTGCAGAACAGCTTTGTGAAGACATTCCAATGAACGTGTGTGTTACTGCATATAACAAGGGTTTTGAATGTGGCAGAATCAGAGAATTGGCAAGGGCATTTCCTGATTTAGCAACACATTTGTTGAATATCAACGACAATATGGCTGACTTCCTTGTACCATTCCGTTCAGGATATTATTACAACAAGGCAATGGCTATGGGTGGAAACTTCTCAATTAAAACTGTTTTGCCTGCACTTTTCCCTAATGACCCTGAACTTGATTATCATAATCTTGAGGGTGTGCATAATGGTACAGAAGCAATGACTATTTTCCCAAGAATTAAGGATTTACCACCCGAAGAGCAAGAAAAAGCAAGACACAATTTACTTAAATATTGCGAGCTTGACACATATGCTATGGTAAAACTTTGGGAAGACCTTGAACGAGTGGCAAAATAGTTGAATTTTAAAATTTGATTTTATATAATGAAGAAAAAAATATTATGAGGTGAGAAATATGGGTAAAAATAATAAAAGTAATGAACAACCTAAATACAATGAAATTATTATTAACCGAATGTTTTCTGGCGAATATTTAGAAAACGAGGGCAACATAGGTCACGAAATAATAAATTTATATAAACCAGATAATGGAGATAAATACTATCTTTATCTTCTCCCTTATGGTGATTATTCAAGTGACCATGGTAGCACAAAAACAAATATTGATGCCGTTTTGCTAGTACGTGGTCGAACCAAAGATTGTGTTGAAGTTTTGGCAAAAGCAACAGGTATCAAGCGCATTTTTGATACAAACGACTTTGCAAAGAAAAATAAAAACGAATCAATATATAAAGAATTTCTTGAAAAAAGTGACTGTGAATATTCAAATTATTTTAATTTTGATGGATGGACTGGATTAAAAAATTTTAAAGACCCCCAAAATAATAATCACAAAATTAAAGAATTCAACTGGATGGGTGAACACGATTACGAATATCTAAAAGAAGAAGGCAAAAATCGAGATAGCAAAAAAGCTCATTTTCAGGCTGCAAATGAATACCAAAAAAAATACATCAAAGATAATGATATTAGTTATGGTGGTGCATTAGCTTATGATTTGTTTTCTAAAAATCCATCAACACAATATAATATGTCAATCTTCATTACTTTTTCTGCTGAAAAATTGACAAAAGTTAAAGAACCATTTTTCTTATCAACAAAGACGTTTATTGTTGATAATAAATTAAATAAAAAATCAGAAAATCTTTATGAATTAGATGGCCAAAAATTCTTTTTGATTAAGAGAGGTCGTCTTTCAGGTAGTGCTGCTGCCACTTTTTATAACGAAAAAGTTGAAGAAGATAATTACAATTTACTTAAAGATATACTTAAAAATGATAAGTTGTGGGATACTGAAGTCGAAAAGTATGAACCTAGTGAAATAGAAGATGAGAATTTCACTTTCCTTTCATTGATAAAAAAAGAATATGATGAATTGTCTTACTCAAATATGTTCGCATACTATTTTGATAAGTATAATGATTTGTTTAAATACTTTGTTACACATGCAAAAGATAGAGATAAAAAAACTATCTTAAGTGATGATGTAGATTTTAAAAGCACCTTTGAAGTCTGTCGTGAAGAAAAGCACATTGATATACTTGTTAAATGTAAAAATGATATCTTCGTCATAGAAAACAAAATCAAATCTGGAATCAATGGTGAAAAACATAATTTATATGGTGATACTATTCAAACTCAACTTGATAATTATGTTAAATATGTCGAAGCGGAATACAGCAACTTAAACAAACATTATTTTATTATTTCTCCAAATTACAATAAAATTGATTCTAGCAAGTTTAGCAAAAATGTTAAAAACAAATATAGAGTAATTTACTATAGTGAAATATATAGAACTTTTTGTAATTTTTTTAAGGAACAACCAGAAGTTTTAGAAAAGGATATGTATTTAAGAGATTTTCTTAAAGCGATTGAAAAGCACACAAAAGAGCGAGATATTGACTTTGAAGAAATAATGAAAAGAAAAATGCAAAAATTAATAAATGAATCGAAATAAAAAACTAAACCCGACTAGATTAATAGTCGGGTTATTTGTTATCTTATTTCAAAAGTAAATATTAATTTTATAGGTTATCCAAGAATTTCTCGAGAGTTCTCTTGTTCAAGTTTTTATTTGTTAAAAAATTAGTTGCTATAGCCAAGTTCTTATCAATAATTGTAAAGAAACATCCACTATATATAATTTCATCTCCTACATTAAGATTTGTAGTTTCTAACCATTCAATTTCAATCACTGGGCGGACATATATGTTTTTTTCATCAGCAAAACAAAGTACATCCACTTCAACAAAAGAGCCCGGTGTGTAGTCAACACTATCATTAAGTTGAGATATAAATCTGCAATCTTCGAGATTTGATTCAGGAATAATTTCACTATACTTAACAAATTCATCTTTTGTCATCAACCGAACTTTATTTACTGTTAATTTTAAATCTTGAACAAAATAAGCTTTCTGCATTTCGTTTCATTCCTTTTTAGTTTGATGGATTTGTCCCTTATTTCCTTTACTCAACTATACACTATTAAAAATCAAAATTCAACTATTATACAAGTTCTTCGCATTTGATTCCAAACCTTTGAGCGTATGCTATTGCTGTGGAATCTTTTGGTGCTTTGATTACAAGGTCATCGGAATTTGCAGGATATGCTTCTTCTTGATAGAAGTCATAAAGTTCAAGAATTGTACCGAATGCCATATCGTTGATAAAAGCATTTTTGCTTTTAATTGTGATAGATTTAAGTTGTGGGTTTAATGCGAAACAATCTTCAGCAATCAACTCAATGCTTTCAGGAATAAGAATTTCTTCAAAATCAGTATAGGCGAAAGCCATATTGTGAATTTCTTTTACACCTTCAGGGATTTCAATGTTTTTTTCACCCATACAACAATTAAATGCATATTCACCGATTATTTCAACAGAGCCATCATTAGGAATAATACTGTTTTTACAACCAAGCACAAGAGTTTTTGTTGCTGTTTCAATAAGGCAATTGTTTTTGCTGTGAAAATACTCGTTGCCCTCTTCAACCTCGATTGACTCAAGAGTGGAAGTCAAAAGATTTAAGCTTTCATAAGCCATTTTATCAATTTTTTGCATAGTACGGGGGAAAACAAGGCGTGAAGCTTTGTTTTCGATTTCAACATCAAATAATATACCATTTACAATTGTCATAATTTTCATACTCCTTTATAATTGATGAGTTTATTATAAAAGAGTTGATGTGACGTTTTTGGTGCATAAAAAACCTGCCATATTTCAGGCAGGTTTTAATAATTATTAACGCAACAATAGTTTTTATTCAATAGATTCATCATCTTCTGAATTTTTGTTTTCTAGAAACCAATCATTAACATTAGCTGCTTCTTCTGTAGTAGGGTCAAATAAACTCATAAGAATATCTTCCATATCAGATTTTTTCTTTTTCCATTTCCATTTTCTCTTCTTTGGCAACCAACGTTTTCTTCTTACATCAACATTAAGTAAAAATTTTTTTGATTCTTTGGCAAATGGTTCTAAAAATGCCGCACCACCATTTTCTTCTATGTATTTCATTTCATCCTTAAAAATAGGTACTACTACAACATACTCAACCTTGCCAATTTCCGAAACTTCAACCATAAGCCCTTCTGGAACAAATGTAAAACCATCATATCCAAATAGTTCTTTAAAATCGTCACGAGCGTTGACAATATCTCCATAACCACACCACCACTCTGTCTCAAATGGGTTCTTTGTTATCTCTGATAATTGTTGAGACAAAACCTGAGCTTTATCCGAATCAATATCTATAGCTTTTGTGGTCACCATAATAATTTCTGCTCTTTTGACATCAGAAAACGGACGAGTGTGGTCCCTCGCACCAACACCAACAGTTGCCCATACATTTACATCGAAATTTTTACTATCAATTCCAAAAATATCAAATTGAACATATTCATTAGTATGTTTACTAATAACCGCTTTATCTAAACTGCCAAACTTTTCTTCAATTGCTTTTTTGACTTCTTCTGTTTGTTGGGCTGTGTACACTGCAGATTTTACGTTCATCTGTTTTCCTCTTTTCATAATAATTAACACAAAAAAATGTTTAAACTATATTATATTTCTCTTGAGCAGAGTCAATAATCTCTTTTAACGATTCACGAAGTGAAACTGGTTTTATTACTTCAACATGTTTCACAAACTGCATTGCCCAGTTTTCCATAGCTAATGGACTTGCTACAAGTTCCACTTTGATTTGATTTTCATTAAGCTCTGTGAATTTAATGTCTTTACCAAACCAATCAACAAGCTGGTCAATTATACATTTATCTGCAATCATTTCAATAGTTTCTGGTTTGTCATTATACATATACGGTAATGCTGTAGCAAGTTTTTTGTAGTCAATTCCGTTTTTGTAGCCATCAACTGAAGTTATTGGTGTAAGTGGCTCATCAACTATTGACATATTTGTAATATGGTCAACCCTGTAATAGCCCATATTTTTCCATCGTTCACTTAATGCCATAAGATAATATCTTTGATTATGCAAAATCAACTGATAGGGGCTTGCGTAGTGAGTGGTTGTGCGATGAAGTTTTTTATCAAGTCCATATTTATTGAAATCAAATTTAACTTGTTTACCAAGCTCAATTGCTTCATCAATAATTTCGATATTATAGAAAAGTGCCTGATTATCAGTTTTGCTCCAATCATTGACAGAGAAAATATTTTTTACATGAGAACGGAAATATTTGTTTGACATATTGCAGAGTTTTTCAATTAAATCCTTTGAATGCTTTGCAGTAATATACTTGCTTGAAAGAACGCCATCAATAAGCATACGAAGTTCAGAGTCTTCAAGGTCGCGACAGTCGAGATAACTACCTGTTCTAGTTGACTCGATTTCATATCCTGCTTCTCTCAAAAGAGAGATATTACGGCTGATTGCCTTACGCTCAATAAAAATACCATAATCATTTTCAAGATAATGAGAAATATCTTCCTGTGTCAAAGGATGATTGAAATCACTATGAGTTTTAAGAATTTGCAATATTCTGATTAGTGCTAACTTTTTAGGTTCTAATGCATCCATATATGTGTCCTCACTTTTATTTGATAAGTGCATTATACTACAACTCCCCTTTCTTTTCAATATTCTATGCGTTCAAATGGATAATCAATCTTTAGTCCGGCTTCTTTGAAAAACTGAATACTCTCAATAGCATAAAAATTAAAATATATGTTTCCTGTAATTCTGTCAGCAATTTTTCGTGGATTTTCAATTACATATTCGTATGCTTTCTCACCATATGCTGCAAAATCTTTTACCACTTCATCATCTGATTCATCATTTTCACCCCAAAGTTCTCCACCACATATAAGAATATTTCTGTCTTCGAGAATTTTGCGAGTCCGCTCCCAACAACGAAAAATATAATTTTCTGAATTTATGAGTATAAAATCGGGAACCAGTACATATTCAAGTACATTGTCAATAATAAGCATAATTCGTTCGTCCCAAATTAAATCTAGCCCTACTTGAAGATGATTTGAAAAGTTACAAAAATCCCCATACTTTATTTTTGCTTCATCACTGCGATTGTAAAGACGCAATAATTCTTTACAACCATCTTCATCTTCCGCATAGCAACGAATCATTACCTCATCACACAAACACTCTTGTGGAGTTTCAAGTATAAAAGATGCTCCGCAAAGTGGCTTGATGTTATTTTTCATGCATTCAAATGCAAACTGTGGCAAGCAATTTATTCCATCAAATTCGCAAAAAGTAAGCACATCAGTATAAAGCTCACCTGTGCGAAATCTACCGTTAGGTGCAAGCCACCAACCACCGTGGCAGGTTCCTGATAAATCTATTCTTTTATTTAAAAAACAATCTTCTTCGTAAGTATTATCCCACCGCGAATCAAATTCATCGGCAATAAACTTCTCATCAAATTTTGTTTCACCTGTAATTCTATCAGCAATTTTTCGTGGATTTTCTATTACACACTCGTATGCTCTGTTACCTAAAAATGAAAATTCCTCAAGCATTTTCTCATCTGAAAGTGCTACCGAATATTGATTTTTTTCGCCCGTTACTTTTTCACTTTGATGCTCTGTTGCGCAAATTAAAATATTATTGTCATCGCACTGCTTTAACACATCGTTCCAATTATTGAAACGATGTAATTTTCTATCAATAAGCACAAAATCAAGCGTAATAAAGTTTTTTATTATATTTTCGATATTCAGCAGTGTCTCTAAATTGAATAAATCTAATCCTATTTGTAAATAATTAGAAAAACTTTTAAAATCATTATACTTTAAAATTTCTCCATTACATCTTGCTGCAAGCATACGAAGTTCTTCGCAACCTTCTTCATCTTCGGCATAGCATATAACATCTAAATAAGAACTCTTAATATCTTTAGGCAATTTAATTCTAAATTTCAAACCACATAATGGTTTGATTTTATATGTTTTACATACTTCAACAAATTCAGGCATAAAATCCATAACCGCATAATTGCATATAGGAGCCACCCCACTATCATTTGTCCGCGAAAGATATTTTAAATGTGGTTCTATAAAGTCTTCAAGGTTTGCATGTAGAATTTCCCAATTAAATATATCTCTTGCCTGTTCAAGCCATGAAAAGCCCCACAAATCAATTCTTTTGTTTGACATTAAATCACTCCTTTATAAGCAAAACATTAAATTGTTATTCTTGCCACCTTGCCCCAAGGTGGGTCAACATTTTCATTGTTAAGTAGCCACAGTACCGGAATTCCAAAGGCAAGTTTTTCTTGTGGAAAAGGTGCGTATCCATCTGTAAGTATAATGATGCTTGCAGGTGGTTTATCAGTCATATGCTTATGTACATACTCGAAAATAATTTGAAAATCTGTGCCACCGCCACCTGCCATTCGAATTGCCTTGAATTCTTTTTCATCTGCAAATGGCTTGGGTTCTATAACTGCTGCATCAAAAAATCCCAACCAACCTTTAAGCTTACCATCAAACTGGTCAATAGCACCTTTAATTTCAGAATAAGCTGCAGTAATCATCTCATCACTCATTGACCCGGATGTATCAATCATAAAAAGAATATCTTCAACCATATCCTCTTTACCATTGAAGTCAGGCAGAAAGAAAGGACTTTCGCCAAAGCGTCTGTCAGGTGGTGAAAATGAATAATCTACAACTTCTTCCTGAATAAAATCATTGAGTATTGTACGCCAATCAGTTTGTGGCTTTCTTAGCTCCTCAAGTATTCTTTCAGCAAACAACGGAAGAAGGCCTCGTGTATTCGAGGGGTCCCTTATTGAAATTGCCTCAACAGCATCTTCAAAGCGCTTAACCCACACATCACGAAGCACATCATCTTCTTCAAGCATTCCCCAATGTGCATGGTCATCCCAACTGCCACCACAATCATTTTTCTCGGCTTGTTCTCTCTTTGCTCTGCCTAATGCTGAGCCACCATTTTTAGCATTCTTTTTAGGGCCATTGTTATCACCTTCAACAGTTCCGCCACTAAGGGAAACAGGATTTGTTTTAGGTGGTTGTGGTACCATTTGATAAACCTCTTCTGTAGTGTATTTATAGCCTTCATCTCCACTTGGGGTAAGGTGCATTGACTCACCACAATTGCTCAAGGTAATGCTTTGTGCATTCATATTATTTTCATATAAAATATTTGAATTTACAACTATATCGGCGGCAATATTATATCTTTCACCATCAAATTTTGCTCCACGAAAACAATGCTGTAAAACAACGTGCATAATCTCGTGCATCATAACGAAATCCAATTCATTATCTGATAAATTATCAAGGAATTCCGGACCAAATGCTATACGAAATCCGTCTGTATATGCAGTTGGTGCTTCTTCATCAATGGTATAAGTCATATGCATTAAAAGCAGTCCGTAAAAGCCGTGATTACACAATAATCTTAATCTTGATTTCAAAAGGCGTTTTGTGTATTCCTGAATTTTATCATTTGACAGAGCCATTCAATAACCTCCCCTTCGTTGAAAGCCATCTGGCAAACTCGGGAATTCTCATAAGCTTTTCTTTATATCCATCTTCAATATACATATAATCTTTAAGTAATACTGCTGAGAAATCAGGTGGCATATGCTCAGCATAAACAATTGAATTTGCTATTCTGTTCATTTCAGTTTTATGTTCTCGTGCATAGGCTGTCATTGATGATATCAAAGCATACATTGCATCTGAATTTTTAGGCAATTGTGGCATTTTGCCGTCAAAAATATCTTCCATATTAGGAAGTGAATTGTAAACCTTTGCCCAAGTCCTGAATTCAACAGCTACACCTGTGCCTACAAGTCCTGCAATTAAATGATACATTTTGTCCACATCATCACTTACAGAATTGAGTATATTGCTTACCATTTCCCAAGAACGAGGTGTCGAAAAAGCAAGGTCATCTGATGAAGAATCAAAGCTCATAAGATAATTCTGACGGAATGACAAAAAGCCCACTACCTTATGATTTATACCATTGGCAACTGCCCATTTTTTCCATGATTTAAAACTACCTTCTGCTTCAATATGTAAAAGACGGTTAGCAAGGGCTTTTGGCATTTTGAATGCAACAGATTTATCGGTTGTACGGTTACCTGCTGCAATTACGATACAATTTTCGGGCAATTTGTGCTCGCCAACAACTCTGTCAAGTGTTATCTGATATGCCGCTGCCTGAACTGATTGTGGTGCAGCTGAAATTTCATCAAGGAATAATATATTGACAATATCATCACTATCATCCATTTGAAAAATTTGTGGTTTAAGCCACACTGCAAGTGTTTTATCTGCATTTGAGGTTGGAATACCACGCAAATCAATAGGATTAAACAATAAAAGACGAACATCAGTTACAACCGTTTTTTTGCCTGTTTGTGATTCAATTATTTTTGCCAGCTGACGCACCGCCTGAGATTTACCGACACCTGGTGCACCCCATAGCATTACTGACGGTATTGTTCTTATAGGCAATTTTTGATTTATAACCGAAACATACGCATTTGAAAGTTCATCAATAATTCTATTAATGTTCATTGACGGAATATTTGTAAGTTTTATTTCACTCATTTCTTGTTCACTCCTAAATCTTTATCAATTTCTTCAAGTTTTGTTTGTAATGCTTGAATTTCATCAGTATAGCTCTCTTTTTTATTGAGTTCATTTATTATTGACTCTCTTTTTGCTTTAAGTATTGAAAGCTTATCTTCAAGGCGCACAAGTCTTGCTTCAAGGTCATCAAGACAGTTATCAATACGAACAAGAGTACCCACTGCACTGTCACCCAATTCAACATAATACCTTCCGTTTTTCTGTAACCATACAAATGGTTTTTCATTCACCATGTTTTTAGGAAGAATAATATCAAATCCACAATAACACATCAATTTTGATTCATTTTCTCTTAAAAAGTTTTTCTGTACTGCTTCAAAGATATTGTCGCGAATCGCTTTTCGTTGGTCTTTATCGTGTTCAACCTTATTCTTCGAATAAAACACAATATCATTTTTACATTTTTCGATATAGTCCTCTTGTTGTGCAATCTCTGCAGGAATTTCAAGCAATTCTTTTTCAAGATTTTGCTTAGTTTCAATCATCTTTCTCTGCAAGGTCATGTATCTTGTGAGCTCATTTGCAGTTTCAACTCGCTTTTTGATTAAAGGATTACCGATTGCAAGAGCTTTTACCTCAGCATAGTTTAATACTGTATCATCAATATCTGCACCACAGCGTTGAGAAAGTGACCCAGAAAGCAAGTCACTAATAAACCGTTGTTTTGTTTCAAGTAATTGCCATGAATATGCATCAAAACTACCTTCGGTTATATATCGATAGATATACACTTTTTTGTTCGTATTACCTTGTCTTAAAATACGTCCTTCACGCTGTACCATATCGGCAGGTCGCCACGGCACATCAAGATGATGAAGTGCTATAAGCTTGTCCTGAACATTGACACCAAGACCTAATTTGAATGTCGAACCGATAAGAATTCTTACTTCCCCTGCTCTCATCTTGCGGAACAGCTCGTCTTTTTTCTTTTCTGTGTCAGCATCATGAATATATGCAATGTCATCACTTGAAATGCCCATATCAACAAGAAGATTCGCAAGTTCGTCATACATATTAAAATCATTCTTAGGTGTTGAGGTATCGCAAAAGATAAGTTGAGTCCCTTTATTGGAATGTGTTTTATTGTAAATATCGAAAACATTTTCAGCACATCTTGCAACCTTTGATTGATATGTAAAAAGTGCGTTACTATCAACAAGGCGTAAATCAAGAGCTGCTTTTCGACCATCTGTTGTGATTTTAAGCATATTATCATCTTTACGGCTAATCATTCCACCACGGACCATATCAGCACGCACAGAAATGTTATCAAGATAATCTGCAAACTCCTTTGTTTTTCCGATAAGTGCATCAGTATAGCCATCAGTTTCAGGTATTTCAGAAGTTGATGCCACACTATGAAAATCTGCAATCGACGCCAAAAGTGATGTAAGCTCAGGAAGGTTATGAAATTTTGCAAATCTTGTTGCAAGACGATAATTATTGGTATCAACATCAATTTCAAATTCTGATACCTTTTCTGCAAACATACCAATCCAGCTATCAAAACTTTGCAAGTCTAAAAGAGCAAGTTCGCCACTTTGCAGGTAAGATTGCATAATATATGCATCAGTTATTGAATTAGTAATAGGCGTACCCGTTGCAAAAACCACACCTTTTCCGTCATTCTGTCTTTGTACACAATGGACCTTGTCCAACATATCCTGACATTTTGACGAGCCTTTTTTATTGATACCAAGCACCTTATCTACCTTTGAAGTAATCGGAACATTTTTAAAATTATGTGCCTCGTCAACAAAAAGATAATTCACGCCTAACTCATCAAAATATACCGAGTTATATAAATTATCAATTGCAGTTTCAAGGTCAAAAAGAGCTTCGTTGAGTGCTTTTTCCTTTTGTTTAAGCTTTGATGTTGCTTTATTTCGTGCTTGTGCCGCTTGTGCTATTACTGCCTTTTGCTCTTCAATTGCATTTTTATAATATTCTCTTGATAATGGAATAAGTTCAAAACAACTATATGCCATTAAAATTGCATCATAATCATTATCGCGAATAGTTTCCAGCATTTCTTCACGCTTTTGGACACTGAATTTATTAGGTGTTACACAAAGAATATTTGCGTTTGGGTATAATTCAAGAAAGATATTTCTCCACTGCTCTGTAAGATTGTTAGGAATTACAAAAAGATTTTTCTTTGAAAGTCCCATTCGTCTTAATTCCATTGCTGCAGCAATCATAATATATGTTTTGCCTGCTCCCACATCATGAGCCAACAATGTGTTAGGAGAAAATAAAATTCGTGCAACTGCGTTTTTCTGATAAGGGTAAAGTGACGCTTTTTCTGACAGGCCTGGAAAACTAAGAAATGAGCCATCAAAATGTCTTGCTTTTACACAACTGAAATTATTTTCAAAGATTATTTCAAGTCTTTCTTTGCGTAGTGGGTTTTGCCACACCCATTTCTGAAATTCTTCAATAATCAGTTTCTGTTTTTCCATAGCAATAAGAGTTTCTTTTTTATTGATTACTCTCTTTACGCCTGATTTGTTTGTCGGACAAGACACCTCATCTGTAACTGATATTGTTTTCATATTAAGTGTTTTTTCAATAATGTGAAGAGCACTAATCCGACTTGTACCATAAGTTGTGTTAGCAGCCACAGAATTTCTTGTGTAATTATATCTTGTTTTGAAAGGTATTTCCCAAGTGCCTGTAATTTCGTCGTGCATTGTTTCTAGACTTCCCCAACCATAACCACTACACGAGCCCAAAAGATGAGTTATAAAATCATCAATAATGTCAGTCGGCACCCAAGGAGAGCCTAGTGTGATATAAATATCTTTTGTAGCAACTGTTGGTGGAAGAATTTTTTCAATCGCTTTGACATTCTGTGAAAAATATCCGTTATACTCTTCATTCGCCGTTTTTGCAGTTTGCCATTTGCGCATAAGATTACCTGAAAGATATTCATCTGATGTTTCCCATCCTTTATAGAAGCATTCGTTCCAAGTATCCGGATTCTGATATATTGAGCCTTTTAATTCTTTTATACAAGTTTTGTAATCCTTGCCTGTTACAGATGAGATATACTCAATGTCAACTCTGCCAAGTGTTGTAAGTGACATTATGAGTGCATCAGCAACTGTTTCTATATGTACACCTTTTGTTCGCTCGTCAGAATCAAAGTAATTATTCCAGTCAAGAGGTAAATCCATTGATGTGACCTCTGCAACATGTTTTTCTTTGCGTTCTTTTTCTCTTTGTGCTTTTTCTTCAGCTTTTCTGCGTTTTTCTTCTTCTTTTTGTTTTCGTTCAAGTTCTTTTTGCCTTGCTTCTTGTTTTTTGACTTCACTTAAAGCTATATTAAGAGATTCAATTGCCACAGCTAAATCTTCTTTTGATAAATTGTTACCAAAATCTCTCATATTCTGAAAAAACTCATCAAATATGGAAAGCTGTCCTCTAAGTTCAGCATTTTTCTTATTATTTTTATTCTTCATAATTGAACCTCCATTAGTGATATTGTGACACAATTATATAAATATCGATGTACCATTTTTGTACCATTGTGTTTATTATTGTAGTGTTGACAGTAAAACGGCTTGTTGGTAAAATAAGAGAGGATATTAAAAAGTTGTCGGAGGTTTACAACAATGAACTATGATGAATATGTAAGTAAACTCAATGAGATGTATAATGAAATATACTGTAACGGCATCTGTTCGTCATATGAATACTGCAAAAAGGATTGTAAATATTCATTAAATTTTTATAGATGTCGTGTCGGTAAAGATTACGGAAAAAATATTCCTAAAATCCTTATAGTTGGTAAAGAACCCGTTTTTCCAAAGTCCTACAATAAAGAAAAAATTACATATCAGGTTGAAGAACCTTGCACAATGAAAGATGCCGGTTACAACGACCATTATTTACGCACTTTTTATACTGTTGCAAGATTACTTTTAAGTGATGATAAATTGCCAAAATCATATCGCAAAGACGATATGGCTTTTGAAAGATATGAAGAACTTCGTCATTGTTTTGCTATGACTAATTATTACAAGTGTGTTTTTACAGATGACCCAAAAAGAAGTGGCAAAGAAACCTCAGAAGAAATGGAACGAAATTGTGCTGATATTTTAATAAAAGAAATAGACGCACTAAAACCTAATATTGTTATTATTCAAGGTAAAGGACACCCTACATTTTGGGATAAAAAAATTAAATATGATAAAGATGTTATACCATTGAAAGCAACTATTAAATATGATAAAAAGACTTGCAAATATGAACAAGGACTATATCCTGCTGAAACCACTACTCATAAATTTCATATTATTGATGCTTATCACCCAACATCACACGGCATCTGGCAAAAAGAAGAAGTGTTCAATAGTTTTATCAAATTGTTACAAGAAGCGCTATTACAATACAACAAATAGAAATTACCTCCCCTTATTCAAAGGGGAGGTTTTTTACGCTTTTGCATTTAGAAAAGCACTATACTTCTCGTTTAACCACTCTGTTGCTTTTGTTAAACCTTCTGGCGAACATTCAAAATCTGTGCTTTCAAAATTTTTCTTTATAATGTCTTTTCCTTTTGGCTCTCGTACAAAACATTCGCATATAATACGAGAACTCTCTTGACCGACATCTTTTACAAACACTTTATAATGAAATGTAGTTGTTGCCATACAACCTCGATTTGGGTCAGTTCCACAAGAACCTGTGTATGTATTTGATACTGGTTTCCCCTCAAATTTACTTACAAACCAATGGAATAATGGTAATGTTAATTTATTATTTTGCAGCATGATTTTCCACCCAATTCCTTGCCTCAAAAATAATTACTTCCTTGGAAACAGAAAATTCATCAGCAAGTCTTGAAGCATATATTTCAAGTTCAATTTCACTTAAACCTGAAATTATCTTTATTGCTTCTTTAATATACTGTATTTTGCCATCATCTGTTGCAAGGTTATATTTATTACGCTTGTGGCGAAGTATAAATTCAACTTTATTTTCAGCTTCTTTGATTAAAGTTTTCATTTTCTCAACGCCACAATTTTTGATAATTTCATCAGGGTCTTTACCACCACTTAACTGTAAAGTTTTAATCTCTGCATTTGTATTTTCGAATATTCTTAACGCTCTCTCGGTTGCTCTTTGTCCTGCTTCATCAGCATCATAACAAAGCAAAACTTCTGACGCATATTGTGAAAGTAGATTTGCCTGCTCACTTGTCAATGCAGTACCCAATCCTGCCACAGTATTTGTAAATCCTGCCTGATGCATAGCAATGACATCCATATATCCTTCACAAAGAATCAAACTGTCTTTTCCACTTTTCTTAGCAAAATTTAAAGCAAAAACACCCTTACTCTTTTTATAAGCCAAAGTATCTGCTGTATTAAGATATTTAGGGTTCGAATCATCCATAACTCGTCCTCCGAAAGCAATTATATTCCCGTTAATATCACTTATAGGAAAAATAACTCTATTGCGGAAGTTGTCATATATGTACTTCGGATTTTTAGGTGAATGCCTTGAAAGATTTGCTGAAACGAGTTCATCTCTTGTATAACCTTTTTTCATAAGATGCTTTGTTAACGCATTAAAAGACGCTGGTGCAAAGCCTAAACAAAATTTATTGATTGTATCATCTGTAAGTCCTCGTTCTTTGAGATATTTATAACCTGCCGTTCCGTCTTCTGTCTGCAGACATTTATGAAAAAATTTTGTTGCTTCACGATTCATCGATAATATACGAGTTATTTGCTTATTGATTGTACTATCATAGTTGTTTCTATCGTCCATCATAAACACCTCTCTTTATAAAAAGATTAACATTTATAGCGTACCAAATATGTTCCATCGTCTATTTCTTAAACACATCATATCCTGCGATTTGTAAGTCCATGCCAAGCTCATACCAATCGGCTTTTGACATTGATTTCATTTGTTCAGGTGAAAGTGTAACTGGCATTTTGTCGGGGTCAAGTCCTGCGATTTCTTGTTGCTGACGCAATGTTACCCAATCTTGTTTTGTCATTTTAGATTTATCTGACGAATACGCTCCACCTGTGCTCATATATGCACCCATTAAGACCATTACGCCAAATGCTAAAGGTGCATATAATATAATTTTCCAGATTGGTGCTGTAAGACTATCTGTTTTGACATCATAAAAGAAATATGCTACCAAATACATAATTGGCACCATTGAGTCAAAAAAGCAAAGCATTTTCATAAGTATTCCTTTACGAGAATTGTACTTTTTGCCATCTGACAAATAAAAATTTGATTGCATAAATGCACAAGAAAGCATTGTACAAGCTGCAATAATATCAATAAAAATAAATCCAAAAAGCCAACCGCTGAAAATTTTTGGTCTGCAAACTGCGTGGAGTATTGCATAGAAAATGAAATATGTAACTGCCACTATTGATAATCTTATTGAATACTTTTTCCAATAAGCGTGATATTGAGCTTTTACATTTTCATCGTGCTTATGATTTTTTATGATTTTGTTTACAATAGATTTTCTTGATTTTTCTGTCATTTTGATTTCTCCTTTTATCATAAAAATAAATTTAGTCTTCGTTTTCAATATTTGAAAACATTGTAAACTCCGGAGTCCACGCAACTTTTACTGTTTCGGTTGAACCGTGTCTGTTTTTGGCAACAATAATCTCTGCAATATTTGTATCATCACACTCAGCATCTGTTTTATAATAATTCTCACGATGAAGCATAAGAACAACATCGGCATCCTGCTCAGTAAAACCCGATTTACGGAGGTCAGTCAGCTTTAGTTGGTAGTCACCATTATTGCTTGCCAAATTACGTGGCAACTGCGAACAAACCACAACAGGAATATTAAGTTCTTTAGCCATCATTTTAAGTTCACGAGCGATTTGTGCAAATCCATTGCTACGTTTTTTACATAACATAAGCTGAAGGTAATCAATTACAATGCAATCAACATCTTTTATACGAAGTGCTCGGGCTTTTATTTCAGGAACTGTAATGTTTGCAGTATCATCAAAATAGAGTTCACAATTTGCAAGATTCTGCAAAGCAAGTCCTAATCTTACCCATTCCGTTTGGTTTACCTTCTCGGTCATAAGTTTAATACTTGAAATTTGTGATTCTGTTGAAATTACTCGTCGTGCCAATTGTTCTTTTGACAGTTCCAATGAGAAAAAAAGAACCTTTTTACCTTTCATTGCAATATTTCTTGCAATATTCAGTGCAAAACTCGTTTTACCCATAGCAGGACAAGCGCCAACAATTATAAGGTCTGAAGAGTGAAAACCACCACTGAGAACTTCATCAAGGTCTAAAAGCCCTGTAGGAATAGCTGTATATTGCTCTTTTCCCTGTGAGTCATCACTTGCAAGTTTTTTCATTCGTTCAAAAACATCAAAAGCAATAATATCGCTTACCTTTGTGGGTGCCGATGTACCCTTACCACGACGAATATCACAATTTTTATGTTTATCAAAATACATAACAGTTTTTTCTGTAACTTTCACTTTATTTACAACTGGAACTACTGTTTTTCTCACAAGTCTTTTATTTTCAGGTGTAGCTTTTTCATAAGCCACTTCAACTATTCTGAAATTTCGCATAATATCCTCCTATCTTCTTTAACTGCTTTTATTATCGTAACGATTTCTTCAGCAAATCTTTCAATGTTGCTTTTAGGGGTCAAAAACACCTGAAAAGGATTGCATGGTTTAAGCACTATAAAATTCACATAGTTTTCCATAGGTGAACTACAATAGCAAGTTAAATTCCCACCTTTTTCACCAGTCAATTTTATTTCGCCTGTTGTTTTATTCCAATCTTTTTTACTGTTCATATACTTTTCTTCTATAAGCTTTTCAATTGTATAGTCTTCGGCCTTATAAAACAATTTTTTCAGTTTTTCATAATACTCGCTATGGTTCTCACTTAAGACTCCGTGAAATTTATAGAAATTCTTCAATGCACTATAACAATAAAAATTTGCAATTTTTTTCAATTCTTCTTTATTAAAGTCTGATAAAACAGGAATTAGCCATTTAATGTTATCAGGAACATCATCATATGAACAATGATTCATGTGATTCAAGAGCGAAGCTAAAGTTGCTCTATCTTTATTAGCAATCATATATTTATCATCAGGGAACAAATTCTCATCTAAAGTCTTACAATCAGGGTTGATTACCAAATAGACTTCTTTGCTCATAAATTTTATTTTAAGAGTATAAATTTTAATATTATCAAAAGTTGTATCACACCCGAGAACTTTAACATCATAGTCATCAAAGATACAATCAAAAATCATATCTAAAACCAATGTTTCAAACATATCATCAGTAACTTGTTCTTTTATGACATCAAGCCAATCGTAGTACTTTTTAAGTTTATAGTATTCCATCATCTTAACTCCTTTAATCTATATAATGCTCGGACAACTCACCGAAATTGTTTTTAAGTACTCGCACTACACAACCTTTTAATGTTTTAACTGGGTCAACTGCATAGATAATATCAAAATACTTTTCTACATTGCCGATAGTACTTTTCTCTCGTTGAAAGTCGGTTATATTCATTCGTTTTTTTATGAAGTAGTGTTTTGTCCATAACACAACATCAACATTGCATTCTTCTGAAATCTTTTTCATTTCAGCAACCATTCTTTCGAATTCTCCACCTGTGTATCTATCATAACATGTCCACCAAATATTTGCGCCAAGCAAAGCAACATCTTCTAGTGCTTCATAAAATGGTATGTCTTTGATTTTACCATTGAGATATGCACGAAAGAATTTTGGAACTTCTTCTATTCGTGGCTGATTTTCTGCAGGTGGGTCATAAATATAAAAGCTTTTACCCTCGTCAATAACCTTTTGAACAAAATGAAAAAAGGTTAAGTTTGCTCCGCAACGAGTTGAGTGGAGATGTTTGTTGTGAGCAATTAAAATCATTTTGGGCATAGTTATATCCTCCTTTTATCATTCTGATAAAATATTCAAAGTTTCTTTATCTGTGATTTCACAATTCCAATGCCTAAGTAAAACATCATAATTTTTAACAATCCATTCTTCAACATCATTAGGGAATTTATAATCATTTTTGATATATACCAAACCATAACCTATATTGCTTTCAGTCCATAAGTATGGCTTGATTTTATGGTAGTCATCATCTTTTGCTGTCGGCATATAAATATTTACATTTAACCCTGTTAATTCTTTTTCTGCACCGCATACTGTAAACGAATCAAATTCAAGCATCGTGCTTTCACCTCACATAAATTCTTTATCGATTAACTGGACGAAGTTGGTCCACTTTTTGAAAAAATTATAAAATATGCAAAAAAAATATAAATTATAAAAATTAGAACAAACATTCTGTATCGATTTGTAGGTTTAACAAGTCATTTGTCTCCACGTTGATGTATTTCACATTAAAATCATCGTGCATTTTCAATTTTGGATAGGATGAACCACTTGTTTGAAATCCGTTTGTAAAACTCCAAAGCAATTGTATTGTAATCATATGTATTACAACGGTGTCGAGTCCTTTATTGTCCTCGGACATAAGAGAATATGATGCAAATTCCGCCATCAAAATAAGCACTCGAGATATACTCTTTGGAATTGTTGTACATTCATCAAAAGTGCTTAAAATGCGAAAAGTGTCACGAATGAGAGAACAAAAGACTTTGTCATTTATAGGAGTATGTTCTAACGATAAATTTGTTATAACATTCCATCTTTCTTCTAAATTAACGATTTCTGTAGAATTAATATACACAACATAAATCCTCCTCTTAAAAATTCTTATCCTTTTGCCTACACCTTATTTACCGTTTTTCTCGACGAACTTGGTCCACTTTTTTGAAATTTTTTATAATTTTTTTGATTATCTTCAAAATGTTGTTCACTTGATAAAAAACACAGTAAAAAAGTTCCACGGCTGTGGAACTTTTTATTATTTATCTTAGTTTTTATATATAAAAATTTATTTTAATTAAAATCTGTCATATTTGTATTAATTTCATTGACGAAATGAGGCGAATACAATGTGATACTGCAGACAAAAAAATAAAAAATCTTAAACAAAAACAAAATCTAATTTAAAAGGAGTCAATATTATGCAAAAAATAATAAAAAAAACAATAAACCAAAATTTAATATCATACAAAACTATTATTCGTGGATACAGCAAAACAAACAAGGACAATAAAGAAGTCCTTATCAGACAAAAAGAAATTATTATTACAGAAGTTAAAACAACTCAAAAAAATGTTTTTTTACCTGATAAAATTAATGGATTTCTTATTGGTGACATTGGAGAGTCTGCTTTTGAGAATAACGACAGCATTGAGCGTGTTACTCTGCCTAAACAGTTAAAAAACATTAGAAAGAATGCATTTAGAAACTGCAAAAACTTAAAAACTATCAATATTCCATCCAGCGTGAATGTTATAGAAGAGTGTAGTTTTGCCAACTGCACTTCACTTAAATCAGTCTCTCTTTTGAACGACATAATGATTATATTAGATAAAGCTTTTGATGGATGTACGCAACTAGAAAAAATTAATATGCCCGGAACTTCATGTCTCTTAAATAAAGATGTTTTTGATAACACAGCCTTTTATAACAACAATTCTAACTGGGAGGATGGCGTTCTTTATGTTGGCAAATGTCTGGTAACAGCTAAAGAGGTTAAAAATACATATAAAGTTAAAGAAGGTACTACAACGATTGCGTCATTTGCTTTCAAGGACAATACTGAATTGACAGATGTTGTATTGCCTGATAGCATTACTCATATCGGTTACTTAGCTTTTGAAGGTTGCGAAGCGCTTAAAAGCGTTACCGCACCTAAAGGTGCATGTGATTATGAAACTCCCCTGTTTTAATTTTTCACTATACAAAATAAATTTAAAGGAGTTTTATATTATGACAAAAGAAACAATTTCAATCGAAAGAAGAACATATGAAGTTAATGGTGAAAAATACTATGTTTTATTAATTCCAGAGAATGATAGGAAAGTAATGTCATATTACATTCAGAAAGATGGCTATGGCATTATAACTCATTATTTAGGAGAAACTATAGAAAATTTCAACCCAAATTCTACAGATAACTTTTTAGAAGCAAATCTAACAGAGATTATCGATATTGCAGAATTTGATATTTTCTTGATTGAATCAGCCACAGAAACATTTATTGCTGGCAAGAACTCATAAAAAACATAAAGACAGAGAATTCTTAATTCTCTGTCTTTTTCTATGCTTTGATTAATGGCTACACTTGTGTTGATTCAAACAGTTAAAAGGCTAGCAAACTTGTGAGAGTTCGTATTCAAAACACAGTGCCTTCAAGAATTCGTGGTTTGATGGTTTTCCATTAGCAAAAGAAACTCTTTTGAATGTATTAATGTTATACATTTTACAATTTTCATACGCCGCTTCGATTGCATATCTGATAGCACGTTCAGTGCGAGACACATTTGAGTTATTCATTTCGGCTACTTTTTCATACAACTCTATCACAGAAATGTTTGGGTCCTGAGATAGAATGTATATTGCATTTAAAATCATTCGATATCCGAGAAGATGTTTTGGAATACAGAATTCATTTAGTAATTCAGCAATTTTAACATATTCTTTTGTATTCATTTTATTCACCTCTTTTCTTTAAGTTTCTACAAAAAGTATGACAGATAATGGTGAATATAATAGATTAACCGCCTAAGTTATTGAAACTTGGGCGGTTATTTTTAATCAAACACATGAAAAATATCATCCAATTGTTTGCGTTCATAATCATCATATTCTTGTATTAGTTTATCTTTGAGAACCTGCATTTCTTTAATTAGTTCTTCATGACAATGATTATCTTTTAATGACTTTCGTACTGCAGCATTTTTGGTACTCATATCCTTAGCAAGTTGTTTTAATTCATTTTGTTTTTTTATAACTAATTTAATCTGGTTGTCATAGTTCTCTCTTTCTTTTAATGAGATAATCAATTTTGCAATCAGAAGAATTATTATTTCTAATAAACTATTGCTTCTAAATAACAACTGATTTATATAATGCAATTCTAATCTTCGTTGCTCCTCTGGGGTTTTAATGCTTTTACGAGTTACAGATAAAAGTGTCTTTTCTCTTTTATACCAATCCCAGAAATCAGAACTTACGGTTTTATATTGCTCCCACAGATTAGACATTTCTTTGCTTTTGAAGTAATCTAAATTATAATTGTTTTTTGATATTGACTCATAGAACTTATTATTAAATGTTTGATACTCATCATAAGAATGATTGATTTCTTTTTTCATTTGTGATAATGAATTAGCATATTCCTTATACTCCTGAACGCTCATATGTTTACGCTTGCTTCCTGTGGGCTCGGCTCTTTTCCAACCATAAGAAACATCCATCTCGTATTCAATATACTCCTGTATATCACTAATCCAATCAAGGACACCTTTTTTATCAACTTCCTTTTTATATACAACATTACCCTGAGCATCTGTAACAATGCATCCTTCCTTATCCCTTTTGGGAATGCGATTCCCCTTTTCATCTAATGCATAAGTATAAGTTGTTGGATAACCCATATTTTCAAAACAACGACTTAAAGAATTTTGAACTTTACAACCTCTGGTTGATGATGCAACTGGAATCAGGGTTACATGTATGTGAGGAGAACTCTCATCTTCATTACTTACATTATTTAAAATTATAAGTCCATTATCAAATGGTAACTTCCAATCAGGGTCATTTAATTCTTTTTCAGTAATAACTGCAGTATTAGGCAAATTACAAATATAGTCAATAGTCTTACGCATCAAAGCACAACCCTTAGCATAATCGTCCGGGTTAGAGTTGTAGCCAGTATCATCACTGTTGCCAACTTGAAAAATAATTTCATATGCTTCATATGGAACTTTAGATTTGGAATTAGAATTCTTATTTTTAGATTCTTCTAATTGTTTTTGTCTTATGTAATCTAAGTAAGTGCCATTAAACCGTCTTGCCGGTCTTTGTTTTTGTTGATACTCTTGCCACGACGGTTCAAAGATTTTTAAAAATATCTCCTCGATGCAGGCACAGTAAACACCTTCACAGTTTTTAGAACCAGCCGTTACTTTGTTATAGTTATTTTTTGTTCGGCTGGTATCTATGTTTGATGATAAGTTTTTACCAATTCTATTATTGTGGTTAATATAATACTTATGGGAGAAGTGACCACTTATTGACTTAGTCCTCATACGAATCAAATCCTTTCATAAAAAATAAAAGTAAATAAGTTAAACATTAAGCAATACAAAATAAAAAAATAAGTTAACAACCATGCAGTTGAAAAATAAAAACAAAAAACAAAAAATTAAAACATTAATATAAAAAATATAAAGTGGTTAACATTAACCATAAAAACATACACCCTGCGGAGCACACTATTATTATGATAGATAACACTGGCTTGCACGCGAAAGTGTGCAAACAGTTATTAAGTTAATTGAACGCCAAAGCGTTCAAAAATAAAGCAGTTGGTAACAACCGCTGATAAAGAACCCCTATTCCAGAGCAGTGGACACGTTTTTAGAGATGGGCAGACTTGTCCCTATATATAAAATAAGGACAAGCCATCTTCCGTCACAGAATTGTATCTTTGTCGAAGCGGTGCGGACTCACATTTAATGTTACGTATTTAACCATCATCCTTGCCCCTGATGGTATACGATTTCTCGTATTTACGTAGTCCCTGATACCATATCCAAATCAGTATCTCTGGCAAGTTCTAACCCCCGGCTATTATTCTTAATCCTTCTGAGATAAATCAGTTAGGACAAACGTCATCAAAGCCTCTTAACGTCTTACGGAACATGTCTTCGCACCCTAAAACATACACCGTATCCCTTTTCTGAATCGGCGGAATAAGACCCACAGTTTATACACCTGTTCCTGTGTGTACATAATGAAATGTTATATTGGAGTACACCCCATTATGCCCTCTCAATTTAACTACTTGAGCGAGTGTTTATGTTATTAGTCCATAAACCTACTGTTAACATCAACTGCCTGTTAACTGGCGTAAAAATAGTATGAAAGATTTAAATCGAAAACGCACGAATATATAAAAATAGGAAGTGGTTAAAAATAACCACTCCCCTTTTACTCTTCAACATATGTAGCAAAAACTTGCCAATATTGTGATGTTGTCTTTTTAGGTCTGTCAGTTCTCATATCATAAAAATAATACTGTGGTAGATACTGAAACTTATATACCTTATGAAAATGTTGTGTTTCTTTTCTAAGGTCACCTTCGTACTTTTTAAGTTCAGGATGCTTTAACAAAAACTTATTAATATTGTATTCCACATCAAGCACTCCGTCGCGGCGGCGTTTGGCACTCCCCATTTTCTTATATATGATATTTTGCTTTTCTTTTGGCATTCAAATCAGTCCTTTCAAAATTTGTATATATAAAATATGAAAGAAACTTTCAAAATGAATTCTCATATATACAAAAACGCCACAGCAAGTATGCAACCGTAGCGTTTTCGTCTTTCTTTCGAAAGGAGGTTATATGAATTGCCTTTTAATGTTATTCACGCAATGAAAAAATTTAAAAACCCTACAAGTAAAGACAATCCACCATGCAAAAACCAAATCGTCAATTTGGTAATATTAATATGATAGATATTGCAACTTTACTCATTATTTTTTAACATTTTAAAATATTTCTCTTTTATGTATTTGCATTCGTGTTCGAAACTATTAGGGTAGATGTATTTATGGTTTATACCTTCTTTTTCTAATTCGTCAAGAAAATATTTCTTTAATTCTCCCGGTATTATTATAGAAACCATATATTTCTTATACACATGATTAAAAAGAGAATATACTCCGCGTTTACTTTCGTTTGTGTTAATTATTGATAATATACCGCAAGCTTTTTGATTTTTTACCCTCAACTCATCAATATTTCGTTTTGAAAAGTCGATTACGCAAGGGACAAAGTATCTTTCAAAATCTGATTTCTCAGTTATTTTACCTTTTTCAGATTCATACTTTCTGATATTATTTTCACTTGTTTCTCTTATAACAGAATCATAGTTTTCTATTTGCCAAAGTGCATAATCGATAATTCTATCATCTTCTACAATCGAGTTCATTAAAAGGATTTCTCCGTTATGCTCTTCACCATTATTCTTTTTAAAAGATTGACAAGCAAACCATAATGCAACTCTCCAATCAGTTGTAACATCTATCAATCTTGTTGGCAAACCATAATGTTGAGCTTTAATTATTCGCTCTAAATCCACTTCTATTTTAGGAGGCGACAACTCTAAAAGCATACTTTTTTCGTATTTCATAAGTCCTTTAATCCTTGCAATAGATGGTTCAATGTCCCACCTATCATAAGATTGTCCCCTGAAACGAACAACTTCATCATTCCAACCGAAAATATCATTAGTTGCACTTAATACTTTTTTTATATCATCAAAACTTTCAACAAAGCATTTACACATAGTTTTTGATGGATTTTCAATATATTTTATATTCTCTTTTTCTAAAAACTCATTAAATAAAGTTCTATTAGATTTTTTCATATATATCCCTATCAAATTCTAAATATATTCGTTGCGTTCAAGCCACAAGTTGTTGTAAAACTAAGAATCTAATGTAATCCACAAAGCAGGGCGGACACCACTGATTTCGTTTAGTGCATCGCGACCACTTTCGCTTACAACACCGCCATATTCAACACCAGTAGCATAAATATCTTTATTTCCATGCGACCGCAACCACCACCAACAGTTCCCATCAACATCATTGGTATATACACCTTGTTCAATAGCAAAAGCAGTGGGCTTACATTGTCTTTCATTATCAGAATCAAAATATTTATTTACTTCAGTTGTACTTAGCAAATATACCATATCCTGTGTTCCATTACCGATAACAAACTCATATTCAACAGAAGTAGTAAAAATCATCGCCGCTTCCTTTGCTGAAAATGCCGCCTCAACAAAATCATTGTTTAGCCAATAACGTAATGAACATGTTCCCCAATAAACATTCTTATAACTTACACTAAACGGCTTACAATCAATAGCATATTTACTTATAAGCAAGGCTTTTCCATCCTTTACTTCAAGAACAAGCCACTCAAGGTATTCTCCACCATTAGATAAATTATTATCTTGTTCATATACACCAAACTTTATATAGTCCCCTATTTTTATATTTTCCATTTGAGCTTTAGTCTTACTTAATCTAATCTCGATTGCTTTATCTGTTGCATCCTTATATTCACCAAGGTCGTTAAAGATAGTGTATGCCTCATCTAGATTCCCTGCTTTAATAAGACTCATCGCTTTGTTGTACTTAATATTAGGAATAATAACATTTTTACTAATAATTATAGTAACAAAAATAATCAAAAATAATGTCACTATTGCTAATACAATCTTAATTCTTTTCTTTATCTTTTCAGTTACAAGTTCACGTTCTTCTAACAAATGTTTTTCTATCTCATCTTCAATTGATAACAATCTTTCTTTAGTATCACTTCTCGCATTATCTATAAGATATTTAAAATATTTATTTGAATCAAGTTGAGTAGATAAGGATGATAATTCATTTAATGATGATACTTTAAAATCAATTAACATTTTTCCTATATAAGCTAATTCATTTTTATCATCATAGTCTAACACATTATCATAGCACCTTGAAGCTTTCTGCCATTCTTTATTTGCAAGTGCTTCGGTTGCTCTCTTAAGCATTGTTTCAACAATAACAGATGTTGTTTCTGCTGTTTGCGTTTCTGTAATGGCACCTACTTCAATAAGTTTCTTTACACCTCTAACAATATCTTGAATCGCACCAACTTTACTTAAATCCTGTGATTGGAGATATTGAAATTCTTCAGGCATATCGTATGGGCTAATATCTTTATAAACAGGAATGAGGGTTTTATCTTTTCCTGCTTTAATAAGTGATATATATCTTGACCATTCATTCTTTACCCATACTGCATTGAAGTTATCTTTTTCTGTACCAACTACAAGCATTACCTTTGCACTATTTAATGCGGCAAATATGTATGGCTCATAGGCAGTACCGAGCTTATCTTCAAGGGTAATTCTTGAAAAGAATACTTTGTAACCCTCTTTTGTGAGAGCTTTATAAATATCTTGTGCATAAACGCTATCTTGCGTTCTGTTTCCAACTCTGTCAGTTTCTTTATAGCAGATAAACACATCGAAAGGTTCTTCTTTATTTGAAATTTCAAGAATCCCCTTCTGGATTTTATCTATTACAGTCGCTTCTGCTTCATAGACATCTTTTTGATAACCATCGGCATATTTAATTGCATTTTTGTAATCGTCATCATCAAAAATCGATGTAAACTGTGCACGATTAACCGTTGGTATTCTCTTATGAGTTCTTGGGTCTTCAACATACTCAATACCATATCGGCAAAGTACAAGACCCCAATAGCTTTCACAATCTTCTTTATCATCGCTGAGTATCATTTCATAAATACCCATTGCCTTGTCAAACTCGTTTTCACGACGGAAATGGTTAGCTCTGTCATAAAGCTGAACCCGTTTCTCGTCATCGAGTTTTGGCAATGTCTGTTTAGTGCCACAGTATTCGCACACTGCAACAGTTTCATTGTTATTGATTTCTAATGTGCCACCGCACATTTTACATTTAAATATTGCCATAATTTATTTCTCACATTCCAAATATTCAAGTACTTGTTTCACATATGAAACATCCTCATTTCTTGCTTTCAATTCTTCCATAAACGAATATAGATATGGTCGGGCATTTACAACAAACCAAGCCTTTTGAAGTGGTTCACAAACCATTTTTAATTCATTTGGTTTTAAATCGTTAAAAGAGTCAAAACGCCATGCATCAGCACACTTCTTAATTTGACGTATACAATTTGTAATATAGTCACTATCCATGTTTGAAACTAAAATAGCCTTACCTTCTGCATTTATCCAAGTACTGTACAAATTCATTACAAAATTCCTCACTTTAATACTTTACACTTTTTATTTCTTGCATCAATAAGGTCTAAAAGTTCTACTGACATTGATGCCACGAGTTCTGCATCTTCGTTCTTAACTGCGTTTGTAAAAGCATTGAACTGATACTGAATCTTTGTTTCAACATCAGCAAGGGCATCATTACTCATTGGGTCTGAATAACGGATTGCTTCATATACTTTTTTAGCATCTGCCTTAATTTCATCAGTTTTTGCTGTTGCCATAAGATGTTCGGCATCTGCAGTGAGTAATCTGATAAATGCTGTCTGCTGTTTAACCTTCTCGCCTGTTGCCTCAACTGCGTTACGTGCAACTGTTGTTTTAACAAGACCAATTGCAGAAATTGCAAGTATAACAATAGTTACTACAATCATTGCAACTATTGGTAAGTTCAAAATCATAAATACTGCAGATGCAATTGCAAGAACAACAAATGTTGCAAAACCATTATATACAACTGGGATTCCATAGAAAGTTTTTTCATTAGAATCTGATTTTTTAAACGCCATTAAGGTTACAACAACCGCATAAGCATAGCCAATAACCATAATTGCAATTGCTACAAAGAATTCTGCTGTATAGCGTGCTGTTGAATATTCGCCCTCGATAGTTGTTACATTATCAGAAAACTGAATTACTTCAATATTTGATTCAAGTGGATTAAATGTAACTTTTGTAACAGGTAAAGTATCAATTGTATCAGGTATAACAACAAGACTATCTGTGCCTTTGTAAGCAACAATAGTAACTGACTTATCATCTACATAGTTATACGAGAAAGTTCCGTTATCTTTAACTGTTGGAACTTCTTCTTTTTCTTCTGTTGTGTCTTCGTCTTTTGCCTCTTCATCTTTTACAGGAATATCAACATTTGGATTATCAGAATCTGCTATTGCGATAAATTCCAATTCATTATTCTTTGCAAAAATTTCAGCATATGAACCTGTTGTTCCTTTTACAATTACTGCGTCAGATTTATCATAAATCAAGAATGACAAACCAACAAAAACAACTAAAATTAAACTTGTGATAATTAAAACTAAACCTTTACCGTTTTTCATAATAATTCTCCTTATAAAATACTTGTGAGAAGCTGTGTTTTGAGATTATCAAACTCTTCTTCGCTTAACATTCCTGCTTCTTTCATCATTGTAAGCTTTTCGATTTTTGCTTTGAATGCTGCCATATCATCAGTTGGTTGTGCTGGTGTTGTTGGTGCAGGTGCTTGTGCAGTATTGATAGCATCGTTCATCATACCTCCGACCATACCACCTACTGCTCCGCCAACGCCTGCCATTGTACCAAATCCAACACCCATATTTGTAAATTCGCCAACCGCTTCATTCTGAGCAACCTGCTCAGCAACATCAAAGCCACGCTCTTGCTGATATGTATAACCTTCCTGTGCACGCTTTGTTGCCTGTGCTTTGGAGTCGATAATAACTTTCTGTGCTTCTGTTTCAGCATAAATCAAATCTGTCTGCTGACGAAGTTTTGCTTCAGCAATATCTGCATACTGACGGAAGTGAAGTGATTTGAACTTTTCGTACATTGAGTCGCCATCAGGCTTAACGATATTTGTTACAAAGAACTGTTCAAGTGCAACGCCGTATTCTGCAAAATCATTTACAAGAAGATTTTTAATTACATTTGAGAACATTGCGAGATTTTCGTCAATTTCAAAAATACTGATTGAGTTTGTCTTCATTACCTGTGCAATATATGACTTAACGCGAGTCATAAGGAATGCACGGAAAAATGATGTAAGTTTTGCTTGTGTGAGATAGTTTTCAGTACCAACGAGTTTTAAAAGAAGCTTTCTTGAATTTTCTGCACGAAGACTCATTTCACCACTTGCACCAATCGAAAGTGGGAAGTTATATGTAGGCTCCATATACTGAACTTTTGAATCGGTACCCCACTTAATTGACATTTGCTCAGTTTTATTTATGAAATAAACTTCACAATGAAATGGTGTTTTTCCACCTGTAGGCATATTAAGTGTTTTACCGACAAGTGGAATATTTTGTGTTTCAAGTGTATGGCGACCAGGACCGAACAAATCAAGTGCCTGACCGTTCATAAAGAAAATTGCTTCTTGTGATTCGTGAACAATCAACTGAGTAAGAGTGTTGAAATCTTCACATGGGTGTTTCCATATAAAAGTGGTATTATCACCCTCATATTTAATGATGTCTGCTATTTTTGCCATAATATTTATCCCCCATAAAAATTATAATTATAATTTGTATTTGTTATTGATTTCTAATGTGCCACGGTACATTTTGAATTTAGGTATTGTCCTAAAAAGCACCACAAAAATGATATAAGACTATTTCTCAAACTCAATCCACATTGCTGGGCGAACAGAATTATACTCGAAATCGACAAAATCACCTTGTTCAGCAACATGTCCAAAATAATCAACACTTGCAGCATAATCACGGCTAGCTCCAGGCGAACGAAGCCACCACCAGCAATTACCATTACTATTTTTCATAGCACCACAAGAAACTGTATACGCTGTGGGCTCGCACTGTTTTGCAAAATTTGTACTTAAATACTTATTAACTTCCGATATGCTAAGTAAAAACATTTTATCCTGTGTTGAATCACCAGGTCTTGTGTTATATTCTGGATTTTTATCACCAGGAACAGTTACCGTTGGAATCATTCCTTGTTCATCAACGGAAAATGCAGAATCTATAAAATCGTTGTTTAACCACGAACGAATTGTGGAGGTTGCCCAAGTAACATTAAAATTGTTTGTACTATATGGCATACAATCAAGAGCGTATTTACTAATAACAAGAGCCTTACCATCTTTTACATCCAATACAAGCCATTCGATATCCTCTAGGCCATTAGATATATCATTATCTTGTTCATACTCTCCAAAAGTTATGTAATCTCCGACACTTATATTTTTTAATTGTTCTTTTGCTTTCAACAAACGAATATTATCAGCTATATAAGCAGAATCTTTGAAATCACCTAATGCTCGAAAAATAGTATACGAATCATCAAGATTTCCTGCATCCATTAATGCTATTGCATCTTTATATTTGCCACTTGGAATAATAATAGTATTCAATACAATTATAAAAGCAATAATCGCACAAATAATTGGTGTTATAGTAATAGCGATTCGCTTATTTCTCTTAGCCCTATGTTCAGCTTCTTTTCTCGCTATTTCTAATCTTTGCTCACGTTCTAAACGTTCATTTTCCTCTTGTTCTTTAATTTTTTCAATATTCTTTTTACAAATAGTAATTTGTTCGTCAGCATCTTTCCAGCCGCAAATTGTTTCAAGAATATTTATAGCAGATTCATAACTTGAAATCTCATTAGCTGTCATATGAGATTTTGCCTCATCAAGAATTGAATCTTTTCTTTTTTCTTCAATAATTTCATTACATAAAATTACATATTCATCAAGTTGAGATTTTAATTTATTATCTGCAAAACGAAAAGCTTTTTGATAATTAGCATTCTCAGTAAAATTATAATTAAGTTTTCCTAAATCTTCTTGCCTGCAAACTTTTAATTCAGACATTAACTTGCCTAAATATGCTTCTGCACATTCAGGCTCAAGGTTGAGCACCTGTTCACAGAATTCATCGGCACGTGCAAAGTCACCGTCTTCAAGGAACATAAACGCTCTTTTCAAAAGCGGTGCAATATTTGTATTCACATTATTTACAACTACAGTTTCTTTTGCCTCTGTTTTAGGTTCTGCAGAGGATATAATCTTGCTGATACCACGCACTAAATCCTGCATAAATCCAAGTTTTGACATATCCTGTGCCTGAAGATGTGAAAATTCTTCAGGTAAGTCATATGGGTCCATATCTTTATATGCGGGTACAAGCATTTTCTTTGCACCATTTTTAATAAGTGCAAGGTAGCGGCTCCATTCGTTCTTTACCCATACAGCATTGAAATGCTCCGGCTTTGTGCCGAGAACAACCATTACTTTTGCAGAGTTAAGTGCAGCAAATATGTAAGGTTCATATTCCTCACCTAATTTGTCTTCAAGCGTAATTCTTGAGAAGAATACCTTAAATCCATCTCTTGTGAGTTCGTGATAAAGTTCTGTTGCAAGAACAGAGTCAGGAGTTCTACGACCATTTGCATCAGTTTCTTTATAACAAATGAAAACATCAAAAGGTTCTTCTTTTTGAGAAATCTCAAGAATACCCTTTTGTATCTCATCAATAGCTTTTGCTTCTGCCTCATAAATTTCTTTCTGATTTCCATCAGCATATTGAATTGCAGATTTGTAATCCTCATCAGCAAAGATAGATGTATATTGAGCACGATTTACAGTAGGAATTCTTTTATGAGTTCTTGGGTCTTCCACATACTCAATACCATAACGGCAAAGTACAATTGACCAATAACTTTCAGCATCCGTATTATCATCATTAAGAATCTGCTCGTAAATACCCATTGCTTTGTCAAACTCATTATTTCTGCGAAAATGGTTTGCTCTGTCATAAAGATTTGCCTTGCGTTCATCATCCAATTTAGGCAAGGTTTGTTTAGTGCCACAATATTCACACACTGCAACAGTTTCATTATTATTGATTTCTAATGTGCCACCGCACATTTTACATTTAAATATTGCCATACTTTTATCTCCTCAGCTTATTTTATTTCAAGGTTTTCAACTGAAAATTCAAGACATTTTTGAATTATTTCATTTCGTGTTCTGCCAGTCTTATCAGCAATTTCATCAAGTGATTTAATAAGGTCATTTGGTAAGCGAACAGACACTACACCAGACTCACCCTTAAAGCGTTTTAATGGAATGATTAATTTCTTATCTGCCATACGACACACTCCTTCATTATTCGACAATTATACAAGTTAAATTATAATACAATTGTAGTGCAATTGTCAACGAAACTATGTTAGATATTTTATTATTTTAAATAAAGATTTCCCAAAACTATATTTATATATTTTTTCTCGTTACTACGCCTCTTCTACTGCATTTCGTTCTTTCTTTTATTTTCTTCTGTTGTTCTCCCTTTACTCCCCTTTCAAATGTCTATAATGCGTGGATTGTAGGCGTTTTCTTTTGTGAAAGTTTCAAGAAAAATTGAAGAAAAAATTCCAGAAAAATTTTAAAAAATTCGAGAAAAAAGTAACCTGAATAGCGGGAAAAGTAACAGAAAATATGACCTTGCACACGCTAAAAATTTTTGCCCTGAAGAGAGTAAAAAGAAAATGCTACGACATAGTATTCCCCCCAAAAATATATTTTTGGGGGAATTTTGGGGGATTTTTTGGCGAAATATTTTTTCAATGTTTAGGAGGTGTTTTATGAGACCAAAGAATTTCAAAGTTGGAAGATGCACCAGGAAGAAACTAAAGAAGTGCGAGGGAATTATTCGTACTTACGACAAAATCCAGACAAGGTATGCAGACATTCTCTACTTTTTCTTTTAAATGTTCAAAGTAATAGTACCCAAGTGAAATCATTTGTTTGTCTTTATTTAGTGTAGCAATTTGCACCCACCCTTTGTACTGGGTTGATGGAGGATATAATATATCATAAATATTCAAATAAAAATCACCTCTTTCACTCGTTTAATTAAAGAATGAAAGAGATGATTGAATTTTGTTTATATATACAAAAAATCTCCCGGTAAGTACGCAACCCGAGAGATTTTTCGTCTTTCTTTCGAAAGGAGGTTATATGGATTGCCTTTGATGTTATTCACACAAGGAGAAAAAATCGAAAAACCCTGCAGGCAAAGACAATCCCACATGCAAAAACCAAATCGTCAATTTGGTAATATTAGTATGATAGATAACTCGCATTTTTGCATAGCATAACTTTTTCATTTCGTCAAGAGAAAATTTAATTTTAAGGTTGACAAAACGCATTTGCTTCTGCTATAATTAGTCGAACGATTTGGAGAGGATACTTACCTTCAAATTGTAGCACAATTGAAGTCAGCGATTTTTCAGTAAAAATTGGTACATTATTTGGTACATTTTTAACGCACAGGTCGCTGAAACGTTGATACAGGGGTATAGCTCAGTTGGTAGAGCAGCGGTCTCCAAAACCGCGTGCCGAGGGTTCGAATCCTTCTGCCCCTGCCAAACTAAAAGCCTTGAAACTGCGTGGTTTCAAGGCTTTTTTCGTCGTTTACAATTGTCGGCACGGGGTTAATTCGTGATGTTTGGAGCGCCAAAAAGTGTGTCAAAATTGGCATTTTTTCGCAATTATTTTTTCTGTTCTGAACCATTCCGTCTACTACATCATCAAAATAGCATCAAAAAAAATAAACTTGATTTGATAAATAGTTAAGATTAGCCATCTCGGTACGAGATGGCTAATCTTTATCGTAATGTAAATTTGTTTTTCTGAAACTCCAAAAGTCCCTCGTCTCGCATTTTACACAATTCATTTGACATAGCACTTCGGTCAACGGATAGAAAATCAGCAAGTTGCTGACGATTAAACGGAATTGTAAAACTAGAACTTTTCTTTCGTTTTGCTTCTTCAGACAAATAAGAAATCAGTTTCTCTCGTGTGGAACGCTTGGACATATGACCGAGTTTCTGCACAAGTTTTCTATTCTTTTCAGATATTGCAAAAAACATATTTTGGACAACAGTAGCATGAAATCTGCATGCAGAAGAACAAGTAGTAATGATTTTCTTTACATCAAAATAAACAACTACACTATCTTCTAACGCTACAACATCATTAAGCACAGCACCACTTTCAGGAGTAACATATGCTTCACCGAACATTTCTCCAACAGAAATCTGACCGAGGATACTTCGGTTTCCCCAATAATCATCTTTCTGTATGTGCAAATTACCATCTACTAAAACAATTATATCACTTAAATGTTCACCTTGTCTCAACACATATTCACCTTTTTTATAGGTGCATAATCTTGCACTAAGACAAGGAAGCAGTAATTCAATTTCACTATCACCAACACCTGCAAATAATCTGGTTCGTTTAAGAATTGAAATATATTTTTTCATAAAGAATCTTCTTTCTGTTGTAAATACAACGGACTTGTTTTATTTATTGTATTATAATTATGCCAATAAAATCAAGATAAGGAGTCATATATATATGATTAGAAAAATAATAAAAATTGATGAAGAAAAATGCAATGGTTGTGGTGCTTGTGCTGCTGCTTGTCACGAAGGTGCTATTGAAATGATAAACGGTAAAGCCAAACTTACTCGTGAAGATTACTGTGACGGACTTGGTGATTGTCTACCTGCTTGTCCTGTTGATGCCATAACATTTGAAGAAAGAGAAGCACCTGCTTATAATGAAGCAGCAGTTCTTGAATCAAAGGCAAGGAAGACATCAACTCCACTTCCATGTGGTTGTCCTGGTACTCAATCAAAGTCTATCAATCGTGAACCTTGCAGTGTACCCGTAACCACAATTGCTACAAGTCAACTTTCACAATGGCCCGTGCAGATTAAACTTGTGCCTGTAAATGCACCATATTTTGATGGAGCAAATCTTTTGGTTGCGGCAGACTGCACTGCATACGCTTATGGTAATTTTCATAATGAATTCATCCGTAATCATGTAACACTTATCGGTTGTCCTAAACTTGATGAAGGTGATTATGCAGATAAACTGACATCGATAATTGCAAATAACAACATAAAAAGTGTTACTGTTGTACGAATGGAAGTTCCGTGTTGCGGTGGAATTGAAAATGCCGTAAAAAGAGCACTACAAACAAGTGGTAAATTTATTCCGTGGAGAGTTGTTACAGTTTCTACTGACGGTAAAATATTAGACTAGCACATGAAATGCTTATGGAACAGGATCGACATGAAATTAAAATTGAAGTTGAAGTAAGTAATGCTTACATAAAAAATCGTTCATCCACAAATTAAATTGTTTTCCTCACATCTCAAACTCATCTGTTATTCCGTTAAGATATGTTGTATCTTTTTTGACATAATATCTTTCGGTGATTTCAGATGTTGAGTGTCCGAGTAAGTCTGCTACCTGACGAGGCGTTAACGATTTAATGCTTCCGTCGGGTTGTTTTATGCCGTTTACAAGTTTTGTGGCGAAGGTGTGTCGTAATGCATGAAGTCCTTTGGTTTCAATGTTTGCACCTTTCAGTATCCTGTAAAATCGCTTTCGGAAGTTTACTGGTCGGGTGTAGTTGCCATTCTCGTCACAGACAAGTGGTGTATTCTCACCGAAGTAATATTCATTACGAAGTTCTTTTATCATTTCTATTGCTATGTTATTGAGTGGTACATCTCGTTTGCTCGATGCACTCTTGAGTTTACCTATTGATATTTCTCGTCCTGTTTCAGCAGTTGTTCCATCTCTCTTATAAATTTCTTTCACTCCTCGTTGTATGTGCATTACTCGGTTGTCAAGGTCTATATCACTATTGAGTAATCCTAACATTTCGCCTGTGCGAATACCTGTATTGAGCATTAGTATATACGCGGCGGATTGCTGATACAATCTTTTGCCTGTTCCCCAAGTTTTAAAACATTCTTCTTCAAGTTTTTCTATCTCCTCATCAGTGAACACTGTTACGGTTTCGTTAGTGGGAAGATTTTCTTTGCCTTGGGCGGACATAAAGTTATGTCTTTTAATCATTGGTGCACTTCTCATTGGGTTTTTATCTATGATTTCTTGCTCGGTGAGATACCTAAAATACTCATTGAGAAGGCTGTGTATTTTCTTAATAGTTGTATATGCATATCCTTGTTGCATCCGGGAGTTGAGTATCTTTTTAATATCAACTGCTTTGATGCTGGATACTACCTTGTCACCAATTTCGGTGTATATATGATGCTTAGCTGTGCATTCTAATCTATCGTATGTTGTTCTCTCAACAGACGGATATTTGAAGACTTCCAACCAAGTCTGCATACTCTCTTTAAGTGTTTGATTGCTCTCGTTCGAGGATTTCAAGTCTTCTTCAAACTTTGCTATATATTCGGTCATCTTTTTATTGACTTCGGCTTTGGTTGTACCTGAGAAACTTTTTCTTCTTCGCTCACCAGTTTCATCCATATACCACACGACTCCACCCCAACGACCATCTGTTCTCTTGAACACATTACCATTTGTTAACAATTTCTTTTCGGACATAATTTTCACTCCAATACTCTTTGTTAGCAACACACATTACCATAAGATTTTGCAGAAGTCCAGACATTTTTTGACACTACTTTTTCATTCTTTGTTTATTGCGTGGTATTTTTTACACAACTACTTTAATATTTAAAATACATATCTACTGTTTTGTGTTATATGAGTTATGATATTATCTTTAATTTCATATTCTCCATAACCTGTTGTTAGGTATTCTTTTGATTTATTAAAATGTAGATACCTTTTGTTAGGGTTTTTATTCTCGCTTTCTAATATACTAAGTGCGCCGATATATCCTCCAAACATTTCTCTCCACATCCACTTTTGATATTCCATATCTGAAAGTTTTTCAACTGATATAAGTTGAGCTTTTGGGTATTGTTTAATAATTTCAGGCATTTAATCATCTCCTTTCTTCAACACACAATATCACAGGAATTGAGAGAAGTCCAGAACTTTTTCTTACCCTAAACATTACATAAAATACCATTTAACATAACAGCAACCCTGCTATAAATGGCTAAATAGCGTGGTTTGTTGATTTTGCAGTCAAAATGCGATTTGTTAGTCCCATTTGCAACCCATTTTTTGAAAGTACGAAGTCCCTTGAAACAGTGCGCATTGCGGGCTGTTGTGATTGAGGAATGGTTGCTTCGCAACCCCTCCTCTTTTTCCTGCAACAAAATCGGACAGACGATTTTGAGGTGAAAGCACAGTTTTTTCATACTTTTTTCAATAATTAAAAATAACTTTTTAGTTATTGTTTTGTTTCTTCACGTTTCCTCACAAATCCCCCTAAAATCGTTTTTGCTCTCAGTTTGGGATTGTTTTTTATTTATCTCCAAAAGCCTCACAAATCGATATTAAATCGCCTTAATTTTTCTTCAATCTTGCGTCTTAGTTTCTCATCTGCAATCTCACGGAACTTAGTTTCATAATAATACTGCAATGCATCTTTCATGGGAAGGATTGTGTATAGCATACTTCCATTTCGTGTTCGACCATCCTTGGTTGTGACGGTGGTATATTCTGTACTAATCAGATGCTTGTTTTCAAGACTTCGCACATACTTTTGCACCGTCTTTTTGCTCATTCCAACAGCTTCACCAATGGTATTGTAACTTGGATGGCATTGATATGTAGCTCTGTCTTCGCAGTAGAGAAGATACAAATAAACCGACAACTCACCGTGGTCAAGACCAAGAATAAACACCTCGTTTGGCACTAAAAAATAGTTACTGTTTCTGTGCAATTACGAACCACCTCCTGTATTCTTTTCGACCCACATTCTGAACTTTTCTTTTGGTACAACCATTCGATTGCCAACCTTGAGTGTGGGGAAATCCTTTTCGTGCATAAGCTCATAAGCTGATGAAATAGATATGCCTAGGATTTCAGAAATGAATTCTGCATTAAGGAATAATGGCAACTCCTCATAGTTTGTGTAGCTCGATTTTTTCATAAAAATCACTCCTTAAATAAAATTTGTTTGATAATAATTGCTTATACTTCCCATATGTATAAGGGATTTTTCGAGTTATTTCACAACCATTTTTGTGAGAATTTTTGTTTGAAAATAAAAACCCTCTCATATGTATAAGGAAAGAAATTGACCGTTTGACAACCATAAATCTTTAAAGTTTACAGAAAATTAATAATCCCTCTCATATGTATAGGGGTAGAAAAACACATTTTGGTCGGAATTATTTTTCAAAAACATAATTTCCTCACTTAAAAAAACAAAAAAGCCGGTATAATATGCGAACATATCACACCGCCTATGTAGTTTATTTATCGTTTTTAGCGTAATGATTTTACCGTTAACCAATTGGGAACAAAAAACAAAGGTGTTAGCCAATGGCTAACACCTTTAATTCATGGATTCAATTATAAGTTTTGCAGCGAATCTGAATCTGACGACGAAGCTTTCACTTTCTAATATACAATGTAGTTCATTGTTACAGTCAAGGAACACCTGCTGTACTAAGCTCGTCTATGACCGTACTAATGTCATATGTGCCACCCTTAGTTACAGTTGCCTTGAACACCGCACTGTTTGCACGGTGAGTTAAATTGTAATCGCCCAATGAAGTTTCAACAGCATAGTATATACCTGCTGTGAGATAACCGATGTTGCTACACCGCCGGCATTTGTTTTCATAGTACCAACAGATAAAAGTTAGATTGCATTTAATTATTGTATAGCAATAGCACGACTTTCAAAAAACTGTAAGCCGTGCTGACTTCTATTATGTGTATGTTTTTATGATTTCTTCTGCAACAACCTTCTTGGATACGCAACGATCCATTGCCTGTTTTTCTATGTAACGATGTGCCTCCGGTTCGTCCAACTTGAGTTCGCGGATAAGTATCCATTTTGCTCGGTTGACGATACGGATTTCTTTCATTTTTTCTTCAATGGATAGTGTTTTCTTTTCAGTCTTTCTAAGTTTTTCTCGTGCACTTGAAAGCCAGCTGAGAGCAATTGCCATTGTCGGCTTTGAGGTTGGCTTTGGAAGCGTGAAAACACCGTGTAAGCTCACTGCCTGTTGTATTTTGTCTATTTATAATATTATACAGAAATATCATCTCTCATTAAACGAGATATATAATCCTACAATAAGAGATATAATATCTGCATACAGGCGATTAAAACGCATATTTAGAAAAGCCAAGATACCGATTACTGTATCTTGGCTTTTGAAATTATTTGTTTCTTACACTATCTAATACCATATTTTTCAATGATATAGTCCATATCCTTATCGCCTCTGCCGGAGAGGTTGATAAGCACAGATCCCTTACCCATTGTCTTTGCAAGCTTCATACCGTAAGCAACGGCATGGGAACTTTCAATAGCCGGGATGATACCCTCCATTCTGGAAAGCTCAAAGAATGCATCAATGGTTTCGTCGTCAGTAACAACATCATATTTTACTCTGCCCAAGTCGTGCAGGAATGCGTGCTCCGGTCCGCAGGATGGATAATCCAAACCGCTTGCCACGGAATACACGGGAGCAGGATCACCGTTTTCATCCTTCAGCATAATGCTGTTAAAG
>JAFQCT010000009.1 GCA_017399405.1 Clostridia bacterium | reverse complement strand
TTTTCCGTATATTTCTTTACGAACTCGGTCTTTGCGTTTGTATAAGCATCTCGATTATGCTCGTATTCTTTCCATAACGAAAGCTTTAATTTTTCATACTCTTTTGCGATATCGGGAAACTCGATAAGATAATCTCTAAAATACAATTCATCGTTATCTCCTGCATATCTCAAATGCAGATGAAATACTTTCTCGGCAAATCCGTTTTCGGTATATCCTTTATTAAAAGAAATTCTATCTTCGCTTTGCGACATACAAATATATCCGTTGTTTGCAATCAAAGCTTTATAATCAAGCAGGTTGCTTTCCTTTGGAACTTCTACAAGAATATCAATAATCGGTTTTGCCCATATAGCAGGGATTGCCGTACTTCCTATATGGCTTATTTTCTCGACCTGCGGAAGAATGTTTTTCAATAGTCTTTCTTCTTCCAAATACCATTCTTTCCAGTCTTCTTGATGTTTCGTTAAAATGATAGGAAACAACTGCCACAGTTCTTCCAAACTCATTTCCGATAATTTCTTGCCCATTATATACTCCGTCAAATTGGAATTTGTCGAGTTATTTTGAATATTCCTTTGCTTTTTGGACAAGTCTAAGTCCCAACTCATAGGCACTTTGCAAATCCTTTGGATATTGCTCATCTCTGTATTTAGCCCTAAACGCTTCTACACCGTCCATTGTGTCGTATTTAGAATAATCATCAAATTGATAAGCATTGTAAGTATATATCGTTTCTGAATACCCAAAAAGATTTTCAAGAAATCTACTGCCTTCTCCGAATATCTCTGGATAGTGATACTTTTTCATGGCTTCTTCAGTACAACCCATAGTGTAAATCGTTGCAGTCGCAATTTTTCTTTTTAAGATGTCGCTTTTATATTCACCTGTTGTTTCATCTAATCTTGGATTGTAAGAATTTACAGGGAACATCAATCTTTCCATAAAGGAGCGTAAGAGTCCAGTAGGATAACTAAAATAAACAGGACTTCCCATAACTATTATGTCTGCTTCAATAGCCTTTTTCAAAATTGGTGTCAAATCATCTCTGACAGCACATAACCCATTTGTTTTTGATTTTTTTAATTTACAAGCGAGGCAACTAATGCATCCTTTGAATGTAAAGTCATAAAGATTTACAAGTTCTACATCTGCCCCTGCATCCTTAACTCCGTCCATTGTTTTTTTAAGCATTTGAGCGGTTGTCCAATTTTTACGGGGACTTCCGTTTATAAATAATGCTTTCATATAGCATACCTCCAAATTCTTATTTATCGAACCAATTATACCACCCATACCAAGAGAAGTGCAATAGTTTTTAGTGCTGTTGCAAGTTGTCAGGGGTGGTGATTTTTATACTCCGTACACTTTTACCCATACTCCGTACACTTTTACCCATACTCCGTACACCTTTACCCATACTCCGTACACCTTTACCCATACTCCGTACACTATTACAGTTATGGTTACAGCACCAAAAATAAAAAAAGCACTTGTTTTGAGAATGCTTTTGGGCATAAAAAAGACCGAAACCCCTATATTTCAAGGGATTTCGGTTGTATTACCTAAGTTGTACTTAGGTGGTCGGAGTGACAGGAGTCGAACCTGCGGCATCCACATCCCAAATGTGGCGCGCTACCAGCTGCGCTACACCCCGAACTGTTCACTTTTTTGTCAGCCTTGATAGTATATACTATTTTATGTTATTTGTCAACATTATTTTCAAATTATTTTTTACAATTTTACAAATTTCGTTTTTGCTTTGTAACATTGTAATGCTACTATGCGATATACAATATTGATGAATTTTGTGTAAAATCAATTTTTATTTATAAAATCTTCAAGTGACTCACCTAACTTAAATGGGTCAAGGTGTTTTTCATTTATTGAGTCAATAAATTCTATAATAGCTTGATAATCAGTTGAAACATCATATATCCTTAACACTTCACAATTATTCACATAAAGAACAATTCCATAAGTTTTAATGTTTTCATTTTCAATGACAATTGTGTGGTTAAAAACTTGATACTGCATTTTACATTCTCCAATCCGTTAATTGTTGTAGCGATTATAACACTTTTGTTTCGTTTTGTCAACACATTTTATAAACAAATTGTATCATTTGTATTGTATATTGTGCATTTTAGATATTTTTTAACTTGAATATAGTTCAAAAAAAGGTAACACAACTATTGTGTTACCTTTTTTATATGTTTATATTCTTGCTACGCCTGTTTCTTTTGCAGTTTTAATAACTGCTTTTGCAACTACTTCTGCAACTCGTTTATCAAGAGCTGGAGCAATAATATTTTCTTCTGTAATTTCATCATCAGGGATAAGTGACGCAAGAGCATAAGATGTTGCTACTTTCATTTCTTCATTGATGCAAGATGCTCGGCAATCAAGAGCACCACGGAAAATACCCGGAAATGCAAGAACATTGTTAATTTGATTTGGAAAGTCTGAACGACCCGTGCCCACTACCCTTGCACCTGCCTTTTTTGCAAGGTCAGGCATAATTTCAGGTGTTGGGTTTGCCATTGGGAACATAATAGCGTCGCTATTCATTGACTTAACCATATCTTCAGTTACTATGTTTGGTGCAGAAACACCGATAAATACATCTGCCCCTTTCATAGCATCACTGAGTGTACCTGTTTTATGGTCAAGATTTGTAATCTTTGCAACTTCAGCCTGAGCCTCATTGAGTTGTTCGTCACCCTCACAAATAATACCAAAACGGTCAACAAATATAAGATTTTTAACGCCCATATTAAGAAGATGCTTGCCGATTGCAATACCTGCACTACCCGCACCGTTAATTACAACTTTAACTGCACCAATTTCTTTTTTAACGAGTTTAAGAGCATTTATAAGAGCAGCTGCAACAACGATTGCAGTACCATGCTGGTCATCATGGAATACAGGAATATCACAGATTTCTTTTAATCTTTTCTCAATTTCAAAGCAACGAGGTGCTGAAATATCTTCAAGGTTAATTCCACCAAATGAGCCTGAAATAAGATAGATTGTTCTTACAATCTCGTCAACATTCTTTGAACGGATACAGATAGGTAAAGCATCAACATCTGCAAACTCCTTAAAAAGAGCACATTTACCCTCCATAACAGGCATACCAGCCTCTGGGCCAATATCACCAAGACCTAAAACAGCAGTACCGTCAGTAATTACTGCAACAAGGTTGTGACGACGGGTAAGTTCAAAACTCTTATTATAATCTTTGTTGATTTCAAGGCAAGGCTCTGCAACGCCCGGTGTATACGCAAGAGATAAGTCTTCTCTTGTGTCTATTGGAGCACGGGAGATTACCTCAATTTTTCCGCCCCATTCGTAATGCTTTTTAAGTGATTTTTCTCTGATATCCATAATGGTTGTCCTTCAATTGTCCACAAAAATTTATAAAATAAATATAACATAAAAGACTATAAAAAGCAATTAGATTAAAATAACATATTTTTTGCTTAACAAATTTGTTTGATAGGATTCTCCCCCATCGGCAAAAAGAAAAAGTCGCACTTTCGTACGACTTTTTCTTTTTGGTGACCCGTCCATTGATATTGTCGAACCGAAATCAATATTGACTTCATTAAAGCCCTCAAGCCCCTCGGTCTCAAATGGGTCAAAAACGATTTTAATTCTTGAACCGCCGTTATCATCGTCATCATACACATAAACGGAGTCAATGAATGTGTCGCAGAACTCTTTTTTTATTTTTGGTGTGAGTTTGCCTTGTTTACATATTTCTCTCATTCGGTCACGTACATTTTTAAGACTTTCTTCAATATCTTCAATTTTCATTACTTTATATTCTCGTTCTAATTTGTCGAGCATATTTTGTAATTCACTCTTTTTATTCTCTGCTTGGGAAATCCTTTCATATACTATTGTTGATTTAATGCCCGACTCAACCATATCAAAAAGGTTGTTAATCTTATTAACTTCTTCTCTTATTTGGTCTTGAATTTTCTTCTTTTGTTCGTCACACTTTGATTTTTCTTGTAAATTATAAACCGCTTTAGCAAGACGTGAAATATTTTCATCACATAAATATTGATTTGAAGTATATTCAACAACTAAATTTTCTAACGCGTCTTTTTCAACTCTCTTTTTATCGCAGTTATTTTTATATCTTACTTGTTTCTTACCACGGCAAACATAATAACGATATATAATATATTCTTCATTTATTTCTTCGTGTTCCTCATATTCTTCGATTGCAGACGTAATTGAATTAAGTGAAGTAATAGAAAATTCGGTTTTTTTAGGGTTATAATATTTGTTCTTTTTCTTTACAGAGTCGGCAACCATTGGCTGACCACATTTGCCACAAAATGCCTTACCCACTAACGCATACGGCTCTATTGCGTTGGCTCTTGCACCTGTGTTACTGTTTTCGTCCAATCTTTTTTGAGCCTTTTCAAACATTCTTTCTTCAATAATTGGTTCAATGCCGTCAGCAAACTCAATGCCATTCCAACATAATAAACCGATATATTTTTTATTTCTTAACATTCTATAAAGAAATTCGTGTGTAAATTCTCTGCCTTGTGGTGTTCTGTAACCTTTTGAGTTTATATGCTCTAATATATCTTTATTGGTTCTTCCGTTGGCATACATATCAAAAACTTGTTTAACAACAACGGCTTCATTTTCGTTAATTTCATAATGTTCGTTAACGATATTATAACCGTATGTTCTGTAACCGCCGTTGCATTTGCCTTTCATAGCATTTTCTTGCATTCCGCGTGTTACCTTTTCGGCTAACTCTAATGAATAATATTCAGCCATTCCCTCAAATAAAGACTCAATAATAACGCCTGTGTTATCGTCGGGAATATTCTGTGTAACAGAATAAACTTTTACGCCGTTCTTCTGCAACATACCCTTATAGATTGCACTATCACCACGATTACGAGCAAAACGGTCAAAATTCCATACAAGAACAACATCAAACATTTTCTTCATACTGTCTTTAAGTAAACGTTGGAATTCAGGTCTGTCGGCAGTTCTGCCCGAAGTGGCTCTGTCACAATATTCGCCTATGACATTCATTCCGTGTTTTTCTGCATAGTCGTTACAAAGTCTTAACTGACCCTCTATTGACTCTTCACGTTGTTTTTGTGAACTGTATCTTGCATATATAACTGCATTAGGCATAATTTAGTCCCCTTTATTTTTTAGATAGTAAAATTATACCATAACCGAACACCATACACAAGTAAAACAAAAAATAAAGCCCTTTATTCCGTACAAAATAAAGGACTTAGTATGAGAACAATAAAAAAATAAAAGCCCTCACAACGAGGACTTTTAAAATTATTAGATTTTTCCATCATTAACGATATTAACCGAAATTAAGATGACAGTTACCACTACAATATTTTTCTGGTTCTGAACGACTTTTGGATGTGTCTGAAAGAATCTTACCGCAGCGTTTGCATTTAGCCTCTTCATTTATAATTGCAGGACATTTATCTCTATCATAATTTTTCACAACAATATCACCTAAGCGATTTGGTCCATAAGTAAGTGCTGGGCAATTATGGTCACCACAATATTTACACTTATAAGTCGGAATGCTAGCGACATAAGCTTTGTATTCTGCTTCAGACCAACAATCAACTTCTGCCCACACTCTTTCAATTTCACTCTGATGAAGTTCTTCTTTTTGAGTGGTTGTAGGTCTTGTAGTAGTAACTACTGGTTTCTTAGTGGTAGTTTCGGTTTTGTTTGGTTTTTTAGTTGTTGTTTCTTTGTCGTTTTTTCCAGTAGTTGTATCGGTTGCTGAGTTTTTGTCTTCTTCCTGAGTTTTGTCAGAGGTCTCAGAACTCTCTTCTGTTACTTCTTCAGTTGTTGTTCCGTCACCTTGGGCGGTGTTTTCTGTTGTGCCTTGGGTTGTTGTTGTTGAATTATCAACATCAATTTTATTGTTGTTAAAAGTAACCGCTACAACGACAATAGCCACCACAAGCACCAACGAAACAACGCTAATTATAATATTGCGTTTGTTGTTAAAAAATTCTTTCATAATTCAAAACTCCTTTTGAAAATCTATAATAATTATATCACCATAAATCACCATTCGCAATAGTCAATTTATATTAAAATGGGATAAAATCATATATCCCATTTGGATATAATATTCTTGGTGATATAAATGCGTCTCAAAGAATTACGCAAGGAAAAGGGCATAACTCAACAAAAATTAGCCCTTGACCTTAATACAACACAAAATTCAATATCACGTTATGAAAGCGGATTGCGACCACTTGATGCTAATATGTTAATGAAGATTGCAGATTATTTTAATGTGAGTGTTGATTATATTCTTGAACGTACTGATAAAAAGAACTAATAATATAAAGTGAAACAACCAAGTATATAACTTGGTTGTTTTTGTTTAATAAAGGGTTATAAGCAATAAGAAAAAAGAAATAAGATAAAAGTAATAAGAAATAAGAAACAGGTTATATGCTATAAGAGATAAGAAAAAAGATATAAGGGGAATTACAGCACAACCACCGCAGACTTACCGCAAAATTAAAAAACTAGTTCTTCATCTGTTATGTACCATTGGTCTAACAGTTCTGTGTATGGCTTATTCCATTTTACAGAGTTCCCAAAGTTCAAAAAATCAATTAGTCTTTCATCATTTAACATTATGTCAATATAACTGTCGGGCATATTGTCGAGATTATACCCGATTAAATCAAACTTGTTGCCGTTATCAAGTTCAATACTTTTTGTTTTCTCTTTTGGCTTTGCTTTGCCACCGCGTTGATTAGTCCATTTAATTGTTGCCGTTGCTTCTCGTTTTTGCCACGTTTCAAACATATAGCATAATAAAGGGTCTTTGTTTATTTCGTTTGCTAATTCTTCGGGGAGTTCTTCTGTGCCGTGTGTTCTTGCATAGTGCAATAAAGCAAGAGTTAAAACACCTACTTGTTCGGTGCTTAATCTTCTGCACTCGTCATAATAATCATAATAGATTACAGCCCCTTTTTTCTCGTTAAGTTTTTCTTTTTGTTTGTCGGTTAGTTCTTCGTAATAGTTGTAAATTGTAAAATTGTTTTTCATAATAGAAAACACTCCTTGTAAAAAATATTTACAAAGAGTGTGATTTTTTATATTATTAAAAATTTCTCATATATAAAAAAATTATTTTTCAAGCCATTCTTCATATAAATTTCTTGAATTTCTTGGTGTTGGGTCTTTGCTTTTGCTTTCGTCATTCTCTGCCGTAGAATTTGCCTTTTTCTTGGCTTTGTATTCTACATAGTGTATATAATCGTCTAACTCGTCAAAGTCCGCAGAACCCAAATTCAAGAAATCTACAACGTCAGGAATAAAACCATAATCATAATCGTCATCAGGTAATTCAACATAAATAATTTCTGTCGGCTCTTTCTGTGAGTTTGTATAATAGCCCATAGTTCACCCCCCTATCTTGAAAGTTCTCTGTCAATTTCATTTTGAACTCGTTTTTTAACTTTTTCTAATCGTTCGATTTCATTTTTTAGGGTTTGTGTTTTTAGTTCTAAAATGGTTTTGTTGCCGTTTGACGTGCTACCGTTTAATATTTCTAAATCTAACCCCATACAATTATCAATAAAGCGTTTGAAGTCCGTGTGTAAAGTCTGTAAATCTTTTCTAGTAATAAGTTCCTTTGCACAGACCTTAAAGCCGTTGTTCTTTTCGTCTCGTACCAACGGTAGGAAGCAGTAGTGAAGGTGTGGCTTGGCCGATGGCTCATCGAACAGGTGTACATACGCAGACACACACGGCGAATTGTACCTATTATTCAAAAATTGAAATGTCAATTCAAAAAATTCTCTTTGTCTTTCAATCGGTAGATTATCAGGCATAGAAACAACACACGAACACATTACATTCAAATCTTTTCTTTTGGAACATCTTACATTTGGAAAAGACAAAACTTTTTTCAAGTTGTCAATGCCCTTGCCCTTAACAAGATTGTAATTATAATGTGTTAGTGTTTCATCGACATTTTCACGTTGTGCCCGTGCCTTTGTTGGTTCATTGTGTGCAAGAATATGACCCACCGCAGAACGTGTATATTTTTCTATATGCAAACTATCACCCCCATATACAAAAAGTATGACAGACACAACCGTGAAAACGGTCTAGCAAGTTATACCAAAATTTACATTTTGGAACTTGCTCTGCCGAGGGCTTATAACGGCAACACACAACAAAAAAAGACGGCTTTAAGCCGTCTTAAAAAAGATTATAAAAAAGCCCACATTATCGCAAAATAGTTTCCCTTATAGAAAACCATTTGGTTCGACAATAGTGGGATTGGTGACCCGGACGGGAATCGAACCCGTGTTACCGCCGTGAAAGGGCGGTGTCTTAACCGCTTGACCACCGGGCCATATTTGGTAGCGGCAACGGGACTTGAACCTGTGACCTTCCGGGTATGAACCGGACGCTCTAGCCAACTAAGCTATGCCGCCATGTAGCCGCCGTTTTGACGGCTTGATTATTATAATATAGGAATTCAGTTTTGTCAACAACTTTTTACAAATATTTTTATCTTTTTTTCGAAAAATTATTTATTAATTAAATCAAGACGGCGGGAGCAAGCCCCCACCGTACTTAATCGTTAATCATTGAGCCCAGAAGAGCTATCCCCTTGTGTTACTTTTTCTACATCATCAATATAATCACCAATTGAAACTGAATAGTATTTAACAACCTTACCGTTCACAGTTATAGGAATATGTTCTCCATCGACCGTCATTGAGCGCAAAATTTCATTATCTATTGAAATTTCTTTATTAGCGGTATCTTCAACTACATCTTTTAATACTGAAATTTTTATAAGACATTTAGCAACTAGTATTTCATCCTCTGTTTGCTTTGCAACATTACTATAAGCCTCCACCAGTGCATCAATTATCGTTATAGTTTTCAGCTTTTTATATGTTTCTGTAACAACAGAAAAAATAAATTCTTGGTCGCCATATGATAGGTTTGAATAATACTTTACAAATTCATCAACAAACAAATCATATTTCTTAAAACAGAGCAAATCGTGTATATAAAATGATATTATAACACTTTTAGGGTCATCTACAGTAAGCTGACTATAAAAATCATTCAGTTCGCTTTTAGCTATACTATCCTCTGTTATTATATCAATCAAAATAGGCGTATATTCTAATCTTCTTTCATCTAAAACTTGAGAATTTTCTAAAAAGCAAACAAGATTTATTAAATCAATATCAGATTTGGTTGATAAATACTTTTCTTCGTACCGCATTGCTTCTTTTTCAAAAGAAGTTTTTATCGCATTTATATTATAATATCTTACAAAACAAAAACCAATAGCCAAAGCAACTACAACTACAAATATATAAAGAACTTTTCTCTTTTTCATCTTATTAGCCTCACTATATTTTCGTTAGTCTAATCTTTTGCACTGACCTTAAATTAAATATAGCACTAAATTTGTAAAAAGTCAAACGAAAAGGGCGATTCGCGAATCGCCCCTACATTTTATTTTGCTGTTATTTGCGTTCCATAAGTGTAACCATTACTGCTTTTTGTGCGTGGAGTCTGTTTTCTGCCTCGTCAAAGATTTCTTCTGCGTGTGACTCGAATACTTCTTCTGTGATTTCTTCGCCACGGTGTGCAGGAAGACAGTGTTGCACCATACAGCCTGGGTTTGCTGCTGCAAGAGTTTTCTCGTTAATCTGGTAAATGCCTTGGAAAACTTGTCTTCTTTCATAAGCCTCTTGTTCCTGTCCCATTGATGCCCATACATCAGTAAAGATTACATCTGCACCAGCACAAGCTTCAACAGGGTCACGATAAAGACCAAAATGACCGTTTTCTTTAGCGAAATCGAGAACTCTCTTATCCGGGTCATAGTTTTCAGGGCAAGCAACAGTTACATCCATACCCATTTTAAGACCACCCACAATAAGTGAGTTTGCCATATTGTTACCATCACCAATATATGTCATTTTAAGTCCGTCAAGGTGGCCTTTATGCTCACGGACTGTCATAAGGTCTGCAAGCACCTGACAAGGATGGCAAAAGTCTGTAAGACCGTTGATAATTGGAATAGAGCCATATTTTGCAAGGTTTTCAACTTCGCTTTGCTCGAAAGTTCTAATCATAATACCATCAAGGTAGCGTGAAAGTACTCTTGCTGTATCTTGAATAGGCTCACCACGACCAATCTGCAAATCACGGTTTGAAAGGAACAAAGCCTGACCACCAAGCTGATACATACCTGTTTCAAAAGAAACACGAGTACGAGTTGATGATTTTTGGAAAATCATACCAAGAGTCTGACCTGCAAGACGGTGGTGTGTAATGTGATTTTTATTTTCGTATTTCAACTGGTCAGCAAGATTAAGAATATCTGTAATCTCTTCAGTTGAAAGTGAAAGCATACTTAAAAGATGTTTCATAATTTATACCTCTGCAATAATGTTTTTTAATATTTCGATACCCTTGTCGATTTCTTCTTTTGTAATCACAAGTGGCGGTAACATACGAAGTTTTGTTTTAGCGGTGAGAATTAAAAGACCATTCTCGCTACATTTTTTTGCGATTTCGCTTGCATTTTTAGTCTTAAGTTCAATACCGAGCATCATTCCAAGACCGCTGACGGACTTAACTTCTTCTATTTCTGCAAGTTTTTCTCTTATGTACTCACCTTTTTTGGTGACTTCGTTAAGAAAATCGTCAGTTAAACATTCAAGAATATATTTTGCACCTGCACAAGCAACTGGGTTGCCACCAAAAGTTGTACCGTGGGTACCAGCAGTTAATATATTAGCACATTTTTCGGTACAAAGGCAAGCCCCCATTGGAAGACCGTTGCCGATACCCTTTGCACTTGTTACAACATCAGGTGAAATACCTGCGTGCTGATATGCAAAAAGCTTACCTGTTCTGCCCATACCTGTTTGTACTTCATCAATTATAAGAAGAATATCTTTTTCTTTGCAAACTTTTTCAACAGTTTTAAGGAAATCAAAATCAGTTGGGACTACGCCCCCCTCACCTTGCACGATTTCAAGAATAATTGCACAAACTGTATCGTCTGCCATTTCTAAAAACTGTTCTGTGTTACCTGATTCAACATACTTGAAGCCATCAACAAAAGGATTGAAGAACTTGTGATAATGTTCCTGTCCTGTTGCAGTAATTGTAGCCATTGTTCTACCGTGGAAAGAGTTTACAAGAGTTATTATATTGTATCGGTTTTCACCGTATTTATCAGAACTGTATTTTCGAGCAAGTTTAATAGCACACTCATTTGCCTCTGCACCTGAATTGCAAAGGAAAACACGGTCAAAGCCTGTTTTCGCGGTCAACATTTCTGCGTATTCTGCAACAGTTGAGTTATAGTAAAGGTTTGATGTATGTTGAACTTTTGTAAGCTGTTCAGTTACTGCGTTAATCCAACCCTCGTTGTTATAGCCTAATGAGTTTACGCCGATACCTGAGCCGAAGTCTATAACCTCGTTACCCTCGCTATCAATAAATGTTGCACCGTTACCCTTTTCAATTGAAACAGGAAAATGTGCATAAGTTGGCATCAAACTGTTATCTGCCTGATTTTTAATATTTTCTAACATTATGTATCACCTGAATTAAAGGAACATTGTTCCGATACCTGAATCGGTAAGCATTTCAATAAGAATTGAATGTGGAATTCTGCCATCAATAATATGTGTACGCTTAACTCCACGACGGACTGCCTCAACACAACAATCGATTTTTGGAATCATACCACCCTTGATTATGCCCTGACTTTTAAGTTGTGGCACTTCACTTGCTTTTACGACATGAATAAGTGTGCTTTCATCGTCTTTATCTTTCAAAAGACCGCGGACATCTGTCATAAGAAGTAATTTCTCTGCACCTAATGCTGCTGCAATTTTTGCCGCTGCAATATCAGCATTTATATTGAAAACTTCTCCGTTTTCTCCACAACCAACAGTTGAAATTACGGGAATATAATGTTGGTCAAGAATACCCTCAATAAGAGTTGTATCAACATCAACAATATCACCAACAAAGCCGATATCTTTTTCTACTTTCTTGGCTTTAATCATACCGTCATCAAGTCCGCAGATACCGATTCCGTGACCACCGTGATGATGAAGAAGGTGCACAAGTCTTTTATTAACTTTACCTGCAAGCACCATTTGAACAACATCAATAGTTTCTTCATCAGTATAGCGAAGTCCATCAACAAATTTTGACTCTTTGCCGATTTTATTAAGCATATCGTTGATTTCAGGTCCGCCACCGTGAACAAGCACAACATTAACGCCAACTGAACGAAGAAGAACAATGTCAGTCATAACTGCGTCTTGCAAATCTTCATTTATCATAGCGTTACCGCCATATTTAATAACTACTGTTTTATTGTGATAGTGCTGAATGTAAGGAAGTGCTTGCACCAGCACTTCACTACGCTCAGCGTGAGAAAGTTTTGAAATGTCCATAATATCCTCCGGATAAATGCAAAATGCGAAACGCAAAGTGCAAAATGTATACGCCAAGAAATTACATGATTTTCAAGAGTGCGTGCAGTTTGTGCTTTTCGCACGGCGAAGCGTATCAGGTATACGCGAGTTGCCGTGTGAAAAGCGCAAAATGTGCGTGCTATTGAAAATTAGGTACGATAGTCTCCATTGATTTTTACATATTCATATGTAAGGTCGCAACCGTATGCAGTTGCTGAATATTCACCGTCATTGAGAGAAACGATTATATAAACTTCATCTTCAATAAGTACTTGTTTTGCGATTTCTTCAGAGAATTCTATACCTGCACCATCTTTGCAAACTGCAATTTCTCCGCCTTTTGACTTAAATGAAACATCAACTTTATTAACATCAATATCTACGCCTGCATAACCGAGAGCACAAAGAATTCTACCCCAGTTAGCGTCTGCACCAAACATTGCAGCTTTTACAAGAGATGAGCAAATAACACTTTTTGCACAAGCCTTTGCAATTTCTTTTGTTTTTGCACCGCTTACCTGACATTCAACAAGTTTAGTAGCACCCTCGCCGTCTTTTGCCATAAGTTTTACAAGTTTTTCACAGATTGATGCTAATGCGTTTACAAATGTTTTATAATCATCATTTTCTGTTTCAATTCTTGTGTTTCCGCAAAGACCTGATGCAAGAAGTGCAACAGTATCATTTGTTGAAGTGTCACCATCAACTGAAAGCATATTGAAACTGTCTTTTACAACATCTAAAAGTGCTTTTTTGAGCATTTCACTTGAAATGTTGGTGTCAGTTGTGATAAACCCAAGCATTGTAGCCATATTAGGATGAATCATACCGCTACCCTTTGAAATAGCACCGATTTTACATTCTTTTCCGTCAAGTGTGAAAGAAACTGCAAACTCTTTTTTAACTGTATCAGTTGTCATAATTGCTTGTGCAGCATTGTCAGAGCCATCTTCACTCAACTCTGCTACAAGTTGAGCCATACCATTTTTAATTGGTTCAATATCAATAGGTTGACCAATGACACCTGTTGATGCAACAACAAAATCAGTTGGTTTGAGGTTTGTAGCATCAGCCACAATCTTACACATCATTTCTGCTTTTTCAACACCGTCAGCATTACATGTATTTGCAATACCACTATTACAGATTACGCCATAAGCCTTGCCATCTGCAATATTATTACGAGTAACTGTAATTGGTGCACCATAAACAAGGTTTTGTGTATAAACCGCTGCTGCGTCACACTCAGTTTCGCAAAGAATAAGTGCTAAATCTTTTTTTGTTTTATTTTTACGGATTCCGCAATGAATACCACTTGCTTTGAATCCTTTTGGTGCAGTAACACCACCATTGATAAATTGCATATTGTTCACCAAATCTTATAAATTTAATTGATATTTGGGTTCCAATCCCATTTTAACATTCAAACATTGTACTGCGGCACCGGAAGCACCTTTGCCAAGATTATCATATCTTGCGATTAAAAGAATTCTGTCCTCATTACCACAGACTGTGATTTCCATACCGTCATTTTCGCTCATTTTATTGCCTGCGATAAATCCGTTTTCATCCATACTTTCTTTGTATTTCACAATATCTGAATTGTATTTTTCTTTGTAAAGTGCCTTAATATCTTCTGCAGTTTTACCATTTTTCAAATCTTTTTTGAAAAGTGGCACTGTCATAACCATACCGCTAAAATAGTCACAAATATATGGGCTGAAAATAGGCTCGTTCTGGAGTCCTGAAATTGCTTTCATTTCTTTTAAGTGCTTGTGCTGTTGAGTAAGAGCGTATTCACGAGGTGCGTCAAGAAGTGGGTCTCTTTCGGCATTCTCATACTGTGCAACACCATTTTTACCTGCACCGCTGTAACCTGACATAGCATGACAAGCGATACAGATGTCCTTGTCAATAATTTCTGCATCAACGAGTGGTTTTACAAGAGCAATAAACCCACTTGCGTAACAACCCGGTACTGCAATTCTTTTTGAGTTTTTGAGTTTATCTTCAAAATCTTTTGACAATTCGGGAAATCCGTATGCCCAACCCTCATTTGTTCTATGAGCAGTTGAAGTATCGATTACGATTGTATTATCGTTTTCAATAAGGCTTACTGCCTCAATTGCTGCTGCATCGGGCAAACAAAGAAATGCAATATCTGCACTGTTGAGTGCTTCTTTTCGTGCATTTGTGTCTTTTCTTAAATTTTCGGGAAGAGTTATAAGTTCAATATCTTCTCTTTTTGCAAGACGGTCAAAAATCTTAAGGCCTGTTGTACCCTGACTACCGTCGATAAATATTTTTGTCATAATTCTATATTCCTTATTTATTCAATTTTCTTACTCGTTCAACTTGACTGAGCACATTCTGTGGTGCAGGACCACCGAGTGAAGTACGGTCATTTACACATTTATCAAGATTGATTGCATCGAATACACCTTCGTCAAATATATCGCAAACTGCCTTATATTCTTCCAAAGGAAGTGTTTCAAGTGTAAGTCCTTTTTTGATGCAGAGTGCTACAAGTTCACCTGTTGCTTTATAAGCATCACGGAAAGGAAGTCCCTTACCTACAAGATAATCAGCACAGTCAGTTGCGTTTATGAATCCACCCGCTGCCGCTTTTCTCATATTTTCGGGAAGTGCTGTCATTGTGTCAAGCATTGGAATAAATGCAGTTAAGCACATTTTAACTGTATCAAACGCATCAAAGATAGCTTCTTTATCTTCTTGCATATCTTTATTATAAGCAAGAGGAAGACCTTTCATCATTGTAAGGAGTGTTGTAAGGTCACCGAATACACGACCTGACTTACCGCGAATTAACTCTGTAATATCAGGGTTTTTCTTCTGTGGCATAATTGATGAGCCTGTTGAAAACGCGTCATCAAGCTCAATGAATTTGAATTCCCAAGAACACCAAAGAACAATTTCCTCTGAAAATCGTGAAAGATGCACCATAATAATTGAGATTACAGATGCTAATTCCATACAGAAATCACGGTCAGAAACTGAGTCGAGAGAATTCTGCATAGCACCGTTAAAGCCGAGTGCTTTTGCTGTCATTTCACGGTCTGTGTTGTATGTTGTTCCTGCCAATGCACAAGCACCGAGAGGTGAATAATTCATTCTGTCAGTTGCCTGTGAAAGTCTTTCTTTATCACGAAGAAGCATTTCTGCATAAGCCATTAAGTGATGACCGAAAGTAATAGGCTGTGCACGCTGAAGATGAGTGTATCCCGGCATTACTGCACTTGCATACTGCTCTGCTTTTTTACAAAGAACATCAACAAGTTCAGTTAATTGATTATAGAGTGCATCACATTCGTGACGGAGATAAAGTCTTATGTCAACTGCAACCTGGTCATTACGACTTCTTGCTGTATGTAATCTTTTACCCGCCGAACCGATACGGGCAGTGAGTTCGCCCTCAACAAATGTATGGATATCCTCGGCATTCGGGTCGATTTCTAATTCTCCGCTTTCGATTTCAGCCTTGATAGCCTTCAGTCCGTCAGTAATCTGAGTCAAATCCTCTGCAGAGATAATTCCCTGAGCACAAAGCATTGCTGCGTGAGCAAGACTACCGTCAATATCTTCTTTATACATACGACTGTCAAACTTGATTGATGAGTTAAAGTCGTTGGTTTTTGGGTCGATTTCTTTTGAAAATCTGCCTTTCCACAGTTGCATAATTGTCACCTTTAATTTATGTCTATATTAGCACAATACGACAAAGACAATATCTGCCTTTGTCGTTGTTGTAAGTTATTAGTTATTTTCGTTGCGTTGTTTATCTAACAAAGCTTTCACTTTAATTGAAAGACCAAAGAGGTTAATAAAGCCTGCTGAATCTTTCTGGTTGTATGCACCGCCGTCGTCACCGAATGATGCAACATTTTCATCATAAAGTGAGTAAGGTGAAGTGATACCTGCGTTGATGATGTTACCCTTGTAAAGTTTGAGTTTAACATCACCTGTTACAGTTTCCTGTGTCTTATCAACAAAAGCTGAAAGAGCTTCACGAAGTGGTGTGAACCAAAGACCGTTGTAAACAACTTCACCAAATTTCTGTGCTACAAGTTTCTTGTAGTGCTGTGTATCACGGTCAAGACAAATCATTTCAAGAAGTTCGTGTGCTTTGTAAAGGATTGCACCACCTGGAGTTTCATAAACGCCACGAGATTTCATACCAACAAGACGGTTTTCAACAATGTCAAGAAGACCAATACCGTTAGCACCACCAAGCTCGTTGAGTTTTTCAACGATTTGAAGGCCTTTCATTTCAACACCGTCAATAGCTGTTGGAACGCCCTGTTCAAAATGGATTGTAACATAAGTTGGTTTATCAGGAGCCTGTTCTGGAGAAACTCCCATTTCAAGGAAGCCTTCCTTATTATATAATGGCTCATTTGCAGGGTCCTCAAGGTCAAGACCTTCGTGAGATAAGTGCCATACATTCTTATCTTTTGAATAGTTTGTTTCGCGGTTAATTTTAAGAGGAATATTGTGAGCCTCAGCATAAGCGATTTCTTCTTCACGAGATTTAATATCCCATTCACGCCAAGGAGCAATAATTGCCATTTCAGGAGCAAAAGCTTTAAGAGTAAGTTCAAAACGAACCTGGTCATTACCCTTACCTGTACAACCGTGACAGATAGCGTCTGCACCCTCTTTGATTGCGATTTCAGCAAGTCCCTTTGCAATACAAGGACGAGCGTGAGAAGTACCGAGAAGATACTGTTCGTACTCTGCACCAGCTTTAAGGCAAGGCCAGATGTAATCTTCAACATATTCTTCTTTGAGGTCAAGAACATAGAGCTTTGAAGCACCTGTTGCGATTGCTTTCTCTTCGAGACCGTCAAGTTCAGTACCCTGACCAACATCACCTGAAACTGCAACAACCTCACAGTTGTTATAATTTTCTTTAAGCCAAGGGATAATGATTGATGTATCAAGACCACCTGAATAAGCTAAAACTACCTTTTTGATATCTTTCTTTTCCATTGTGTATTCCTCCGAAAAAATTGCTTATTTATTGTGCAATTTGTAGTATGGGTTATATTATACACGCTTTTTTCATTAAATCAAGTATTTTTACATACTTTTTTGAGATTTTTTGTATTTTTATTCAATTATTTACATATTTTATGAATAAATATACAGTTTTTATGCATTTTGATTACATATTTACGAGATTTTATACATTTATACATAATATAATGTATAAAAATAAGTTTTTCAGGTATAAATGTATTGATAAAAAAATGGTGGAGAAACTTTCTCCACCATTTAATGATTATTTAACTGCCGAAACTGTTACAATTTCGTCTTTTGCATCTTTGTCAACTGTAAATGTGATTGTATCGCCTGCGTTGAGAATTACTATTCTTTCTGCATCTTTTACTGCAACTTTATAATATGTTGCGTTGTCAACAAGTTTAATATAGAAATAAGTTTCGCCACCTGTGATGATACTTCTTATTTCTTCTACCTTACCTGTTACATCAACTGTTTCGACTTTTGGTGTGTCAGGAGTTTCTTCCTCACCCATTGAGTCAACATCAACTTCTACATTTACACCATTCTTTTCAAGTTCATTTGCATAATTTTCAGTACACTCTGCAAGACTTGAGCCAACACCAACGATTGTTGACTGCTCAACATTAACCATTGCATACATTTTTACAAGTTGGCTACTATCTTTAAGTGCCATAAAGTATGTTGGCTCGCCACTCACATTAAGAAGAATTGGGAATGTAGCAGTATATCCATACTGTTGAACTTTACCTTGTGCAGATGTTCTTGCAGTTTCCTCCAACGCACCTGCTTGTTGATAATAAACTGCTTCTTTAGTTCTTTGGTTGATAAGGATAAATCCAATAATTGATTGGTCAGAACTGATTGAAGTAACACCTGTGTACATATAAACATCATCATTAAGTGCTAAATAGTTATAACCCGATGATGTAACTTTTACATTTTCCTGACCAATAATAGAGTTCCAGAAACCATTATTGAATTTACCGTAATAGTTATACTGTTGATTTACAATACTTGCAGAGTAAACCTGGTCAAGCCATTGGAATTCCTTATCTGTTACAAATTTATCTGTAGGAAGTTTTGTTGTACCGTCAAGACTTGTTGAAACGAGAGTTGTGTCGCCATTGATTGAGTCAACAATAACTGCACCAATTACATCTGTACCACCGAAAAGACCGATTGTTTTATCAAGTACAGGAACAATCCAATAAGGTCTGCCTGTTTCGTCAATTTCAAATGATGGTTCGTCAAAAATAAGTGATGGATACTTGAAACGAACATGACGGATAAGATATTCGTTGAAATGCTCTGCAGGTGAATATTTCATACCTTCTTCAAGTCTTACAGTTTCTGCCTTTTGAGTTGTCATATCAACAATGATATATGCAGGGATACCCTCTTTTGTATTTTTAAGCCATTTGAAAACATCACCATAATCAAGCGACTGAACTCGTACCGGTGTACCCTTATAGTTAATCTGTGTTGAATAATATGAATTTACAACAAACTGTGAAACATAATCTGAAAGTTCACCAAGTGCACGGGTTGCTATCATATTTGATGAATCTTTATCAAGACGAGGTACTGCTGAAAAGTCAATTTCTTCAATTTCTTCTGCAAAGTTACCTTCTTTTACATCAATAATTTCTGCATAATCTTTTGCCCTAAAAATTGATGCACCTGCAAGATAACCAATACCTACAACTAACGCAAGCACAAGAATAAGTGCAATCGGGATTTTAACCTTATTCTTTGCATATTCCATATACTCAGGACGAAAATATGCTTTTGATGCAATTCCGTAGATACCGATATATGCCACAATAAGCATACCGATATAAATATAAAGTTCAATTGCCTTGAAATTAAGAGCAGGAAGCATTGCATAATATGCAACCGCACCAATTATTAAAGTAAGTATAATGCTTATAATTACTCTTTTAAGGTTACTGCCCTTTGGTGTTTCAGGCACTACACTTTTGCCACTAAAGTCAACATTGATTGGGTCCATAAAATTTACCTCTTTTCCATAATATGTTAATAGTATAGCATAATTTATATATAAAATACAATTATATTATCTTTTTACAAACATCATTTACTGCACAGTTTTCACAATGGGCTTTTCGGGCTGTGCAAACTGCTCTGCCGTGTAATACTGCACGGTGACAAAAATCGTTACTTTCGTGAGGTGGCAAGATTTTCTTTAATTCCATTTCAACTTTTTTAGGGTCTTTTGTATCTACTAACCCCATTCTGTTTGTAAGACGGATTAAATGAGTATCTGCCACTACTGCAGGTTTACCGTAAACATCGCCCACTATTAAATTTGCAGTTTTTCTGCCAACACCTGAAAGCGTTGTTAAATCTTCAATATTATCAGGCACCACTCCGCCGAAGCGGTCACGAACTCCCCTTGCCATTTCAATAATATCACGGGCTTTACCGTGATAAAATCCGCAAGAGTGAATAATATTTTCAATGTCTTTAACATCTGCATTCACATAATCGTCAAGTGTTCTGTACTTATTAAAAAGTGCGGGGGTTACTAAATTCACCCTCGCATCTGTGCACTGTGCCGAAAGTCGTGTTGCAACAAGAAGTTCAAAGGGGTTGCCTGCCACTAATGAGCAGACAGCATCTGGATATTCCTTTTTTAGCCCCTCCACCAGAAGTTTTGCACGCTCTTTTTTAGTCATAAATTACTCCGGATAGTTCATATTATTAGGAAGTCCTAATAAAAAATCTGCTGAAACATTAAAATATTTGCAAAGAGCAACAATATCTTTAAGACTTGGTTCAGTTGTGCCTGTTTCTAAAAATGAAACTTTACGCTGAGTAATGCCAAGTGCATTTGCCAAATCCTTTTGAGTGATTGTTGGAATTTTTGCACATCTTAAATATTTTAATCTATCATGAAATTGCATTTCTACACCCTCAAATAACCACATTTATACGCGGTCAAAAATAATCGCCCAACAACCACTGGTGAGGGCGTGGGAATATAATACCACAACACTTGAAAAAATAAAAGATGTAGATTAAAAATAACTATACAAAAATTGTTGGATAATTTTGGTTAGTTTAACAAACTTTTTCAACATTTGAACAAAGTTATAAACTATCTAATATATTTGCCTTGTTTTTCGCAAGTTAAGGGTATATAATAAATACAATTTGAAAAGGAGTTTTTCGTATGCAAAAAGAAATCAACATAAGAGAATTAAAAGATAATTTTGTTAAAATGATTAGCAACGACTGGGCTTTACTCACCGCAGGCAAAAGTGATGATTTTAACACTATGACTGTAAGTTGGGGCGGAATTGGTGAACTTTGGAACAAAGATGTTTGCTTTGTTTTTGTTCGTCCACAGCGTTACACTTATGAATTTATTGAAAAAAACGATTATTTTTCACTTTCATTCTTTGGTGGTGAATACAAAAAAGAATTAGGTATTTGTGGTAGCAAATCAGGTCGCGATATTGACAAAATTCAAGAAACAGGCTTTACTCCCGTTGACTTGGGTGATGCAGTAGGCTTTGAGCAAGCAAAAGTAAATATTGTACTTAAAAAGCTCGCTTACCAAGATATGAAACCTGACGGATTTATTGACGACAGCATTATGAAAAACTATGCAAACAACGATTTTCACAGAGTTTATGTTGGAGAAATCGTTAAAGTAATGCAGAATTCAGAATGTTGAATGCAGAATTAAAGGTGGAGAAATTCTCCACCTTTTTGTTTTGCAAATTGGAGTTTGTCGGGATGTTAAAGAATACAGAATAGTGAATAAAGAATAAAATTGGAACTGCGTTGCGATTATAGATTACCCCCCTCAGTCGCTTCGCGACAGCTCCCCCTCAAGGGTGGAGCCTAATATAGCATTCCCCCTACGAGGGGAAGGTGGCAAAACGAAGTTTTGACGGAAGGGGGCAAAAGACCCCGATAAACTCAAATTTGATATTTTATAAATAATATGCTATAATATGATGATTTCATTTTTGGAGTATTATTTATGAACAAAAAATCTTTTTCTATCATATTAAAAATATTATCTGTAATTTGCATTATAACTCTTTTGTTTTCGTCTTGTGGCGGTGATGTTTCAACCAAAACTGTAAGATACAAAGAACAAAAAACTATTACTGCTGAATATAGTAGTGACGCACTTCACAAAAGTGTTGACAAGTCTTATGAATCTGTTTGCAAGTCAGGTCTTATTGAGTTGCTTTTTGATAAAACCACTTGCACGGTAGCAATCCGCGACACAAATTCAGGGAATTTATGGACTACTCTCCCCCACTCATCAACTAAAAAGCAAATCCAAGCCTCTGCATTAGAAGTTGTTCTGTCAAATGGTGAGGAAACTGTTTATGTGCTTAATTCTCAAGATAACTCTGTTGCTTTCGGGAATTATGAATACACCACAGGTGATGACGGTGTGCTTGTAAAATACTCACTTTCTCTTGATGCTGAAACAGGAAAAAAAGATATAAGTGAATTAAAAGACAAAGAAATTCGTGCAGATTTATCTGTGTTTTATACACTGCGTGACGGTTCATTCTATATAAATGTAAGTATGAACAATTTGAAGTTACCTAAAGGCGTATATCTTGAAAAAATACGCTTATTAAAGAATTTTGGTTCTTATGAGGAAAGCGGTAAAGAAGACTATATTTTTGTACCTGACGGTAGCGGTGCTTTGATTATGACAGGCGTTAAAGACGCAGAGTTTGCCCCTATTGACCTTACCGTTTATGAAAACAACTGTCTTGTTGGTGCTTTTGGCATTAAGCGTGGCAACGGTGCATTCCTTTGCATTATTGAGCAAGGCGATTCTATTGCAGATATTCACGCTGACAAGAATGATGATACTGTGCTTAATGGTGTTTATGCTACATTCAATACAACTGAAACCCTTACTGAAGAAGGTAGCAGAACAAAAAAGACTTATGGTTACGAATACCCGAATGAAATTACAATGTGTTACCGTTTTCTTTCGGGAAAATCTGCTACATATTCGGGAATGGCAACTGCTTGTCGTGAAAATCTTATAAGAAACTCTGTGCTTTCAACAAAAACACTTGCAGATGTTAAAGGTAATATTCCTCTTATGGTATCTGTGCAGGGCGGTTACAGAAACAGTAAAGGTGAATACAAATCACTTTCTACTTATGAACAGACACTTTCACTTATGACACTTCTTAAAGCGAAAGGTGTAAACAATATTTATCTTCGTTACAACGGACTTTATAACGAGGCTAACAACGGTAGTAATGAAGATTTTGGCAAATTCAGTAAAGACCTTGGCAAATCAAAAGAATTTGACGAATTATACAATTATCTTCATAGTCAACAGTTCTCACTTTTTGTTGAAACAGATATACTTACATACGATTACAACTCCAAAGGTGCAAAGAGTGTTGACGGTAGCAAAATCAAAACAGAAACTGATGGCAAGTTCCCACAGGCTACATCAAAACAAGGTGCTTTGAAAATGACTGACCTTGAAGACAGAGTTGAGAGTATTCTCCATGCGTCAAGTGGCTTAAATTTTGACGGATATGCCCTTAATGACATAGGCACAGAACTTTATTCTGACTACTCATCCAAATTCTATTCAAGAGTAAGTGCTAAAAAAGAAATATCAGCACAGATTCCTGTTCTTTCAACATCAAAACTCATTATGGTTGATACGGGCAACTTCTACGCGGTAAAGAATGCTGATGTGGTTTCATCAATTCCTCTTACACCTTGCCAGAGAGAAGAAAACGGTGCTTATGTGGGAATACCATTTGCACAGATGATGCTTCACGGAATATGCGAATATAGTGGTGTTGGAATGAACTCAAGTGCAAATATCACCTTGGCATTCTTAAAATCTGTTGAATACGGTTGCTTACCAAGTGCCCAGTGGTATTGCACAACATTTGACAGTGACCTTGACGGTAAATATTATTACGACAGTAACATAAACGAAGTTGTTGAGTGCTACACAAAAGCAAATAATGCCCTCGCCTCTCTTCGCGGTGCAAGAATGACATCACACTATAAAGTACAAGATGGTGTTTATTGCACAGAGTACAACAATAGCGAAAAAGTTTATGTAAATTACACAGATAACGCAGTTACCATTAACGGTATTAAAGTTGATGCTAAAGATTGCGTTGCGATTAGTTAAACGCAAACCAATTCACACAGCAAAAAACGATACAGAGATTTTATTCTCCGTATCGTTTTATTTTACTTCAGCTTAAACTCTGCGTTGTTATCGGAATAGCCTTTGTTGTTACCTACTGTATTCAAAAGCATATCTTTAAGGTCGATTTTTACATCACATTTTTGTAGTTTTGGCTCAACTTTTTTAAGTATAAATGAAAATCTTTTAAGAACCTTATTAAGTGCGTTATGTATTGGAGTGCCCTCAACATAAGGCATATCTCCCATAAAAATTGCAAGGCCAACTTCACCGATTAAGTCTTTAATTTTCATATTTTTAAGGGATTTATCAAGTCTTATAAAAAGAATACGACCTAAAGTGCCAACTTTACCCGTTAACACAAACTTTTTACCGAACTTTTTAAGGTGCTTAACAATTCCTTTGCCACCGTCAAGTGCTCTTGTTACACGGGTTACAATGGAATTGCGGAACTGGTTGTCAAAATATTCCTGTGCATCAACACCATCAGGAACACCTCCGAAGTCACCAACATCAATGGTTTCAACATTTAATACAGAGTTTTCGTCAACTGTGATTTTTCTGTATTTTGCGGGACTGCCAACAAGACACGCTGTGCATACATCAATAAGTCTGTTACCATTTTCGCTGTAATATTCGTTGATACTTTGAATATGCATATGACCTGTAAGCACTAGTTCAACACCATTGTCTGCAAGGAATGAGGCTACTTTACGCCATTCTTTTACCTTTGTATCCCCTATCAAATCAAACACAGGTACAGGTGGAATAATTGGATAATGGCAAATTGCAAATACGGAACAATTATCGGCTTTTGCCTTGTCAAGTTGTTCTTTTGCCCAAGCCATAAGTCTTTCGTCCATAGCACCTTTTGGTTGATTTTCACTATCACAACAGATTGCTAACATTCGCACATTTTCTGTAATCTGTGCCATATATGAGTGTGTAGGCTCGTCAAAAGCCAACGCATCACCGTGACCGAAATCCTTATACATATCAGTAAGAGCGTTGAAATCAGTACCCTCAACATCAATCCATTGGTCATTTTTGAAAGCAAAAGCATCACCATAGTCGTGACCTGCAGTAATAACAAAAATCTTTTTACCGCTTTCGCGAAGTTTATAAAGTTCTTTTATGAAACTTTTGTGACTCTCTAACTCACCATTTTTTGAAAGGTCACCGGGGATTATTACAATATCGGTTTCCGTATCCTCTGCCACGCGATTAAAAACAGATTTTACAATAGCACTGCTCTCTTTCATAAAATACTGTTCTTTTTGCATATAGTCCTCAAAGGCTTTGCCCTCTGCACCAAGACTTTCTTCAAAATAATGAGTATCTGTCAAAAGATAAAATTTTACAGGGTTCATAAAAACTTTCTCACTTTCATTTTCAATGACTTAATTATATAATCTTTTCACGGATTTTTCAAAATAAGAAAAAACTCCTTACTGATGTAAGGAATTTTTTTATTGATTTAGAATCCGCCACCGACTACGATTACATATTCGATTTCGGCATAAGCTTTATCAACCATAACTGAACCAATTGCAAGGTGTTTAATATCAATTTCTGTCATATAACTCCAAGTACCTTTTTCAATTATACCGTTTTCGTTGATACGAACTTTAACGATTGGGTCAGCGTAGTGGATTTTAATATCTGCTTCTTCATACTTAATATCAAAATCAGGGAACTGCTCAACTGCGGTTGCAACATTACCAAGAACATTGATTGCGTGACCAACTGTACCTGCCTGTGGGTCACCGTAAAGTCCATCAGTTTGTTCAACCATACGCATTTCAATAACTGTGTAATTACCCTCTTTATATGCTTTTGCACTTTCAACATCAGACGCTACAAGATTTTTGTAACCACCTGTGATTCCGCCATATGTAGTTGCTTGTTTTTTAATAACTGAATCAATTACGGGTTTAACCATGTTGATAAAGAAACCAAGTGCACCATCACCGTCATTTACAACCATCGTAGGCATTGACATTGTCTGTGATGACTCTGCTGTATCGTGTGATTTTGTTGCCGCCTGCTTATACATATAAACGATTTGTTCTTTTGACCATTGTGATGGGTCGTCAGAAATCTCGTCTTTATTTACTGTTTCTTGTTGTGGAGTTTGTTGCTGTTGAATATTGTCTGACGGATTTTGTGAATTGTCCGGAGTAGTATTTTCTATATTACTATTCTGATTAACTGTATCATCAGTAATATAGGATTCACCCTCACCTGCTTTTTTATTTTCACTGAATGATTTACCTATTGACACCGCCGCAACTGCCACTACAACTGCAAGAACGAGTGCAAGAAAACTTATCCATCTATCAGATGACCTTGCTTTTTTCATAGCCTTAATTTCGGCTTGTTCAACGGTTAAAACTTTTTTTGACATAAATATATCCCCTTTCCGTTTTCCCTATAAGAATATATTACGCTTTTTAACCTATTTTGTCAATGATACAAATTTGAGTTTGTCGGGATGTTTGAAAGACATCCTCTTTCCTCCCTCTGACGAGGGAGGTGGCAAAATCGAAGATTTTGACGGAGGGAGAGATAAAGTACTTAACGGCTCGTATCTCTCCCTCAGTCTCGCTAACGCTCGACAG
>JAFQCT010000008.1 GCA_017399405.1 Clostridia bacterium | reverse complement strand
TTGTGTAATTACTGCTTTAGCATTACTGTTAGAAAGAATGTAGTCAATTCTTTCTTGTGGATAGTTAGGGTCAATAGGTAAGTATGCATTACCACCACGGATAATACCATAAATTGCCCCATACATTTCAAATGAACGTTCGCATATTACAGCAACTACTGATTTTGAATTGTCAGTAATATTTCTTACCTTACTATCAATTCTTTCTGCATAATTCTTGAAATCTGCAAAAGTGATTGATTGGTTATTTGCTTTGATACATACTTTATCACTGTTTTCTTCACTTGCTTTTTCAAACAATGAGTACAATGTTGAATTATCAGGAACATCATATTTGTGGTCTGTATTATTAAAATCATTGAGAAGCTTTTCTTTTTCAACATCGCTTAATACAGTTATATCTTTGATAAGTGCTTTTTCATCAAGCGCTTGTGTAAGAATGCCCATATATGATGCAATAAGCTTGTCGATTGTTTCTGCTTTAAAAAGGTCTGTTAAATATTCCGTTCTGAGTAAAGTATCTTCTTCTCGTGGATGAATATAAAACATAATAGGCGCTCTTGAGGTTGAAATTGTTACCGGAATAAGCTCTGCCTTTTTATCGCCAATAACAGAGTGTGTCATTTTTTCACTCTGATATATGAACATAACATCATAGAGAGGTTTTCTAATGTTTAATTTTTTCAGAAGCTCTTGCTGCGGATAGCTTTGATGAGCGATTGCATTAAATGATTTGTTCTTAATTTCGTTCACAAAATCTTTAAATGTCTTTTCGCTTTCGGGCTTTGTTCTTATGGAAAGCATATTGACAAACATACCCCAGGTATTAAGGAATTTACTGTCTCTGCCGTTTGACGTTACGCCGACACAAACATCCTCACTTCCCGAATACTTAGAAAGAAGAACACTTACACACCCCATGTAATAAGCATAAGGAGTCACGCCCCATTCCTTACACTTGATAAGTATATTTTCGTGTAAATTCTGGTCAATTTTAGTATATAGATTTATTCCCTTATCACTTTTTGCTTCTTGTTCAGGAAAGTCTGTGTAAAGCTCAAAATCAGGGATTTCCTCAAATTCATTTAACCAATATTCTTCGTCTTCTTTTGTATATGTGTCATTTACTGCAAATTCTCTGTACTGTACTGCTTCCGGCAATTCTCTGCCCATATATAATTCATTGATTTCTTCATAGAAAATGCCGAAGGTTGAACCATCAGATATAATGTGATGGAAATCAACAATTACAGTATTATCAATGTATCCTACACGCATAAGAGGTGCTTTTGTCAAATCGAAAGGTCTGATAAAATCACTTAAATTCGGAGAATCAAGCTTCTCAATTTTTATAGATGCAGTATCATTTATTATCTGGAAAACCTGTCCGTTTCTGTTTTCAAAGCTTGTTCTTAATCCCTCGTGACGAGCGATTAACTGATTTACTGCATTTTCAAATCTTTCAGCATCAAAATTTTCCATTTTAAATGCAGAAGAAAGATTATAAAGAGTCGGCTCATCACTTGTAAAATGAGCAGTATATATACGCATCTGTGCCGCTGTAGCCGGAAGAACATCTGCATATTCAATGACTTTTTCAATTTGCTTTATAAACTCTTTGCCAAGCTCTTTGCTGATATCTTTTTTATGCATACACTCGGGCACTGTGATAAGCACTGATAAAATATCTTCTGTAACAGAACAACCCACATTTATCATATCGGGAAAAACGGAACTGCTTCCATTGAATTCTACTAATTTGTTATCTCTGGTTTCGTTTGAAATGCTATTCTTATAGTAGTTGAATTTAATATTGGCGTTGTTGTGGAAGCCATTATTTAAAAGAAGATATTCCACACCGTTTTTAGGTATGCTTCTCATTGTTTCCTTAACACGCACTAACTCTTCAGCGATATTTTCATTATTCTTAATTACAACAGGATAACAAGAGGTGAACCAACCTATTGTTTTTTCAATAGCAATTGGCTTATGAAGCTCTGCTCTACCATGACTTTCAACGATAATTCCTACGGAGCCTTCTGCAAGTTTACCTGCAGCAAGACCTAATGCTGTTAAAAGAACTTCATTAAGTCTCGTATTGTAAGTCTTGTTCACCTTGTTGATAAGCTTACCAGTAATCTCGCTTGAAAGTGTAAAATGATATTCTTCTGCTTCGTTTATTTCTTCACTTGTTTTAAATGATTTGGATTTTGCAAGTTCTTCATTGATACTATCCCAATAAGCTTTATTTTCTTCAGGCATTGTATCTGAATATGTTGCAAGTTCCTCGTTCCAAAGTTTGAATGATGCAGTTTTATCAGGAAGTAATGCTTTTTCATTGTCGTTTAACTTTTTAACAATGGTATTGAAATCTTTCATAAGCACTTCCCAAGAAACAAGGTCAATCAGGAAGTGATGAACGGTTATGCTTAAAAGGCAATCCTCTTTTGTGTAGCAGAATACAGCTTTAACAAGCTTATCGTCAAGTTTGGTTTTTCGGAGCCGTTTGATTGCTTCGTCCCTATCAGCAATATTTATTGATGCAAATGAATATGCTTTATACTCGTCAGAGGGAAGTATTTCTATTCCGTTCTCGACAAATGTACCTCTTAATATATCATGATGAGAAACAAGAATATCAAGAGCTTTTCTGATTGTTTCCTCATTACAATCAACCGAAATGATGCATGTATGAACAAAATCGTTTAAGATTACGCCGTTGCTCTTTTCAAGAAAAGCTCTCATAATTGGACTATACGGTACAATGCCGGTTACTTCGTTTTGGTCATAATCACCCGTTGCAGAAGGATTATCTTTGTGTTCATCAACCGCTTCTGTTTTCGTTTTTGTTCTTATTGACTTGGCAATCTCTTGTAACGTATCGCTCTGCATAATGTCAGCAACATTAAGCCCGTAGCCTGAATCTTCCAAGTCAGAAACGAGATAGATAGCAGTAATCGAGTCACCGCCGATGTTAAAGAAGCTATCAAGCAAACTTACTTCTTCAACGTTAAGAACGGCTTTAATTGCATTTACAAGCGCTTTTTCTTCATCTGTTTTAGGCGATACATATTCTGTTTCAGTAGAAATACTTTCAAGGTCAATTTCAGGAAGACTGTTTCTGCTGATTTTACCACTTGATGTAAGTGGCATTTCGTCAAGGCGTGTAAATATATGCGGAATCATATATTTTGGCAATTTAGTTCCCAAAATTGTTCTGAAATCAATCGCTTTTGTTTCTGCTCCTGTATAGAAAGCACATATAAACTGTCTGTCGTTTGCATCAGTTCTTACAACAACGGCACACTGAACTACACCATCTACATTTAAGACAGCGTTTTCGATTTCACCAATTTCAATTCTGAGACCTCTGATTTTTACCTGGAAGTCATTTCTGCCAACAAAAGTAAGCCTTCCGTCTTCACGCCAGAATGCTAAATCACCTGTTTTGTAAAGCTTACCCTCACCGAACGGATTATTAACAAATTTTTCTTCTGTCAGTTCAGGATTATTAAGGTAACCTGCACAGACACCGTCACCGGCAATACAAAGCTCACCCGTTACCCCAAGCGGCAACAAGTTCATATATTTATCAACAATATAGATTTGCACATTGTCAATAGGTGTACCGATTGAAACAATATGGTCAGTATCGTCACGAGAGAACAAATAGTCAACACAGCTTACAGTTGCCTCTGTCGGTCCGTATTCGTTATGAATCTCAATATGTTCACCGAATTTTTCTAAAAATTTGACACAGTCCGCCTGACGAAGTGATTCTCCACCGGATATGAGATATTTCATATTGTGTAGAGTTCTTCCTTCAATGTGCTGTAACATTATCTGTAAATGTGTAGGTGTTACCTTGATTGTGTTAATTTCTTCATTGTTGACAATGTCAGCTAAATCAACCAATAAATCATTGTCATAGAAATATGTTGTACCACCTGTTACTAACGGCAATAAATATGACGGAACTGATAAATCAACACTGGTCGAAGTGAAGAATGGCATATTTATAGGGTCTGTACCATATATGCTCATCAATGCGTGCATATACCAGCACACATTCTTATGCTGTATCATTGCTCCCTTTGGTGTACCTGTACTACCTGATGTATAGATACAATAGCAAAGGTCATCACCTGAAATTTTTATATCAGGCTTTTCGGTGTTTGAATTATATGTTAATTCATCAAAGTTTTCTTCAGTAATGCAGAGTTTTGCACTACTGTCTTCAAGAATAGTTTTTATTCTGTCTTGCGGGTGGTCAGGGTCAAGAGGAAGATATGCTGCACCTGTTTTGAGAATACCGAGAAGAGAAACTAAAAACTTGCTTGTCCTTCCGAGTTTAATTCCGACAATATCCCCTTTGCCTACACCTTTTTCGATAAGTGAATTAGCAAGCTTATTACTCTCGTTATCCAATTCACCGTATGTCAATGACTTGTCCTGTGCAACAACCGCCTTTGCATAAGGATTTGCTTTTACAGTTTCTTCAAGGAGCGTCAGGACGCACTTATCCCTTGGATATTCTACAGTCGTATCGTTGAAAGCTTTGAGAAGTTTTTCTTCTTCGTTCTCCGAAACCATTTTGAGGGTACTGATATTTTCAAATGGACTTTCAACGGCATTTTCCATCAATGCTACTATTGATTTCAGCATAATTTCGACTTCTTGCCTGTTGAAATAAGATGTTCTATAACGAATTTTAAACTTGTGATGAGTGTTATTAAAACTTTGTAAATGAATTTCTAAAGGAGTCGCTAAATAATTAGCATATTTAATGATTGCTTCGTACTCATTTTTTGTTGTAAAAGACTGATAATCTGTAGCAACACTAAAAAGATTGTTTGACTCATGACCAATAGTTTTCAAAGCCTCTTTAATATCTGTTTGTGTGAATTTCTGATGTCTTAACAAATTCATCTGTGTGTCTTCAATAAACTGTGCATTGTGCAAGAAAGAAGTTTCTTCAACAATGTTGCAAACCATTGGTAAAACGTGCATATATAGGCCTATAGTATTAAACTCGGACTGAGTGGTACGGTTAAGCACGGGCACACCCATAGTAAACGATGAGGTCTCGCACATTCTGGAGAAATATATTCCATAAATTGTATTGAAAAAAGATGTAACTGAAATTTCGTTTTCTTCGCAGAATTTCTCAACCCTACAAAATAAATCGTTTGAAATTACAGAGTTTACTTCATCAGAATAGAAATCAAGAATATTACCCTTAGCAGTGAAAATCTCGCACTCCGGATTGTTTGAAAATTCTTTTAACCAAAAATCCTTTGCCTTATCAAAGCGTCGTGATTGTTTGTGCTTTTCTTCGGCTTCTATGTAATCAGAGTACTTTTGAATAATAGGTGTGAAGTTTATGTTTTTAAGTAGTTCATTTATGTGTTCTGCCATGACGATAACACTATAACCGTCAACAACAATGTGGTGAGCGTTAATCATAATACCCGAAGTTGTCGAAGTGTTAAAAACTGCACAGTCAACTAAAAGACCATAACGGTCAGTAGGCTCATTGAGAAATTCCTGAGCTTTTTGCATAAGCTCCTCTTCAGTTTTAACCTGCCAGAAGCGATAATTTATGTATTCGTGCTCCCTCACATCAGCAACGACACCATCTTCAGTTTCAACAAGCTTGACACGAAGGCTGTCATGAGTTTCTACAAGCTTATTATATGCATTGTTAATTTCTTCATAGGAATACACTTTTGGGAATACCTGCATAACACCCTGATTCCAGATTTGGCTGTCCAGAGTGAAGTTTTTGTTGTAGAAATTCATTTGTGAAGACGTTAACTTGAATTTCATTTTTGTATGCTCCTTAAAGTGTAGTTTTTTGTGCGCATAATAAACCTATTATATTTAAGTATACATAAACAAATTATATATATAATTATAAATAATGTCAAGAAAAAACACCACAATCAACAACCTGTCGCATTTGGTCAAAAGCTCTTGAATTTTATAACTTTTTGATTATAATTATATTGAGGCTGTTTAGTCCTTAAATTACAAAAAACACGGAGAAATCAAATGACCAGAGAAAGAACTATATGGAGTGACAACCATTCTCCTGAAAATTTCAGACCTGAATACCCTGAATTTTCAATGGTTTCACTTCTTAAAGAAACAGCAGATAAATACCCTGATTATTATGCACTTAATTTTAATAACAAAAAGATTACTTTTGCACAGATGATTGCACAGATTGAGCTTGTTGCACAGTCTCTTCTTGCAAGTGGTGTGAAAAAAGGTGATTTTGTCTCAGTTGTTGCTCCGAACACTCCTCAGGCACTCATTTCAGTTTATGCAATCAACAGAATAGGTGCTGTTGCGAATATGATTCATCCTTTGCTTTCTGCAAATGAAATCAAAAAATTCGTTGAACACGTTGACAGTAAAGCCGTTATCACATTTGATATGCTTTATCCGAAGCTTACTGAAATAAAATGGGAAACATCTTCAAAGCCTGTTATTGTTCTCGCAAGAATTGCTGACGCTTTACCTGTTTATTTAAAGCCCATTTATCTTGCAACAAATAAGGTGAAGTTTACTCAGAACCTTGACCACAACATTATCTATTGGAACGATTTTCTCAAAAAGGGTAAGCAGAGAAAAGAACCACTACCTGTTGACGACGGAAAAGGTGACGATATTGCAGCAATCCTTTATAGTGGTGGTACAACGGGAATTCCAAAAGGCACAATGATTCATAACCGAGCTTTCAACTGTATGGCTATTCAGGCAGAGGAAATCAAGCGTGACAATACAAAGGATGCTGCAGGTAAGAAAGCACTTGCACTTATGCCTGTTTTCCACGGCTTCGGTCTTGCTATGTGTATGCACACAATGCTCTATTTCGGTATGCAAGTATTCCTTGTGCCAAAATTCGATTTTACTTCCTGTACAAAGCTTGTTTTTAAGAACAAAATCAATCACGTTTATGCTGTCCCTGCATTTTTTGAAGCATTTTCAAGAAGTGAGGAAATTGAAAAAAAGGACTTGTCCTTCCTTGAAATGGTTGCCTTTTCAGGTGACAAGATGAGTGACAAGCTCCACAACAGAATGAATAAATATCTTAAAAATGGTGGCTCAAGTGAGCAGATGACAGAGGCTTATGGTCTTACTGAATGTCTGTCTGCTGCCTGTATCAGTCCTTTCTTTGCACATAAGCAAGGCAGTGCAGGGCTTCCACTTCCTAACAACAAGATGAAAATCTGTAGAATCGGTACTCACGAGGAAGTTCCGACAGGTGAAGACGGTGAAGTCTGTATAACGGGGCCTACACTTATGAAGGGCTATTACAAAAACGAGCTTGAAACAAATCTTGCATTACAAAAGCACGATGACGGTGAAATCTGGCTTCATACAGGTGACATTGGCTGTGTTGATGAGGACGGATATCTTTATTATCGTTTAAGACATTGCAAGATGATTATTTCAGCAGGATATAACATTTACCCAACGCAGATTGAAGAGGTTATCAACGGTTGCAACGGTGTTGCTGCAAGCTGTGTTGTGGGTGTTGAGGACAGAAGTATCGGCCAGCGTATTGTGGCAGTAGTTCAACCTGCAAATATGGACGGTGACCTTGACTCACTTCGCAACAGGATTATGGAAGCATGTAAAAAGAATGTTGCTGAATACTCAATGCCTAAAGAAATAATTTTCAGAGAAATACCAAGAACAAAGGTTGGTAAGATTGATTTTAAAAAGCTTACCGCTGAAATGAACGAAAAGAAGGGATAAGCAATGATAGAAAGAATTGAAAAGGTATTTTCGGAGGTTACCGGCAGAGATGACCTTAACTTCACAGAAAAAACAAGACTTGATAAGAATTTTGAGTTTACATCATTAAGCTTTATTCAGCTTATCTGCGGTCTTGAGGACGAATTTGATGTTGATATTCCCAACTCAATGGTCAAGAAAATCAAAACAGTAGGCGACATCGTCAAATTCCTTGAAAAGAATATATAAAAAGTAAAGCCCGGTTGCTCATTTGAGTAGCCGGGCTTTCTGGCACCCCCAACAGGAATCGAACCTGTAACTAATCCTTAGGAGGGATTTGTTATATCCATTTAACTATGGAGGCTAATACATAGTGTCATTCTGAGGAGTGTAACAACGAAGAATCTTTGTTTATTTTGTAGAGATTCTTCGCTACGCTCAGAATGACATTTGTTTTTTTTATTCTGCTATGTAATTCTTTGACCAATTGTCGATAACTTTTGAAAACTCGTCACCTTTCATTGCTTCAAGACAAGCGGTGCGGTTGTTTTCGTAGTAACCGTAAGTTTTATCAAAAACATCAATTCTTTGCACAAGGAAAATGTAGTCGTCGATAGTGATTGTGGCAACTTTGCCTGTTTCAATTTTTTTAACTTCTGTGAAAAATCCTTGTGGGAATGTACCGTCGGAAAATGCGTTGATAAGTGTGCTGTGCACTTCTGTATCTTCGCCTAACGACACAACTGCTTCTTCAATAAGAGTCCCCTCATTGATAAGTGTCACAACTGAATTGTATGATGCAATTACAGAGTTCTTTTGCTGGTCGGTCATAGTAACGCTGGTGCCTGTATCATCTACATTGAAAAGATATCCTGTAACAAAACGGATTGCCATATAGTTTTCTTTGAAATACGCTTTTATTTCCTCTTCACTTATATCACTGTAATAGTCGGCAAGAAGGGTGGATTCATACTCTTTTGAAAGTTCGATTTTATAAACTGTCTGTTTTGAAACACCGATTTCGTTATAGTAACTACCATAAAGATGCCAAAGGTTGTTTACAGAAGTTGAAAGTGCACCTTTAACCTCTGAATCGATTGAAAGACCACGATTATTAAACTCGGAGTTGATTGTCACATATCGTGAAATCGCGTTTTTGATTGCGTCTTTGCTGACTTCACCATTTTCGTCTTTCGGGAGAGTGTTTTCAAAATATGTGTAGATTTCGTTATCAATTTTTACACCGTTCACTTTAACTTTTGCAGGACCTGAACAAGATGTAAGCACAAGTGTAAGGGTAAGTGTTGCGAGAAGAAGTGAAATAATTTTTTTCATTATTTTTCCTCCTTTGAGTTGATGTAATCAAGATAAAGTTTATCTTTAAGAAGGCGTTTTTCGTTTTCAAAACGACGCTCTTCTTTAACTTTTTCTTTGTTTTTGCCAATAATACCGTTACGCAAAAATGCAACAAAAAGCATAGTGATTACAGCACCAACAGCACAACTGATAAAATCTACCATTGTGTCTGTGTTACCTTTTTGTAAGGTCATACCGTAAAGCTTGTCCATTGAAAATTCATAGATTTCCCAACCTACTGCAATGCTGAGTGCAAATGCAAGCGAGAAAAGTGATGACATAGCAGGGCCTAAATCTCCACGCTTACGATAGATAATATTTGCAAAATCGTAACCGAACCAAGCAGAAAGTACACCTGAAGCGAAATGAGTTACAATGTCAAAATGTTCAAAAGTTGTACGGTTATTAAGGGTTGAGCCAACACACACAGCAATAAAAATGAAAAGAGTAAGCATTGTTTGTGTTGACGCTTCAACTTCAATAATAAACGACTTTTTGCCGAAAATCTGAAAGAAATCCCACAAGTGAGTAAATATAATAGCAAAAATAGCCTCTAAAAACTCAACTACAGAACCGTGAAAAAGACCATAAACACCCCAGCCGAGAATAATAATGCGGAGTGCAAGCCATAAAATTCTTTGATTTTTCGGTAAATATCCGTATGCTTTAGTCATTTTTTAACCACCAAAATATATTTCAACAAAATAATATCATAATTGCCTTGATTTTACAAGGAAAGTATTACAAATGAGCAACCGTCAATATACACTTCTTGGTTTTCGGGATTGTTTCCGTAAAGTGCTTTTGGGTTTGCGTAATAGTCAGGCAACCGGTAAGAAATAGGATGCTCGTTGCGATTGACAATTACCATAACATCACCATTTTCGTCGTGACGACGGTAAGCCACACAACCAAGCATTGAAGAAACAGGGGAGAAGTAACCTTTTCGGAATACGGGATTTTCAGTTCTTATTCTGCCCATTGTTCTGTAAAAATCAAGAAGTTCAAGATTTTCATTCCCCCAAGGGTAACAGCCACGGTTAAATGGGTCTTTGTAGCCTTCCATTCCTGCCTCGTCACCATAGTAAACTGATGGCACACCGGGGAGTGTAAACTGTAACGCAACAGCACATTTAAGTAGTTCTACACCTTTTTGATATTTGTCACCTAATGAGTGACAAGATTGCCAAGCACGGTCGCGATATTCACAACTTTCACCTGCGATTTTTGTGATTGCTCGTTCAGTGTCGTGAGTGCCGATATGATTCATCATAACATCAAGGCATTGTTTTGGATAGTTTTCGACAATCTGCGAAACTTCCGACATAAAATATTCTGCTTTACCGCTTCTGCAAAAATCGATTATTGCGTTGGCAAACGGGTAATTCATAACTGAATCAAACTGACTGCCAAGAAGATAGCGTCTGCGACTACCATAACTGTGTTTTGTAGTTGCGTCTTCCCACACTTCACCCATAAGGAGTGCTTGCGGATTAGTTTCTTTTAATCTTGCTCGTAATTCGTCAATAAAAATGTCGGGGAGCTCGTCTGCAACATCAAGACGAAAACCGCTTGCCCCTGCTTTAAGCCACTTTTCAATAATACCGCCTTTACCGTTGATAAAATTGCGGTATTCCTCGCCTTCTTCAATTACTTCAGGTAAAGTTTCAAATCCCCACCAACTTTGATATTTGTCAGGGTAGTTTGTAAATTTGTACCATTTGTAGTATGGGCTTTCTGTTGAGTTGTAAGCACCTAAAGTGGAATATCTACCTTTTTTATTGAAATAGACGCTATCGTCACCTGTGTGGGAGAAAACGCCATCAAGAATTATGTGAATTCCAAGTTCTTTTGCAGATTTGCAAAGGTTTTTGAAATCTTTTTCTGTGCCAAGAGTTGGGTCAATTTTGCCATAATCAGCGGTATCATAACGATGGTTTGAATGTGACTCAAAAATAGGATTAAGGTAAATGCAAGTTATACCTAAGCCTTTAAGATAAGACAGTTTTTCTTCTATACCTTTAAGGTCGCCACCGAAGAAGTCGTTGTTAAGGACTTTGCCATCATGCGTTGGTCGCCATTCCGGCTCGTTGCCCCAATCTTTACGCATAACGCGGTCGGTTGGTACATTCTCTTTTTTAGTGCCTGAATTATAAAAACGGTCGGGGAAAATCTGATAAATTATTCCGCCTTTAAGCCAATCGGGAGTAGTGAAATCTTTTTCTGTGACGGTAAGTTGCCAATCTTTACGGGCAAGGCTGTTGCCTGAAAAATCACCGATTCCGTCTTGTGTCTGCAAAACACTGCTTCTGCCATAAGATGAAAAATAGTCAAAGTGATACCAATATAATCCTTCAGTTTCAATAGTAGTGTGAATATCCCAAATTTCAGTGTCATCCCCGCACATGCCCGCCCAAAGCATTGATTGTTCTTCATAAGCACCGTCATCACGACGAAGCATAAATACAGCACCTCTACAACAAAATGAGCGAGGTAGTACAAGACGAAGATGGATTTCTTCGCCTGCCGACACGCTACCAAATTTATTTTTGAAGAATAAATCCCTTGAATTGTAAGGAATAAATCCCATAATTTCACCGCCAAATGTATAATCAATATATTTTATCAAAGTTAATGCCATAATGCAAGAATTAAGTGAAAGAGTTCGACAAAATGGGGGCGTCGGGCTCTTAATCATCTGCCAAAGGCAGATTCCATCCGAGTAAAACGAGGATTTCATCACGAAGTGATTTCATTTGTCGAAGACAGCTTTCATTTAATAACTGTGTTTATAAATGAAATCATCCTACGGATGATGAAATCGAATAAATTCGATGAAATCTTTTAATCAATTAAAAGATGAAATCCAATCTTGCGATTGGATGAGCCCGACAAACTATAACTTGTCGAACAATCTAAAATCAACCTTTTTATTGATTTTATTATTTGTATATGTTAAAATAATTTTATATTAAATTATAAGGGGAATTTTGTATGTGTAAATTTTATGCGGAATTAAAACACAACGGTTCAGTTGTAAGTTGTAAAGACTTTGAAAATGAATACTTTGATTTTAAGTATGACGAGAAAAAAGGTAGCATCAAAGCAACTCTTACAGCAAAAAAAGACTTTGAAATGATAAGTCTTGCTCTTAAATATGAAAAGGATTTTGATGATGACGATTTGTTCTATGCTAACGGTTATCAGGCATGGACAACATCTCGCGAATTTTCAAAGAACGATAAATTTGACGGACTTTTTGAACCTGCAAGAATTACAAAGTTTACTGCTCACTTTGCAGGTCTTTCAGGTGACTATCACTTTGAAAAGTATGGTGAAAAAGGCAAGTTCCACGGTTATACATATTGCTACTTCCGTGAAAAGGGCGAGCGTGATATTAAACTTTACGGTTCAAAAAGCGAACGCAAGGGTTACACAATCTTTGATGTTGATATGAATGATGATGAGTTCAGAATCAAGAAAGATGTTGAAGGACTTGTGCTTAAAGCAGGCGAAGTGTATGAGATGTTTGACATCGCTATTATTGAAGGCGATATGGACAAGGTAATGGACAAATACTTCTTCGACTTTGTTGGTTGCAAAAAGCCTAAAATCGACCATCTTTCAGGTTACACATCATGGTATAACTATTTCCAGAACATCAACGAAGAAATTATCCTTCGCGACCTTAACGGTCTTGACAGAGCAAGCGAAGAAGTTAATATTTTCCAGGTTGATGACGGTTATCAGGCAGCGGTTGGTGACTGGCTTATTACTGACCACAAAAAATTCCCTCACGGTATGAAATATATTGCAGATAAGATTCACGAAAAGGGCTACAAAGCAGGTCTTTGGCTTGCACCATTCTCTGCACAGGTTTCTTCAATGATTGCTAAAAAGCATCCTGATTGGCTTCTTCGTCACAATCGTAATGGCAAAAAAATGCTCGGTTGTCAAGGTTGGGGCGGTGCTTATACCCTTGATATTTACAACGAAGAAGTACGCGAATATTTAAGAAAAGTTTTCGATACAATCCTCAATGTTTGGGGATTTGATATGGTTAAACTTGACTTCCTTTACAGCCAATGTATTGAGCCAAGAGATGGTAAAACCCGTGGCGAAATTATGTGCGATGGTGTAGATTTCCTCCGTGAAGTTTGCGGTGACAAATGGATTCTTGGTTGCGGTGTGCCACTTGGTGCTTGTATGGGTATTTTTGATGCTTGTCGTATTTCTTGTGATGTTAATAAAAACTGGAAATTTGAACTTAAAAAGAGCCTTAACATCAACTCAATTGTTACAGGTATCAGATTTAACAATGAAATTCCATCGTCACAGAATGCAATTACAAACACAATCTTCCGCAATCACCTTGACGGTAGAGCGTTCTGTAATGACCCTGATGTATTCTTCCTTCGTGACATTAACATTGGTTACAATATGGACCAGAAACTTCTTCACGGTAAAGTAAATTCAATCTGCGGTAATGTGCTTTTCGTTTCTGACAACGCAGGCGACTTTGACGCTGAAAGAATTGAATACTTAAAAGATTTCTTCAGAGATAAAGATTATAAAGTAAACTACGCAGAGTTTGAAAGTGACGATGTTATTCGTCTTGACTTTACTGAAAACGGTGTTGACAAGACATTACGCCTTAACCTTGATTCAGGTGAAAGTAATGTACGCGAATGCCTTTAAGGAGTAAAATTATATGAAACTTGCGGTTATCGGTGGTGGCGGAGTCCGTTCAATGTTTTTGGCAAAAAGTATTGCGGGCAGAGCCGAAAAGATGGGTATTACAGAACTTGTCTTTATGGATAACAATGAGCAAAAGTTGAAGATTTACGGCAAGATGGCGAGAGAGGTTTCTCGCCGTCTTTGTCCGTTTATGGACTTTGTTCTTACAACTGACCCTATCGAAGCAATTAAAGATGCAGATTATGTTATAACAACAATTCGTGCAGGTGGCGACAGAATGCGTTGTCGTGACGAGAGAATTGCACTTGATTTAGGTATTCTTGGTCAAGAAACAACAGGTGCGGCAGGCTTTTCGTTTGCGATGCGTAGTATTCCTGCACTTAAAGAGTATTGCGAACTTGTTAAAAAATATGCAAAGCCCGATGCTATGGTGTTTAATTTCACAAATCCTGCAGGTATTGTGTCCCAAACACTTCGTGATATGGGTTATGATTTTACTTATGGTATCTGCGACGCTCCAAGTGGAATGTTAAGACGATTTGAAGAACTTTACGGTTACCCGGAAAATCATCTTGACGCACTTTGTTACGGGCTTAATCATTTATCATTTTTTAAGTATATCAAGGCAGATGGTGTTGATATTACAAACAAGATTGTGAGCGATGATGAGGCTTATAAAAATACGGATTTACGCTATTTTGACAAAGATTTTTTAATGCGTAAACAGTATGTGCCTAATGAGTATATGTATTATTTTTACAATCGCGAAAAGGCTGTTGAGAATATCCTCAATGCCGTGCGTACTCGCGGTGAGCAGATTGCAGATATAAACGAAAAGATGACAGAAGAACTGTCAAGTATTGATATTGAAAATAATTTCGAGAAAGCCCTTGAAATCTTTGAATATTATTATGGGCTTCGCGAAAATTCATATATGGCAAGTGAAACAGGCAACAAAAGGGAAAGTAAGTGGCATTTTGATATGTATGCCCCCGATGACGGCGGCTATGCTGGTGTTGCCCTTGGAATTATTGATGCAAAAAACGGTAAGAGCGACAAAACGATTATTGCTTGTGTGCCAAATACAAATAATGCAATTGAATTTTTAGACGAAACTGACACAGTTGAAATCTCTTGCGAAATAATTGACGGAAAAGTTATACCAATTAAAATTGGTGATGTGCCATTTGAAAATCGTGAAATTATTACAAGAGTAAAGACTTATGAGCGTCTTGCGTCAAAAGCGATTATAAACTGTGACCGTGAATCAGCGGTTGACTGTTTGTATCTTCACCCACTTGTAGCTTCATATTCACTTGCAGAAAAATTAGTTGACCAATATATTGAACTTAACAAAGATTTTACAGGAGAATGGAAATGAGTTTTGTAGCGGCTTTTGGAAAACTGAATGTGGATTTGCTTTATTCGGGAATGCCACGAATTCCAAACGAGGGCGAAGAAATTTACTGTAAAGATTTCAAGGTTTGTCTTGGTGGGGGGCTTCCTGCAACTATGATTAACTGTTCAAGATTGGGTATTCCTGCGAAAATCGGCACTTTTTTAGGTGACGATATGTTTTCACAGTTTGCAAAAGCTGAACTCGACAAAAGTGGCACACAGTACGAAGTTTTTGAAAGCAAAAACTATCCGCTTAATGTGACATCTGCAATAATTACTGACCGTGACCGCACTTTTGTGTCTTATGGCGGTAGTGAAACATATTCAGACGAAACGCTTGAAAAAATATATAACTGTCTTAAAGGTGCAAAAGTTGTGGGCATGCAAGAAAATATTTTGCCTGTATATAAGCAACTTAAAAAAGACGGAACAATTTTAGTGCTTGATACGGGTTACAGTGAAGATATGTCCGTTGAGAAATATAAAGATTTAATTGAAATTGCGGATTATTACACACCTAATATTGAAGAAACCGAAAAACTTACGGGCACAAGAGACCCGAAAAAAGCACTCGATTTTCTTCGCAACTACTTTGAAAAACCAATTGTAAAACTCGGCAAAAACGGTTGTGCAGGGTATGACGGTGATTATTTTACTGTTGACAACATTGACGAATTTAAGTGCGTTGATGCAACAGGTGCAGGGGATGCATTCCTTGCAGGGTTTATTTATGGACTTTATAACGATTATGATTTTAGACAATGTATTCTTGCGGGTAACATTACAGGCGGTAAGTGTGTTACGGGTGTTGGTTGTTTGACGGAGTATTTTACAAAAGAACAAGTTGGCGAATATCTTAAAAAATATCAAGATTTAATCAGGTGACAAAATGAACAATAAAATTGATATATCGCAACAAATGGCAACCACATCTGTATGGAAACTTATGGTAAAATTAAGTATTCCTGCAATTCTTGCTCAAATTGTAAATCTTCTTTATAATGTAGTGGATAGAATTTACATTGGCCATATGGAAGATGTTGGCACAATGGCTATTACGGGTGTTGGGCTTTGCAACCCTATAATAGTGCTGATTTCTGCATTCACAATGCTTGTTGCTCAAGGCGGTGCACCCCGTGCTGCAATTGAGATGGGCAAGGGCAATACGAAAAAAGCGGAGAAAATACTCGGTAACTGTTTATCTTTACTTATTGTATTGTCAGTAGTTCTCACAACTATTTTCCTCATATTCGGTGAAAAGTTTTTAATGCTTTTCGGTGCAAGTGAAAGCACAATTCTATATGCATTGCCATATATGAAAATTTATGTTGCAGGCTCAATTTTTGTAATGTTGTCACTTGGTCTTAATATGTTTATTACAACGCAAGGCTTTACAAAAATTAGTATGGCAACGGTGCTTATAGGTGCAATTTGTAATATTGTACTTGACCCTATATTCATTTTTGCCTTTGATATGGGCGTTCAGGGTGCTGCACTTGCAACGATAATTTCTCAAGCAATTTCTGCGGTATGGGTAATGTCGTTCTTGCTTGGCAAAAAGACAAAACTTAAAATCAGAAAAGAAAATCTTTTACCAAACATAAAAATTCTTGCTCCTGTTTTAGCACTTGGCATTTCACCTTTTGTTATGAACGCAACTGAGGCGGTAATAAATATTGCGTTCAATTCATCACTTCAAAAATATGGTGGTGATATTGCGGTTGGGGCTATGACAATCTGCACAACTGTATTTCAAATGGCTTGGGTACCCGCACAAGGTATCGGTCAAGGTGCACAGCCTATAATCAGTTACAACTATGGTGCAGGTAATGCAGACAGAGTAAAGCAAGCATTCAAGGCGTTTTTGACTATCTGTTTTACCTATGTTTTCGTGTTTGGTATGGCAATCGAAATGTTCCCGCAGTTCTTTATTGGGATTTTTAATGACAATCCTCAACTTGTTGACACTGCAACATGGACTATTCGTCTTTACGGTTGTGCTATGGTGTTCTTTGGTGTTCAATTGGCGGTTCAGCAGACTTTTATAGCGCTTGGCAAAGCAAAAGCATCACTTTTTATTGCGTGCTTGCGAAAAGTTATACTTCTTGTTCCGCTCATATACATTTTGCCTAACTTCTTTGAAGATAAGGTGTTTGCAGTATTCCTTGCAGAGCCTGTGTCCGATGCTATATCAATAATTGCTGCATCAATTACATTTATAATAGTTTTCACAAAAGAAATGAAACAAATGAAAGCAAAAAATCAATAAAAACAAAAAACTCTGTACTTTTTTGGTTTATTGTGTTAAAATGCAATATATATTTAGAATGAAAACTTTATTTACATAAAGGGGAAAAGAAAATGGAAAAAGAAATTTATGCTCTTGCCTTTGACATTGGTACAACAGGCGTTAAAACTTGTCTTTTTAAGATTGGCAAGACAATTGAGCTTTTAGAGGCAGCAACAGAAGGTTATAAACTTTATATTATGCCTAACGGTGGTGCTGAGCAAGACCCTGACGAATGGTGGGCAGCAATGTGCTCAACATCAAAGAAAGTTATTAAAAAATCAGGTGTTGACCCTAAAAACATTTATGGTATTTCTTTCTGTTCACAGATGCAAGGCTTAGTTCTTGTTGACAAAGATGGTAATCATGTTCGCCGTGCATTCAGTTATATGGACCAGCGTGCAACTGAAGAGGTTAAAAAGGGAATTGCTTATGGTCCGCAGATTGCAGGTGGTAATATTTTTAAGCTTCTTCCATCACTTGCAATTACCGGTGCAGCTGCATTAAGTGTTAAAGACCCTGTATGGAAATACAAGTGGACAGAAGCTAACGAGCCGGAAAACTTCGCAAAAGTACATAAATGGCTTGATGTTAAAGAATATCTTATTTGTCGTATGACAGGCGAGTTTGTAATGACAAAGGACTCTGCTTTTGGTGCCCTTCTTTATGACCTTAAAAAGAAAGATTGGAGCCCTACAATTTGTAAACTTCTCGGTGTTGATATGAAACACTTGGCAAGAATTGCTGATTGTACTGAAAAAATTGGTGAACTTCGTCCTCAGCAGGCTGAAGAATTAGGTCTTGTTCCCGGTATTGCAGTTTTCGGTGGTGGCGGTGACGCTACACTTATCGGTGTTGGTGCAGGTGCTACTGAACTTGGCGACACACATGTTTATCAGGGTACATCAGGTTGGGTTTCAACAGTTACAGACAAGAGTGTTGTTGACGCAAATACTATGATGGCTGCAGTTGTTGGTGCGGCTGACGGTATTTACAACTACTTTGGTGAACTTGAAACAGCAGGTAAGTGCGTTGAATGGGTTAAAGACCATTTAGCACTTGATGAAATTGATATTTATCTTGACAAGCAACACGCTCTTAAACGCAAAACTGCTGATATGGAAGTTGTTTACACTAACCTTTATGACTATATGATGGCGGTTGTTGATTCAATTCCTGCAGGTAGTGGTGGAGTAATCTTCACACCTTGGCTTCACGGTAACCGTTGCCCGTTTGAAGACCCAAATGCTCGCGGAATGTTTTTCAATATCAGTCTTGAAACAGGCAAAACAGAAATGATTAGAGCAGTTGTTGAGGGTGTTTGTTTCCATCTTCGTTGGTTCCTTGAAACTGAAGAAAAGAAAGTTAAAACATCAAAAACAATCCGTTTTGTTGGTGGCGGTGCTTTGTCAGATGTTACTGCTCAGATTCTTGCAGATTGCACAGGCAGAGTAGTTGAAACTGTTGCAAGTCCACAGAATGTTGGTGCAGTTGGTGCTGCTGTTCTTATTGCTATTGATGCAGGCATTATTGAAAAAGTTCCTGACGCAAAGAAACTTATTCCTGCTGCAAAGACATTTATCCCTAACGCAGACAACAAGCCAATTTATGATAAGAACTTTGAAGTGTTCAAGAAACTTTATAAATCAAATAAAGATAATTTTGCCACACTTAATCAAGTGAAATAAAATATTTATGGTAGGGCGGGGTCTTAACCCCGCCATTATTTTGCATATTTTGTTATTGCAATATTATCTTGAAACTTGTATAATATAATAAATATGCAGAAACGAGGTGTTATTTTGGAAGAAAAGAAATCTCTCAATAATAAATACCAAAAAATAGATATAGAAGAAACTCCACAAGAGGTAGTTGAGCCTGTAAAAGAAAAGCCTAAAAAAGAGAAAAAGGCTAAAGAGCCGAAAGCTCCAAAGGTGAAAAAAGAGAAAGCCCAAAAAGAACCCAAACAACCTAAAGAGAAAAAAGAAAAGGCTCCAAAAGAACCCAAACCACCGAAAGAGAAAAAGGTTAAAGAACCAAAGCCACCAAAGGTGAAAAAAGAGAAAACTCCTAAAACACCTAAGGTAAAAAAAGAAAAGAAGAAAAAGTGGGAAGAAGAGATTGTAGAAGACTATTCTGCTGAAATCAGTGAAGAAATCGCAGTTGATAATGTTCAACCTGTAATTTCTGAAAATGAACGCAGAAGTGAAGAAATTGTACTTCCTGCAATAAAATCGGTTAAACAGATATCGGGTGAAAAACAAAAGCCTGAGAAAAAGAAAAAAGAAAAGGCTCCAAAACAGCCTAAAGAAAAGAAAATTCGCGAGCCAAAGCAACCGAAAGAGAAAAAGTTAAAAGAGCCTAAACCCGAAAAGGTTAAAAAGGAAAAACCGCAAAAAGAGCCGAAAAAACCTAAAGAGAAAAAACCTCGCGAGCCACTTAATAAGAAAGATTTTGCAACAATCGGCATTGCAGTTTTTGCACTTTTGTTGGTAGTTGTTTTTGCAGTTGTAAAATTTGCTCCTGAAAGTGAAATTGGTACAGATTTCACAGAAACTACAACTCTGGCAGAGGATAAACTTGCAAGCATTCAGGTTGTTCGTGACGGTGTTGCGGTAAACCTTGTGCAGACTGATATACCTGATGTTTTTTATGGATATTCAAGCACTTACGAGTTGCAGTATTATCAGTACAAAGATAATAAAATGATTCCTGTAAAATCAACGGGTACAGTTAACGCAACTATTGATATGGGTAACGAAAGTATCCCTGTTAAAATTGATTATGTTGAGCTTGGCGGAAAGATTTTTGGCACAGGGTTATTTGTTGCAAACAAGTCAGAAAATGTTTATTTCTACGATATGATTGCAGTTCAACTTGTTAATCTTCCAAAAGGTTATAGTGAAGAGGGCAAAGCATTGCTTCTTGCAACAACAAATAAAAATGTGCTTACACAGAAAGTAACATTATGGCCTGAAAGTTTTGTTGTTGATTTAGAAACAGGCAAAACATCAAGATTTCTTAAAGTAATTAACAGAAATATTGATATTACCACCGGTGCAGGTGTTGAAGATTTCTGTATGCTTACAAATGAGGGATATAATGCGTCAGGCAAAATCCCATTCATTACTGCCCGTGAATATGAGGCAGGTAGTGGTCAACTTGACATTTTCATTAAGTCGGGTAAAGATGAAAAACTGTTTGCAAATGATATTTACGGTAAATTCTTACTTACTGATGGAAACTCTGTAATCTTTATGCGTAAAACTGATAAGGGATTTGATGTAATCCGCAAAACAGGTGAAGACGAAACTGTTACAGGCTCATTCTATGGCACAATGGGTACAAACTATATGTATTCAGGTGACTATATATTCAATAAGAATGACGGTAAACTTTACAACCTTAAAACAGGGGATGTGAAGAATGTTATCGGTTATCGTATGAGTGCCGAAATGATGAGCGTTAGCCCTGACGGTAAATATCTTGTTATGCTTGGCACAGTTACTAATATGATGGACTATCAGGTGCATATTTTCAACCTTGAAACAGGCGAATATACAAAATTAAAAGACGATAATTATTCAAGCCATTCAAATCTTACATTTATAAACGATACAACAGCAATGTATATGGTTCTTGACCCGAATCAGGGTTATGAGTATGTTGTGCTTGATGTAACAAAAATTAAATAGTTTCTTTTTCCGCAATATTTATAAAAAGTAAACTCATAATAGACAATCTCGGCTCCCTCTGACGAGGGAGCTGTCATTTTCGCAGAAAATGACTGAGGGGTCATTTGCGGATAGACAAGGATGTCTGTCTCTACGCGTTTTCTTGTCTGTTTTCACCTTGTAAATGACTGTACAGTGCGTCTTTTTGTTAAATTTCAACAAAGTTAAAAATTTTGTAAAAAAAATAAAAAAAATGCTTGCAATTTGTGTTTTGTTCTGTTAGAATATCTCTTGCGTTCACGAGATGAACAGTTTCGTGAGTCGGTGTTGATTGTGATGAGGGTCCACCCGTTCCCATCCCGAACACGGTAGTTAAGCTCATTTACGCCGAAGATACTTGGCTGGAAGCGGCCTGGGAAAATAGGTAATGCCGACACAAACCAAAGCGTCCACCCAATAGGGTGGGCGTTTTTTATTTTAAAGAATAATGAATAGTGAATAATGAATAAAGAAGAATTTAGGGTCTGCAACGCCGATTTTATTGACAAGTAAAATAAAGGATGATATATTTGAGTTGTAAAATGAATTAAAGTAAAGGGCTGGTTGGATGTTTGGAAATTTAACAAAAACAAGGAACGGTTCCTTGTTAATTTCAAAATATAAGGTGATAATTTTAATCTTAATTGTATTCTTATTTCCCGCTATGTTACTTTCATTTATGCTAATAAGTAGTGGTAAAGTTTCTACTTCGTGGAATAATTTTGCGATTGATTCAAATGAAAGACTTTATATAGGGAAACGAAATTCGATTGAAGTTTACGAAGATGGCAAATTAGTTAAAACAATAAATCCACTTAGTTCTCGAACATACGCTTTTACAATTCAAAATGATGACACACTTTTGTTATCTACTTCTACTGTGGAATATGTGTTAGATTTAGAAGGAAACATAATTAGTAGCAAAGAAGATAATGGGACTAATACTTACAATAAAATAAAGAACAATAGAGAGTTTATTACAGCGAACGGAAAAAGTTATAAGTTGGAAAACCATTTAGGAAGATATAGCATAGTTTGCGATGGTGTTGTTGTTTATCAAATGCCGGATTTTGATTATGTTGTTAAACTGTTATACAACTTATCGTATTTGGTTTTTTGTGCTTGTGTTATTGTTATAATTTGGAAGATTAAAAAGGATAAGACGAAAGAAAAGTAGGGCACAGTTTTATAATTGTATTTACTTGATAATGCGGGACGATGTGGGCATCGTCCCCTACTTTTTCTGTAGATAAGTTAGTGTATTATTGTGTTTTTGGCAGGGTCAAGACCCCACCCTACCATATTCATTCTGTTAGACAAACTCAATTTATCAAACCAAACAGTATGCTGAACTAATATTTTGTTCCGTTGACAAAACTGCTTATAAATGATATTATTTTACTTGAAAAACAAATACAAATAAGGAGGCAGTTGATATGTTGAAAAAGACAAGCAAGACAATCGCACTCGTTTTATCAATATTAATTTTAGTGTTATTATGTGGCTGTAATATGGAAAAGGCAGAGTTGGCAATAGATAATCATAATTGGACCTTTAGATATGCTCAAAATAGCGAAGGTGAGATTATATATTGTAATTCAGAAAATAAGGATTTGTATGAAAATGCAGAAGTTCTTGACCTTTGGAACAGTGCCAAAGGTGGCGTGTTTATGATTTCGGACAATAATACACAAGATACTTTTGCTTTTACATATAAAATGAACAAAGAAAATGAAGATGCTTTTATTTATGATTTTGTATACACTAAAGACGACGTTAATAGTGAAACAGGTGTGGCAGTTGTAAGCACCACAAAAGAAAACGGGAACAATGAATATACAATGATTGTAACTATTAATGGTTATTCGATTTATTTTTATGAAAGCATTAAATAATTGACGATTACTACGGGACGATGTGAGCATCGTCCCGTACATTTTGCGTTTTCGTTTTGCATTTTGCATTTTTCTGGTTATACTACAATTATACTTAATAATTTCTTGTATCATTGTCAATCTTTTGTCAAATTTGCTATTGAAAAATTTGGTAAGTAATTGTATAATTGTTAAGATAGGAATTATTCCGCTAAAATATGAAAGGAGTTTTCATTTATTATGATTAACTACTCACATGAAGTTGAAAAAATGTGCTGTGTTAAAAAAGGACCTCACCATGGTCCAGCTCCAATTCCTGAAGAAGGTAATTGGGTAAAGGCTTATGAAATCAAAGATATTTCAGGCTTTTCACACGGCATCGGTTGGTGTGCTCCTCAGCAGGGTACATGCAAACTCACACTTAACATTAAAGAAGGTATTGTTGAAGAAGCACTTGTTGAAACACTTGGTTGTTCAGGTATGACTCACTCAGCTGCTATGGCTGCTGAAATTCTTCCTGGTAAAACTCTTCTTGAATGCCTTAACACAGACCTTGTTTGTGACGCTATCAACACAGCTATGAGAGAAATCTTCTTACAGCTCGTTTACGGTCGTTCACAGTCTGCTTTCTCAGAAGACGGTCTTGTTGTTGGTGCAGGTCTTGAAGACCTTGGTAAAGGACTTCGTTCACAGGTTGGTACAATGTTCTCAACAAAAGTTAAGGGCGTTCGTTATATGGAAATGGCAGAGGGCTACATTACAAGAATGGCTCTTGATGCTGATGACCAGGTTATCGGTTATGAATTCGTTAAACTTGGCAAGATGATGGAAGATATCCGTCATGGCACAGATGCCCAGACAGCTCTTAAGAACAATACAGGCTCATACGGTCGTTTTGCAGATGCTGCAAAATACATTGACCCAAGAGAAGAATAAGAGAAGGAGGATACTAAAATGGCTAATGATGTAAGATTTGAAGGCAAAGAAAGAAGAATGGCTAAAATCGAGAAATGTCTTGCTGAATACGGTATTGCTTCTCTCGAAGACGCAAAAGCTCTTTGCGAATCAAAAGGTATCGATGTTGAAGGCATCGTTAAAGGTGTTCAGCCAATCGCATTCGAAAATGCTGTTTGGGCTTACACACTCGGTGTTGCACTTGCACTTAAATCAGGTGTAAAAACTGCTTCTGAAGCTGCTGCAGTTATCGGTAAAGGACTTCAGGCTTTCTGTATTCCTGGTTCAGTTGCTGAACAGAGAGATGTTGGTCTTGGTCACGGTAACCTTGGTGCAATGCTTCTTAAAGAAGAAACAAAATGTTTCGCATTCGTTGCAGGTCACGAATCATTTGCTGCTGCTGAAGGTGCTATCGGTATCGCAAAGACAGCTAACAAAGTTCGTAAAGAACCTCTCCGTGTTATCCTTAACGGTCTCGGCAAAGACGCTGCTATGATTATTTCAAGAATCAACGGTTTCACATATGTTCAGACTGAGTATGATTTCTATACAGGCGAACTTAAGATTGTTAACGAAACAAAGTATTCAGACGGTGAAAGAGCAGCTGTTCGTTGCTACGGTGCAAACGATGTTCTTGAAGGCGTTGCTATTATGAAGAAAGAGGGCGTTGATGTTTCTATCACAGGTAACTCAACTAACCCAACTCGCTTCCAGCACCCAGTTGCAGGCACATACAAGAAGTGGGCTATGGAAAATGGCGTTAACTACTTCTCAGTTGCTTCAGGTGGCGGTACAGGTCGTACACTTCACCCAGATAACATGGCTGCAGGTCCTGCTTCTTATGGTCTTACAGATACAATGGGTAGAATGCACGGTGACGCTCAGTTCGCTGGTTCATCTTCAGTTCCTGCTCATGTTGAGATGATGGGTCTTATCGGTATGGGTAACAACCCAATGGTAGGCGCAACAGTTGCATGTGCAGTTGCTGTTGAAGAAGCTTCTAAATAAGAATTAAACTAATATAAAAAAGACGGAGTTTTATACTCCGTCTTTTTTGTATTGAATTTATATTAAGCAAAAACCTGATTTTATTGTTTTGGTGTAAATCCTGTGCAGTTATAAGCTCCATCATAATAACGTTGTCTGCATGTTGAAGCATGAGCGCAGAAAACGCATCTTTTCTGGTTTTGACGGTCTTTCTCATAACGCAATTTTTCTTCGTGTGCTTGTGATTCAAGCATAGTCATTTGTTCTTTATGATGTTTTTCTGTCAGTTTTAATTGTTGCTCTGCTTCGTGTTTGCGATTGAGCTCTTTCTCTCTTTGGAAATCCATTTGTTCTTGATAGCGACGCTCTTCATCTTCACGACGAAGTTCTTCTTCATATTGCCTTTGTTCTTCAATTTCTATTTGCAACTGTAGTTTTCTTTCTTTATATAAGATTTCCTCATGCAAATTAATTGCTTCTTTCAAAGTGTCGGCTCTACCTGTTTTTAATAAGTTTATGATAGTGTCTAATACATGCAAATATTCTTTTGCCACCAAATCGTTATTTGAAGTTAATTCTTCTACTGCCGGAAGATATTTTTCTTCATAAATTTTGGCTACCGCTGCATCAGTATCAATTTCAAGTTTCTTTTCAATTTCAGCCTCTTCTTCTAAATGTTGAATGTATATTTCTCTCCAGTCTTTATATTCACTTAAAAACTTTTCTTTTTCTTTATTGTGTGAAGCTAATTTGTTTTCATAATTTTCAAGTGCTTCTTCATATTGTTTAGTTTTCTTCTTAACCTCTTCATTATATTCCTTTTGCATTTCTTGGAGTTTCACTGCATCATTTTCTTTTGCTTTTGAAATTTTCTTGTGAATATTAAAAAAGAAATATCCACAAACACCAGCAATTACAAGATACAGTAATCCCCCACCGTCAAAAAACATCGTAAGTAAAGATATAATGCCAGCAATTAAACATATTAGCCTACGATATCCATATTTTTTGGTAATTTCAGCTTCTTCACCATTATAAAAATTTGGACATTCAGAAACGCGTGGCTTTTTAGGTTCTTGCGGTCTGTATGCAGAGTCATATTTTTCTTCCATTTTTTCAATTGCCCATGTTTCTTCATGGACAACGGAGCTTTTTAAATATGTATTCGTATTTTCGCCAGGAAATATAGGAACAACAACTTTCCGTTCATAGTTATCTTCAGGTGTAAAGTAATCCATTTCATTCCTAATTAACAATGTCTTATTGTATAATGATGAAATTTTTTCTAATTTTTTTAATAATTCACTTTTTTGTAAGTTGTTGGTTTCGTTTGCACTCATAATTTTCCCTACTTTAATTTTATTTGATGACAAATCATCTAACTAAATAGTATCACTATAAAACTAATAAGTCAACCTTTTACAACTAATTATTCCAGCTGGTTTGTGCTAACATATTCTTATAAGACTAAGTTAGGAGATACTATATGGATATTAGCAAAAGACTAATCAGCTTGAGAAAACGATGTGGATACACACAAAATGGTTTGGCTGAAAGAGCTGGTGTGTCACAGACTCATTTGCGTAGGGTTGAATTAGGTCAAGCCGACATTACTGTTGGTCATTTACAATTGTTATGTGATGCTATGAGTATCTCATTAAAAGATTTCTTTGAAGAAATGAATGAAACAGATGAAATTTCAGCAGCTTTTTCTAATCTTTCACCTAAACAGCAAAAACTGTTGATTGCATTTCTTGAGGATTTAGGAAATAGGAACTAATAACAAAAGGCGGAGTTTTTATACTCCGTCTTTTTGTTTGCCCGTTTTTAATGCTTAAAGCATTTGTTATATTGTTCAACCCATTTAAGAATTGCTTTGCGGTTGTAAGTTTGTGGCATCGCCGCAGTAACTGCCGTTGCTTTGCCAAGTTGTAATCCCATATTAACAACTTTTTTAAGGATTGCTTTGTTGTTGATAAGTCCTTGCACCTTTATCTTAATATCAGCAGGGCTCATACCACTAAGCATTGCACCAAGGCTTGAAGAATCTGCGTCAATTGTCATATCTTCTGCATTAAGAATGCCCTTTGCGAATATGTAGTCAAGCTCACTACCCTCAAGACGAGTAAGAAGGAGTTTAACACAAGCCATAGGTGCCATTGATGCACCAATTGCTTTATAGTAATTCTTTTGGTATTCCCAAAGAGTTTCAGCACTGAATGAGTTGCTGTAATCACTTGAAACTGCATCCGCAAGAATTTTTGCAGCTTTAAGAGCATTTGCAATACCTGAGCCGATAATCGGAACGGTCATAAATGCAGAGTCACCAATTGCAGCATAACCGTCAGCAACCATAACGCCAAGTGGCTGACGGACAGGAATGTTTGCAAAATCACCTGCACGAATAATTTCAGTTCCAATGCTTGGGTTTGTAGGTCGCATTAAGTCGATTTGCTCGATTGCATAATCAAGGTCAAACTTATGGAAACGACCAATAAGTACATCTGTATGGTCTTCTTCAGTTGCAACCCAAGAAATGCCTAACTCGTTGTTAGGGAGCATAATAATCTTGAATTTTTCGTCGTCACTAACTTCAGCAGTTTTGTTGAAGAATGCACGGTAAACATAAAACTGTTCGTATTCAATAGGATTGTTCTGAATTCCTGTTGATGCGGGCATTTTTTGACGAAGAGGGGAGTTCATACCGCAAGCATCAATAACAAGGTCTGCGTAATATTCGCCCTTGTCGGTCTTGATGCCTACAACTCTGTTACCAAAGAAAATTGGCTCTTCTACATTGTGCTTGTATTCGAATTTTACGCCTGCTTTAACTGCGTATGAGATAAGATATTTGTAGATTTCACGGCGCTCCATCTGGATTTCTTTCTTATCGTCGTCCGTATTCTGTGTAAGAGCAGTTTCCATAGCAGGACCATAGAAAGTAACATCATTTTTAAGATTGTAAAGACTGTGGTCAGGAATAGGCAAACCTATTGCTAAAAGACCTTTTCTATCGAAAATATCAGTCCAGTCATAGCCCATTTTAGTTTTTGCGTTACGCTCATACACCGTAACATCATAACCACGCTGTGCCAAAAGCATAGCGGCAGCAATACCACCGTGACCGCCACCTGCAACAATAATTTTCTTTCCCATAAATAAAATCCCCTTTACAAGATTTGTATGGTTTAATGTTATCACATTTTCGTGGGGATTTCAATAAGAATTACATACGCTTTGCGGTTACATACACGCTACGCGTGATTACATACCAAGCCTTCGGCTTGGATAAAAAATAAAGACCTCAAAAGAGGTCTTTATTTTTTTGGTGGAGATGGCGAGAACCGAAGCTTCGCTTCGTTCGTTGCTTCGCAACCTTTCGCATTTATATGTCCCTTTTGCTGACGCAAAAGATGGACGAGTGGTTTCGATTACCTAGACAAAAATAAAAACCCCGAAAAATCGGAGTTTTTATTTTATGGTGGAGTATCAATATATGTATCCGAAACGCTAATCAATCTGTCGAAGGGGACAGTTTCTGTCCCCTCACGATAGTTGAAAACTAATTCTATTTTATCTTTATAAACTACGACTGAATTGAGAAAGGTATTTACCAAGCATTTGCGTGCTTCAAGGCTGTCTATATTAAGTTTTCGAAGTTCGTAGAGCCAATATCTTATACATTCTCTTGGCAGAAGCGGTTTGCTAAGTTTTTCTTTTGCGACAAGAATTTCCAGTTCTTCTTTACTCTTTTCCAATTTATCTAAACGCTCTTTTGTGGACGAATTGTAAATGCCGTCCTGAATGGCATTAAGTATATTCTCAATGCCACGTTTAACATCACTCAATTGTTTCTTCAAAGCAGGAAGAGCCACATTTTCTTTTGCTTGTTCTTTCATAGCAATATCAATAATTGCTTCTACAGTATCATCATCCATAATGGTTTTTATAATGTGCGTAAGAACAAGATTTTCAAGAACATCTTTCTTGATGCCTTTTCGACTTTTGCATCCCTTTTTGCGTTTTGCACTTATACACTTATAATAACGATACTGTTGATTGTTTCTGCCTCTGCCGATTTCACCGACCATAATTGAGCCGCAGTCACCGCAGAACAGTTTTGTTGTGAGCAGATAATCATCCGTTGCTTTATGACTTGCCGGAGCTTTTTTGTTTTTCTCTAAGGTCTTCTGTACTCTTTCAAATAAATCGGTGGGAATTATCTGAGGAATACCGCATTCGGTAACATGATTACTGTATCTGTATTCACCTAAATATTTACGATTCTGAAGCATTCTCTGTGTTGCACTTAGATTCAATTTATGTCCACGGGCAGTACGTAGTCCCATTTCATTAACAATTTCCGTAACCTCTTTCATTGTCTTTCCGGAAACATAAAGTTTGAAAGCTTCTAAAACAATAGGTGCAGCCTGTGGGTCTATTTCATACATTTGCTCAGAATTTATAAGATAACCTATGGTTCTTGTACCACCATTGAATTTGCATTTAAGAGCATTTTCTGTAAGGCCCCTTGTTATCTTTTCACTTAATTCTGCTGAATAATATTCAGCCATACCCTCAAGCATGGATTCAAGAAGTATTCCTTCTGCTCCGCGGGATATTGTTTCAGTTACAGAAACTACCTTGACTGAATTTTTGTTAAGCACATTTTTGTAATGAGCAGAGTCATAACGGTTACGAGCAAAACGGTCAAGCTTCCATACCAGGATTATATCAAATAATTTTCGAGAGCTGTCATGAATCATTTTTTGAAATTGAGGTCTGTTATCTGTTTTTGCGGATAATGCTCTGTCAATATACGAATTTATAATCTTAATACCGTTTCTTTCAGCATAAGATTTACACTCTCTGAGCTGACCATCAATAGATTCTTCTTTTTGATTATCACTTGAATATCGTGCATAAATTACTGCTGTCATAATTTTTATTCCTCCTTATTTTTTAGGGGTGCAATTTTTTTACACCCCTATTATCTGATTAAACATCTTCTTCTGTCAAAGGTGCAGTATCTGCATTTTCAGGCTTTTGCTGTCTGCAGTTGATTACATTTTCCTCTTTTGAGAAAAACTCTGTAATATCATACCAGACACAACGCACGAAATTTTCAAGGGCATAGGTATCTATAGGCAGGGTGCATTCTGCCTTTGTGCCACTTAATGTTCTTATAATATCTGCTTTTATAATTTCATAGTACTCTTTTATTTTCTTCGCTAACTCTATAATTTTAATAATACATTCCTCCTTACCTTACATCCCGTGAATAACCACGGCTTCTGTTTTGTGTTTTATTTTTCTGCTGCTGTTCGATTTCAAGAATTGTTCCTATTTTGTTTTCTATCGCAGGCTCTGATTTTTCAATTCTTTCGCAGGTGTTAATGTCCTTGCGAAGAATTTTCAACCTTTCGGAAAATA
>JAFQCT010000007.1 GCA_017399405.1 Clostridia bacterium | reverse complement strand
GTTACATAATTTTTTATCGTTAAAATCATGTGTTATGTTATGAAAGTTCTTAGCAAAGCCAAACATAACCTCTTGAGCACAGTCTTCGGCTGACTCAACATTATTAAGATGTTTCTTTGCAATGTAGAAAATAGTGTTATAAAATTTATTGTAAAAGACCTCAAATAATGGCTCATCTTCAGGATTTTGAAGCAAAGCAAAATACATTAAAAGCATATTAATCTCTCCTTTTTTCTACAAATTATACCTTATATTAACAAATTAAGCAAGATTATTCTAAAGCAAAAAATAAAGCGTACAGAAATTTCTGTACGCTTTATAGAAATATTCAAGAAATTACATCATACTTGCGATTTCAGCAGCAAAGTTTTCTTCTTTCTTTTCAATGCCTTCGCCTTTTTCAAAACGAACAAAGCTTGTAACCTTAATGTCAGCACCAAGAGCCTTAGCAACTGAATTTACATAACCGTCAACAGAACCGTCAAAAAGGTCTGAACGAACGAATGTCTGTTCAAGAAGACAAACTTCTTTAATCTGTTTTGCAAGACGACCCTGAACAAGACCAACGAAGATTTTGTTTTCTGAAATTTCAGCTTTATGAGAAACTGCGATTTCTGCCATTGTAGCATAAGCTTCTTTTGAAATGAAGTTAACAAAGTTCTTTCTCTGTTTCTGGTCAAGTCCATTGTAAATTTCAGCGTCTTCGTCGCTCCACTTCTTGTCATTGATTGCTTCTGTAATAATGCTGTTAAGAATTGGAACTGGAAGTGAGTCAGGTTTGTTAAGTGCACTATCAATTGTGATTGACTTCATCTTAGCAAGTTCATCATCAGAAATTGATGCTTTGCACAAATATTCTGGGTTCATAGCAGCAATCTGCATTGCTACATTCTTACCCATTGCGTCAAATTCATCTTTCGCTGCTGTTGCGTCGTCAACATCAAATGCAACGATAACGCCAACAGTACCACCAGCGTGGATATATGTTGATGTATGTCCTTCAACAAGAGCAAATCTACGAACTTTCATATTTTCACGAAGAGCAAGGAATACTTCCTGAACTTCTTCATCAACTGTTTTGTCTGAATCAACTGCTTTTGTAGCAAGAAGTGTTTCAACATCAGCTGGTTTTGTAGCAACAACTGTCTTAACAACTTTTGCAGCAAGGTTAACGAAAGGTTCACCCTTTGCAACGAAGTCTGTTTCACAGTTAATTTCAACAAGTGCACCTGCATTAGCGTCGCTGTAAGCAGCAACTACGCCTTCAGCAGCAACACGGCTTGCTTTCTTTGCAGCAGAAGCAAGTCCTTTTTCTCTAAGAATGTCAATAGCTTTTTCAATATCGCCATCTGTTTCAACAAGAGCTTTTTTACAATCCATCATACCAACGCCAGTCTTCTCACGAAGTGCCTGAACATCTTTTGCAGTAAATGCCATTTTCTTTTCCTCCAATATCAAATATTTTGAAAAGAGCCCGTAACGATTATGCCACGGGCTATAATAAACTTAATTATTCAGCAACTTCTTCAGTTACTGCTTCTGCAGCTTCTTCAGCTACAACTTCCATCTGTTCACCCTGTCTGCCTTCGATAATAGCATCAGCCATAGCACCAGCAATAAGTTTTACTGCACGGATAGCGTCATCATTACCTGGGATAACATAGTCAACATCATCAGGGTCACAGTTTGTGTCAACGATAGCAATTACAGGAATACCAAGTTTCTTAGCTTCAGCAACTGCAATCTTTTCTTTTCTTGGGTCAACAATGAACATAGCAGCTGGCTGCTTTTTCATTTCTGTGATACCACCAATGTACTTTTCAAGTTTTTCAATTTCAAGCTCATACTTAGCAACTTCTTTTTTAGGAAGAAGGTCGAATGTGCCATCTTCTTGCATAGCTTTAAGCTGAGCAAGTCTCTTAATTCTTTGCTTAATTGTAGAGAAGTTTGTAAGCATACCGCCAAGCCAACGAGCATTAACATAAGGCATACCGCAACGAATTGCTTCTTCCTTAACTGAATCCTGAGCCTGTTTCTTTGTGCCTACGAAGAGAACTTCGCCACCGTTTTCAGAAACTTCTTTGATTACCTTGTAAGCTTCTTCAAGTTTTTTAACTGTTTTCTGAAGGTCAATGATATAAATACCATTTCTTTCAGTGAAGATGTACTCTGCCATTTTGGGGTTCCATCTTCTTGTCTGGTGTCCGAAATGAACACCTGCCTCGAGTAACTGTTTCATAGATACTACTGACATGATTTTTTCCTCCTTATTTATATCCTCTGCACGGGTCAACTTTTAACGGGACATACTGTGTATGCAATACCATTAAAATCACCGCACATGCGAATTGCTGAAAAATTATATCACAACAAATTTATAAATGCAAGTGTTTTTTTGAATTTATTTATATTGTAATACCTTTCTACTGTTTTGCGTATAAACTGTAATAGTTTCGCCGTCACTTGCAACCGCTATATCACCATCAAGAAGAGTAGTAAAAGTTGATATTCCCTCTTTTTCAAGTCTTTCTAACACCATAGCGTTAGGGTGACCGTAATTATTGGCATAACCACTTGAAATAATTGCTATTTCAGGACTTGTAGCCTCAATATATTTATCACTTGAAGATGTTTTACTACCGTGATGACCTGTTTTTAACACATCTACATCAATATCATAATCTGAACGCAACAAATCATTTTCAATTTTTGATTCTGCATCACCTTGGAACAAGAACTCTGTGTTGCCATAAGTAACTTTAAGTACAACCGACATATTATTAAGATTATTACTTTGAACGGTTGGAGACAATATTTCAACAAGTGTCTCCCCTAACATAAAGCTTTTGCAATCTTGTGCAGGTATTTTGTTTATGTTTTTACCATCAAGAGTATTGACTAAAACATTGTAAGTTTTACTTGTTACATTATTAGATTGTGTAAGTTTTGGCATTATAAAATTTTCAACGGTTAAATCTTCTAACAAATCAATAGCACTACCTATGTGGTCATCATGTTGATGCGTTACGACCATATAATCAATTTTATCAATGTTAAGGGTATGTATTGACTGACGAATAGTGTTGAGTTGGTTATAAGTACCGCAATCAATCATAAGCACTTCGTCGTCACAAACAACTATTGTGCAATCACTTTGCCCAACATCAAGATAATACACAGCAAAATCACTATCAACAGGCTTTACGCCATCAATTGCACCGAAAACATTCTTGATTTCAGAAATAGAAGCAATACCTGAAAAATCAAGTGCATAAACTATGATACCAAAAATTACAATAAAGATAGTATATACTACAAACTTCTTTTGCTTTTTGGTAAACCGAAATCTTGGATAACCGTTTTCATTTTTTCTTCCGCTTTTGTATATTGCCTTTTCGTTTTTTGTCATACTTATTATTTTTCACATTTAATCTATCATTTGCTTTAGGTTTGATAAGACATTTTGCAGATGTGCCAATTAAATCTGAACGACCTGCTTTTTTCAATGCTTCATATACTAAATCATAATTTTTAGGATTAAAATATTGCATTAAAGCTCGCTGTAAAGCCTTATCGTGCGGATTTTTAGCAACAAAAACTTTTTCAAGTGTATATGGGTCAAGCTCGGTATAATACATAGCAGTAGAAATTGTGCCAGGTGTTGGATAATAATCTTGCACTTGTTCGGGATGAAGTTTTTCGTCACGAATAAACTCTGCTAATTCAACAGCATCTTTTAATGTTGCACCGGGATGTGATGACATAAGATATGGCACAAGATACTGTTCTTTACCGATTGATTTTGTAAAGTTAAAATACTTCTTTGAAAACTCCTTGTATGCTTTAATATGAGGCTTACCCATTTTATCAAGAACAGTTGCAGAACAATGCTCAGGTGCAACTTTCAACTGACCACTGACATGGTGTTTAACAAGTTCTTTGAAGAACTCATCATTTTTATCGCACAACATATAATCATAACGGATTCCTGAGCGAATAAAAACTTTTTTAACTTTTGGTAAATTACGGATTTCACGAAGTATTTGTAGATATTCTTCGTGAGTTGAAACTAATGCGGGACAAGGATTAGGTGCTAAACACTTTTTACCTTTGCATAATCCGTTTTTTAACTGAACATCACAAGAAGTTCTTCTAAAGTTTGCAGTAGGACCGCCAATATCGTGAATATAGCCCTTGAATCCATCTAATTCAGTTAAAAGTTTTGCTTCTTTTATAATTGACTCTTTACTTCTACAAGTAACATATCTTCCTTGATGAAAAGCAATCGAACAGAAATTACAAGCACCAAAACAACCGCGATTGTGAGTAATTGAAAACTCAACCTCAATAATGCCCGGTACTCCCCCATCTTTTTCATACATAGGATGATATGTTCGCATATATGGAAGTGAATACACTTTATCAAGTTCTTCCGTTGTAAGGGGTTCCATTGGTTGATTCTGAACAAGCATCATTTTACCGTGACGCTGTTTAATAGCTTTACCACGAATATGGTCTTGTTCATCTTGTTGAATACGACAAGAAATTGCATATTCCTTTTTAGATGCCAACACATTTTCAAATGATGGGCACTCAACACCTTTATATGGTGTTTCTATAACGGGTACTGCATAACAAGTACCTTTAATATCGGTCAAAGATTTAATGCTTTCACCATTATTAAGACGATTAGCGATTTCAACTGTCTGTTTTTCACCCATACCAAATGAAATCAAGTCTGCTCCTGAGTCAAAAAGGATTGACGGACGAATAGCATCATCCCAATAATCATAGTGTGCAAAACGACGCAAAGATGCTTCGAGCCCACCAATAATGATTGGAACATCACCATATATTTCACGAATCTTTTGGCAATAAACAATAACTGCACGGTCAGGACGCAATCCCATTTTACCACCAGGAGAATACGCATCAGTACTTCTTTTACGCTTTGCAACAGTATAATGAGCAACCATTGAATCAATATTGCCTGACGAAACCATAAAGCCAAGTCTTGGTCGACCAAACACCTTAAAAGATTCATTATTTCTCCAATCAGGTTGAGAAATTACGCCGACTTTATACCCAGCATTTTCAAGTACACGGGTAATTATAGACACGCCGAAGCTGGGATGGTCGACATATGCATCACCTGACACATAAACAAAATCAACTTCATCCCAGCCTCTGTTAATCATATCAACTTTTGAGACAGGTAAAAATGTATTATTCTTCACTTATATCCTCTTCGTCTTCACCATAAGGTTTATCTGCCCCGCCTTGTGCAAGAGCATTCATTTCATACCATTGTTGTTTTGTAATCAAAACTTTACGAGGTTTTGCACCTTCATAAGGTCCAATAATTCCACGCTCTTCAAGTTCATCAACAATTCTTGCTGCTCTGGCATAGCCAAGTTTGAGTTTTCTTTGAAGAAGTGTTGTTGACGCTGATTGTGCTTCAATTACAGCCTCAATTGCTTTTGGAAGCATTTCATCTGCTGGTCCGTCACCACCATCACTGTCAGATGCAGATGTATCTTTCTTCTTTGCACCTGTGTTTGCAGCATTCTTGTCAATTTCTTTCATAACATCATCATCGTAAACAGACTGTGCCTGGTTTTTGATATGAGTTACAACATTTTCAACTTCCTTGTCAGAAAGGAAACATCCCTGAACACGAATTGGCTTTGGAATACCAACAGGATAATAAAGCATATCACCATTACCAAGAAGTTTTTCTGCACCAACAGAGTCAATAATTGTACGGGAATCAACTTGTGAGGAAACTGAAAGTGAAATTCTACTTGGAATATTTGCTTTAATAATACCTGTAATAACATCTACTGATGGTCTTTGAGTTGCAATAACAAGGTGCATACCCGCTGCACGAGCCATCTGTGCAAGACGACAGATTGAGTCTTCAACTTCATTAGGAGCAGCCATCATTAAGTCAGACAACTCGTCAATGAAAATAACAATCTGTGGCATTTTCTTTTTGCCCTGACTTTCACAAATGCTGTTGTAACCTGAAATATCACGAACGCTGTTTTCGGAGAATGTTTTGTATCGTGTAAGCATTTCAGTAACTGCCCAAGCAAGAGCACCCGATGCTTTTCTTGGGTCAGAAACTACAGGGACAAGCAAATGTGGAATACCGTTATAAACTGTAAACTCAACTTGTTTTGGGTCAATCATTAAAAGTTTTACTTCTTCCGGTGTAGCATTATAAAGAATGCTAACAATCATTGAATTAAGACATACTGATTTACCTGAACCTGTAGTACCCGCAATGAGTAAGTGTGGCATTTTTGAAAGGTCTGAATATACAAATTCACCCGTAATGTCTTTACCAAGAGCTACATTTAATTTTGATTTAGCATTTTTATATTGTGGTTGGTCAACTACTTCACGCATTGTAACCATTCTACGATTTTTATTAGGTACCTCAATACCAACAGCCGCTTTGTTAGGAATAGGTGCTTCAATACGGACACCTGATGCCGCAAGGTTCAATGCAATATCATCAGCAAGGTTAGTAATTTTACTGATTTTAACACCAGCAGCAGGTTGAATTTCATATCTTGTAACTGATGGCCCTGAACAGATACCTACAGTTCTTGTTTCTACACCAAAACTACTAAGTGTTTCTTCGAGTTTCTTTGCAGTATGTTTTAGTTCCGCCTCAAGATTAGATGCGTTGCTCTCTTTTGGCATATTAAGACAATCTATTGGTGGTAAAAGATAAACTCTTTTTTCTGATTCTTCAATCTCTTCCACAATTTCTTCATCAGTTTTATCTTCAACTTTTTCTTCAACAACAGGTTCTTCTTTCTTGATACTTTTCTTTATAATGTCGTCAAGATTGATTACTTTTTCTTGTTCAACCTTTTCAGTTTCCTGCTTATTATTTTTCATATCGCTGAAAGACACTAATTCATTTGATTCTTCTTCGATTTCTTCATCATCAAAAGTCAAAGGTTTAGCATTTTCATCAGGGTCAGGACCTAAATCAACATCGGGATTAAACTCAGCCTTTCTCTTTTTGCGTTCTTCAGCAATCTGTTCTGCTTTTTCACCATATTCATTGATTTTTTCGCTTGTAAATTCACCGACTTTTTTAACAGGCTTTGAAATACCTCTGATAAGATTACCGAGAGTTAAACCTGTAAAAATCATTATAAGCACAAAAGATATTACAAACTCGATAATCAACGCTGCAGCAACATTACCACCGGTAATTGCAAGAAATATACCGCCAATAATTGCACCAAATGCACCGCCACCAAGCATACTACCATCAATATAAAAAACATTATACGCTTCTTTAATGGCTATAAAATATGTATCATCAGGATTACACTGGAACACATGCACAATACCACTAATCAATGTTACAATAATAGAGATTTGTATTATTTTTGATGTAAAGTTGTTATCATTCTTATCAAGTGCCATAAATGCAGCTGATACAAGTAAGAACAAAGGGAATATAAAAGTGAATACACCAAATACACCAAACAAGAATGTTCGTAATCCACCCCACAAGCCTTGGGCATCAATCAATGCCATACAAAACCACAATATACCAACAGCAAACATAATAATTGCTGATAACTGCTTATTCATTACAAAACTGTTATTTGATTTTTTATTATTTCTTTTTTGTGTTGTTTTTCTTTTTCTTTGATTTGCCATTTATTTTAACATCTCCAAATTATATTCCTAAAGCACTACAAATTATTGTAAAAACACCAATTATCAGACAGTAGAAACCAAAATATTTCCACATATCTTTTTTCAAAATCCATTGTAAAAGTTTGATACAAGCTACACCTACTACAGCCGCTACAATTACACCAATAATAGTAGGTAACAACTCAAGTTGAGCACCTGTTTCTACTGCATCTTTAAGTTCAACAGCATTTGCAACTATAATTGCAGGAATACCGAGAATAAATGAATATTCAACCATATATTCTTTTGATACTCCACAAATCATACCGGTTGAGATTGTTGAACCTGAACGGGAAATTCCGGGAAATCCTGCTGCAAATACTTGGGCAAGACCAATTGCAAAAGCATCAAGAGTATTTACTTCGCGGTTTAATGTTTTCTTTTTTGATATGTATGTAGATGTTAACAATAAAAATCCTGTAAACAAGAAGCAAAAGCCTTCTACAAGAATACTATCATCTTCTGAAAGTCCGCCAAGTACATCCATAAGTTTCAAGTCATTGCCAACAGGAATTAACAACAGTAGTAAAGGAATACAAGAGAATACGAACATTACAAGCATTTTCTTTTTGCCTTGAAGTTGTTTGAATTTGAACTTACCTGTAAAAATGTCTTTTACAAGTCCAAAAGCATCAACTATAAGTTCAAATATTGTTTTATGGAATACTATAAACACTGCTATCAAAGTACCTAAATGTAAAAGAACTGAAAACAATAATGAACCCTCACCATCTACATTCAAGAAATGTTGAAATAAAGATAAGTGACCACTGCTCGAAATTGGTAAAAATTCAGTTACGCCCTGAACAATACCAAGTATAATTGCTTTAATAATCGACATAAAATCAACTCCATTAACTTTCTATTTCTGAATATAAATATGCCATTGCATCTTTCAAATTACCAATACTATCGATTAAACCTTCTTTAACAGCATTCTCACCATCAAGAACTGTACCGACATCCATTACTAACTCCCCCGTTGAAAGCATAAGTTCACGAAATCGCTCAGGTGGAATATTAGAGTTACCTGACACAAAACTTACAATTCGTTCCTGCATCTGTTCAAAATATGATAATGTTTGCGGAACTCCTAAGACTAATCCATTCATTCTTACGGGATGTATAGTCATTGTAGCGGTTGGAACAATAAAAGATTTGTCTGCTGATACTGCTAATGGTACACCAATTGAATGGCCACCACCAAGAACTAATGATGCAGTTGGTTTTTTCATTCCTGAAATAAGTTCAGCAATGGCAAGACCTGCTTCAATATCGCCACCAACAGTATTAAGTATTATCAGTAAACCGTCAACATCTTCGCTTTCTTCAACAGCAACAAGTTGAGGAATAACATGTTCATATTTTGTAGTTTTATCAGATGGCGGGAGAATATAATGGCCCTCTATCTGCCCTATTATTGTAAGACAATGAATATATTTTCCGTTTTTGTTTACGGAAAAAGCACCATTATCAGTCATTTCATTTTTAGATGTATTATTAGATTCGCTATCATTCACACTACTTTGTTCAGGTGAACTAGAATTAGCAGGTGTGGTAAAATCGTCATAATAAATACACATATTATCGCATCCTTTCAAAATATGTAAATATTTTTACCGAATGCAACTTAATTATTTATGCCAAAACTACTAAATATTGTATCATAATTTATTTTCAATATCAATGTTTTGTTTAAAAATACTTTTTAATATATACAAATATATTGACAAATTTCTGACAATATAATAAAATTATAAAAGATTGTTAAAAAAATGAAAAAGTCCAAGGAGTTGATTCAAATGGGTATGACAATCGGACAAAAACTTATTAAATCTCACCTTGTCAGCGGTGATATGACACCAGGCAGTGAGGTTGGCCTTAAAATTGACCAGACATTAACTCAAGATGCTACAGGTACTATGGCATATCTTGAGCTTGAAGCTATGGGAATTGAACAGGTAAAAACTGAACTTTCAGTTGCTTATATTGACCATAATACATTGCAAACAGGCTTTGAAAACGCTGATGACCACAGATTCATTCAAAGTGTTGCTAAAAAGCGTGGTATTCGTTTTTCAAGACCAGGTAATGGTATTTGCCATCAGGTTCACCTTGAAAGATTTGGTAAGCCTGGTAAAACATTAATCGGTTCAGATAGCCACACACCAACCGGTGGCGGCATTGGTATGCTTGCTATGGGTGCAGGTGGACTTGATGTTGCTGTTGCTATGGGTGGCGGTACATATTATATTACAATGCCTAAAATGGTTAGAGTTAATCTTACAGGTAAACTCAGCCCTTGGGTTGCTGCAAAAGATGTTATCCTTGAAGTTCTTCGTATTATGACTGTTAAGGGTGGCGTTGGTAAAATCATTGAATACGGTGGCGAAGGTGTTGCTACACTTTCAGTTCCTGAAAGAGCCACTATCACAAATATGGGTGCTGAACTTGGTGCTACTACATCTGTGTTCCCATCAGATGATATTACAAAAGCATTCTTAAAGGCACAAGGTCGTGAAGAAGATTGGGTTGAACTTAAAGCTGATGAAGATGCAGTTTATGATGAAGTAATTAACATTAACTTGTCAGAACTTGCCCCAATGGCAGCTTGTCCTCATATGCCTGACAGAGTTAAATCAGTTACAGAAATAGGTAAAATCAAGGTTGACCAAGTTTGTATCGGTTCTTGCACAAACTCATCACTTCTTGATATGATGAAAGTTGCTGCTATTCTTAAAGGCAAAACAGTTCACCCTGCAGTAAGTCTTTCAATTGCACCCGGCTCAAAACAGGTTCTTAATATGATTTCACAGAATGGTGCTCTTGCAGATATGATTGATGCAGGTGCTCGTATTCTTGAAAGTGCTTGCGGTCCTTGTATCGGTATGGGTCAGTCTCCAAATTCAGCAGGTGTATCGCTTAGAACATTCAATAGAAACTTTGAGGGTCGTTCAGGTACTGCAGATGCAGGTATTTACCTTGTAAGCCCTGAAGTTGCAGCAGCATCTGCTCTTACAGGTTATCTTACAGACCCACGCGATTTAGGTGAATTCCCTGAAATTGTACTTCCTGACGAATTTATTATCAATGACAATATGGTTGCAATGCCTGCAACTCCTGAAGAAGCAAAAGATGTTGAAGTTATGTATGGACCAAACATCAAACCATTCCCAACAAGTGAGCCTATGGGTGATGATATTACAGCAAAAGCAGTTCTTAAAGTTGGTGACGATATCACAACAGACCACATTATGCCTGCTGGTGCTAAAATTCTCCCCTATCGTTCAAACATTCCATTCCTTTCACAGTATTGTTTCGGTGTTTGTGATAAAACATTCCCTGAAAGAATTAAGGCAGAAGGCAAAGGTATTGTAATTGGTGGTGCTAACTACGGACAAGGCTCATCTCGTGAACATGCTGCTCTTGTTCCGCTTTATCTTGGTGTTAAGGCAGTTATTACCAAGTCATTTGCTCGAATTCACTGTGCAAACCTTATAAACGCAGGTATTCTTCCTCTTAACTTTGTAAATCCTGATGATTATGACAAGATTACACAAGGTGATGAATTAAGCCTTAAAAGTATTAAGAACGCAATCATCAACAATGAACCTGCAACACTTGTAAATCTTACAACTAACGAAGAATATGAAATCAAATATGACCTTTCACAGCGTCAGAAAGATATTATTCTTGCAGGTGGTTTGTTAAATTATACTAAAGAATCATTTTAAGGAGTTTTAATTATGGAAAATCAAATTAAAGAAGCTCTTGCAAAGTTTGAGGCTCTTGTCAGAGAACAACTTGCAAGAAACGAAAAAATTAAAGCACAAAAAGAATTTGTTGATTTTGATAATCTTGATAAAATCATTATCGGTGTTTGTGGTGGTGACGGTATTGGACCAATCATTACAAAAGAATCAGCAAGAGTGCTTGAATATATGCTTGCTGATGATGTAAAAGCAGGTAAAGTAGAATTCAAGGTAATTGACGGGCTTACAATTGAAAATAGAGTTGCTGTTATGAAAGCAATTCCTGATGATGTTCTTGCAGAACTTAAAGAATGTCATGTAATTCTTAAAGGACCTACAACTACTCCACAGGCTGGCGACCCATGGCCAAATATTGAAAGTGCCAATGTTGCAATGAGAAAAGAACTTGACCTTTTTGCAAATGTTCGTCCTGTAAAAGTTCCTGACCAAGGTATTGACTGGACTTTCTTCCGTGAAAACACAGAAGGTGCTTATGCAGTTGGTTCAAAAGGTGTTAATGTTACAGAAGACCTTGCTATGGACTTTGTTGTTACAACAAGTGAAGGTTCTGAAAGAATTGCTCGTATGGCTTATGATTACGCAAAGAGAAATGGTAAAGAAAGAGTTTCTATTATCAACAAAGCAAATGTAATTAAGACAACTGACGGTAAATTCCTCAGAATATGTAAAGAAGTTGGTAAAGAATACCCTGAAATCATTACTGATGAATGGTATGTTGATATTACAACTGCTAAACTTATTGACGAAAAGAGAAGAAAAGACTTTAAGGTATTTGTTCTTCCTAACCTTTATGGTGATATTATTACTGATGAAGCTGCTGAATTCCAGGGCGGTGTTGGTACTGCAGGTAGTGCAAACCTTGGTAAGAGATATGCAATGTTTGAGGCTATTCATGGTTCAGCACCTCGTATGATTCGTGAAGGTCGTGGTCAATATGCTGACCCTTGCTCAATGCTTCGTGCAACAGTTATGCTCCTTTCACATATCGGTAAACAAAAAGAAGCAGACTTACTTGAAAGAGCACTTGATATTTGTATGTTTGAAGAAAAGAAACTTACAATCACAGGTCGTGATAATGGTGCTACATGTAGTGACTTCGGCGACTATGTAATGGAAACTGTTAAAAAGCTTTCATAAGGAGTGAAAAGTATGAGTAGAAATGATGGAGTTTCAATTTCTGTCATTAAGCGACTCCCCCGCTACTACAGATTTTTAGGTGAACTAAAAGAAAATGGTGTTGTCAGAATTTCATCTAAAGATTTGTCAGAAAAAATGGGCTTTACAGCGTCACAAATTCGTCAGGACTTAAATTGTTTTGGTGGATTTGGTCAACAAGGATACGGTTATAATATAGAAAGTTTATATAATGAAATCGGTAATATTCTTGGCGTAAATAGTAATAGAAAAGCAATTTTAATTGGTGCAGGTAACCTTGGAAAGGCTGTTGCATTACATATGTCTTTTGAACAGCGTGGTTTTAATGTAATTGGTGTTTTTGACCGTAACAAAGCACTTTCAGGACAAATGCTTCGCGGTTTACCTATTCGCCATACTGATGGATTATATGATTTTTGTAAAGATAACTCCCCTACCGTTGCAGTACTTTGCATTCCAAGTGCAGCAGCAAAAGAGTTAGCACCCCAACTTGTTGAACTTGGTATTAAAGGCTTCTGGAATTTCAGCCATTATGATATTTCAGCAGATTACCCACAGGTTGCAGTAGAAAATGTTCATTTAAGCGATAGTTTAATGACTTTAAGTTACCATGTAAGCAATTTAGACTAAAAGAAAAGATGCTATGTAGTTTTACATAGCATCTTTTTTAATCTTTAGATTTATAATACAATTTACAATGGCAATAGCCTTCAAAATCAGGGTCAGCAATTTGTTGCTTAAACTCTTCACAAATACATCTATATTCTTCTAATTTTTGTAATCTACAAGGACAATAGCCATCTTTCGCTTTTAGTCCTTCTTTAATTTTTGCTACGATTTCTTTGTTCTCGTTTAATCTGACTGCCATATTATTCACCTCATAATATGTAAAAAGTGGAGCAAAGCACTCCACTTTTTTTGTATGATTTAATAATTTTCTGCTCTTTCCATAAAATATGCCTGTGGATGAGCACATACAGGGCAAATTTCAGGTGCTTTTTTACCAATATGGATATGACCACAGTTTGAGCAAATCCAAACAATATCATTATCTTTTGAGAACACTACGCCACCATCAATGTTAGCAAGTAATTTCTTGTATCTTTCTTCGTGTTCTTTTTCGATTTTAGCAACCATTTCAAAAAGTGCTGCAATATGGTCAAATCCTTCTTCTTTTGCAACTTTGGCAAATTCAGCGTACATTTCTGTCCATTCATAGTTTTCGCCTTCAGCAGCATCTTTAAGGTTTTCAACAGTTGTAGGAATACCACCATCGTGAAGAAGTTTGAACCAGATTTTTGCGTGTTCTTTTTCGTTATTAGCTGTTTCTTCAAAAATCTGTGCTATCTGAACATATCCATCTTTTTTAGCTTTAGATGCATAATATGTGTATTTGTTTCTTGCCTGTGACTCACCTGCAAAGGCAGTCATAAGATTAGCTTCTGTTCTTGAACCTTTAAGTTCCATTAAAATCACTCCTTAAAAATTTATATTATTATTCTACCATATTTTTCAAAAATTACAACTAAAAGTAGAAAAAATTTTTTCAATGTGTTATAATTCGTTTGAGGTGTTAAAATATGGGAAGAATAACAATTGAACCAATAGGTTACATAGAAAATGATTATAAAGAAAAATTTGGTATTCCAAGACAAAGTGGACTTACTGAAAATGTTGTTTCAAAAATTACTTTTGTAGAGGATTATCAAGACCCTGATTTTTTTAGAGAAATTGAATCATTCACTCATTTATGGCTAATCTGGTATTTTTCAGAAATAGATAAAAAAGAAATTAAGGCAACAGTAAGACCACCAAAACTTGGCGGAAATAAGCGTGTAGGTGTTTTTGCATCTCGCTCACCATTCAGACCAAACAGAATTGGAATATCTTGTGTAAAGTTAATTCAAACAGAGTTTAACTACAAAGAAGGTAAATCAATTTTTGTTTCAGGTGCAGATTTAATGAATGGTACACCTATTATTGACATTAAACCTTATTTACCATATACAGACAGCAAACCTGATGCTACAAACGGATTTGCATTAGATGATGTAAACGGTTTACTTGATATAAAGTATAGTGACGAGATTTTAAGTAAAATCCCATTTGATTTAGTAGATGGATTACTTGAAACATTAAAACACGACCCACGACCTTCATACCAAAATGACAGTGAAAGAGTATATGGTATGAGTTTTGGTGATTTACAGGTAAAGTTTAAGGTTGATGGTAACGAACTTGAAATAGTTGATATCACATAACAAAAATAGTCACACAAACTGTGTGACTATTTTTTATAAGTTCCACCTGTATTATCACTATTTAATGTACCGTCCAATTCTATAAGAAGACATTTCACCAATGTCGTGCAAACTGGTCTATGTAACACCCCTTTAGAAATTACTATTAAATCCCCTTCACATAAATGAGTTTTACCATCTTCAAATTCAATATCGAACTCACCTTCAATACAATAAAACAACTCGTCTGATAAATCGTGTTTATGAAACTCAAGTGTACGATTTTCTGCTTTTAAAACATTAAATGTATGATTATTGAGTTTACAAATCTCTTTATATTCAAACAATTGATTTATTGAGTTTACTTCTTCTTTTAGATTAATTTTATCAATCATAATTCAATCTTCCTATTCTTAAAATAATATTCTTTATCGTGGTCGTTGATTTCGCGTAAAACTCTACAAGGGTTACCAACTGCAACTACATTTGCAGGGATATCTTTTGTTACTACACTACCTGCACCAATTACAGTATTATCACCAATAGTAACACCCGGTAATACAAGTACACCTGCACCAAGCCAACAGTTTTTACCGATATGCACAGGCATATTATACTGATACGCAAGTGGTCTGAGTTCAGGTAAAATAGGATGTCCCGCAGTTGCTATAACGACATTAGGACCAAGCATTGTGTAATCACCAATGTAAATATGAGTATCATCAACGAGAGTCAAGTTGAAATTAGCATAAATACCCTTGCCAAAATGAACAAATCGACCTGCCCAATTTGCATGAAGTGGTGGCTCAATATAGCAATCTTCACCTATCTCGGCAAACATATTTTTAAGCATTTCAGTTCTTTTTGCAAGTTCAAGCGGTCTTGTTGCATTGAAATCATATAACTTATCAAGATATGTAAGTTGTTCGTTAAACAAATCTTCATCCATTGAAAGATACAAATCTCCACTATGCATTTTTTCACGAATATCCATAATTATCTCCTCATTTTATACTGAAATTTTTGCAATCAATTATTTTCTTGAATTTACGCCAAGTCTTGTCGCGTGGTTTTACATTGATATTTTCTAAAGCAATATTTTTTGCATGTCTTACAAACACTCCGTACGCATTTATGTTTCTAAAACGGTTACATTCGGGGTATTCTTTTTCTTGTTCAGGAATCTTAAATCTTAAATCAAAATAATCTTTTCCATTTGCATATTTCAAATCAAAATTTTTAAAACTTATATCACAAATTTTTTGATTAGGTATTCCCATAATCATAACAGGAATTTCAATGTTTTTGGCTACAATATTTTTTATTGAAATATTGGTGATTTCTCCCCTACCATCAAGGTCAGGTTTATTATCGCCATTACGGTTACAAAGACGAATAAACAACGGACAAGCCATTGAGTCCATTTCAATATCTGAAATGTTCACATTATTGACTTTTGCACCATCGCAAGATTCTATTGATATTCCACTTACACCTGCAGGGTAAATATCAGTAAGATAGAATTTGCAATCTTCAACGGTAACATCACTTATGTCTAAAGATGTTTCAGTACCAATCTTAAAAGCGTTTGTACAAGAAACAACTTCACAATCGTGAACATAAATATTACTCATTCCCTTTTTGCAAGAAACATCAAGATTATTCTTGATTTTAAGTCCATCGTCACCTGATGTAGCAATACTCATATTATTTTTAAGTACAATTCCGTCATCAGCAGTTGAAATAAAACAATTTTTAATAACCACATTAGATGAGCCACAAATATCAATGCCATCAGTATTCGCAATATGACGATTATTGTTTATAACAACATTTGAAACACTAACATCGTTTGAAGAGTTGACATTAACTGTCCACATTGCAGAGTTTTCAAGTATAAGGTTATATAGTTTAACTTTGTTACAATTTTTGAAATACAACAAATACCCATACTTACTTTTATGAGAAAAACGGATTCTTTTTCTGTATTCTTGACGCAAATCCCACACATCAAGAGTTTTAGTGAATGGTTCCGTTTTTGGTGGCAAATATGGTGCTAATGAGAATAAATTACCTTCACCACAGATTTTGCCGGGACCAACAATACCCACATTTTCACAATTATCTGCATAAATCAATGCGTTTTCTATGTAATCGTCGGTATTGTGTGTTGCTACTATAGAAGAGTCTTTTGCAATATACAAAACAACATTACTTTTAAGATAAATTGTTCCGCTTGTAAATGCACCACCATCTACTACAACAATTCCACCACCATTATTACTGCAACTTTCAATTGCGTTATTGATATATGTTGCATTATTGATGATTACATCATTTGGTCTTGCACCAAAATCACGAACAAATACAGCATCATCTAAAGGTAAGTTTAAGTTATAATTTATATATTTTGAAAATGGTATATCTTTATAAAAATCACCATCATAGACTTCTGTAAAAACTTCGCCATCATAAATCTTAAAATCTTTTTGAAGTTTAGGCAAAAACGAACCAATATGATTTATAAATCGTGACAAAAATATCACCTCAAAAAATATTCTAACATAATAAAAGATAAAATAAAAGGTTTAATCAAGTATTTTTTTCACCTAAATTCATATTCTATTATGAAGTATATTTTTGAGGTGATTTTATGTGTGGTATTGCAGGAGAAGTATCGTTTTCAAATTCAGTTATAAAAAATAAAGATTCATTTTTAAGAATGCAAAAAGTTTTAGAGCCACGAGGTCCTGACCAAAATGGTATATTTATTAAAGACAAGGTTGCACTTATTCATTCACGATTATGTGTTATTGACATTGAAAACGGATTGCAACCTATGACTGCTAAATATGGGGACAATGAATACACACTTATCTATAATGGTGAACTTTATAATACTGATGAGGTGCGAAATGAATTAAAAGCATACGGACATAAATTTTTAGGACATTCTGACACAGAAGTTGTATTAAAGGCATTTATTCAATGGAAAGACGAATGTGTAAATAAGTTTAACGGAATCTTTGCATTTGCAGTTTGGGATGATAAAGAACAACGGTTATTTTTTGCTCGCGACAGAATCGGTGTAAAACCTTTATTTTATACAATAGTCAACAACTCTTTTATATTCGGCTCTGAAATAAAAGCATTACTTGCACATAAGTTTGTTGAACCTATAATTGACGAAAACTCAATTGCAGAAATAATGTTTATTGGCCCCGGCAGAACTCCCGGTTGCGGAGTATTCAAAGATATAAATGAAATTAAACCTGCTTGTTGTGGTTACTATAATAAAAGCGGAATAAAAATCAGAAAATATTGGACTCTAAAAGACCGTGAACATACAGACACTTTTCCACAAACTGTTGAAAAAGTTCGGGAACTTGTAAAAGATTCTATTACCCGACAATTAGTTTCAGATGTTCCTGTGGGTACATTTTTATCGGGCGGACTTGATTCAAGTATTATCTCGTCAATTGCAAATTCATATTTCAAAGAAAAAGGTCAAAAACTTATGACTTTTTCTGTAACTTATGAAGATAATGATAAATATTTTAAGACAAGTAAATTTCAACCTAACAGCGACACAGAATACATTAAAAAAATGGTTGAGTATCTTGGTTGTGAACACCACTTGATTGTACTTAACAACAGTGACCTTGCTAACGCATTATATATGGCAGTTGATGCCCGAGATTTGCCGGGAATGAGCGATGTTGACTCGTCATTACTATTATTCTGTAAAGAAATAAAAAAGCACTGCACTGTTGCGTTATCGGGCGAATGTGCTGATGAAATTTTTGGCGGTTACCCTTGGTATCGCGATAAAGAAATTCGTGCAATAAACGGTTTCCCTTGGGCACAATCAACGCACTACAGAAAATCTTTTATTAAAGACGATATAAAAATACCTGATGCTGAAAATTATGTTTACTCAAGATATAAAGATACGCTTATAAACACTTCAAAAATTGATGGAATATCCCCTCTTGAATCACGAATGAAAGAAATGATGAAGTTAAATCTTGATTGGTTTATGCAAACTCTTCTTGACAGAAAAGACAGAATGAGTATGTATAACGCACTTGAAGTGCGAGTGCCTTTCTGCGATTACCGAATTGCCGAATATCTTTATTCAGTTCCTTGGGAATACAAAGACTATAATTCATACGAAAAGGGTCTTTTAAGAAAAGCTGTTGAAGGTATTTTGCCGGAAGAAGTACTTTGGAGAAAGAAAAGTCCGTATCCTAAAACTCATAATCCTGAATACCTATCAATTGTTTCAAAAAAATTGCAAAAAATTATTGAAAACAACAGCTCACCTATGTTATCATTTATAAAAAAATCGGAGTTGGAAAAACTATTGAATAGTAACAAGTCAGAGCCTTGGTATGGTCAGTTAATGACAACTCCACAGACAATAGCATATTTTATACAAATAAACTATTGGCTTGAAAAATATAAAATTATCATAAAATAAAGGATGAACAAAATGAAAAATGGTGATTTGAAAAAAGTAGCACTTGTAGGTACCGGTTTTGTTGGTATGAGTTTTGCTTATGCACTTCTTAACAGTGGTGAATGTGACCAACTTGTGCTTATTGATGTGAACAAAGTTAAAGCACACGGTGAGGCTATGGACTTAAACCACGGTCTCCCCTTTGCAAAAAGAAATATGTTGATTTATGATGGTGAATACAGCGATTGCCACGATGCTGACATTGTTGTTATTGCGGCAGGCGTAGCACAAAAAGAAGGCGAAGGCAGAATAGCACTTCTTAAAAGAAACCTTGAAGTATTCAAATCAATTATTGACCCTATTGTTAAAAGCGGATTTGACGGTATTTTTCTTGTTGCAACAAACCCTGTTGATATTATGACTAAAATTACTCTTGAATTATCAGGTTTTGACCCGTCCCGTGTTATCGGTAGCGGTACTACACTTGATACTGCCCGACTTCGCTCATTACTTGGTGACTATTTCTCAATTGACCCACGAAATGTTCACGCTTATGTTATTGGTGAACACGGTGACAGCGAGATTGTTCCTTGGTCACAGGCTTATGTTACTACAAAAAAAATCTATGATATTGTTGATTCTTCTAACAGTAAATTTAAGTTTGAAGATTTATATCAGATTGGTAAAAATGTTACAGGTGCTGCACAAGAGATTATAAGGGCAAAATCTGCAACATATTATGGTATCGGAATGGCACTTGTAAGAATCGTTAGAGCAATTTTTGGTGACGAAAAGAGTGCTTTAACGGTTTCAGTAATGCTTAATGGTCAATATGGCATTGATGGCGTTTACGCAGGTCTTCCATCAATTATAGGCAGAAACGGTGTTGAAGATATAATAGTGCTTGACCTTAAAGAAAATGAACGAACAGCATTTATTGAGTCTTGTAACTTCTTAAAAGAAACTGCAAAAGAAATTGGATTTTAGTGAAACTATATAAATAAATTAATCAGCCGATGGAACATAAAAAATTCCATCGGCTTTAATATTGTTAGTAATTTTTGTTGTTGATTACAAAATATAAATTGTCCCCTATCTTATTTGAAAAAACTAATATTATTTCTTTTTAGAAATTCTATATCATCTTTGCTTTCATTATGTATCCATATTATATTCTCATGTGATATTGTTTCAAGCCAAATTCTGTGATTTTTATATATAATTATATCTTCAGGTAAATTTGGAAATGTCCAATTTTCAAACATATTCAAACTTAAAAATTTTTTGAGTTTTTGATTCGGCACAACAAAAAATGCTTTGGACTCATTTCGATATCTTTGAGTGCCATATATTGAATTGATATCGCTTTTAGAAACAATTAAATTCAATTCTTTAATTAATTTTTGCGTATTTTTATAGTGTAAGCAGAAATCGCTGTCGTCGTTACCAAAATCATCTTTCAATATATTTAAATTGTTACTATTTGAATGATTGTAGTTTTGAACAATAAATGAAATACTATCACAAAAACTGAAAGCATAATTAATAAGTGCTTTGTGTTGTTCAAAATTCAAATTGCATATGTTTAACATTTTAATCACCATTTATATGCATAGGGTACGATTCTATGTGTTCACCCTTATACTTTACATTTTTTCATATTTACTTATTCTGTCACGAATTTCGTCCTTAAAAATAAATCTGTATCCATTATCTTCAAGAAGTTTATCGTTTTGCATTAAATCACCAAGTCCACGAATTTTCGCGTGAATAGGCTCATCAACAAGAGTGCATCTTATATCTAACTCAGATTCAATTCTATTCGCCATATCAAATATAAGACCACCGCCACCACAAAGTAAAATACCGTGGTCAGCAGCATCGGCTAAAAGTTCGGGAAGTATTTCAGAAATACCCGAATGAATATCCTTTACAAGCATATTGATTTGCTCATCAACATAAGGAAAAACTTCATTAGAAGTTATTTCAAAAGAAATAGGCATTTCGTCAAGATTACTCTTGCCTGACACCATCAACGCAGTTTCACATTCTCGTTTGAGTGCTGATGAGATTTTATATTTAATTTCGCGTGCAGTATGTGGACCAATGATAATATCGCGGTCGCGTTTAAGGTGTTTGATAATCGCTTTATCAATTTCATCACTACCACGCCTTATTGTACCACTTGCTGCAATACTGCCCATTGATACAATTGCATATTCAGTTACATTATGACCAATGTCAATTACCATTCTTCCACCAATTTTGTCAGTTGCAACACCTGAACCGAATGCAGAAGCAAGAATGCCCTCAACCATACAAACCCTACCTGCACCAGCAAGTGTAACTGCATCAAGATACGTCTTTTTTTCAAGTGCAGATATGTCGGACAAAAGTGAAATAATTACGTTAGGTTTATAAATACGGTTACCACAAACACGTTGAAGATAATAACGCAACATTCTTTCTGCGAGAACAAAGTCAGAAATAACACCGTTGCGAATAACTTTAACAACTTTTATATCATCAACAGTTCTACCATAAACTGAATCGGCGGCCTTACCGAATGCAATAGGTTTACCTGTTTCTGCCTCAACTGCGACAATTGATGGTTCATCAACTACTATTCCTTTACCCTCTGCATAGATTTTAAGAGATGAAGAACCAAAATCAATGCCGATTTTCATACCTTTCACTTTTGTCACCTCCAATATAGATTTAATTTTGATTATTTTTTCTTGAATTGTTGTTTAAGTCTTAAATCCTTAGAAAGAATCGTTTTACGAAGACGAATACTTACAGGCGTAACTTCCATAAGTTCATCATCTTTAATAAATTCCATTGACTGTTCAAGGCTCAATACTGTATGAGGTACAAGACGCAATGCGTCATCAGAACCCGAAGCACGAGTATTAGTAAGGTGTTTTGTCTTACAGATGTTACAAGTTAAATCCTCATTTTTTGCACACTCACCAACAATCATACCCTCATACACGGGAACACCTGGTCCTATAAACAATCTACCTCTATCTTGAGTGTTAAAGAGACCGTATGCAGTACTTTCACCTGTTTCGTGAGCAACAATTGAGCCACGCTCACGAGTCTCAATTTCGCCTTTATATTCTTCATACCCTGCAAAAAGGTTATTCATAATACCATTACCATTTGTATCAGTCATAAACTCAGAACGATAACCGATAAGTCCACGGGCAGGAATTTTGAATTCAAGATGAGTTGCACCACCATCACGAGTGCCCATATTTTCAAGTTCACCGCGACGAGCACCGATTTTCATCATTACAGCACCAACATATTCTTCAGGCACTTCAACAATAAGTAATTCCATAGGCTCTAAAAGTTTACCGTTTTCAACTTTTGTAATTACTTTTGGACGAGAAACCTGAAATTCATAACCCTGTCTACGCATTGTTTCAATAAGGATTGAAAGATGCAATTCACCACGACCTGAAACCTTGAAAGTATCTGTTGACTCTGTTTCTTCAACACGCATACTTACATTTGTTTCAACTTCTTTGAAAAGTCGGTCACGAAGATTACGAGAAGTGACAAATTTGCCCTCTTTACCTGCAAACGGGCTGTCATTAACAATAAAGTTCATTGAAAGAGTTGGCTCGTCAATCTTGATAAATGGCAAAGGTTCAACACAATCAGGTGAGCAAATTGTTTCACCAATATTTATGTCTGTAATACCTGAAATACAAATAATATCACCGATTGCAGCAGATTCAACTTCAACTCGACGAAGTCCTTCAAACTGATACAAACGAGAAATACGCACATTCTCTTGTGTTCCGTCAGTTTTGCAAAGAGTCACCATATCATTGCGGTTTATTCTACCACGCTCAACTCTACCTACACCAATTCTACCAATGTAATCATCATAATCAAGACTTGAAAAAAGAATTTGTAAAGGTGCGTCAATATCACCTTTTGGTGCTTCGATATTTTCAATAATAGTATCGAAAAGCGGACGCATATCACCCTCGCGTACACTCGAATCAAGTGATGAATAACCGTCTCTTGCAGATGCGTAAACAACAGGGAACTCAATCTGTTCATCGCTAGCACCAAGTTCAATAAACAAGTCAAGAACTTCATCAATAACCTCATCAGGACGAGCACCGGGTCTGTCAATTTTATTTACAACAACTACAACTTTTTTGTTAAGACCTAATGCTTTTTTAAGAACAAATCGAGTTTGTGGCATACAGCCCTCAAAAGCATCAACAAGTAAAAGAACGCCATCAACCATTGTAAGTATTCGTTCAACTTCACCGCCAAAATCGGCGTGTCCGGGAGTGTCAACAATATTGATTTTAATATCTTTATAGTGAACAGAAGTATTTTTTGAAAGAATTGTGATACCACGCTCTCTTTCAAGGTCATTTGAGTCCATAACTCTATCCTGAACAACCTCATTACTTCTAAAAATACCACTCTGTTTAAGCAATTCATCAACAAGTGTAGTTTTACCGTGGTCAACATGGGCGATAATTGCTATATTTCTTACATCTTCTCTTATTTTCAAAAAATTCACCTTCGCTTTTAATTTCGACTATATATTTTACCACCATATATTGCTTTGTGCAAGGACTAATTAACACTAAATTAACTTTTATACACTTTACAAATCAGTAAAAATAAGATAAAATTTATATAAATTATTCAGGGGTGATATTTTATGAATAGTTTTGTAAACATTAAAGTTATTTCTTCACTTGAAAAGATTTATCACGACGATAAAGTCCCTGAAAACGCTTTATCTTATTTTTCTATGCTTAAAAACGAAAAGAAATCTTTTCAGATTGCTGTTGAAAGTGAAAAAGATATTGATGCAGAACTCATAATTAAATCTAATTTCAACGATGTTCGTGTATATAGCGTTGAACATATTAAATCAGATTTTCCAATGTTCAAGGGTGCTGATGATTACAATCGCTATAGCAATGATAAATATTACCCTGATTTACTTTTACCTGTAAATGAAAAAGTTAGAGTAACAAAAGGTATTTCTGTATTTTGGGTTGAAATCAGTGCAAATGAACAGAATATCGGCACTAACACAATTAAAATTGAACTTAAAGATAGTGAAAAAATAGTTGGTGAAACATCACTTGAAGTTGAAGTTATTGATTGTAACCTTGATTTTAAGGATTTTGTTTATACTAACTGGTTTCATACAGATTGTTTAATGTCACACTATGGATTCGATGCATTTTCTAATGAATATTGGCGAGTTACTGAAAACTTTTTGAAAACCGCAAATGAATATGGAATGAATTGTGTTCTTACACCAATTTTCACTCCCCCACTTGATACAGAAAACGGTAAAGAAAGACCTACAGTACAATTAGTTGATGTTACACTTAACAATGGTATTTATTCATTTAATTTTGAAAAATTAAGTAAATGGATTGAAATGTCAAAGCGTTGTGGTATAACACATTTTGAAATGGCTCATTTCTTTACACAATGGGGTGCTTATCACGCACCAAAGATTATGGCAACCGTTGACGGTGAATACAAAAAGATTTTCGGTTGGGAAACAAAAGCATCATCAAAGGAATATAAAAAATTCTTAACTGATTTTTCAGTAGAATTTAAGAAATACCTTGAAGAAGGAAATCTTAAAGATAAAGTTTTTATTCATGTTAGCGATGAGCCTAATTTTTCTATGTTACGCCCATACGCTAAGGCTTCAAAACTTATTCATAAACTTTATAAAGGCTATAAAATTGTTGATGCCTTGTCAGATGTATGGTTTTATAAACTTGGTATTGTGTCAAATCCAATCCCATCAACCGACCACATACATAATTTTCTTGGCAAAGGCAAAGACTTATGGACTTATTATTGCAGTGCACAAAATAAAAAGAATGTATCAAACAGATTTTTCTGTAACGATTCTATACGCACAAGAGTAATCGGCTATCAGATGTTCAAATTTGACATTAAAGGCTTTTTGCATTGGGGTTACAACTTTTATTACACTCAACTTTCAAAGGCGGTTATAGACCCATATAAAGTAAGTGACGCAGGTGGCAAATTCCCCTCCGGCGACAGTTATGTTGTTTATCCTGCAAATGACGGTACTGCTTATCATTCAATAAGATTAAAAGTATTTTTTGATGCGTTGCAAGATATGGCGGCACTGAATACGCTCGAAAAGTTGACTAATAAGCAAGAATGTCTTAAAATTATTGAAGAAAACGGTAAACATTCAATTACATTTTCAGAATATCCACATAATGATGAGTGGTTACTTGGCACAAGGGAAAAAATCAACTCAAAAATTAAAGAAAATCTTAAATAACGGAGTATTAAAATGAAGAAATTTTTTAAGAGTATAAAAAATTTCATAAGAGAAACTGATAAAATATTGTTGTTACTTTGCACACTTGCATCTGCATACGGTTGTGTCAGTGTATTAAGTGCTACATTATGGACTGTTGACGAAGGAGAAAAGTTTTCCCGTGACTTTTTAGTTATGTGTGCGGCTTGTATTGCGGGTATTGTAATTGCACTTATAATTTCGCTTATCGACTATGAATTCATAATGAAAATGGCACCATTTATAGGGCTATTCTGCATTGGAATAATGCTTTTACTTTTTGCGGTTGGTGTTGGTCCTATTGAACGACCTGACGCAAAAACTTGGCTTAAATTCGGCTCGGTTTTCTTTCAACCGTCGGAACTTGTTAAAATTGGTTATATTATTACATTTGGTGTTCACCTTGAAAAGTTAAAGGGCAACATAAATCACCCACTATCTATTTTACAATTAGGTGTTCACGCACTTATTCCTATTTTACTTGTTATGAAATCCGGCGATATGGGCTCTGCACTTGTGTTCATTATTATTACAGTTGCTATGCTTTTTGTGGCAGGACTTCATTGGGGTTACTTTTTAGGTGGCGGACTTTTAGTAGTTGCTGCACTACCACTTGCTTGGGTTTTTGTACTTGATAACATTCAGAAAGAACGATTTTTAGCACTTGCCTACCCTGAACTTTATACTGATGTTATTTATCAGCAAGAACGCGGAATGGCAGCACTTGGTGGTGGCGGTATTACGGGACAAGGTTTGTTCCAAGGAAGACTTACACAAACACCTGATGCAATTCCAGAAGCGGAAAACGATATGATTTTCACAGTTATTGGTGAAGAATTAGGTCTTGTTGGCACTGTACTTGCACTACTGTTGCTTACATTTATTGTTATAAGAATAATTCGTACAGGCAGACACGACAACATTGGCAATACAAAAGTTATGTGCTATGGTGTTGCAGCAATGATTGCGGGACAAGTTATTATCAATGTAGGTATGTGCTTAATGCTTTTACCCGTTATCGGTATTACTCTCCCCTTCTTCAGTGCAGGTGGTTCTTCAAATCTTTGTATTTATTTCTCAATCGGTTTGATTTTAAGTTTCTACAGATATAATCAACAAAGAGATTTAATACATGTAAGTCAGCAGAACATTTACAATCCATTTTCGGAGATATAAAAGGAGAAATTTATGTCATATTCATTATTAGCTCATTTATACCCACATATAAAAGGCTCACAAGAAGACATAGCAACATTTTCTTTACAGTATTTGTTGTTACAATCAAAAGAATTAAATCGTGCTTTCACAAAAAGAATTTCTGATATAATGGAATTTAATACAGAAGAAACATTGCAATATGTTTGTCAATCAACAGGCAAAAGCGAAGAAAAAGAAAAACCTGATATGTCGGCATTGGATTCAAATGGAAAAGAAATCTTCCTATGTGAAATGAAATTCTATGCTACATTGACAGTTAACCAGCCACTTACATATCTTGATAGACTAAAAACCAATGATGGAAAAGGGTTGGTCTTTGTTTGTCCTGAGGCTCGTTTAACAAATTTGTGGTACAAATTAAAAGAGTTATGTAGCAAAAGGAGTATTGAAGAAGTAAATCAGTATTGTATAAAAGTTGATGGAATTAAGCTTGCAATTATAACTTGGACTGAAATTATAGAATTATTAAAGCAAGTCTCATCATCAACCGCAGTTGTGTTTTTTTCTGATGTTAAACAATTAGAAGGATATTGTAATCAACTAGATAGTGAAGCATTTATTCCTTTTACAGCTGAAGATTTATCAGCAGAAATGGCAAATAAAGCAGAAAGATATTATCAAGTTGTTGATGAAGTTATTGAACTATTATGTGCCGATAAATCAATTAAAACATCAAAAAAAGGACTAAAAGCTACTGCTTATAGAAAAGGCTATACTCGAAGCTTATTTATTAATGATGATTTTACAATAACATTTAATTACGACAGAGATATGTGGAAAAATCCCGCAACTGTTGAAACACCTTTTTGGATTGCAATAAGAGATAACGAATGGGACCAACCCGATAAATTTCTTGAAACATGCAACGCCTTTCCAGAACAGCATAAACAACTTTTTTGGGGATTAGTGTTCTTATCATTAGAGCCATTACAAGAAGCAACTTTTTCAGAAATTTGTGAGGATATTAAAAATAAAATAATTACATATATTGATTACTTCAAGTAAAAAAGAGGTCGCAATTGCGACCTCTTTTTTACACTTTTTACACTTTTTTAACAGCACCCATATTTGCCATAATCTTTTTTGTTCCTACTTTTTCAAAGGCAATTTCCATAAGTGTATCATTACCCATTGGTTTAAGTGAAACAATCATACCTTTACCGAATACACGATGTGTTACCTGTTCACCAACCATAAATGTATCTGTTGATTTCTTTGGTTGGTAACCAAATTCAGCACCAAAACCAGTTGTATTTTTAACAACAGGCTTTTGCTTAATCGGTTTCTTTGGTGGCACGCGTGTTTCATAACACTCTGCAGGCAACTCATTCAAAAATCTTGACGGCAAGTTGAATTTTGTTGCACCAAAAATAATTCTTGAACGAGTATTAAGTAAATAGAGTTTTTGCTTTGCACGGGTAATACCAACATAAGCGAGTCGTCTTTCTTCTTCAATTTCGGTAGCATCATACATTGACTGCATACCCGGGAAAATGCCTTCTTCCATACCTGGAATGAACACTACAGGAAATTCAAGACCCTTTGATGCATGAAGTGTCATAAGTACAACTGTATCAGCATCTGCATTGTAGTTATCAATATCGGTCATCAATGCAACTTCTTCAAGGAAGTCAGAAAGTTCACCATCAGGATTTTCGTCCTTATATCTGATTAAGTTGTTATTAAGCTCGTCCAAGTTTTGTAATCTTTCTTCACCTTTTTCTCTATCTGCCATTGTCATTGCTTTATAGCCTGTTTCGTCAAGGAGAGAAATAAACACTGATGACATTGACTCTCTGGTTAGCAAGTCAGCGAAACTTTCAATCATCTGTGTAAACGCGATAAGTTTATCTGCACTACGCTTTAACTTTTCATATTCATTAGCAGTTTTGAAAACTTCAAATAAGCTTATTCCAAGTGCATCGGCGATTTCTTTTGCATAAGCAATAGTTGAAGCACCTATTCCACGCTTTGGTACATTTACAATGCGTTCAAGACGAACACTATCGTCATGATTAACAATAACAGATAAATATGCCAATGCATCTTTAATTTCCATTCGGTCATAGAACTTATGACCGCCAATAATTCTATATGGAATACCACTACGAACAAACGCTCTTTCAATTGAGTTAGACATAGCATTCATTCGATAAAGCACAGCAAAATCACTAAATTTACCTGTTGTGCCCATTTCTTTCATTATCTCGTCAGCAATATACTTACCCTCACCATACTCATCATCAAGAGTATTGAGAATTATTTTATCGCCTTCTCTATTTGAAGTCCAAAGGTTTTTGCCTTTACGCTGTTCATTGTGTGAAATAACTGCATTTGCACCATCAAGAATATTTTGTGTTGAACGATAATTCTGTTCAAGTCTTATTGTCTGTGCGTTTCTAAAATTCTTTTCAAAACTCAAAATGTTTTCAATTGTAGCACCACGAAACTTATAAATACTCTGGTCATCGTCACCAACAACGCAGATGTTATTGTAACCCTCTGACAAAAGTTTTGTAAGTACAAACTGTGCGTGGTTAGTATCCTGATACTCGTCAACAAGCACATACTTAAACTTATTTTGATAGTATTCTCTTACATCATCATTTTCTTGTAAAAGCTTAACTGTATAAAAAATAATATCGTCAAAATCCATAGCGTCTGCACTTTTGAGAAGTTTCTGATACTTTGCATAACATTCGCCAATCTGCTTTTCGCGATAATTGCCGCTACCAAGATTCATAAATTCTTCAGGCGGTACAAGCATATCTTTTGCACGACTGATTTCCGCAAGAATTGATTTATGTGGCAAAAACTTATCATCAATATTGAGAAGTCGCTGACAATCCTTCATAATGCGTTTACTATCATCAGTATCATAGATTGTGAAATGTTTTGTAAAACCTAATAACTCAGCATTTCTGCGTAAAATACGGACACATATTGAATGGAAAGTGCCTGCCCATATATCATTTGCACTTTCGCCAATACGAAGCACAAGTCGGTCTTTTAATTCGTTAGCGGCTTTATTTGTAAAAGTAAATGCAAGAATTTCCCAAGGCATTGGTGCATCAACAGATAATACTCGCTTTATATCTTCGTAAACTGAATTGTCGCCATTATAATAAGCATTCATAAGGTTTAATGTATTTTCATCAACTCTTGCATTAACCTCATTTGAGCCGAAAGCAGAACCAAATTTCATTAAATTTGCAATTCTGTTTACAAGTACAGTTGTTTTACCACTACCCGCACCAGCAAGAATTAAAAGCGGTCCGTCAACTGATAAGACCGCTTTTAACTGCATATTATTCATTCTGTTAAATTCTTTTTTAATAATATTATCTCTTAACTCACAGATTTGTGAATACATTACTATTTCTCCTAATTAAAAATACTGTTTCCAAAACTGTCAATACCAACAATTAAAGGAAATCTATCAAACTCAAGCCTCTTTACTGATTCGCAACCTAAATCATCAAAAGCGATTACTTCACAGGATTTTATATGTTTTGATGCAAGTGCCCCTGCACCACCTGTTGCACAAAAATAGATTGCTTTGTTCCTGATAATTGCCTCAACTACCTTACTTGAGCGTGGACCTTTACCAATCATACCTTTTAAGCCACAATCAAGAAATTGAGGGGCAAATTTATCCATACGACTTGATGTTGTAGGACCGCAACTACCAATTGCAAGACCTTCAGGTGTAGGCGTTGGACCTGCATAATAGATTAAAGCGTTATTCAAATCAAATGGTAAAGTTTCGCCATTATCAAGCATTGATTTGAGTCTTTTGTGAGCCGCATCACGAGCAGTATAAACTACACCTGACAAGTAAATACGGTCACCTGCTTTAATTCTTTCTGCATATTCAATTAACTGTGTTGACTCAAATGAATATTCGGCCATAATTAACCTTCTTTTACCTTATCATCAAAATCAATATGCTCGTTATATGAAATTACCGTAAAGTTTGTTTCATCTTCCATATCAAAATCAAAGTTTTGCTCTTCAATACCGGTTAAATCAGTATGAAGATTAAGAAGTGTAGATGCAGATGTATTAAGTTTAGTACCAAGTGCGTAAACATCCTTATGTAACTGTTCGAGTGATGAATTAAACTTCTTTGAAATAGCGTCAACATCTTTAAGAAGTTGCTCAATTTCGTTTGCTTCACGCTTAACATCTTGAGATGCAATTGCACCAATATCTTTAGCTTTTGCTTTTGCATTATCTACAAGGTCGTCAGAATAACGACGGGCATCAATATATGCAGCACCAATTTGCTTTTCAGCACGACGGAGTTTTTCACTCTTTTCATCAAAATCTGCAATCTTCTCACTAAACTTCTTGTTTTCAGCAAGTGTAAGTTCAAGTTTTACAGTTAGTTCTGACACTTCTTTTTCTTTTTCGCTGAGTTTTTCATTAACTTGTGTAAGATTTTCAAGTTTAACTTCAAGTTCATCAATTTTGCGTTTAAGCTCAAGAGATTCTTCACGCTTTGTGTCAAGCATTGATTTAATATCAGCAGTTTCAGTTTGTAACTGTTCAACATAAGCGAGAACATCAGATTTTTTGAAGCCACCGAACAATGTAGTTTTCATTACAGTAAATTCTTTACTCATAGTTTTTACCTCTTATGAAATATATCAACTTATTTTAACAGATTTTTTCAAATAAAACAACACTTATTACAAATTTTATCGAATAATATAAAAAGGAATAGACATTTATAAAAAATAGTTGTAAAATAATGTATATGGGAGGAATGCTTTATGAAAAAAAGTACAAAAAAAGTTTTGAAAACTGCAGGAATTGTCGGTGCATCAGCAGCTGCAACCTATTTTTTAATCGGCAATTTCTTCTATTATGTAACACTTACCAAAAAAGGCCTTGAAAATCCTTTCGTTGCAAGAATTGCAAGTGGTTCTAAAAAAGGTGATGAAGAAAAAGAACGACTTGATGCTATGAAAGAAGTTGGAAAAGAATGGTTTGACAATGTAAATAAAGAAAAACTTGCAATCAAATCTTCTAATTCTGATAAAATACTTCATGCAGATTTCATTTTTGCTGAAAATCCAAGTGATGTGTATGTAATTGTAATTCACGGTTACACTTCTGACCCTCGCGGAATGGGAATGTATGCACAGAAATATCACGAATTAGGCTATAATGTTCTTACACCGAGTCTTAATGGTCACGCTGATAGTGAAGCATCAGTTGTTACAATGGGTTGGAAAGATAGACTTGATATTGTTGATTGGGTAAACTTTATTGCAGAAAATTATCCTGAAAGCAAAATTATTCTTCACGGTGAGTCAATGGGCTCAGCAACAACTATGATGACAACCGGTGAAAATTTACCTGATAATGTGAAAGCTGCCGTTGCAGACTGTGGTTACACTTCAGTATGGGATATTTTTAGTAATAAGATTACAAACAATTTCAAAATGCACGAGTTCCCTACTTTATACTCTGCAAATCTTGTAAATAAAATGTATTCGGGATTCGATTTCAAAGAGGCATCAGCAGTTGAACAGTTAAAGAAATCAAAAACACCTACAATTTTTATTCACGGTGATAAAGATACTTTTGTTCCTTACGAAATGCTTGATAAAGTTTATGAGGCATGTGCAAGTGAAAAAGAAAAGGTAACAATTGAAAACTCGCCACACGCTCGAAATGCTTGTGTTGACCCTGAACTTTATTGGAATTCAATTACAAACTTTATTAACAAGTACATATAAAAGACAACGCCTACCGAATTTGGTAGGCGTTTTTAATACAGTTTTATTCATTAAATATTATTTTTTTTGCTTTTCTGTAAAGATATGAAACAAAAGAAATAATTGCAATAATGATTGCTGAACCTATAGCAAAATAAATAGAAACAACAAATCCAAGAAATCCTTCCTCAGTTGGAAAGAACAAATTTATCAGGAAAAAAACTAAAGAAATCACTATTGGGAACGACCATTTAAGTTTATTTTTACTAAATCCTACAAAAACAGAAATAACCATAGAAAATGCAATCATTATTTCAATAGGTGAAACAAAGTTTTGCACAAAATTTGGTAACACAAAGAAAACTAACATTTGCAAACATAGTAAAATCAAAAGTCCTAAAGAAATTTTAGATTGTCGTTTAATCTTTTCTTGACTTTCTTCAATCACATCCGTAAAAATTTCGTCATTTTTCTTGATAATATCTGTAACTTTTTCTGTTTCATCAAGGTCGCCTGTATCATCTACAATTTTCTCGCCAATTAAAAGTTCATTAATCGAAACATTCAACTCTTTAGACAATGGAATTATAAACGACATATCAGGCAAACCTTTACCTGTTTCCCAACGAGAAATTGCTTTATCTGTGCAACCTATTTTTTCAGCAAGGTCTTTCTGTGTCAGATTTAATTCAGTTCGTTGAGTTTTTATGAAATTTCCAATTTTCATAATATCCATAATTATCACCTCAACAAAATTGTAACTATAACAGCAAAAAGAATCAACCTATGAATCGTAGAATACAATATTCTTATAAAATTTTCTTGAGATATTGACCTGTATAAGACTTTTTACACTTTGCAACTTCTTCAGGAGTACCGCAAGCGACAATTTTTCCGCCCTTGTCTCCTCCCTCAGGGCCTAAGTCAATAATATGGTCTGCAGTTTTGATAACATCAAGATTATGCTCAATAACAATTACCGTGTTACCACCGTCAACAAGTTTCTGTAAAACCTCTATGAGCTTATGCACATCTGCACTGTGAAGCCCTGTAGTAGGCTCATCAAGAATATAAACAGTTTTACCCGTTGAGCGTTTAGAAAGCTCTGTAGAGAGTTTAACGCGTTGTGCTTCACCACCTGAAAGAGTTGTTGCAGATTGACCAAGTTTAATATAACCAAGCCCAACATCATAAAGAGTTTGTAATTTTCTCTTGATTTTTGGAATACTACTGAAAAATTCAAGAGCTTCTTCAACAGTCATTTCGAGAACATCGAAAATGCTCTTACCCTTATATTTAACTTCAAGGGTTTCACGGTTATATCTTGCACCTTTACAAACTTCACAAGGTACATAGACATCAGCAAGGAAATGCATTTCGATTTTTACAATACCGTCACCTTGACAAGCCTCACAACGACCGCCTTTTACATTAAATGAAAATCTACCTGAATTATAACCACGAACTTTTGCATCTTGAGTTTGAGCAAACAATTCGCGAATATCAGTGAATACACCCGTATATGTTGCAGGGTTAGAACGCGGAGTTCTGCCAATTGGAGACTGGTCAATATCAATAACTTTATCAAGATGTTCAAGACCTAAAATCTTATCAAACTTACCTACTGATTTTTTAGCATTATTAAGTTCATTGGCAAGATTTTTATAAAGTATTTCATTTATAAGTGATGATTTGCCTGAACCCGAAACGCCTGTAATACAAGTAAAACAGCCCAAAGGAAAATCAACATCAATATTTTTAAGGTTGTTTTCGGCAGCACCTTTAACAGTTAGTATATTACCATTACCTTTTCGACGAGTATTAGGAACAGGAATCTTCCTTTTTCCCGAAAGATACATACCGGTTATTGAGTCTTTACAATCAACAATATCGTCAACAGTACCTGCACATACAACTTCGCCACCGTGAACACCTGCACCGGGACCTATGTCCACAATATAATCTGCTGCACGCATTGTATCTTCATCATGTTCAACAACAATAAGGGTATTACCCAAATCGCGAAGTCTTTCTAAAGTGCCAAGTAATTTATCATTATCTCTTTGGTGCAAGCCAATACTTGGCTCATCAAGAATATAAACAACACCCATAAGTGAAGAACCAATTTGTGTTGCAAGTCTTATACGCTGACTTTCCCCGCCCGAAAGTGTGCCTGATGAGCGAGAAAGAGTAAGATATTCAAGGCCAACACTCTTTAAGAAGTTAAGTCTGCTATTGATTTCTTTAATAATTGATTCTGCAATAAATTGTTCTTTTTCGGTTAATTTAAGATTATCAATGAAATCAATTGCCTTAACAATTGACATATCACAAAATTCGCTGATATTTTTACCGCCAACAGTAACTGAAAGGATTTCAGGTTTAAGACGAGTACCGTTACAATCAGGGCATTTACAAGCAGTCATAACTTGCTCAATTTCCCATCTTGCCCAATCACTTGTTGTTTCTTTATAACGGCGTTCAAGATTATTTATAACGCCCTCAAATTCTGACATATACGACCCCGCACCGTAAAGTGTAGGTCTTGTCATTTTAAGTTTTGAATCTGTACCATAAAGAATGGCATTAACACCATCTTTTGAAATATCTTTAATTGGAGTTTTAAGAGTAAACCCAAACTGTTTACCGAGGGCAGTATAGTACATTCCTGCAATTGAGCCTTTTTCTGCTTTACTCCAACCGCTTGCACATATACCACCATCAGCAATAGATAAATTCTTATTAGGAATTACAAGGTCAGGATTGACTTTCATAAATGTACCGAGACCCGTACAAGTAGGACAAGCACCGTAAGGATTGTTAAACGAAAACATTCGTGGCGAGAGTTCGTCCATACTGATTCCGTGCTCGGGACAAGCATAATTAAGTGAATAAAGGTATTCTTTATCACCTATAACATCGATTATTACATTACCGCCCGAATGTTGTGTAGTTGTTTCGATAGAATCAGCAAGACGAGTTCTTATACCCTCTTTAACTACAAGACGGTCTACAATAATTTCAATTGTGTGCTTAAAGGTCTTTTGAAGTTTCATATCTTCAACAAGTTCAGTAACTTCGCCGTCAATTCTTGCTCTGACAAAGCCTGCTTTCAACGCATTTGCAAGTTCTTTGGCGTGCTCACCTTTTTTACCACGAACTACAGGTGATAATATCTGAAACTTTGTACCTTCAGGCAAACTCATAATACTGTCAACAATTTGGTCAACAGTTTGTTGTTTAATTTCTCTGCCACAAACGGGACAATGTGGGATACCAATTCTTGCATATAAAAGTCGCAAATAGTCATATATCTCCGTAACAGTACCTACTGTTGAACGGGGATTTTTTGATGTTGTTTTTTGGTCAATTGAAATTGCAGGAGAAAGCCCCTCAATAGCCTCTACATTAGGTTTTTCCATCTGACCTAAAAACATTCTTGCATAAGATGATAAAGACTCTATATAGCGTCTTTGCCCCTCAGCATAGATAGTGTCAAAAGCAAGCGAAGATTTACCCGAGCCTGAAAGTCCTGTAAAAACTACAAGTTTATCGCGTGGTATTTCAATATCAATATTCTTAAGATTATTTTCTTTTGCACCTTTAATAATTATTTTATCGTGTGTCATTTATTTCTCCGATTTAAGTTTTTCAATTTTATCGCGTAAATATGCTGCGTGCTCAAATTCAAGAATTTTTGCGGCTGCTTTCATTTCTTCAGTAAGTCTTATAATAAGTTTCTGTTTTTCTTCGCGACTCATACGCTTTTTACCTGATTTATCACGACTTGATATTTCAAGTATTTCACGAACATCTTTTGTAATAGTCTGTGGAACAATACCGTGTTCTTCATTATATGCAATCTGCTTTTCGCGTCTGCGATATGTTTCCTCAATAGCTCTTTCCATTGATTTTGTAACAGTATCAGCATACATAATAACTTGTCCGTTAGCATTACGAGCGGCTCGGCCGATAATCTGTACAAGAGAAGTTTCTGAACGCAAAAATCCTTCCTTGTCAGCGTCGAGAATTGCAATAAGTGATACTTCAGGAATATCAAGACCTTCACGAAGAAGGTTGATGCCCACAAGAACATCAAATTCGCCTAATCGTAAATCACGGATTAATTCCATACGCTCAATAGTGTCAATATCATAGTGCATATAGCGGACTTTAATTCCGTGTTGAGACAAATAGTCGGTAAGATTTTCTGCCATTTTCTTTGTAAGAGTAGTAACAAGTACACGCTCTTTTTTCTCGATACGGATGTTGATTTCTGATATTAAATCATCAATTTGACCTTCAGTACCACGAACTGATATTTCAGGGTCAAGAAGTCCTGTTGGTCTTATAACTTGCTCTGCAACTTGAACGCTTTTTTCTGCCTCAAATGGACCAGGAGTTGCACTTACAAATATTTTTTGGTGTGTTTTACCATAGAATTCCTCGAAAGTAAGTGGTCTATTATCATAAGCAGATGGCAAACGAAAACCGAAATTTATAAGGCTTTCTTTTCGTGAACGGTCACCACCATACATACCCCTGACTTGCGGTAATGTAACATGGGATTCATCAATAAATAATACATAATCATCAGGGAAATAGTCAAGTAGTGTAAATGGTGGTTCGCCCGGTTTTCTGCCTGACATAATTGCAGAATAGTTTTCGATACCTTTACAAAATCCAGTTTCACGCAACATTTCCATATCATATTCGGTTCTTTGGCGAATACGCTGTGCTTCAATAAGTTTTCCTTGTTTTTCAAACTCTGCAACTTGGAGTTCCATTTCATTATTGATTTTCTGTAGTGATTCTTCCATTTTTTCAGGTGAAACAACATAGTGTGATGCAGGGTAAATTGCAATGTGTGATACAACATTTTTAACTGCACCCGTTAAGGCATTAATTTCACTAATTCTATCAATTTCGTCACCAAAAAATTCAACGCGTATTGCGGTATCATTTGAATATACAGGGAAAATCTCAACAATATCTCCCCTAACTCTAAACTTATTACGAATAAAGTTAATATCGTTACGCTCATATTGAATTTCAACAAGTTTAGCGATTAAATCATCACGGCTTTTCTCCATACCTGTACGCAATGAAATAACCATTGACTTATAATCGATAGGGTCACCTAATGAGTAAATACAAGACACACTTGCAACTATAATTACATCGCGTCTTTCGGACAAAGCAGATGTTGCAGAATGTCGCAATTTATCAATTTCATCGTTAATTGCAGAGTCTTTTTCAATATAAGTATCAGTTGTTGCTATATATGCTTCAGGCTGATAGTAATCATAATATGAAACAAAATATTCAACTGCATTTTCGGGAAAAAACTCCTTAAACTCTGAACAAAGTTGCCCTGCAAGTGTTTTATTATGTGCAAGGACCAATGTAGGTCTATTAAGCTTCGCGATAATATTAGCCATAGTAAATGTTTTGCCGGAGCCTGTAACCCCCAGCAATGTTTGTTCTTTATAACCTTTATTTACACCATCAACAAGTTTTTCAATTGCTTGTGGTTGGTCACCTGTCGGCTTGTAATCACTTACTAACTTAAACATTTTATACCTCTCGCACATTTGTTCGTCTTATTATACAACAAACTATAAATAAAATCAACATTATCACAAAAATATTTGCATAAAAATCATATAGAAATCATTTTTAGAGGTTACTGTTATGATGAATTATATATGGATTGCAATTATATTCTTTTCGGTAATAACCGCAGTATTCAATGGCACTGCAAACGAACTTTCCAACGGAATAATCACAAGCGGAAATACAGCAGTTGATTTGTGCTTTTCTCTTTTAGGAACATTTTGCTTATGGAATGGTTTAATGAATATAGCTGAAAAATCAGGGTTATCACAAACATTCGCAAAAATAACCGCACCCATTCTTTGTAAAATCTTCAAAGGATTAAATAAAAATAGTGATGCTATTTTACCAATTAGTCTTAATATCACATCGAATTTATTAGGGTTATCAAATGCGGCTACACCAATAGGAATTGAGGCTATGAAAAAACTTGCAAAAGAAAATTCAGGCAAATCAACACCAAGCAATAATATGGTTTTATTTGTTGTTATGAACTCTGCTGCATTGAGGCTTATCCCCTCAACTGTTGCGGGGATACGAGCAAATCATGGGTCAGCGAATCCATTAGAAATAATTGTTCCATCAGTAATTACATCAATTTGTGCGTTGACTGTTGGCATAACAATGGCAAAAATACTTGAAAGGTTTTTTAAGTATGAATAACTTTTCTGATTATATTTTGCCTGTATTTGTCCTTATAATTATTGGATTTGGTGTATATAAAAAAATTGATGTATTTGGTACTTTTGTTGATGGTGCTAAAAAAGGATTTGATGTGTTTTTATCAATTCTCCCCTCTTTAACTGCACTTTTTCTTGCAGTACAAATGCTGAAATCATCACAAGGTATTGAAATAGTTACAAAGATACTTACACCTGTAGCAGATTTGCTTAGAATCCCGCCCGAAGCACTTCCAATGTGCATACTTTCACCGATTTCGGGCGGAGGGTCATTAAGTGTTTTTGAGTCGATTATAAGCGAATACGGACCTGATTCGTATATTGGACGAGTTGCATCAGTTATGATGGGGTCAACGGAAACAACATTTTATGCGATTACAGTGTATTATGGTGCAGTTGGTATAAAAAAAATACGACACACAGCAATTTGCTCGCTGTGTGCCGATTTTACAAGTTTTGTTTTAGCGGGAATAATGGTAAGACTATTTTACTACCCCTGATGTAAAATTATATATTTTCTTGCGGAATGGAATTTTACAAAGAACTACACAAACAAACATAAAAACCACAAATAATATGTGTGCAGATGACTTTATACTATAATCCGTGTTGGGGATTTCGGGATTTTTTGCATCTTCTTTGTTAGTATCTTCTACTTCTTCCTTGTCGTCAACTGCAGAGAGTTTCTCGATTGCATTATACTCTTTTTCACCACAAGGACATACTCTTTCCATTTCACCTTCGGTGTCAACGGTTGCATCTTTTGTTACAGTCCATTCGCCGTAAGTATGCCCTGTAGCATCAACATAATTATCAACATAACTATCACCACATTCGCAAGTGTATGTTGTATAACCTTTTTCGGTGCATGTTGGTGGTGTTACTACAGAATCATAGCTATGGCCTGTAGCATCAACATAATTGTCAATATAACTTTCACCACATTCACAGGTATATGTTGTATAACCTTGCTCTGTACAGGTTGGCTCGGATACTACTGAATTATATTTATGTATGTGATAATTAAAATGAATTGTAACATCCTTATTAAAAGGTATTTTAACACCTATTAAAGCATTATCAGGAGAAAAAAGAATAATATTATCTATCCATTGTTCTTCCGTGCCTTCATAATAAACATCAGTTATGCCTGAACACTTATAAAAGGCTCCACTATCCATATCTGTAACACTGACAGGTATTATAACACTTGTAAGACCTGTACACTCTTTAAATGCATACTTTTCAATTGTTGTTACACCATTGCCAATTGTTACAGTATTAAGACCTCTACAATATTCAAATGCACGCTCACCAATCGTTGTTACTCCGTCACCAATTTTTACATCAGAAAGATTAGAACATCCATAAAATGCATAAGTACCAATGCTTGTTACACCATCTTCAATAACAACTTCCTTAATATCATTTAAGAAAGTTGACCATGGAGTATTTGTAAGGGAAAGATGGTGAGTTCCATAATTATACATATCCCCTGCACCTGAAATTCTCAAAACTCCAGTAAGCATATTGTAAGACCATGTAAGATTATCACCACAAGCACCTGAAGGAAGAAGCATTTGGTCTGCACAAAAAACTATATTTTCTTCTAAATAACCACCCTCTGATGCTGGATTATTAGCCAATAACTGTTTCCATTGATTTGCGGTACCGCCATAATAAATAATGGTTGTCTTATATGAAATTGCATTGCTACTAATTCTTGTTACACTTGCAGGAATTGTTATACTTTCTAGGCTACTACAAGAACCAAAAGCCCAACTGTCGATTGTTGTTACACCATCAGGAAGAATTATGCTTGTAATATTAGCACAACCATCAAAAGCACAATAATTAATTGTTTCAACACCATTTGGAAAAGTGACATTTGTTAATGCCAAACAATTATAGAATGCCATTTCTTCAATTGTTGTTACTCCATCAGGAATTGTATAACTTGTTCTTGTATGTCCTATTGGATACTGCATAAGAGTTGTTTTGTCTTGATTAAACAATACTCCATATTCATCATTTACAAAGTATTGATTATCATTATCAACCATTATGCCTGTAAGCTTTTCACAATTTGCAAATGCACGACTTTCAATTGTTGCTACATTTTTGGGGATTGTTATAGTTGTAAGACCCTTACAACTATTAAATGCACTATTTCCAATCGTTGTTACACCATTACCTATTGTTACACTTATTAAACCATAACATCCAGAAAATGCATGTTTCCCAATTGTTGTTACACTATCGGGAATTATTATTTCCGTAAGACCATCACATCCAGCAAATGCATATTCTCCAATCTCTGTCACGCTGTCAGGAATTGTTATTTCTATAAGTTTTTCACATAAATTAAACGCTCCCGCACTAATGGTTGTTATCCCATAAGGGATGTTGATACTTTTAAGTGAATAGCAATAATAAAATGCAGATTGTCCAATAGTGGTTACTGTGTCAGGAATTGTTATATTTGCAAGGGAATTGCAACTGTAAAATGCACGATGACCAATCTTTGTTACACCGTCAGGTAATGTAACGTTAACAAGATACCCGCAACCATAAAAAGAATAGTTACCAATAGATGTTACACCATCTTCAACAACAACATTTTTAATTTTATCTTCATAGCTTTCCCACGGACGATTATTATATTCATAATCATATATGGCTCCTATGCCTGAAATAGTTAAAGTGTATGATGATGTATTATAAGTCCAAGTTAAATTATCACCGCAAGTGCCTGTATATGTAGCTGCACTTGCTGTGATTGGAATGATGGATATTACTATAAAAACTGCAAGGATAATTGATAAAAACTTATGTATTTTGCGCATAACTCTCATCTCCCATTTTCTAATTTTATAATATCATATTAAATAATATGTTGCAAGAAAAAATATTGTAGTTTATTAACTTGAAATTATGCGGATTAATTCATAATAGTTTCCTCCACAAAATAAAAAGTGCGCCAGCCAAAGCCAACGCACGAAAAATACATAGCTCCAACTGTCGCCAAACAAATCTACATTACTCACCAAAAGTATATGCAAATAGAGCATCTGTATTTTTACCAAAAACAATAAAAATACACATACTAATAGTGAGCTAAAAAATTAAATTTGTTTGGCATTTGTAGTTTAACACTATTTTTCATAAAAATCAACAATATTGATAAATTAAAAATGGACTTCACTATAAAAGTGAAGTCCATAACTACAATTAATAATTATTTTTCGATAAGTGACACGCCGTTCATTTCAGCAGGAATATCGAGTCCCATAATGTCAAGCATTGTTGGAGAAAGGTCGCAAAGTTTACCGCCCTCTTGTTTAAGAGTGCATTCTTTACCTACTACAACCAATGGAACAGGGTTAGTTGTATGAGCAGTAAATGGTGAGCCATCATCTTCATACATTTTATCTGCATTACCATGGTCAGCTGTAATAAGAATTACGCCATCCATTTTTTCTACTGCATCAACAAGTTTGCCAACACACTCGTCAACTGCTTCAACAGCCTTAACAGCAGCATCAAAAATACCTGTATGACCAACCATATCGCAGTTAGCGTAGTTAAGGATAACAACATCATATTTACCGCTTAAAATCTGTTCACAAGCTGCATCACAAACTTCGTATGCACTCATTTCAGGCTTTAAGTCAAATGTTGAAATCTTTGGAGAGTCAATAAGAACTCTGTCTTCACCCGGATAAACCTTTTCTTCGCCACCATTATAGAAAAATGTTACATGAGCATACTTCTGTGTTTCAGCAATACGAAGCTGAGTTTTACCGAGTTTTGAAAGATACTCACCCATTGTATTTGTAAGAGCCTCAGGCTTATATGCAACATTTACATTTGGCATTTCAGCATCATACTGAGTCATACATACATAGTAAAGTGGGAAGAATTCTTTACGCTCAAATCCTGTAAAATCAGGGTCAACAAAAGTTCTTGTGATTTCTCTTGCTCTATCAGGACGGAAGTTAAAGAAGATTACTGAATCGTTTGCAGAAATTGCATCTGCACCATTAACAACTGTTGGCATAACAAATTCGTCAGTAAGATATTTACCGTCTTCATCAATAGTTTCGTATGACTTTTTAACTGCTTCAAGTGCAGAATCAGTTGCAATACCTTCACGGTTAACCATTGCATTGTAAGCCATACCAACTCTGTCCCACATATTGTCACGGTCCATAGCGTAAAATCTACCCATAACTGTAGCAATTTTACCTACACCAATTTCTGCAAGTTTATCTTCAAGTTCTTTAATAAAATCAACACCTGAACTTGGTGGAACATCACGACCGTCAAGTAAAGCGTGAACAAATACTTTATCGAGACCATTTTTCTTTGCAAGTTCAACAAGTGCATATAAATGTGTGTTATGGCTATGAACACCACCATCAGAAAGAAGACCGATAAGGTGAAGTGCTGAATTGTTTTTCTTACAATTCTCAATTGCACCCATAAACACATCATTCTCAAAGAAATCACCATCCATAATTGATTTTGTGATTCTTGTGAGTTCTTGATAAACAACACGACCTGCACCGATATTAGTGTGGCCAACCTCAGAGTTACCCATCTGACCATCAGGAAGACCAACATCCATACCTGATGCACCGATATAAGTCATTGGATTATTCTTAAAAATTTCGTCAAGTCTTGGTGTTTTTGCCGCTATGATTGCATTACCGTAATCACTTGGGTTGTAACCAAAACCGTCCATAATACATAAAACTACAGGTTTTTTCATTTAATTCACCTTTTAATTATTTAGATGCAGCAGCAACGATTTTGGAGAAATCAACTGCTTTAAGAGATGCGCCGCCGATAAGACCGCCATCAACATTTACTTTAGCAACAAGTTCATCAGCATTTGCTGCGTTCATTGAACCGCCGTACTGAACTGTAACTGTTTCAGCAACATCAGCACCGTATGCTTCTGCAATAGCTTCACGAACATAGCCGTTACCTTCGTCAGCCTGGTCAGCAGTAGCAGTAACGCCTGTACCAATAGCCCAAACTGGCTCATAAGCGATAATTACATCTTTAAGCTGTTCTTTTGTAACATTTGTAAGCGCCATTTTTGTCTGGAACTTAAGAAGTGTTTCTGTGTAGCCAAGTTCTCTCTGTTCAAGAGTCTCACCAACGCAAATAATTGCTTTAAGACCTGCATTAAGAGCTGCAAGTGAACGAAGATTTACAGTCTGGTCTGTTTCACCGAAGTACTGTCTTCTTTCGCTATGACCGATTACTACATATTCAACACCTGCTTCTTTAAGCATATCTGCTGAAATTTCACCAGTATAAGCACCTGAAGCTTTGAAGTGAACATTTTCTGCACCAATTTTAATGTTTGAGCCTTTTGCTGCTTCAACTGCTGCAGGAATATCAATAAATGGTACACAAAGTACAACATCACAGTTTGCATCAGCAACGAGTGGCTTCATTTCTTCAATAAGTGCTTTTGCCTGAGAAGGTGTGTTATTCATTTTCCAGTTACCTGCGATAACTGCTCTACGAAGTTCTTTTTTCATAATTATATTTACTCCTTATTGCAAATTGTGGGAGGACCTTATAAAGTCCTCCCATATTATTTTAATTATTTGTCGTTAAGTGCTGCAATACCAGGAAGAACTTTACCTTCAAGGTATTCAAGAGATGCACCGCCACCTGTTGAGATGTGAGACATCTTGTCAGCAAAACCGAGTTTCTGGATAGCAGCAGCTGAATCGCCACCACCAATAATTGAAATTGCGTTGCTTTCTGCGATAGCTGTTGCAACTGCAATTGTACCTGATGCAAAGTTAGCCCATTCAGAAACGCCCATAGGACCATTCCAGATTACTGTGCCTGCATCTTTAACTGCATCTGCAAAGATTGCCTGTGTCTTAGGACCAATGTCAAGACCCATCCAACCGTCAGGAATATCATCAGAATTAACAACCATTGCTTCAGTATCAGCAGCGTATTCCTTACCAACTTTGTTGTCCACCGGAATAAGGAACTTAACACCTTTTTCTTCAGCTTTCTTCATCATTTCAGCAGCAAGTTCAATCTTATCAGCTTCAAGAAGTGAAGTACCAATGTTGTGGCCAAGTGCTTTCATAAATGTATAAGCCATACCACCACCGATGATAAGTGTATCACACTTGTCAATAAGGTTTGTAATAACACCAATTTTATCAGAAACTTTAGCACCACCAAGGATTGCAACAAGTGGTCTCTTTGGATTTTCAAGAGCACCGCCGATAAATTCGATTTCTTTCTGAATAAGGTAACCGCAAGCTGCAGGAAGATGTTCTGCAACACCTGCTGTTGATGAGTGAGCTCTATGAGCTGAACCGAAAGCGTCATTTACATAGAGTTCTGCAAGGTCAGCAAATTTCTTGCTGAGTTCTGGGTCATTCTTTGTTTCGCCTTTTTCATAACGAACATTTTCAAGAAGAAGAACTTCGCCATCTTTAAGGTCAGCTGCCAAAGACTTTGCACTTTCACCTACAACATCTTTTGCCATTTTAACTTCCTGACCAAGAAGTTCAGAAAGTCTTGCAGCAACAGGAGCAAGTGAGAATTCAGGAACTACTTCACCCTTTGGACGACCAAGGTGTGAGCAAAGAATTACTTTTGCACCGTTTTCGATAAGATATTTGATTGTTGGTAATGAAGCAACAATTCTCTTGTCACTTGTAATTACGCCATTTTCCATTTTAACATTGAAGTCGCAACGAACAAGAACTTTCTTGCCAGCTACCTGTAAATCTTCAACTGTCTTTTTGTTTAATGCACTGCTCATTGAAAATACATCCTTTCAAAGATATTATAAATTAAATTTTACCATAGCATATTTTATACTAATGATTGTTTTTTTTCAAGTATAAAGTACAGATTTGTTAAAAAATTATCATTTTACCCATTATACATAGACAAAATCGAATTAGTTTTGTCTATTATCATATTTTTTAACTCTTTAGGACCTCGCACCTTAATACTATCGCCAAACTGCATAATCCAAGAAACGAGACCATTTGTAACTGCAACATCAAATTTTGCAATAAAATGTTCATCATCAAAAGCCTTCATAAGACATTTTTCACCGAATCTGTCAATAAATTCTTCGATAATTTCATTTTTACAAATAAGTTCAACAGGTTTAATATCACCTGCAAACATTGACAAGTGTTTGTTGCTGTAATCTGCAGTATCAAATGATGTTGTATATGGTGAAACTTCTGAAAAACGACGAGCATTTTTTTCAGTAACAGTGACGCTTTTAAGACGGTCAACACGAAGATGAATAAGATTATCATACTTACTGTAATTACCAACAAGATAATAATGGTCATCTGCCCAAATAAGTGCATACGGGTTGATAGTCATACTCTTTTCTTCATATTGAGCACGATTACTTTCAACTACTTTTCGTCTTCTGTAAACAACTTCAACTTGTTTTTTCTGCAAAATCGCATTATTCAAAATATCAATATTATAAAAAATATTTTCATTTGACCCTTTATTTCTGTTGTCAATATAAACCTGTTTTTCAAGTCGTTTATATTGATACTCACTTGCAAATGCAGAAAACTTTTTAAGTAACGCTTTTGTCTTTTTAGCAGAAATAAAGTTTGCAGACTGAACTGCATCAATAAGCAAACGAAGTTCGGCAGTTTCAAAATGATATGGCACCATAAAGTAACCGCGAGGAGATGACGATTTTATAATCTCATAACCATATTCATTTAGACAATCAATGCAGTCATATACAGTTTTTCGCTCACATTCTATACCGTAATCATCTTTAAGATAACGAATAATGTCGTTTGCGGATAATAAATGGTCTTCATCAGATTTATTTGCAAGAATGTCAATAATATAAAGTATTCTTAACTTTTGTTTATTACTTTTCATAATTATTTCATTATTGTAAGTTTGCTGTTGATATCGATAAGCACATCTTCATCAATCTTAATATGCTCACGGTCATAAGTTAAAATACCATTAACTTCGTTTTCAACATCACTAACCTGTGTATAAACGGTTGCACAAAGTCCTTTGTCAATAAGTGGAATAATCTGTCTTTCATGTAAGTTTTTATATGCTTTTGAGAGTGACTCTTTTGTCTTATACATCATATAACCGAAACTCTTTGTTTCGTCCCAAGTGTGGTCACTTACGATTCTGCTGTATCCGCCGTATTCAGAAATTACAAAAATTCTACCGTCATTTCTGCGAGGAGTTACAGGCACAACATATCTGTGCATACTGTTAAAGTCGCCTGCACCTTGGTCGTGCCAACCACTTGCATGGTCAACAAGTCTTGTTGGGTCAAAGTTTTTAACACTTGTTGCAATCTGAACTGAGTCAAATTGACCCCAGCCTTCATTAAATGGTACCCATACTGAAATACAAGTGTGATTAAACAACTGATTAAGCATTTCGTTAAGTTCACGCTTAAATTCATCACGCCATTTCTTTTCGCCACGCTTAAAAGCCTTGTATTTATCATCTTTAACATGGATACCAAAGAATGGTGTGACACCTGCAAGGAACTGACCTATGTATTCGCCACCACTAACCATATCTTGCCATACAAGCATACCAAGACGGTCACAATGATAATACCAACGGTCAAGTTCGACTTTGATATGTTTACGAAGCATATTGAAGCCTAATCTCTTCATTGTTTCAATATCATAAATCATTGCTTCATCTGTTGGAGGTGTCATACCACCATCTGACCAATAACCTTGGTCAAGAAGACCTTTCTGAAAATATGGCTCATTATTAAGGAAAAATCTTGGAATACCGTAATTATCTTTTTCCATTGAGAACTTACGCATACCAATGTAGCTCTTAACTGTATCAACAGTTTTGCCATCTTTCAAGAGTTCAATTTTAAGGTCATAAAGGAATGGATTTTCAGGTGACCAAAGTTTTATATCGTCAAACTTGATTTCATCATCCATTGAGATTGTGTTTTCAGATACAACTGTTTCGCCATCAAAAACTGTAACCTTTACTTCACAATTTTCTTCTGTAGCAAAAGTTTTGATTTTAAGAGCTTTTTCGTCAATGTCAGGAATCATACGAAGTTTTGTGATATGGCAAGCATCCGCTGCTTCAAGCCAAACACTCTGCCAGATACCTGATGTTGCAACATACCAGAATCCGTGAGTATCAATAACCTGTTTACCACGCTGTTGCCAACCTTTTTCAGTTGGGTCATAAACGCAGACTACAAGTTCATTTTCACCGTCATTAAGTAAACTTGTAATATCAAGTGTAAATGTTGCGTAACCACCTGTATGTGTACCTGCAAGAGATTTGTTTACATAAACTTTACACTGCCAATCAACAGCAGCAAAGTTAAGAAGAATGTTCTTGCCTTTCATATTTTCTGGAATTGTAAATGTCTTTTTATACCAAAGACGCTGACTTGGGAGTAATGGTTTTTGTACACCTGAAAGCATACTTTCAACTGCAAATGGCACTACGATTTCACCATCAAAATCTTCCGCCCATTCGCAATTTGCACCTTTGATTGCATAGTCATAAACGCCATTAAGAGACATCCAATCACTACGCTCCATTTGTGGACGAGGATACTCAGGCAACGGATTATTTCTGTCAACCTTATCAGTCCAACGAGTTTTCATAAATCCCATAATTTTTACCTCCAAATTATACAAAGCCCATTAAGGCATAATATCATATATATTTTAATACATAATAATGGATTTGTCTATTGAATTTTGAAAAAAACTTTGATATAATATGCAAGTATTCGCGGGTATGGTGGAATTGGCAGACACGCAAGATTTAGGATCTTGTGCCGAGAGGTGTACAGGTTCGACCCCTGCTACCCGCACCAAACAAAGGACTTCAACATTTTGTTGGGGTCCTTTATTTTATACAGGTGGTCGAACCTGGGAAGGTTTTTGCGTTAAGAAAATGATTCGGTGAATCATTTTTAGCAAAAGGTCGTGAGGTGGGTACCGAAATTCGTTAGAATTTGGGTCACCGAGCGAAATGGATGCAAGGCGTAGCCGTAGCATACATTCGACCCCTGCTACCCGCACCAAAAATCGAGATGTTGTATTCGCGACTTCTCGATTTTACTTATTACTTCTTAACTATTCACTCTTCACTAAATTTTAGAATCGATTTTTGGAAAGTAAGATGTAATAGTGAAAAGTTAATAAGTAAACAGAATACTCTCTAGAATTGCAGTTTCGAATTTTGTCGGACTACTATTTTCTAATTAGTAATAATATAAATAATTGAAGAAAATATTCAAATTCAACCATTAAGTTAGTATTTTTAGCAAAATACAACCACTAAACAATTGTTTTGACTAATAGTTAATGATATAATCTAATCAAAGAAATAATACAAAAATGGAGAAAAAATATGAGAATTAAAGTTTTACTTGAATGTATTAAAGTCCAAAACAAGAAAAGATATATTGAATACGTTAAAAATTTTGATTATAAGAGAGCTCTTGCAGAAGACCCATTAACAAAAAGAGATAAATTTCAAAATAACGAAGACCCATTTGTCACTAACATTGATAATATAACTTCATATCGTGATTTCCATAAACAAATAACAAATAAATACAAATTATCCAATATCGCAACAGATAATAGTGATTTTGAAAAAGTATTACAAATACTTAATTGGTTAAAAGAACACACTTTTTATAATGGTGCACAAATAATACCCATATGCGACAACACATTGGATATTTTAAATTATTCGTTTGATAAACCTTTTAAAAATGCAATTAACTGTAGGCTGAAAGCTATTGCATTTGCAGACTGTCTTGTTGCAGTTGGCATCAAAGCGTATCCTGTTTGTATGATTTCAACAAAATTTAAAAGTTGTCATTTTACTTGTCAGGCATATATCAGTGAACTCGATAAATGGTGTGTTTTTGACCCTTCTTTCGGTTGTTGGTTCAGTAACAGCAACGGTACACCCATTGATATCTTTGAAATGAGAGAATTATTTCTCAAAAACATAGAACCAACTGTTAATGGATATAACTTCAATGGAACTAACGAATGTTTTGATGTATATGTAAATAGCTTTTTAAAACTTTGTATTTCAAATTTAACAACATGGCAAGACAACTCTACAGATAGGCGAACAAAAAGAAAACTATCAAAGAAAAAAGAATTCAAATCAAAAATACCGAATTGAAATATAACTATAATAATGTTATAATGAAATAAATTATTCGAAAGGCTTATTTCTATGAAAGAAAAAACTTCTTTAGTTTTTACCGGTGATATTGGTTTTGACCGATATATGTATGGTAAATGGGATGATGAAAACTTAATATCACAAGAAATTCTCGACTTTCTTCATAGTGCTGACCATGTAATCACAAATGTTGAAGGTCCTGTTGCTGTTGCAGAACAGAATACTACTCAAAGTGGTGTTCAACAGTTATTACATACTATTGACCCAAAGGCTGTAAAAGTACTTAATAATATGAAATCAGATATATGGAATATCTGTAATAATCATATTATGGATGCAGGTCCTTATGGCATTGAAAGTACATTGAAAATTGCAAAAGAAAATGGTGTGCAGACAATCGGTGCAGGAATGAATATTGACGAGGCTAGAAAACCCGTTATTCTTAATGAAGCGGGCGGAATTGGTATGTTTGGCGTTGGTTATCAGCGAGCTTGCAGAAAAGCAGATGTTGATAAGCCGGGTTGTTACAGTTGGAGTGACCTTGACGAAATTCAAAAGTCCATTAACGAAATTAAAAAGACTTGTCGTTGGTGTATTGTAGTTGCCCACGCAGGTGAAGAATTTACTCCGCTCCCTTCCCCTTACACTCGTGAGAGATATCACAAGTATTTGGAAATGGGTGCTGATATTGTTGTTGCACATCATCCACATGTACCGATGAATTATGAAACTGTTGGGGATAAAGTAATTTTCTATTCACTTGGCAACTTTATTTTTGATACGGATTATCAACGCTCACAGTTTAATACTGATATTGGGTTGATTATTAAACTTAACTTTTCTGAAAATGAATTCAATTTTGAGCCAATGGGACTTAAAATTATTCGTGGTGAAGAAAAAATTGTTAAAGATAAGTTACCACGCATATTTGTTGATGTTCAAAAGGACGAATATGAGCTTTTAGCACCTTTATCGGCAAAGATGCTTATTGCTGCAACAAAACGACAAATGACCTACTTAAAGCCTGAAGAATTCAAAGGTGCAAGTGAAGAGAAATGGAAAGAACATTTTGCAGAGCCTTTGCGAACAGGTCGAGTTCCCGGTGAAACGCTTGATTTCTATATTATTTGTCCATTAGCCGAAAAAGCTGAAGAAGGCAAATGGAAAGAAAGCAAATTGGAAGATGTAAAGCAATATATTTTGGAACAGATGTAATACAAAAGGATTGGAAATAGCTCCAATCCTTTTTCTTTTACCAAGTATTCACTTTTTCAATATGCACGGGTTTTAATGAGTTGTATCTGTAACTATCGAGTCGACGCATATATGAATCGTTTGTGTGGGCACAAATTAGTATTTCGCCATCAGTGTCAAATCCCGTTACCACAAGAGTATGATAAAGTCTTTGTCCGTTACTTAAAAAGATTACATCACCAAGTTGTATCTCGCTTAAATTGGCATTTCTGCCAACGGGTCCAACGCTCGTATTTGTTGTAAGAAATCTATATAAATATTCCACGCCCGACCAAGCAGCTGCACGGTCATCAGGTGAAATATAATACCAACCATAATCCTTTGTGTAGTTCATTACTCCTGCACCTGCATATATACATTGTGATGCGAAATTAGTGCAGTCCCCTCCTATTCCGTGAAAATCATAATATCTTGGATTTCGTGACAATGCCCATCTTTTTGCATAATCTACTGCATTGTTTCTGTTATATTCAAAACTTCGCATAAAAAATCACCCTATACAGTTTATGTATAAGGTGATTTTAATGTTATTTAGTTCCAATAATCAGTTTTATGTGGTAAATCTATGTTCTTTGCTTTGAAAACAGGTTCTACACCGTTTTTACGCTGTTTTTCATAGTCTTTTAATGCTCTATATGCATATTTGCCTAAATAAAGGATTACAGGCATATTTATAATTGTCATTGCACCCATTGTTATATCTGCAATATCCCAAAGCAAGTCAGCACTAAGTCCTGCACCAAGTAAAATTACTAAAGATGCTATAACATAATAAATTCTCATAAATGTTTTGCTTGGCATTTTCTTGTAGATAAAGAAAATTGCTTTATCTACATAAAAAAGATTACCAACAAGTGTTGTAAACGCAAATAAAATCATAGCAATTGTAATAAAAATTGGTCCGAATGTACCAAGAGTACTACTTAAAGCAGCCTGAACATAAGGTGCACCTGAAAGTTTTGCACTTGGCTCAACGCCTGAACTCATACACATAAATGCGGTTGCTGAACAAATAAGAACGGTATCAATGAACACTGAAAGTACTTGAACAAGCCCTTGTTTAACTGGGTGGTTAACTTGAGCTGATGCTGAGGCGTTTGGTGCAGAGCCAACACCAGCCTCATTACTGAAAATTCCACGCTTGATACCAAACATTACACAAGAGCCACTAAATCCACCAAATATTGCTTGAAAATCAAATGCTTCAGCAAAGATAGTTTTGAAAATATCGGGCAAAAGACCTATATTCATAAATACAATTACAAGGGCTATAAGAATATAAGCAACTCCCATAAATGGAACAAGTGTACTTGTAACCTTTAATATACGCTTGCCACCACCGAAAAGACAAAAGCCAACAAGCACAGCAACAATAAGACCTATAATCCAAGGAGTTGTTTCTTTATTATAAAAATCATAACTTGAAAATGTTGACTGCAAGTTATATGAAGCAAGCATATTAAAACCAAAGCCATATGTAACAATTAAAAGAATTGAAAATACAATGGCAAGTGGTCTGCATTTAAGGGCATTTTCAATATAATAAGCAGGTCCACCATAACTTCCGTCAGGACCTTTTTTCTTGTAAATCTGTGCAAGTGTACTTTCAATAAATGCAGATGCACTACCAACGATTGCAATAAGCCACATCCAAAATACTGAACCAAAACCGCCAAGGCATAATGCCGTTGAAACACCGATAATATTACCTGTACCTACACGAGATGCAGTTGACACCATAAGTGCTTGGAATGAAGAAACACCATTTGCATCTTTAGGTTTTTCCATAACTGCACGGAACTGTTCTTTGAATAATCTAAACTGAACAAACTTTGTGCGACAAGTGAAATATAATCCACCCAACAAAAGAATGATAATAAGAATGTAACTATATAACGCGTCATTTACAGTATTTATAATTTGCTCGAACATAAAATACCCCAATTCTAAAATTAAAGGACACTCACTATTTTATTTAGTGGTGTCCTTATTTTCTTGGCGGAGAGCAAGGGATTCGAACCCTCGAAACCGTTTTAGCAGTTTACACGATTTCCAGTCGTGCTCCTTCGACCAGCTCGGACAACTCTCCGTATCAACAGTTATGTATTATATATTATACTTAAAACAAAATCAAGTATTTTTTACTTAAATATTGCGATATAAAAGTAAGCATGATATAATCAATACAGAATAAAATTAACAAAGGAGTGTCTCTTAATGAAAAGTATAAAACGCGGTCGTGGTCCATCTTTTATGAGTGGTATTATCGGCATATTTATGATTGGTTTTGGACTACTCTGGACATTTTTAGCATCACAAGCAAGTCTAATTATGGCAGTTTTCGGGTTGCTTTGGACAGGAATTGCCATTGTTACAACTATATACAACTTTAAGAACGCTACTTCTAAAAAAAGATATTCAGAATATGATATTACTAACGAAAACGAAGAACCGGACCCATTAAACGAAAAATTTGGAAATAATTACGATTATTCTTTTCCTAATAACAGGGAAAGTAGTTTTTGTCCTTTCTGTGGAAATCCCGTTGAAGATGAATTTGAATTCTGCAATAAGTGTGGTAAAAAACTTCCTTAAATCTTTATTGTTAAGCAAAAAATTTAGGCACCCGAATGGGTGCCTATTTTAATTATTCAACTGTTACTGTTCCGTCTTCGTAAACTGTGATTTTATCACCTGTTTTTACAGTGTTCAAGAACTCTTCGCCAAGACAGTCAACTGTTGGCATTGGAGTATCAGTCCACACTGAACCGATAATTGCACCTGCAGCTGCAAGTGAGTCGATATGCTCTGAGAAAAGCATACAAGCAGGACAACGCTCCATAACCTTTGCACAATAAAGAACAAGACCACCTGTTGTTGAACCGATTGTCTGTGGAAGGCAAAGTGCTGTGCCTACCATTGGTTTTTCATAGATATCAGCATTATTCTGGTCACCACATTTTGCTTGTTTATCGCCAAACTGTAATGCACCCTGAAAAGAAGCAAGTGTATTGAAACCACCGTGTGAAACAAGAGCAGTAGCTGTTGCTGTACCCGGAACTACTGGACGACCTTTGAATGTTTTCATTTTATTTTGCCTCCTTTGTAATAATGTCAAGAATTTCTTCGCTTGTATAGTAACGAGAAGTTGTATATGTACGAAGTTTATTTGAGTTTGTGATTACAGGCATCTTCTTTGCAAGTGGGTTGTTCATATACATAAGTGGGCAAATGTAACTGAGTACAACACCTGTAGATTGAAGTTTTGCATACAAATCTGTCTTTTTGAATTCGTCACAAACTGCAGGAGGAGCTGTAAATACTGTAGGAACTGAAACCTTGCTTCTACCGTTCTTTTTAAGACCTTCGTAAACATTGTTTGTCCACTCTTTAAGCTGAGCCATAGTCATATGTGGGCAACCTACGAAGCAAAGCTTAGGTGTTGCATCAGGATTTTTCCACATAACCGGGTATGATGCCTTAACTCTTTCAAGTTCAGCATCATCAATAACATAAACCTGTGCATTTTCAGCGATAAGAGAGTCACCAAGTTCAACTGCTTCAGGTGTAAGTCCTTCAATATGATAAAGACCAACTGCACCGTTAGATGCACAAGCAGCACCGAAATCTTTAAGATATGCTTTAGCATCGTCATTAAGTTCGTTGCCAAGCCATTCGTTCATACCTTTAACGAATGGAACATCTTCCATAACTTTCATACCGATAGCAGAACCTAAAATCTGTGCTTCAGGTTTCTTTGAACATTTAACTTCGATAATCCATGTTGCTTTTCTGCCTTCATCTGTAAGGAGACCAAAATCAGGAACGAAACCTGCAATTGAACCCATCATTTCAATAAGACCTGAGTTACGGTTGCAACGAGCACCGATAACTGAGTTTGCGTATGCCACCGCACTTGATTCTGCCCAAGAAAGAATGTCGCCTTTCTTTGGAGTGTTGCCTACTTCATCAAGATAACAAGCACAAGTATATGCATTATCATCAAGAAGACCCATTTTACGAAGCTGTTCGTTATATGAATCTTGCTTTGAATACATAAACTTTTTGAAAACAAAGTTCTTTAAGAAATCTGATGGAACTGCCGGGTCAAATGGTTTAGGGTCAACTGAAAATTTCTGCTTTGAAGTAACACCAGCATTAAGTAACTGGTCCATTAAATCGAAAACAGGAGTCATCATCTTAAGACCGAAACTTGTAACAAGATGACCTTTTTCACTTGTTACTGGTACCATTCTTTCTGCACCGAAAGTTTCACCGTACATAACAAGTGTTTTCATAACCTTAGCCATAACTTCGCCTTGTTCGCCGTTGAGCATTGCCTGCTGTTCAGCAGTTAACTGCATTGCCATTGTTATAACACCTCTTTTATAAGATTAACAAATTTTTAACAATATAAGTTTACTCCTAATATTGAAAAGTGTCAACGAATTTTGACATTTTTGTTAAAAAATTAACTGCCGATTATATAATCAGTAGTTAAATATTATAAGGAATCAATTTCCTGACTCTTAAATTTGAAAATTCTTAAAGCATCTGCAAGTTCAACATATCCATTACCATCAGTATCAGCGGCTTTAAGTTGTGATGAAGAAAGGCTTACTTCATCTGATTTATACTTAAATATCATAAGTGCATCAGCAATTGTAACTTCTTTATCGGCATCAACATCGCCTTTTATGATATTGCTTGACACCGTTACTTTACAAGTTGCAGTACAATTACCAACTTTTGCAGTAATTGTTGTTATGCCTGCACCAATAGCAGTAATTTTACCATCTTTTGAAACGGTAGCAACTTTTGTGTTTGATGATGTCCAAGTTACTGTCTTATCATCAGTAGTTGTTGATGGATTATAACTTACCTTAAGAGTTGTTGAGTCACCGTCAAACATTGAAAGTTCTGTTTTACTTAATGAAATGCTCTTTAGTGGTATTTTGTTTTCAATGTTACGAGTGATATTTACAGTATAAGTACGCTTATCGCCATTTTCAGCAGTAACAACAACATTTATTGTGTTATTACCCTCTTTTAACGCTACAGTACCTACACCCTCAACTTTTGCTTTTGCATTAACAGTTGTTGCCGAGATGTTTACTGAAGAAACATCACCGCCAACCTCTAATGAATAACCGCTTGTTTTACCCGCATCAAAATTTATATCATAATTACCGATTTTAAGTGTTGAAAGCCAGTTGTTAGGGTTTGCATTACTCTTTATGGGTGGTGAGCAGGCTTCAGTAGGCATATTTCTGTAATATGGAATTAAAAATGTGAAGCTATTATCAAGAATACCAAGGTTTGAATATGCATTTTTAATTGTTACCGATTCAGAAGCAGGTGCCATAACATTAGCCATATACTGATGTGTCCACACCTTATTTACAACATTGAATTTTTGATAATACAAAGTGTCCTGTTTATTATTTATATAACCATAGCCAATCCACTTTGCACCGCCAACAATAGCTTTATATTGTGAATTCCAAGGTAACAAATATCTTTCTTTTTGAGTGCTATTAGATGTTGAGCCTGTTGCATATTTCAAACCGTTACCTATAGGGTCTGAACTTGCAGTAGCACCTATATTATAGAAATTATAATAGCCTGAATAATCAGTACCGTCTTTTGCTTTATATGTACCACTTGTTGAGCCACTACCGTTTTTACCTACTTCTTGAACTGTACGGGAAGCGAGATGATAAGGACTAACATCAGCAATCTGACCAGCATTGATATAAGCCTCTGCATACAAGATTTTGTCACCGGTTGTGTTAGTTATTTCAGTATCATCCATAAATGAACCTGATAAAATCTTTTTAACGCCATCAAGAGTTTGTGTTTTTTCGTCATAAGATAATGCTTCAAACATAAATATATGTTGTTCGTTAAGGAAATTACGAGGGTCCATATAGTAAGCAATCAACTGTGCGTTTGCCTGATACCAACCGGTTTCTTTTTCGGGATTATACCATTCATCAGTTCGCCAGTTGTACGCACCCGATTGAGTTGAACGATATGACAACCAATAAGAAGAATGGACAACATTTGTACCAAATGCACATTGAGCAGCGGTAGTGAAAAGACTATCCCATTCAATACCAGTATCGTAAACAACGAAATTCCAATCAGGATGAAGTGCAAGAAGTTTTTCAATGTATGATTTATATTCTTCAGGCACATTTTCAAGTGCCCCTGAATTTGTATTAACTATAACAAGACTTGCTGAAACATAGCCTGTATATGTTGTGCCACTTCTTTTAATTGAAACCTTATACCAAATAGGATTATTGATATCATTATTTGATGATTCGTGTTCTGACAAGATTGTAACAACATCATCTTTATATAGTGCAATTTTTTCACCATATTTATCAACAGTCTGACTGTGGTTAGTGCCGGGACCTGTTCTTAACCTTGCAGTTGTAATAATAACACCTGTTTTAGTTTCGGCTGCATTTACAAAGAAAATTGATGAAAATGAAAACAGCATAGATATAGTTAAAACTAATGAAACAATGCTTTTGAAAATACTGTTTTTCATTTTCTCACTTCCTTGACAATTTATATGATTATTTTACCAAAAATCACTATAATCGTCAAGATACATATATTGCCAACTATGAAATAATATTCAGCTTTTCCTGTTGCAGATTTTCATTGAAATCGTTTAAGAAGTAATCACAAGAATAATAAGCATAACCGTTAAGATTTTCATTATTATCAATTATTGATATTTGTCTTTGAAGTATATTTGTATTGTCAAGCCATTCGCTACTGCCTGACTTTGCATAATTATCTATTTTACCGGACTTATAAATTGAAAGTCCTATTGCGATTTTGCAATGATTGGTTTTTAGTTTAAGCCACTCTTTAAGTACGGTTTCAAATGGCATTGTTTCATGGTCAAAACCGAAATAGATTTGCGGAATTATATAATCTGCATATCCTTTTTGCGATGCCCACAATTTTACATCTGCATAATGGGAGTTATAGTCGGCATCAATATCAGCTGACGGGCTGATTGAAAAGCACAAATCCTGATTATATGATTTAACAAGTGAATATATTGAAGTTATGAGCGAATTAACATTTTCTCTTCTAAAATCTGCAAGTGACAACTTACCACCATTTTTTACATAATTATTATATATTTCAGTATCAATTGTATCGCTTGTAGTTGGATAAAAATAGTCGTCAATGTGTATTCCATCAACACTATAATTTTCTAAAATCTCTTTAATTCCACTTAAAACATATTTTTGAACTTCAATATATGCAGGGTTATAAAAAATGCTGTTATCTGTAATTATCAGTCTTTGGTCTTGGGGATTTTTAGCGTACCATTCACCTGCTAAAGTGTTTTTATTGATTAAATCTGTTTTATTATCTTTGCGAATTCTGTAAGGGTTTACCCACGCGTGAATTTCAATGTTAAAATCTTTACTTAAATCAATAAAAGATTGCAAGACATCAAATTTCAATTCATTATTATCATTTACACAATATTCGCTTGGCGGATAAAGTTTTGAATTATAAAAGCAATCGTCAAATGCTCTTGAATGAAGAAAAATTGTATTTATGTTGTATTTTGTAAACTCATTGAGCATTGAAATTATTTTATCATTAAGTTGCGATTGATTATCACAATCGTCAATAAGATTTTGAATTTCGTTATAGTTAATCCACACACCTATAATATTTTCATTTGGTTTTTGAGTTATTTCTGTTGTTTCATTTGTTGTATTTTCGCAACCCGAGAATATAAATATAATAATTAAAATCAACGCAAAAATTTTTTTCAAAAAAATCACCTGTTTTTTATAAAAAAGTATTGACAACTACAAAAGATGTGATATAATAACAGTAATCATTACTGATAAGGAGTGAGAACAATGGCAATTGAAAGACGAAGTAAGCAACGCGAAGCAATTATTGAAAATTTACAATCGCGTTATGACCACCCTACTGCTATGGAACTTTATCTGTCAGTTCGTGAGGTTATACCAAATTTAAGCCTTGGTACACTTTACAGAAATCTTTCACAGCTTGAGGAATGTGGCATGGTTTTAAGAATTCCCGACGGTGCTAATGACCGTTTTGATGGAAATGTAAACCCACACGCACATTTTAAGTGTTCTGACTGCGGTAAAGTATATGATTTAATGTCATTCAAAAATGACAGTATCACCTTCTCTGACGAGATTGTAGGTTATGTAACTAATTACAGTTTAATGGCATTTGGAATATGCAAAAACTGTAACAAATCAAATTAAAATTATTTTTTGGAGGAAAAAAACTATGAAAAAATTTGTATGCTCAGTATGTGGTTATGTTCATGAAGGAGATTCAGCACCTGAAAGATGCCCTCAATGTAAAGTTCCTGCTGACAAGTTCAACGAGGTAAAAGAAGACGAAAGAACTTGGGCTGCTGAACATGTTGTAGGCGTTGCAAAAGGTGTACGTGAAGATATTATTATGGACCTTCGTGCAAATTTTGAAGGTGAATGTTCAGAAGTTGGTATGTATCTTGCTATGGCAAGAGTTGCACACCGTGAAGGCTACCCTGAAATTGGTCTTTATTGGGAAAAGGCTGCTTATGAAGAAGCAGAACACGCTGCTAAATTTGCAGAACTTCTTGGTGAAGTTGTAACAGACAGCACAAAGAAAAACCTTGAAATGAGAGTTGACGCTGAAAACGGTGCAACAATGGGCAAATTCGACCTTGCAAAACGCGCTAAAGAACTTGGTCTTGATGCAATTCATGATACAGTTCACGAAATGGCTCGCGACGAGGCAAGACACGGTAAAGCATTTGAAGGTCTTCTTCAAAGATACTTCGGTTAATCTATACTTAATGTTAAAAGTTCCCAATGATTTCATTGGGAACTTTCTTTTATGTTGTCTTTTTAATTCCAAAAAATTTTCTTAAAATACCACCTATGACTTTTGGACTTTTTACCAATACTACTTTCACAAAAATCCTCCTATGCTCTGCAAAGGGCAGTTCCGCATATTACAAGTGCCATTGCAAGTAATACAATTACGAACTTTTCAGGAAGAATCAATGAAATTATTAACCCAAGACCCAAAGCTACAAAAATTATTCCTTTTGCTCCTGAGCGTCTTCCCATAAAAATACCCCCTGCTATGTATTTATTACATTATACGCAAGGGGTATTTATTTGTTACATTTCTGTTTCAATTATAATTAAAGTACCCTTTAATACAGATATTTCACCAAAATCTTCAACAATATCATTACTTGTGCCTAAAGCACCATTAAAAGGGTCAAGAGTATAATCCCATAACGGATAGTGAAAACCTTTAAGCGTTACACCAAAAGCACGGTCACCAAAAGCGAACACAGACACTTGTTGATTATCTTTTCTCTTAATTTTAATTGACGAATTTGTAATACTTCTGAAAATATGTTTATTATCAATAATTTCAAAAGTAACCCCCGATTTTGATGCATTCGCCATGAGCGAGATATTGGCAAGTGTATGTTCAAATCTGCCACCTGTTCCCCCAAAAAGCACAAACTTATTAAATCCAAGTTTTACGCCCTCATTAAAGGCTGCTACAGTGTCTGTAACATCTTTTTCAACGGGAAGTGTAATCTTACTAACATTAGTGGGAACAGCTTTAATTGAGTCAAAATCGCCAATTAAAAGGTCAGGTATAAATCCGCACTCGGTTGCAATATCAAAACCACTATCAGCACAGATTATAAAATCATCAGTTAAAATATTCTTTTTAAGGATTTCGGCAGAGCAATCTCCCCCACCGATGATTACACATCTTCTTTCAGTTCCCATTCTTTAATTTCCTTCGCCTGATTATACATAGCAATATAATTATCGTGTCTTGATTTACTTATTTCTCCGTTTTCAACTGCTTCACAGATTTTGCAACCTTTATCACAAGTATGAGAACAAGTTGAAAATTTACAGTTACCTAAATGCTCTCTAAACTCACGGAAACAATATGGCAAATCATCTTTTCTTATAATCTCTGTTTTAGCGAAATCAAGTGACGAAAATCCCGGAGTGTCAATAACATAACCGCCACAAACATTAAAGAGTTGTGCTTCACGGGTAGTATGACGACCTCTGCCGAGTTTTTCACTTATTGCACCTGTTGAGAGTTTAAGTGTGCTGTCAAGTTTATTTAACAATGTTGTTTTACCTACACCCGAATTACCTGTAAACGCCGTAATTTTATTTTTCATTAAAGCACGAACTTTTTCTACATCTTCATCGTTTTCAATTACAATTAAAGTAATTCCACTATTTTTATAAGCCTCCACAATACTGCTATAATCACCTAAATCTGTTTTTGATACAACTATTACGGGCTCAATATTTTTATATTCAGCAGTTGCAATAAGTTTATCAATTACAAGAAAATTTGGCTTTGGCTCACAAGTTGAAACAACAATAATTAAGTTGTCAATATTAGACACAGGCGGTCTTAATAGAAAGTTTTTACGCTCACAGATTTTATCAATTGTGTTTTCAGCGTTTTCATTAACTGAAATCTCAACAGTATCACCGACAAGTGGTGTTATTCTGTTTTTTCTGAAAAGTCCCCTTGCCTTACATTCATAAGTCGCATTGGCGACTTCAACATAATAGAAGCCGCCAATACCTTTTGTTATTATTCCTTTTAACATATTATTCTGCATTTGGTCCTGTACTGATTGTAAGTTTAATTGTTGTACTTGTTGGAATCTTAGTTGTGCCATCGGATACAGGGTCTTGTGCAATTACACAACCACTTTCAATTGCATCGCTTGGTGATTCAACGATTTCTACATTTGCAAAACCTGCTGCATTCAACTGGCTGATTGCTTCGGATTTTGTTTTACCTACAAGATTATTTGGCAAAATCGCAACGCTTTCATAGGCAATATTTTCAACACCACTTACAACTGCAGGTGATTTTGTAAAGTCAACTTTACCTTTTTGAATAGGGCTGTCATCAACCATTACGACATAAGAACTATCTGCACCGCTACCCTTGATTGTATAAGTCTTTTCAGCACCGTCAAGATACAACTCATTTGATGTAAAGAAGAGTTCGTTATTTACATAAATCTTCAAAACTCCTGATTTATTAACAGCAGGAAGATTAACTTTAATATCAACAGAAGATTCTGCAGGAATACCCGTACTTACTTCAATATCAATTTTTGAGCCGACCGGCACAGATTCATCCTTTTCAATGCTCTGTTTTACAACCACACCAGCTTCTAAATCGCTATTTACTTCTGTAACAGTTCCAAGTACAAGGTCAGATGCTTTAAGAAGTTGTTCAGCAACCTCTTTACTGCAACCTATAAGTTCAGGAACTTTCACAGTTTCTTCTTTATCAGTTGCCACATAAACGATTACTTCGCCACCGATTTTTACTGAAGAACCAACTTCAGGTGAGGTTTTAAGAACAATTCCCGGTGCAATTGTTTCAGAAAATTCGTACTTAATTGTTGGGATAACACCACGGTTTATGAGATAAGTGCGAGCTTGCTCTTCATTCATACCAAGAATTGAAGAATCAATAACTACATTATTTTTCTTAACTATAATAAGTTTGATTTCAGAATGTTTCTTAACTTTTTCACTTGCAGATGGTGTTTGGTCAAGAACTGTTCCGTCTTCAAGAGTTGAATTCACATCGAACTCTACAACAAATTCAAACTTATCTGTATATTCTTTATTATTCTCAATATCTTCATAGTAATTGAGATTTACAAAGTTAGGTACTTCAACTTTTTGATTACCAACGCCAATAAAAATGCCAGCAATAATAAGAATAAGTACCACAACACCTGCAATTGCACCTAACATAATTGCAGTTGTTTTATTTATAGATTTTGACTCTGTTTCAGGCTTTTCATTACGCTGATTTACCTGACCGCGAGTTGCAGTACCGCCTGTTCTTACAAACTTTGTAGGCTCTTGGTCAACAAAATATGTGTAATTGAACTTAACTGCAGGATTACGCTTAAATTCGTTAATATCCATAAGCATTTCTGCTGCTGAACCGTAACGGTCATTAGGATTTTTTTGCATAGCACGAATTGTAATCTGTTCAAGTCCCAAAGGAAGAGTAGGTATAATATCTCTTGGGCGTTTCGGGTCTTGTTGAAGTTGCATAAGTGCCACTGAAACCGCACTATCAGACTGGAAAGGGAGTTTGCCTGTAAGCATTTCATACATAACAACACCAACAGAATAAATGTCAGCTTTATCGTCTGTCATTTCTCCCCTTGCCTGTTCAGGACTGATATAGTGAACTGAACCGATTGCATTTTCAGAAGTTGTATCATTATCAACACGACTGAATCTTGCAATACCAAAATCAGTAACTTTAATTGTACCATCCTGTAAAAGCATAATGTTCTGTGGTTTGATATCCTGATGAACAATACCTTTATCGTGAGCGTGCTGTAATGCTGCAAGAATTTGTCCCATAAAATGAACTGCTTCTTTCCAGTTAATTACGCCCTGTTGCTCAATATATTCTTTAAGAGTAATACCGTCAACATATTCCATAACAATATACTGTAAACGGTCACCAAAACTAACATTATAAACTCTTACAATATTAGGGTGAGAAAGAACTGCAATTGCTTTTGATTCATTCTTAAATCTACGCTTGAAGTCCTCATTTGTTAAGTACTCATCTTTTAATATTTTAATTGCAACAATTCTGTCGTCAATATTATCATAAGCTTTATATACAACAGCCATACCGCCAACGCCGATAATCTCTCGGATTTCGTATCTGCCATCTAAACGCTTTCCACAAAAGTTTTCCATTGTTATAACTCCTTTCAACCTATTTAATAGGACACGGTAACAACTGTAATATTATCACCGCCACCATTGCTGTTAGCACGGGCTACAAGTCGTTCGGCATATTCATAAAACTTACCATCATCAGTAAGTTCATAAATTTCATTTGGTTCAACAAAGTTTGTCAATCCGTCAGTACACAATATCAACACATCATTTTCGCTAATATCAGCAATATCAAAATCTATGCGAAGTTCAGAATCAACGCCGAGTGCACGAGTTATTATGTTTTTACGAGGGTCAATTTTAGCTTCGTCCGGAGTAAGTGTACCGTGGTCAATCATTTCTTGAACAATTGAATGGTCCTTTGTAAGTTGATTAAGTGAGCCGTCAGATAAAATATAAGCCCTTGAGTCACCTGCGTGTGCAATATACACATTATTATCGACCACAATTGCTACAACTACGGTTGTACCCATACCTGTAAGTTCAGGGTTTGCTTTGCTCATATCATAAACGCTGATATTCGCAGCCGCAATAGCTGATGTAAACATATTACGGATTGAACTTGCAGACATTCCTTCACGATATGAAGATGTAATTCTTTCGGATATTACTTTTACAGCAGTTGAACTGGCAAAATTACCTCCTGCTACACCGCCCATACCGTCACAAACGACAGCCCAGGCAACTGAACCGGGAAGTTCCCCTGCAGCATAGGAATCCTGATTAGATTCACGCTGTAAACCAATATCAGTTTTTGCAACAATTTTCAAAGACTCACCTACTTATTTTTCTTTGATGCTCTAAGTTGACCGCAAGAAGCGTTAATATCACTACCAAGCGTTCGACGCACAGTAGCAGTAATACCTCTTGAAGACAAAATATCTATAAATCTCTTTTGTCTTTCAACTGTACTCTTAATATAGTCAGTTTCACGGACATTATTAACTGGAATTAAATTAACATGGCATAAAATACCTTTTAATCTTTTTGCTAATTCAAGGGCACAATCATCACTATCATTAAATCCTTGAATCATAGCATATTCAAATGAAATTCGTCTGCTTGTTGTATCAGTATAATACTTACACGCTTTAAGCAATTCATCAATATCGTACTTATGATTTATAGGCATTGATTTTGAACGAATTGTATTATTGGGTGCGTGTAATGAAACAGACAATGTAAGACCTAATTTCTTTTCAGCAAGGTCATAAATTTTTGGCACAACACCGCAAGTTGACAATGAAATATGACGCATACTCATATTCTGACCTTTTTCATCTGTTATGAGTTCAAGCATTTTCATAACATTATCATAATTATCAAGCGGTTCACCTGTGCCCATAAGCACCATATGGTTAATTTTTATGTTCAAATCTTTTTGTGCAGTATAAACTTCTGTAAGCATTTCGCCCACACTCAACTGACGCACAAATCCACCGATTGCAGATGCACAAAAAGTACACCCCATTTTACAACCGACCTGAGTTGAAATACAAATAGAATAACCATATTTATATTTCATAACTACACTTTCAACATATTCACCATCAGAAAACTGAAACAAATACTTAACAGTATCGTCAATTTTTGATACAAGTTTTGTATTTATTTGACAATTGTTGAATATAAAATGTTCCGAGAGTTTTGCTCTCATATCTTTTGAAATGTTTGTCATTTCATCAAATGATGAAACGCATTTTTCGTGCACCCATGAAAAAATCTGATTTATACGAAATTTAGGAAAACCTAAATCCAGTATTTCTTTTGATAATTCATCATAACTTAACGAGCGTATATCTTTTAACATAAACTATTCCCTGATAAGTATTGCATAAAAGAAACCATCTGACCCTTTTTCATGAGGAAATGATGTGACCATTCCCCCGTTTTTGAAGTCTTTATGTTCTTCTAAAAATCTTCTGCAAATCTCTATATTTTCTTTGTTACTTAAAGAACAGGTTGAATACATAATTACACCTTTTTCTTTTAAGTACAACGCAGAATTTTCTAAAATATTATATTGCAATTCACATAATTTGTCAACAAAGGTGAAATCCTTATACTTTATTTCAGGTTTTCTTCTAATAACACCAAGACCTGCACAAGGCACATCACAAAGTATTTTATCGGCTTTTGGCAAATCAGGATTATAAACAGACGCATCACCGATTTGTGCGTTTATTATATTGATGCCAAGTCGTTTTGCACCATCATTTATTAGTTTAATTTTATGGTCATACAAATCAAATGAATAAATTTCACCTTGGTTTTCCATCATCTGTGCCATTGTAAAAGATTTACCGCCTGGGGCTGCACACACATCGAAAACAACATCATTTTTCTTTGGTGCAAAGTTCAGAATACAATCTTGTGACGCTAAATCCTGTGCGTGAAAATAGCCTTTTTTATATGATTCAGTTTTGAAAACTGCACCACCATCAACTACTTCTAAACTTGTGCCATTACCAAGTGATTTTGCTGTTATACCTTCATTTGAAAGCATATCAATCAACTCGTTACTTGTAGTTTTAAGTGTATTAACTCTCAAAAATACGGGCACTGCACCAACTGATGCTTTAAGTATTTCTTCTGCTTTTATGTAACCATAATCATTAACATAATGTGTGACAAGATTTTCGGGGCAAGAATAAGCAATACTCAAATCATAAATCTTATTATCAGTATTTGGTAACTCAATTTCAGTTGATGCAATTTTTCTTAAAACTGAATTTATAAGTCCTGACGCAAACCCACATTTAACTTTTTTCGATAATTTAACACTTTCGTTTACCGCTGCGGACACAGGTACTTTATCCATATATTTAATTTGGTAAACACCCATACGCAGAATAGTAAGAACTTGTGGATTAAGTTTTTTAATTGGCTGGGTAAGTAATTGTGATAAATAATAATCAAGTGTAATTTTGCGTTCAATTACACCATACACCAAAGCACACACAAATGGTGCAGATGATGCTTCATTTTGGTTAAGAACAGCATCAACTGCAATATTAGAATATGCCTTATCTCGTTCAATTTTACTTAAAACTTTATATGCTAAAAATCTGTCGTCCATAGTTTACTTTCTTCTTCGGTTAAACATCAATAGTATTCTCAACAAGTTTGCAATACTTACTGCTAATGCTGCAACATAGGTCATAGCGGCTGCTGTAAGAACTTTTTTTGCACCAACTTTTTCATTTTCGCTTAAAATATCAGCATCACTGATAACATCAAGTGCTCTTTTACTTGCGTTGAATTCAACGGGTAAGGTTATTAGCTGAAAAAGTACTGCAAATGAGAAAAAAACAATACCTGCTATTGCAAGAACTTCAAAATTAAGGAAAAATCCAATAATTGCAAGTGGAATTCCTGCTCTTGAGCCAAGATTTGCAGCCGGTAAAACTAAATTTCTAATTTTAATTGGAGCATAACTCTGTGCATACTGTGCTGCATGACCTGCTTCGTGACAAGCAACACCTATTGCCGCAACTGATGTTGAATTATACACACTATCAGACAATCTGATTACATTTGTGCGTGGGTCATAATGGTCAGTAAGATTACCATTTACCCTTTCAACCTGCACATTTGTTATACCATAATGTCTTAATACTTCAAATGCAGCTTGTGCACCTGTAAGATTGCGTGATGAAAATACCTGAGAATATTTTTTGAATGATGAGTTTACTCTTGCAGATGCAATCATTGATAAAATTACAACAGGTACTACCAAAATTAAATAATAATAGTTTGATAGATAATAATATGAGAAATAATTCATATTAGCCTCCGATTATAGTTCCTTTTTCAATTTTTCGACCTCTTAAGAAACTTGCTGTATCTGTTTTACGCTTACCTTCCGCCTGAATTTCAAGAATTTCGATACATTTTCCATCGCCACACATAACAATAAGTCTGTTATTATTATCTACAACTTCGCCAAAATCACCCTTAAAATAGTCAGTTAAAATTTGGGATTTATGGATTTTATAGTTTTTTCCGTCAATTTTTGTTGTAGCAACAGGCCAAGGTGACAACCCACGAATTTTATTATGAACTTCTTGTGCAGATTTTGAAAAATCAATAGGACAAAGTTCTTTTGAAAGCATTGGAGCGTAATTTGAAAGTTCATCAATTTGCTTTTCAGGGTTAAGATTATCAATATTGTTAATTGTTTCAATTAACACTTCTGCACCTAATACAGACAATGCATCGTGAAGTTCACCTGCATTCATATTTTCAGTAATAGGAATACTTTTTTTAATAAGCATATCACCTGTATCAAGTCCTACATCCATTTGCATTGATGTTACACCTGTTTCAACTTCACCGTTAATAATACTCCATTGAATTGGTGCTGCACCACGGAGTTTTGGCAAAAGTGATGCGTGAATATTGATGCAACCATATTTTACACTTTCAAGAATTTCTTTAGGCAAAATTTTACCGAATGCAACAACAATAATTAAATCTGCATTTAATGAGTTGATTATTTCGAGTGCTTCGCCATTTCTCATTGAAATCGGTTGGAATACGGGAATATTATTCTCGATTGCACATACTTTTACAGGTGGCGGTGTCATTTCATAACCTCTGCCTTTCGGTTTATCAGGTTGAGTGAACACGCCAACAACTTCATTATTACTGTTTATAAGTGCTTCTAAACAAGGAACAGAAAATTCGGGTGTTCCCATAAAAATTATACGCATTGATTATCACTCACTTTTTTCTGCATATTTGTCGATTTCTTCTTGCTTTGCAATTTTATCAACATATAAAATACCATCAAGATGGTCAATTTCGTGGCAAAATGCTTTTGCTTTTAAGCCACTGCCTTTATACATACACCAATTACCGTCACGATTCTGTGCTTTAACTTTAACTGTCATAGGACGCATTGTATAAGCCTGTTTACCAGGTAATGAAAGACAACCCTCAACATCACACTGTATTCCATCAACTTCAACGATTTCAGGGTTAATAAGTTCCATTAAACCTTCACCGATATCAATTACTACAACTCGTCTTAAAACGCCAACTTGCACTGCTGCAAGACCAACGCCATCAGCCGAATACATAGTTTCAGCCATATCGTCAAGAAGCAGGAAAAGTCTGTCATCAAAATTTTCAACTACTCGGCTCTTTTTTCTTAAAATCGGGTCTTCTTCTGTTCTAATATTTCTAATAGCCATTTTTACCTTCTCCTAAATTAAACTTTCGGGATTTATATCAACATAAACACTTATATTATTTTTATTTTTATCAAAATCTTTTAATAACTTACTAATCATTTCGCGGAATCGTTTATCATTTCTACACTTAATAATTATTCTGTTTCTGAACTTACCGCCAATCTTTGAGACTCTTGGTGCAACAGGTCCTAAAACAATTATTTTAAGATCAGAATACTGTTCAGTATGTAACTTTTTAAGTGCATTCAAGAACTCATTAGCAGAAGCGTTTACTGAATAATCCTTTTCACTTGAAAATCCTATTACGCATATATCACAAAATGGCGGATAAACCATTTGTTTACGCATATTGATTTCAATATCATAAAAAGACTCATAATCCTGTTCTTTTGCAAGACAAATAATTTCACTGTCCGAAAAAGCGGTTTGAATATATGCTTTGCCCGGTGATTTTCCGCGACCACTTCTGCCAACAACTTGAGTAATCAAGTCAAATGCTCTTTCTCCGCTTTTATAATCATCATTAAAAAGCATCTGGTCAACGCTTAATACACCTACAAGAGTTACATTCTCAAAATTTAGTCCTTTTGCAACCATTTGAGTACCAACGAGAATGTCGTATTCACCTTTTCCGAAACTGTTGAAGTTTTCTTCATAAGAATATCGGGAATTGGTTGTGTCAGTATCCATTCGTAAAATTCTTGCATTCGGAACAATGAGTTTTAACTCTTCTTCAAGTTTTTGCGTACCTGCACCTACAAACTTCAAAGTATCATTATTACAATTACTACATTTCTTGGTATATGGAACTGAATAACCGCAATAATGACACATAAGTCTTCCGTTTTTAATGTGATAAGTCATTGAAATACTACAATTAGGACAAGTTGCAACTGTACCACATTCTGTGCAAGACACATAAGTATTATATCCGCGACGATTAAGTAATAAGATACATTGTTTACCATTATCTATTGTTGTTTTAATTTCATCTGCAAGTTTTTTACTTACATTTTCGAGCACCATATCACTCTGATAAGTAGTATCAATGGTTTCAACAACAGGTAAAATTGCATTACCATATCGTTTTTCAAGTTTGAATAATGAATATGAACCATTCTGTGCTTTCGTGTAAGTATCAATTGATGGTGTTGCTGATGACAACAATAATAATCCGTTATGACAACCGACACGATATGAAGCTACTTCACGAGCGTGATATCGTGGTGTCATTTCTGATTTATATGTATGTTCTTGCTCTTCGTCAATAATAATCAATCCGATTTTATTAAAAGGTGCAAATACAGCAGAACGAGTGCCAACAACAATTTGTGCTTCACCACGCTTAATGCGTTTCCACTCGTCAAGTCTTTGACCTAATGACAAAGCACTATGAAGTACTGCAACCTTGCTACCATATCTTTCATAGAAAATAGATAATAGTTGTGGTGTAAGAGAAATTTCAGGAATCATAACAATAATTCCCTTATCACCTTTCAAAGCCTCATCAATCAGTTTAAGATAAACTTGAGTTTTACCGCTACCTGTAACACCAAAAAGCAATGCACCTTTTGCATTATTATCATTATAAAGTGATAATAAACCATTATATGCACTATTTTGTTCATCAGATAAAACGATTTCGTCACATTCGGGCTCGTCAATATCACTATATGGTGAACGATAAACTTCATTATCAAAAATTTCAACAATACCTTTACTTTCAAGTGCTGAAACAACTGCAGAAGTAAAGCCTGTAAAATAACAAATTTCTTTAACAGATGCCATTCCTACATCAGTTAAAACTTTTATGACTTCTTTCTGCTTTGCGGTAATCTTACCATAATCACTTAAATCGTCATTTACATCAACTTTAAGACGCACCATTTTTACGGTGGCGTCACCCGTTCTTCTTTGTGCATCAACATTACGCAACAATATGCCTTTTGACACCATCAAATCAAGTATCTCATCAACTTTTGTCAATGAACATACTTTTGATATAGTTTCACTTTTAACATAACTGTTTTTCTCTTTTAAGTAGTCAAAAACAGTTTTTTCTTTGTCATCTACAATTTCACCTGAAAACTCGCTATTTATAGCATACAAAACGCTTACAGACATTGAGAAACCCAATGGCAAAAACATTTTGCACGCTTCAAAATATGTGCAAAAGCATCTTTCACGAACAAAATTTGCAGTTTTGAGCATTTCGTATGTGAGTAGTGGTTCATCATCGAGAATACTATCAATTTTTTTCAATCTTTTTTCTGTATTTTCAACTCTATTTACCGAAAAAACAATACCAACACGCTTTTTTGACGAAGTGCCAAAAGGAACTAAAACGCGCTTACCAGCACATATTTCAGAACATAAATAATCGGGAACAGAATAGTCGAATAACATATCAAAGGAATATGCTGTATTTTCAACAGCAACCTTTGCGATTGTTAAATCTTTCATAATCTGCCCCCTCTGCTAAAAAATATTAAATTATAATTATATATTTCTTATTTCTTCAGGCTCAACAACCTCATATTTACCATTGATAATTTCATCAAGAGCAAGGCTGACTGGCTTTTCTTCAAGAATATCACCATTTTCTTGTGCGTCCCCTGCGATTTCTCTTGCACGCTTTGCAACAGCAGTTACAAGAGAATAACGACTTGTTTTGTTTTTGAGTACATTTCTTAAATCCGGATTAAACATTATTTATTACCTCACTTATATAATTTATGTAAAATATCTAAAACATTTTCAGATGTTTTTTCCAAATCATCGTTGACTACTAAATAGTCATAAACATTACTGTTCCCGATTTCGCCCTGAGCGATTTCAAGACGCTTCTTGATGTCATCTTCGTCTTCAGTACCTCTTGAACGAAGTCTTTGTTCAAGAACTTCCATTGATGGTGGCATAATAAAAATACCAACAGAGTCAGGATAAAGTCTTTTAATATTACCCGCACCCTCAACCTCAATTTTCAAAATTACAGTTTTGCCTTCGCTAATCCACTTATCTATAGGTGCTTTTGGTGTACCATAAAGGTTCTGACCATAACGAGTATATTCGAGAACTTCGTGGTTTTCAATCATTTTTTCAAATTCAGGTACAGTGATAAAGTAATAATCTTTACCCTCGATTTCATTTTCACGAATACCACGAGTAGTACACGAAACTGATTTTTGAAGTGATGTATCTTTTGCAAGTACAATCTCTAACACAGCATCTTTACCAACACCTGATGGTCCTGAAAACAACACGAGAACACCTTTGTTATTCGCCATAAGTTGTCCCCTCCTCAACTGTTTCTGTACGGCTGAGAATTGTTTCAGCCTTAAGATATGTGGCTACAATATGGTCACTATCCATTATAAGCACTGCATGTGTTTTTCTACCTTGAGTAGCATCAATAAGCATATGATCTTCTTTAGCCTGTGCAATTATTCTTTTTACAGGTGCAGAGTCAGTTGATACAACCGCAATAACTCTGTCAGCATTTACTGCATTGCCAAATCCTATATTTATAAGTTTCATATGCTACCTCATTCAATATTTTGAATCTGTTCACGAATTTTTTCGATTTCAGCTTTAATGTCAATTACATTACGGGCAATTGTAACATCCTGAGCCTTTGAGCCGATTGTATTTGCTTCTCTGTTCATTTCCTGAACAAGAAAATCGATTTTTCTACCAATTGCTTCATTGCTATCCATAAAGAGTCTTAACTGGTCAATATGACTGCGAAGTCTTACAGTCTCTTCTGCAACTGCAACTTTATCGGCAAAAATAGCACATTCAGTAAGAAGTCGTTGTTCATCAACCTGAACATCTGATAAAAACTCGTTGATTCTTGCAAGAAGTTTATCGTTATACTCTTTTACAGTTTCAGGTGAGCGTTCTTCAATTACTGCAACTTTTTTAAGAATTTCATCAGCACGATACAATACATCTGCTTTAAGTTTTTCGCCCTCAGCCTCACGCATTGAAACGAATTTTGCAACTGCTTCTTCCGTAACAGTTTTAACAGCATTCCAGATTTTTTCTTCATCTGCCTCTTGCTTATGTACTGCGAAAATATCGTTATTTCGTGCAAGTGTTGAAAGAACCAAATCATCACGAAGAACTAAATCATTTCTCTTTGCAAGTTCATTTAATGCATTGATATATGAATTAGCAAGTGAATGATTAACAAGGATTTCAACTTCGCCATCTTCAAGGTTTTCAACTGAAACATAACACTCAACTTTACCACGAGCAACAAGTGAGCCTATAAAACTCTTTAATTTTTCATCAAGAAAACCATAGTTTCTTGGTACACGAGAATTAAACTCAAAATAACGATGATTAACACTTCTGAGTTCAACAGTAATGCTCATTGTATCAATCGTCATCTGTGCACGACCATAACCAGTCATACTTCTAATCATTTATATATCACTCCAAATTATTTACAGCAACTTCCCTTTAGTAAAGTTGGAATATCACCACTGTAAACTCCTTTATTATTTTCAAATCCAAGATATTTGAGAACATCGCTGATTTCACTTATCTCACAATGTGCCATATATGCATTTCTGTTAGCACAAAAATTAAGGGATGCACGAAGAAAACCCTCAACAAGAAGCTTGTCCGAATAATTGCATTCAAGTTTATGAATGTAACAATTATATTCTTTCACACTCATAAGGCATTTCCCCACAGGATTTTTGTCTTCATCAAGTCCTATATATGCACCAAAAATACTATCTTCAAATTGAAATTCAGGAAATTCAGTTTTTAATATCTCAATATCTGTAATTGGTTTATAAAAAATCATTATTACTTACTCTTTCTATCAAGTGATGCGGCAACTGTAAGTTTATGCACTTCTTCTTCAGTAAGATTTCTCCAGTCACCTTGTTTCAGCATACCAAGTTTAACAGAACCAATCTGAGTACGCTTAAGACGAGCAACCTCAAGCCCTAAAGCATCACACATTTTTCTTATTTGACGATTTCTGCCCTCGTAAATAATAATTTCAAGGACTACTCTACCCTCTTTTTTCTCAATAACACGAACTTCAGAAGGCATTGTCATTCTACCGTCAATTTCAATACCTGTTGTAAGTTTAGTAATCTGTTCTTCATTGATAGATGGACGAACAGTAACTCTATATGTTTTTGGAACATGATGTGTAGGATGAGTAAGAGCATTTGCAAACTCGCCATCATCAGTTAAAAGTAACAAGCCTTCAGAATCACGGTCAAGTCTGCCAACGGGATAAACACGAGTGCCTACATCTTCAACAAGTTGTGCCACACATTTTCTGCCCATTTCATCACTTAATGTTGTAATAAAGCCACGAGGTTTATGAAGCATAATATATGTGTTCTTTTTGCTTTTAACAAGTTTTTTACCTGCAACAACAACCGTATCACGCTTTGGGTCAACTTTATCACCAATAGACGCAGGTTTACCATTTACCTTAACTTTACCTGCCGCTATCAATTCTTCTGCTTTTCTTCGTGAAGCAATACCACATTCAGAAATATATTTCTGAAGACGGATTTTATTATCTGCCATAATTCACCTAAAACCTTAATTTATACTCATTATATCAACAGTTTCAGACGCACAAATTGGTACTTCGCAAATTTTAATATTATTATGATAAAACTCTATTTTACCTACAATATCACCCTTATACACGGGTGCATACTCAAACTGTTTAATATATATTTTGTCAAAATATTCTAAATTATCAACTGTTGTAAATTTGGGAATAGTCAACATTTCAATATCTGTATAACTCTTTGTACCACCAACAACTTTTAATTTAATATCACTTAAATCTTCAACTAAATCATACGAATTCACTTTTGCAAAAGCATAATCATACATTTTGATATGGTCATTCCAATCATCAGGTGCATTAAGAGTAACTGCAACAAGAGTTTTACCGTCTTTACATACAGCAGACACCAAACATCTGCCACTTTTTTTAGTAAAACCTGTTTTAATTCCAAATGCACCATCATAAAGGTCTAAAAGTTTATTGTGATTTGTAAACACGCGTCTGTAAGGCGGATTGCCATAATACACCACATCACTTTCGTCTTCACAAATACTCTTAAACTCAGGATTTTTAATTGCGTAAGCACCAAGTACCGCCATATCAAAAGCAGTTGAATAGTGATTTTCGCCATCAAGACCTGACGGAGTTTCAAAAGAAGTTGAGTACATTCCCATTTCTTGTGCTTTATCATTCATCATTTTGACAAACGCAGGTATGCTACCACCAACAATATGTGCAACAGCATTTGCTGCGTCATTGCCTGACTCTAAAAGCATACCTTTAACAAGAGTCTTTAGTGAAATCTCGTCACCATCAAGAAGACCGATTGAACTGCCCTCAACAGCAATCATATCAGTTGTAACTTTCTGCATATCGTCAACAGCACCATATTCAAGTGCCAACACAGATGTCATTATTTTTGTTGTACTTGCCATTGAGAGTTGCTCATTCATATTTTTTGAATAAACAACCTCACAAGTATCAGCAGAAATTACAACAGCAGATTTAGCCGAAAGTTTTAACGAGTTTTCAGCAGATGCGAAAGTATTTAATGTAAACAATAAAACAAAAGTAAGAAATACAGATATTAATTTTTTCATAATCAATCACCAAAATATAATATGCCTTTTGGCGACTGATAAGAATTATTTATTCAGTAACTGTTGTTTCTTCAACCTTTTCAGTTTCAACACCTGCTACTGCTGTGTTGAAAACTTTATCCATCTTTGCTTTATTTACAGCGTTTGAAACTTTATCAAACATTTCAGGTACAAGGCCTACAATACGCTCTGCAGCATTATCAAATGCAGTAATATGTTTAATATCAACATTACCGTAAGCATCAATTACAAGGAAAGCAATTGGCATAATTGTAACGCCTGCTCCACCGCCACCGCCAAAAATATCTTGATTTGACTTTGATGGGAAGTCTGAACCACCTGATGCAAAACCATAAGTTACTTTTGAAACAGGAATAATTGTAACGCCACCTTCAACTTTCATTGGCTCACCAATGATTGTGCTGACATTAACAAGGTCCTTAACCTTTTCAATTGTAGTTTCAAGAATTCCTGCTGCTGATGACTTTTCTTTCATCATAAAGCACCACCTTCATTTATATTTTCATTATTTTTTGATTTATCTTTAATCCCCATAAGGAATTTGAGAACAACTTTAACAAGTAATCTGAACACAAGCACTATAAGTGCATTCAAAATAAAAATTGGTCTTACTGAAACTGAAAATGCAAACTCTGCCTTATTTTTGTTGCCTAAAAAATCAGGTTCAATTTCAACATCATATTTTTTAACAGTAAGATTTGTGCATATAAAAGATAATGCCGGGAAAACTTTCTGACAAATACGACCATAAGCAAGTGCTGTTTCTGCCGCATCGCAACCGCCTGTAACAGTCATCCACAAATACAACTCTCTCAAAACAATATGTTTCTTGAATGAGTGCATAAGCTTACCTAATGCTTTACCCACATTATTGATTAACTGAATTACACCATCAAAACCCTGGTTATTATAGAATTTTACAAAGATGTTTTCTTTCTTCTCAGTTGGTGTTTCTTCTGTTGCTTCTTCAGTTGCGGGGTCTTCTTTTTTCTCTTTAGGGGCTTTTTCTTTTTTAGGTTTATCTTTCTTTTTAGCAGGTAAAATGTCTATTTTCAAGAACAACCATTTAACATTTAACCTAAACTCATCAAAAAATTCACCATTTACGGTAATACGAATACTGAGCACAAGTATAATAAATCCGATTATGCCAAGAAATATGTATAAACCTGTCAAGAAAAACACCTCCTAAAAAAATAATATGTATTATTCGTTTTCTGTAACAACTTCTGTTTCTTCAGTGGCCTCTGCCTCATCTTTATCACTTTCAGGTATTGCAGGAAGTTCATCAAGTGATGAAATTGAGAAACAGCGAAGAAAATCAGGGGTTGTGCCATATATGAGTGGTCTACCCGGTAAATCAAGTCTGCCTTTTTCTTCAATTAGTTTTTTCTGACAAAGTGTAGAAATTACACCACTACAATCTACACCTCGTACCTGTTCAACAAAAGATTTTGTGACGGGTTGATTATATGCAATAACTGCTAAAACTTCAAAGGCTGCCTGTGATAACGGTGTATTTTTTCGAAGTTCCAATACATCACGGATAACTTCTGCATACTCTATTCTTGACGACAACTGATATTTATTGCCAAGTTTAAGCACTGTTATACCACTATTACGCTCATCAAGTTGAGCAGAAAGATTATATAAAACCTGTTCGCATAATTCAGGTTCGATTTCAAGTGCTTCTGCTATTCTTTCAAGTTCAATCGGCTCACCTGACGCAAACAAAATTGCCTCAACAGCCGCTTGTAATTTACTTGCTTTCATCAATTCCATTCCTCACTAACTTCTGAATAATCAGAATCTAAAAGTTCTACCTGTGTTTCTTCACCATCACCGATAACTTTTACTTTTTTTGATTTTGTAAGTTCAAGTACTGCTAAAAATGTAGCAACAATATCTGAACGAGACTCGGCATCAGCAAACAATGTGTTAAGTTTTGCTTTTTGCCCCTTTTTAGTCAATTTCTTAAAAATATTTGAAATCTTTGAGCCAACTGAAACAACTTTTTTAACAACTATTTCGCGGAAGGCCTCAATTGGTGGTGGTAACTGACGAAGTTTTCTGCCTGCCGCCGAAACATAAGCACTGAAAAGTTCTTGTGGGTCGTGAAGTCGTTTATATGTTTGGTCAGGGTCAATTTTTTCAGGTTGTCTTATAAATGTGCCAAAACCTTCAGTATTTTCTGAAAGTTTACCTGCAAGCAATTTCATATCTCTGTATTCAATCAGTTCGCCTTGTAATTCTTGCTTTAATTCTTCGGCTTCTGTATATACAGGTAATAACGAAACTGATTTTAGATATACCAAACGAGCCGCCATTTCAAGAAACTCGGCAGCAACATACATATCTTCCTCTTGCATTTGACGAACATAGTCAACATATTGTTCGACAAGCGTTACAATAGGAATATCATAAATATTCAGTTTATGCTTTGAGATTAAATGTAAAAGCAAGTCCATTGGACCTTCAAATACATCTAATTTGTAAGAAATCTTTTCCATAAACTATCCTTAATTTTAATTAGAATGGTAAACTTGCTATATCAACGAATAAATCAATTATAAAATAAGATATTGCCGAAAGCGGACCTGAAAGAACACCTGTTGCAATCAATATAAATACTAAAATTACAATATATCTTTCATATTCTAAAAATTTGTAATAATACTTTGCGGGAATTAAAAGTTGTAAAATTCTTGAACCATCTAATGGCGGGATTGGCAACAAATTGAATACTGCAAGGTTAACATTTATTGTACCTGCAAACAACAAGAAAGAAAAAATAGCATTATACAAAATTGTTTCAGCATGAGACAGATTTGCAAACACTACTGCGAGAACAATAAAAATGAAGCCCATAATCAAGTTGGATATTGGACCTGCAATTGCAGTTAACGCCATTCCCTTTTTAGAATCCTTGAAATTGCGAGGATTTACGCTTACTGGTTTGGCATAACCAAAGCCAAAAAGGAAAATCATAATTGCACCCATAGGTGAAATATGTGCCATAGGGTTAAGTGTTAAACGACCTGCAAGACGAGGAGTCTGGTCCCCTAACTTTGTTGCAATTAAAGCGTGAGCATATTCATGTATAGGCATTGTGCAGAACACAACAAATAATCGTGAAAAGAGTTTAATGATTAAATCAAGCATATCAAAATCTTCGCTGAATAAATCAAAAAGCATAAAAATCCCCTTTCATTTCTAAATAAATATTATATTCCAAAAGTTACAATTCTGTCAATATTATTAAAATCATAAATTACTTGTTTTTCGGAATATTTGCCACTAAACAAGTTAATTATATCATCACTTTGCTCTTCACCACACTCAAGAGCAATAAAACCATTGTTTTTGACTTTTGAAGCCCATTTTTCTGCAATACAACGGTAAAAATCAAGTCCGTCCGTCCCCCCATCAAGTGCGGTTATAGGTTCAAACTGAACTTCTTTCTGCAAGCTTTCAATTTCACTTGCAGGAATATATGGTGGATTTGAAAGAATAACATCTGCTTGAGGAATTTGTGAAAAATCTATATCAAACAAATCACCTTGTATTACATAAGCATTATCAAGGTTATATTTTTCTTTATTAGATTTAAGATATTTCAATGCTCCCTCTTCTTTTTCAAGAAGATAAACAGTTGCATCTTTTCTGTGGTATGCTACAGTAAGACCTATACAACCACTACCTGCACACAAGTCATATATAATTGGTGATTTTATATCTTTAATCTTTTCCAGTGCAAAATCGACAAGCACTTCTGTTTCAGGTCTTGGAATTAAAACACCTTTACCCACATTAAATGTTAAATCGTAAAAGTCCCATTTACCAAGTATGTATTGTAATGGCTCACCATTTTTGCGACGGTTTATAACATCTTCAACTTTTTTTACTTGTTCATCAGTAACGGAAATATCGTTAAAATATATTTTTGACTTTGCAATGCCTAATAAATCTTCAAAAATACAAATTGCATCAAATTCAGGTGAATCAGAAAAACTTAATTTTTCTTTACAATAGCGAAACAACTCTAAAACTGTCATCTTATTTTATCATCCTCAGGGTTATCAGTAATAACAGCTTTGATTGATTCAATTGCAACCTCGATAATATCGTCAGTAGGCTCAACAGTAGTAATTCGTTGCATAATCAAACCCGGTGCAGATAATACTTTTACAACTATATTTTCGTGCTTACCTGCATATTTTATAAACTCATAGCCTAATCCCATAACAATTGGCAAAATTGCAACTTTAATTGCAATCCAGAGTAATCTGTTGATTTCAGCAAGTTCAGGGAAAATAAGCACAAGTGCAGAGGATACAAGAACACTTATAATAATCATAACAAACATAAAACTTGTACCGCAACGAGGGTGAAAGCGTGACATTTTACGAACATTTTCAACTGTTAAATCTAAAGCATTTTCATAACAGAAAATAGTTTTATGCTCTGCACCGTGATACATAAATACTCGTTTAATCATTGACATTCTTGAAACTACATACATATAGAGAACAAAAATTATCATTCTTAATACGCCTTCAAGTAACGGATGAAATCTTTGAATATCAACACTTCTTAAAATATAATCGTCTAATAAGTCAACCCCCAATGTTGGCAAATACATAAATATCACAAATGCAAGTCCTACACCAAGAATTGCAGAAATAACACCAACAACCGCCATCATTTTTTCACCCATGTGGTCAGTAAGCCAACGGTCAAGTTTGGACATTTCTTCCTCTTTTTCTTCTTCGGTCATTGTTTTATCAGCTGATTTCATAAGGTATTTATAACCTGTTGTCATTGATTCAATGAAACCTGCCACACCTCTGATAATTGGCCAGCCTAATATTTTATATTTGTTTTTTAACGGTACAAAAGGTTCAACTTCAGTTTCAATTGTACCGTCAGGTAAACGGACAGACATAGCATTGCCTTTTGGTCCACGCATCATAATTCCTTCAATTAAGGCTTGTCCACCTATTGATGTTTTATGTTTCTGATTACTCAAAATATATTACTCCCTACTTATTTTTTCGTGGCAAAATCAATGTAGTTGTTGTACCACTACCTATTTTACTTTCAATTAACATTTTACCATCGTGCATTTTTATAATTTCATCAGCAACTGCAAGCCCTATACCACTGCCTCGCTGACTATTATTTGCTTTATAGAATTTTTCACGAACTCTTGGCAAGTCATTTTTAGAAATACCACAACCGTTATCAGATATAATTACTTTAATTTCAGTATTTGTACACTCTACACTAACCTTCACAAATCCGTCTTTTTTATTGTATTTGAAACTGTTATCAATAACATTGACAAATACTTGTTTTAATCTGTTTTTATCACCCATAATAGAAAGACTATTATGAGGAATATTTACAATTAAATCAATATTTTCTCGCTCTGAACGCTCTCTGAAAACTTCAAGGACTTCGTTAAGTTCTTTTACGATATCAAGTTTTGAAACTTTAAGTGTCAACTTACCGCTTTCCATACGAGAAAAGTCGAGAAGTTCTTCAACTAAATCTGTAAGTCTTTCGGACTCATTTACAATTACATTTATACCTTTTTCAATGAGTTCACTATCATCCTCTTTGGCTGAACGGATTGTTTCACCCCAGCCTTTAATGGCAGTAAGAGGTGTTCTAAGCTCATGCGAAACAGTAGAAATAAACTCATTTTTCATTCTTTCGGTTTCGCCGATTTCTTGTGCCATATTATTGATAGTATCGCAAAGCTGGCCGATTTCATCGTCATATTTGTGTTTCTCAATTGAAACATTGAAATCGCCTTTAGCAATTTTAGATGCTGTTTCGTTTATTTTTTTTACGGGATTGATAATGGAATTTATAAAGAACGCACCTGATGTAACAACGAAAGAAATGAACACAATCAAAAGGATTGATATAATAATCCAGATAAATATTAGTTGTCTGTCAACATCTTCAAGTGAAATTATATATCTGACAGCACCATTTGCACCGTTGTCGGTTTGTGGCAAAACATAAGTCATAGCCATAACTTTTTCGCCACTTTGCATTTCACCTGTCCAGAAGCCCTTACGATTATCACTTGCCTTTGCATAATCATAATCGGGGTATTTTTCACCTTTTACGGAAAATCCTGTTGAAGAAACTACAACATTACCGTTTTTGTCAATCACCCAGACTTCCATAAGATTTTTATCAGAAAAGTTATCTACAAAACTTTTACCGATTTTAATGAAATTCTCATCACTTATGACAGATGCAGAGTTAAAGTTTGATAACACCATAGCATTTGCTCGTGAATTAAGTGTCATTTCAACAGAGTTATAGTACTGTTGTTTCAAAATAAAGCCTATAGAAACACCAATGGCAATAATCAATATGATAATACCTGCGAGAACAGAAAAAGCCCAACGCTTAACTATACTGTTTTTTATCATATAATCACCGCCTTAATGTGCTATATTATCCATTTATATCCCATACCCCATACAGTTGTAAGATGCTTTGGTTGCGATGGCTCATCTTCAATCTTATTACGCAATCTATGAATGTTTACATCCACAACTTTTTCGTCACCAAAATATGAGTCGCCCCACACGAATTTAAGTATTTCATTACGCTCAAGTGCAACATTAGGATTTGAAAAGAAAAACTCCATAATTTGAAATTCAACTTGTGTAAGTTCAACAGGCACACCATTTTTAGTAAGTGTATGACTTCTTAAATCAAGAACAAACTCACTAAGCGAGATTGCACTGTCAGGCTTTTTCTCAATAGTATTGTCAACAGTCAATGAAACTCTTCTATAAATAGCATCAATTCTTGCCATAAGTTCAGATGGTGAAAACGGTTTTGTAACATAATCGTCAGCACCTACCATAAGACCTGTAACCTTATCCATTTCCTGAGTTCGTGCGGTGAGCATAATAATACCTGTTCTTTTGCTCTTTTCACGAATGTATTTGCAGACTTCAAGACCATCAATAACAGGCATCATAATATCAAGAATTACGACATCTATCTGATTACAGAATTTATCGAATTTTTCTATTGCTTCTTCGCCATCAGACGCTTCAATAACTTCATATCCGCTTCTTTTTAGGTTTATTACGACAAAATCTCGAATAGATGCTTCATCTTCAGCAATTAAAACACATTTCATAAAATTACTCCTGATTTAACAAAATAAAATTATCTTCAATAGTGCTTATATATAAATCTTCATTGTTATCATCAACAATTGAATAGCCATAAACATATACGCCATTTTCGTCAAATTTGGTGTAACCGTTATCATTTTCATCCCAATCAATTTCAAAAGTTGACTTAATAGAAAATAAAGGTGATGTTAAAGTTTCATTACTATCTATAGAGTAAAATGTAATCGTTGCATTTTTCTCATTATAAACAGCAGTAATATTACCAAGCCAATCTTCAGGATATAAAAACATATATCCATAAGTACCATTTAACAAACATCTGGAGTCTACTGTCATCTGATTTTCCTGAACTTTTGACCATACTGTGAGATTCAAGACGGACTTTTCATCATCAGTAATTGAAAGTTTAATTCCGCCAGGTAATTTTTCTATAACAGGCACTTCAACAATACCATCATTATCAATATCTTGCGAATAAACTCTAACATCGCGTAAAGTCAAGGGCTGTGGTGAAATATTACTTTCATAAAACGGTAAAGAGATACTGAAATCACTTTGTTTTATGTCAATAATTTCCGTAATAATACCGCTTTCACTTATTGAACCATCAACATAAACTCTTGTATGAGTTTCTTCATCAATTGAATAGGAATCACAGACAATATTGTGAACATCAAGCATACCAGTAAGTTGAAATTTCAGTTCCTGCTCAATGGAATATTCTTTGTCAAAAGCAACTATTCTTCCTGAGGTTACTTTTTCTTGATTAGTAAGGCTTATGGTAAGGATAAACAACTCATCAGCAGAATCGTTATTTATGTCTGCAACCAACAATTTGCTGTATGCTTCGTTTTTAAGTAATGTTACCGAACCACCGTTATAACTATAAATAGTTAAAAGTTTTTCACCATTACTATTCATACTTGCAGGAGTAAAAGTATCACCCGAAACTACTTGCGACCAACTAATAAGGATTTCAAAATTACCATCACCATTTATATCAGCAAAATCAACAGAATAGATTTCACTACTTCTTCCCTTTATGGTTGAGACAAATAACCATTTTTCATTTATATACTTAAAAACAGTAATATAAGTTAAATCGTCTTTAATAGGGTCAGAATAAAGCACAAGAGCTTCTTTGACAGAATCGTTATCAAGGTCATAAAGTAAATATGAAGACCTATTATCACCGCTTACAGGTGTTTTCATAACAATACTTTCACTATCACCAACGGTTGATTCAAAAGTCTGTTGAAGCAAGCTGTTTTCACCACTAAGTTTTGGTGGTCGCATAAGCGTGTCAACAGAAGAAATATTTATGTTACAACCTGAAAAAAAGCAACAGATAATGATTGCGATAAATAATATTGATATTTTTTTCATTATCTGTCACCTCTCTTTTAATTATTATTGTGGTTCTACAGCAACCTTAATATCATATTTACCAATTGCCCAGCAGTTGTAATCGCCTGAAACTATTACCTTGCCTTGAAGTACTTTTGTATCATTAACAATTGTTTTATCGGCTGTATCTACTTCAATTCTTATGTTATCAGCAGTGATAGCATCAATATCCGCTTGTGGTCCTACAAGAGTTACTGTAACATCTTTTGTAGAATTCAGACGCACATCAAAATCATCTCTATCATTTTTAATCTTCACAGCAGATGATGGAATAGACATTGTTTTGGTACTCATATCAGATGCATTTACGCTTATTCTGAAACGCTTGATATTTTCATCCATAATTTTATAAGAAGTTATGGAATCCGAGTTCACATAAAATGTATTATAACTGTTACTGATATCAGCAAAATCAATTGTATCTACAATAAAATGTTCTGTAGTATCAATAGCGTCAACGGGAATTGCAACTTTTACTGTTGATGGATAAACCGTATACTTCAAAGGAGTATTTATAAAATATGACGGGGCGTTTTTGAATTCTACTGCAGTTGGAAGTGTGACAACTTTAAGTACGGGAACAGCCATTGTTATATTACCGTCACCTGCATTGATTGAAGTATATTCAAGTGGAATACCATCAGTTGTATTTATAACAATTTTAGTATCAAAAGTTGTTGTTTTTTCAAGAACATTTTCAATAGTTGCAGTTGCCGATACGCCTGTAACACGGTTAATCTCACTTGCAGGTCCGCTTATAAGCACTGTATTTTTAGAAAGAACAATGTCACCTGCAAGACAATCTTCGGGGACATAGCTTTCAAGTTTTGTATCAACAATACCTTCAAGTGCTACTTCAAGTTCCTTATATTTATCAAAATATACTTCAACAAAAGTCTGTGAACTTGATGAAATTGTAAAATCATCGGAACCGTCTGTTGGAGCAACTTTTAATTGCAAAGTCCATAAACCTGCACTATCTACTCGGTTTATATTTGCTACTACTTGTATATCATCTTTTTCGAGAGATGCTACTATGTATTTTTTGCCTTTAACAGTTACATCAACATTAAACTCTGACTCACCAAAAATTTGGAGTCCAAGTTGTTCAGGAATAGTGTTTTCAAGGTTAAGCTGAACCGGAACATCGGTGATAACCTGTTGCACTTCAGGACTTTTTTCAATAGCAATCCAAATCCATATTACAAAAGCTATAACAAATGACAATACCGCAATAAATCTATTATCACGAACAAGTTCAGCAAAAGAAAATTTTGATTTATTTGTGTCTTTATTATTTTTCATTTTTGTTACCTCTCAAAATTTTCTTGATTTTACTTGTTTCTTTATCGTCTTCTTTAATAAAATTCTTCATAAGAATTTCACGAAGGTCACCGTCAGAAATATCTCTCTTAAGCATTCCTCTTTCAGCAACGGAAATAGCACCGGTTTCTTCTGATACAACTACAACAATTGCGTCACTTGATTCACTCATTCCAACAGCTGCACGGTGTCTTGTACCAAGTTCACGACTTAAAAGATTGTTGTTTGTAAGTGGAAGAATACAACCTGCTGAAATAACTCTACCATCTTTAATAATTATAGCTCCATCGTGCATAGGTGCTTTAGGAAAGAAAATATTACCAATAATTTCGGCAGTAACAACAGCGTCAACCACTGTACCAGTTTTTGCAATTTCACCAAGCAAGGTATCTTTTTCGAAAACAATAAGTGCACCCACCTGTTTGTCACTCATATCAGCACAAGCACGACAAACACCATTTATGGAATTTCTAATATTTTCCTGAAGTTCAGTTTCGTCTTTATTCTTAAAATTAAAAATGTTTGAAATACTTGCTGAACTTCTGCCCATTGTTTCAAGAGCGTGTCTGAGTTCCGGTGCAAAAATAACCACAAGAATCATCAGCAAATTTGTAAAAACAAAACTTAAAATAAATTCACTTGCGCGCATTTCTAACAATGTAACCACCGCATATAATGCCGCAAGAACCAAAACACCTTTTGCAAGTTGGAAAGCACGAGTACCACGAATAAGTTTAATTGCACTATATATAACTAAAGCAACTAAAACAACATCAAACAAATCGATAATTCCACCAAAAGAAAGTAATGCTCGTTTAATGTTTTCAAATAAATCAACAAAGAAATCTGCAACCATAATTTTCTCACTCTTTCCAAAAAAATAATACAATATATTGTAAAAAATCTGTAAACAATCCGTAAATTACATACAGATACACATATTCACAATATATTGTATCACAACTAATTTGATTTTGCAATTTTTATAACAGATTTTATTAAAAAATCTATATCACTTTTTTTAGTGAAAAATGACGGTGAAATCCTGACAGTTCCCGTATTTTCTGTGCCAAACTTTTTATGAGCCAAAGGAGCACAATGAAGTCCTGCTCTTACGCATACTCCCACACTACTTAATCTTTCTGCAACATCTTCACTATGCATATTCTTTATATTGAATGATAGAATTGGTGCAAGGTGTTGTCTGTTATCATAGAAATCGGTATAAAGCACAACATTTTCTATTTTTTCTAAATTATTATGAAGATATTTCAATAAAGAACTTTCGTGTTCGTATATTTTTCTTACATTGTTTTTCACTACATAATCAAGTGCTGATGATAAACCGATAATTCCTTGAACATTTGGTGTTCCACTTTCAAATTTATCAGGAAGTATATCAGGTTGAGTTGCGCTCATAGAGTTACTGCCCGTACCGCCTTCAATTATTGAATTAAGTTGAACTTTTTTATTCAATATCAGCAATCCTGTACCTGTTGGACCCATAAGACCTTTATGACCTGCACAACAAAGAATATCAATACCATCTTTTTTCATATCAATGGGTACTACACCTGCAATCTGTGAACAATCCATTACAAATAGCAAGTTGTTTTTATGAGCAAGGTTTGAAAGCATTTTATATGGCGGTATTATACCAAACACATTTGATGCACCAGTACAAATTATTGCGACAGTATTACTTTGTATTTTGTTTTTGAAGTTCATTAGAGTTTGATAATCGTCAACTGAAACTTTTGCAATACTATAATCGCATATTCCTCTTTGTTTCAGCGTTTCTAATGGTCGCAATACGGCGTTATGCTCTAAATCAGAAATTACAAAGTGAGCATTATTACTTGCTAACCCTTTAATTGCCATATTAAGTGCTGTAGTGCAGTTATAAGTGAATATTACATTTTCAATATCATCTGCGTTAAAAAAATCTGCAACTTTTTTGCGGCATTTATAAATCTGCTCCGTGGTATCAATTGCCATTTCATAAGCACCTCTGCCCGAATTAGCACCAAACTTATGAAATGAATTTAAGACTGCTTGAGTTACACATTCGGGTTTTGGATAAGATGTTGCACTATTATCTAAATAAATCATTTATATCATCTCGTAACTTATATATTTGACTCTGTTCAAATCAAATAAATTCAAGACTTTAGTTATATTGCCCGTGATTATAAGGCTATAGCCACAACCCTCGCCCGCTGTGGCCTTTGCATTTTTTCTTATTATTGCTTTACCTCCGTAATTTTCAACAAGTCCCTTTGCCTTTAATGCATAAGTTACGGAGGAAAACTTTACAATTGCTTTATTCATTGTAAACATCACCCGTTATATACTATGATGACTAATATTTTTTGATAAAAAAATACCTGCTATCACTTGACAGCAGGTAAAAAATTATATGAATTTAATTTTGTTTTTCGATTCAACCAAACAAACACAATGTGCTGATATACCCTCTTTTGCACCTGTGAAACCAAGTTTTTCTTCAGTAGTTGCCTTAACGCTTACACAATCAACACCAACACCAAGTGCTATTGCAATATTTTCACGCATTTCATCAATAAATGGTGCAAGTTTTGGTGCTTGAGCAATAACTGTTGCATCAATGTTATTAACTGTAAAACCTTTTAACTTTATAAGTTCAACAACTTTTTTTAAGAGTTCAAGACTATCAGCATCTTTGAAGTTTGCATCTGTATCGGGAAAATGCTTACCAATATCACCCAACGCACAAGCACCGAGTAGCGAATCGGAAATAGCGTGGAGTAAAACATCAGCATCTGAATGACCTAAAAGTCCTATACCGTTGTTTTCAATTTCTACGCCACCAAGGATAAGTTTTCGTCCCTCAACAAGTTTATGGACATCATAACCGTGACCAATTCTAAGCATTATTATCCCTCCTGCGTTTAAGGTAATTTTCTGCTAATTCAATATCTTCAGGTGTGGTGATTTTTATATTCTCATAATCACCGTCAACAAATTTTACAGTTTTGCCATAAGCCTCTAAGAGCTTGCAGTCATCGGTAAAATCTTTGCTGTTTTCAACTGAAGCAACTGCATCAAGATATAACTTTTTATCAAACACCTGTGGTGTCTGAATAAATCGCATATACGCTCTGTCAGGCGTATCAATAATGTTATCATTATCATCAACAACCTTAACAGTGTCTTTAACTTTCACACCTGTTGCAGCAGCACCATATTCGGCAGCTGCTTTAATTGTTTCTTCAATTACTTTAACTGAAACGAGCGGTCTTGCACCATCGTGAATGGCAACAATTTGTGCGTCATTTGATGTTTTTATAATACCGTTAAAAACACTTAATTGTCTTGTTGCACCACCGCAAACAACAGAAGAAACTTTTGTAAAACTATACTTATTTATAAGATTTTTGATTTCTTCAATGTCACTTTCACGAGTTACAATTACAATTTCATCAACATATTCACACTTTTGAAATGCTGATATAGAATGTGCTATTACAGGCATATTATCTAATTCAAGAAATTGTTTGTTTATTCCACCCATTCGGGTTGAGTTGCCTGCCGAAACAATTACGGCAGAAACAACAATATTTTCTTTTTCCGTAATTTTCAGCATAATAACACCTCTTTATATCAATGCTTCAACAGCTGCAAGTTTTGCACAAAGGCAGAAAACTTCCATAGCTTTTTCAAGATTATCAACAGATGGGAAAGTTGGTGCAATTCTGATGTTCTTATCATCAGGGTCAACACCATAAGGATAAGTTGCACCTACAGTTGTAAGTACAAGACCTGCATTTTTGCAAAGTTCACCAATTCTTTTTGCACTTGAGCCAACTGTGTTGTAACTTATAAAGTAACCACCCTTTGCTTTTACCCATTCGCCAATACCAAGTGGTGCGATTTCTTTTTCAAGCATATCGAGTACAAGTTGGAACTTTGGTGCAATAATTTTTGCGTGTTTTTCCATATGTGCTTTAATTCCGTCAACATTCTTAAAATATTTTACATGACGAAGTTGATTAAGTTTATCGTAACTGATTGTCTGGAAATTAAGTCTTTTCTTAATTTCTGCAACATTACTGTCAGATGCTGCAACTGCAGAAACGCCTGCACCCGGGAATGAAATTTTTGCAGTTGATGTAAATTCAACAAAATAATCTTCTGTACCGTACTCTTTACAAACATCAAAAATATTCAAAAGATTGTCAGGTGTATCAGTTAATTCGTGAATAATATAGGCATTGTCCCAGATTACTCTGAAGTCTTTTGCAGCAGGCTGAAGTGAAGCAAGAGCTTTTACTCTTTCATCGCTGTATGTTACACCATTAGGATTTGAGTATTTAGGTACACAGAACATACCTTTAACCATTGGGTCTTTAACAAGTTCACGAATTTTTTCTACATTAGGACCAAATTCATCCATTTCAACTGAAATCATTTCAATACCAAAGAACTCTGTAATTGCAAAGTGTCTGTCATAACCGGGAACATTACAAATAAACTTAACTTTGCCCTGTTTACTCCAAGGCTCACATCCTGCTACACCTAAATACATACACTGATTTAGATAGTCGTACATAAGGTTAAGTGATGATGAACCACCAATTATGATATTTTTTGTATCAACCTGAAGTAAATCTGCAAAAAGTTTTTTACATTCAGGAATACCGTCAAGCACACCATAGTTACGACAATCAAATCCGTTTTCTGCTTTGCATTCGTCAGCAGTAGTCATTACGCTTAACATATCAACTGATAAATCAAGCTGGTCTGCACCCGGTTTACCGCGGGACATATCAAGTGAAAGTCCGAGTGATTTTACTTCTTCATATTTCTTTTCAAGTTCATTTTTAAGAGAAACAAGTTCATCTCTGCTCATTTCATTATAAAGCATGGGACAACCTCCAAATTAAATTTCGATATATTATATAGTAATTATTATATTTTTGCAAGTGAATAATCAAAAAACTGCATTTTAATCAAACCATCGACAAAAATAACGCTTATTTTGAATAATTTGACAATAAAATTTGCAATTATTTGTGTTTTATGAATATTCGAGGTAAAATAATTGGTCTTTTACCCTCAATTTTTTCAATTTGATTTAACAAGTGTGTTTTTAACGCTTTTCTTATTTTATCATAATCTTTCGATTTGATTAAATTATGTTTCTGTGCTTTATCTTTTGTGTTGTCATAAAGATAATCTTCAAAATAAATATTTGAATATGATGATAAAAATTTTGCACAAGAAACTGAATATGTATAATCTTTTGTTCTTATTGCACGACCACACTGACTTTCACTAATCTGAACAAAAGCAAAACCATAGTCACCTTTTTCTTGAATTGCTTTGCCTTGATAATATTCAGGTGGATATATTAAACCAGAATAAAGGATTGTTGGTGGTAAATCAATTAAACTTACAATTTTACTTTCGATTTTACCCTTTTCAAATCCGTTACCTTTAATTACAAGTGGAATATGGATTGATGCATCGTGGCAACTACGCTTATACTCTGCATTTCTTGTTTTGAAATGGCAACCGTGGTCAGAAGTGTATATAATTGTAGTGTTATCGTAAACACCTTTTTTCTTGAGAGTTTCAACAAGTCTGCCAAGATTATCATCTAGACTTTCTATTGCTGCAAGGTAATCGGGGTATTGTTCTTTATAATTACCTTTTAAGTGTGCTAAATCTTCAGGGATTGGATAATCTTTATATTTTTCAACCTTTTCTTTTGGACCCTCAAATCTTTTGTGGTCATTCTGGTGATGAGGCTCAAGTTGAGAAATAAACAAGAAAAATGGTTTATCGTTATTATGATTTTCAATATATTCAATTGCAAAATCATTTATTCTATCTGCACGATAGCCCTCAAATTCTATTTTATTACCCTTTTCGTCAAACACATAACCATCGTAACCGTGAGAGGTAAATTCAAGCACATCAGCACCACGGAAGTACTTATAACCCCAAAGTCTATTTTCGGGAATTGCAGTATTTTCACATTTAATATTTTCCCCATCATTTTTACCTGAAGCGAGGTGCAATTTACCGATATACGCAGTATCATAACCATTTTCGTTAAAATAATCTGCAAGGGATATTGCATCATCACAAAGTGGTATTCCATTTATATGGCAACCACATTCAGTAGGATAAACACCCGTTTGTAAACTTGCTCTTGCAGGACCGCAAACAGGCTGACAAGTATAACAGTTTTCAAAGAATGTACCCTCACTTGCCAATGCCATAAGATTAGGCATAATCTCGCTATTTACGGTATCAAATCTTTGCTGGTCAGAAAAATAGAAAATAATATTATCTTTCATTTTATATCTCCAAATTATTTATAAAATCATTATAACATAAATGCAAGATTTTACAATGACAATATTAACAAGTTATTATTAAAAAGGTCGATGGAACAAAAAATCCATCGACTTTAGTGTGCAATATCAAGTTTTAGTTGTTGGGTTCATTGAACACAGAAGAACCGTCCCCTTATGTTCCTATGCATATTTCCGCACCATCCAAAAAAATAGAGTATTGAGCATTAAAACTAGGAATATAAGCATAATAAGTGTACTGTGTTTCATTTAGTGAATCGTTATATTTACTTATTGAATAAAATTCAGAGTTAAACTCATCACTTATTTCAAAATTCCCACCGTCAACTTTTAATACAGAAAGATAATATTCATCAGAATTTTTATATTGATATACGCAAATGGAATATCCTTCAACATTTCTTTGAAAAACTCTTTTTATATCTTTGCCCAACCCAATTTTCCAACCATTGTCCGTTTTAGGAACAATTAAATTAATATTACTATCAGCATCTCCGCCTACAACGAAATCTGTACTTTCACCTTTAATTACCAATTT
>JAFQCT010000006.1 GCA_017399405.1 Clostridia bacterium | reverse complement strand
TTTGCCCAACCCAATTTTCCAACCATTGTCCGTTTTAGGAACAATTAAATTAATATTACTATCAGCATCTCCGCCTACAACGAAATCTGTACTTTCACCTTTAATTACCAATTTAATTTCTTTACTTGTTGAATTATAATAATTAAAAGCTTTCATTGGAGACTTAAAAGTAAAAAATGCATTTTCAAAAGGAATGAAAGGTAACGCAAAAATTAAAAATATTGCAATGCAACAAATCAAAACATAAGCAACTTTTTTTCTAATTATACCTGTTTTTTTCAAAAGCAAAAGAAAGAAAAAAACAAATACAAACACTAAAATTAATCTAATGGCACTAAACATATTTCTTTCTCCTTAACTCCAACTGCACAAGAACAGCAATAATCAGGGGACGGTTCCTTGATTGGAATAAAATCCCCTATAAAATTTAATCTGACCTTAATTTTAATATAACAAAAATCTATTTTAATGTCAATAATTAACTTCTTTGCACAATATAACAGCTTATTCCTGTCAATCTGCTAATTTGACAAATTAAAAATCTATTTTTATAATTTCAAAAAGCTGTCACATTGCGTTCTAAAATTTTACAAGGACATTGTTGAAAATGTTGATACATTGTGATAAAATACCTTGAAAATATTTAAGGAGTGTTTATATGTATATTCTTAAATTAAACCCTGTTTTCAAAGATTATCTTTGGGGTGGCACTAAACTTCGTGACGAATACGGATTTGAGTCTGACCTTACAAAACTTGCAGAGGGTTGGATGCTTTCTTGTCACAAAGACGGTGAAAATACTATCGAAAATGGTGAATTTGCAGGTAAAACTTTAACAGAAGTTGTTAAATCAAACCCTGACTTTTTAGGTGAAAATGGTAAAAAATTTGAATACTTCCCTATTCTTATAAAACTTATTGACGCTAAAGATGATTTATCTGTTCAGGTACACCCTGACAATGAGTATGCAATGCGTGTTGAAAATGAATATGGCAAGACAGAATGTTGGTATATTCTTGATTGTGATGAGGGTGCAGAACTTATTTACGGATTTAATCGTGATATAAGTAGTGAAGAATTCAAAAAAAGAATTGCAGATAACACATTTCTTGAAACAGTAAACAAAGTTAAAGTAAAAAAAGGCGATTTATTCTTTATTGAAGCAGGAACACTCCACGCAATCGGAAAAGGTATATTGCTTGCAGAGATTCAGCAAAATTCAAACACTACATACAGAGTTTATGATTATGGCAGACTTGGTGCAGATGGCAAACCTCGTGATTTACATGTGCAAAAGGCAATTGATGTTACAAAATGCACACCACCTACCCGTTCAACAAATCCTGAAGGCGAATTGGTTGAATATGAGGATTACTCAACACAATTACTTACAAAATGTGACTTATTCAATGTTAAAAAAGTAAGTGTCAAGAATATTTTTGACGGTGTTGCAGACGAAAAATCATTTGTATCTGTATTGGTAACTGATGGCATAGGTAAAATTGAAAATATTGACATAAAAAAAGGAGACAGTCTCTTTATTCCTGCAAATTATGGCACATTTACCATTTCAGGCAATTTAGAGGTTATTGTTACAAGAGTATAAAATGAGAAACAGAACATTCACAGGCACCAAAATAGCTTGTTACATAGGATATATTGTACAAGGAATAATAAATAATATTGCACCATTACTTTTTGTAATTTTTAGTGAAAAGTTTGACATTACACTTTCTCGACTTTCGCTCTTAATTACAATAAACTTTGGTACACAATTGGTAGTTGATACATTATCAATTAAGTTTGTTGATAAAATTGGTTATAAAAGACTTGCTATCCTTTCACAAGCAGTTACATTTGTAGGGCTTTCTTGCCTTTCAATACTACCAAACATTCTTTCAAACGCATATATTGGAATTGTAATTGCCATTATGCTTTCTGCTATTGGTAGCGGTCTTACTGAAGTTATCATAAGCCCTATAGTTGAGTCCATTCCGGGCGAAAAGAAAACTGCAGAAATGAGTTTATTACACTCGTTTTACTGTTGGGGACAAGTTGCGGTTGTTGCTCTCACAACAATAATGATTAAAATTTTTGGTAACGATTTGTGGTATATTGCACCTGCAATATGGGCTTTAATCCCATTATTTAACACTTTTAACTTTATTGGTGTACCCGTTGTACCTAATCTTACAAAAGAAGAAAAAACACCATTTTTTAAGATGCTTTTGTCAAAGCAATTCATATTATGTATTGTAATTATGATTTGCTCGGGTGCTTCTGAAATCGCAATGTCACAATGGTCATCTTACTTTGCAGAAGCAGGTTTGAAAGTTTCAAAAATGACAGGTGATTTATTAGGTCCTTGTCTTTTTGCAATCTTTATGGGCACAGGCAGAATGATATTTGGATTTGTTGGTGAAAAAATAAATCTTAAAACTGCACTTTGCTGCTCAGCCGCTTTCTGTGGTGCTTGTTATGTACTTACATCTGTAATTGAAAGCCCCATAGTTTCACTTATTATGTGTGCTTTAACGGGTTTAAGTGTAAGTATTATGTGGCCTGCAACATTAAGTCTTGCAGCAAGGTTATTCCCAAAAGCCGGCGGTGCTATGTATAGTGTTTTAGCACTTTCAGGTGATTCAGGTTGCACATTAGGGCCTTGGTTTGTAAGTTTTATGTCGATAAAACTTTCTCTTGAAAACAGTGGTGGTGAAGCGTTAAAATCAGGTCTTGGATTTGGTGCTGTATTCCCATTAATAATGATTATTGCAATATTGCTTTTGAATTACAAAAAGTTCGGTATTGACAAACAAAACAACAGTGATATAATGAGACTATGATATAGTTGTCTTCAGGGCGGAGTGAGATTCTCCACCGGTGGTAAAGTCCACGAGCATTTTGCTGAATGGGTGTAATTCCCATACCGACGGTTATAGTCCGGATGAAAGAAGATGCAACATTTTTGTTACATTTGCCCTGCTTAACCGTAGGGCTTTTTCTGTTTGACGACTAATCAAAAAGTGTGAAAGGAAGATTTTTATGTCAAACAAAAAAAATAAGAAAGTTTTTAATTTAACAATTGTAGGTCTTATGACTGCTATTGCTACGGTAATCTATATGGTTTTCCCCGAAGTGCCAATTGTTCCCGGTGTTGACTATATGAAAGTTGATTTTTCTGATTTTCCTGCAATTCTTACAGGTGTTATTTTTGGACCTGTTCATGGAATACTTGTAGAGGTTTTCAAAAACCTTATTCATCTTACAAGAACAACCACATTTGGCATTGGTGAAATTATGAATATTGTAATTGGAAGCAGTATGATTCTTTCAATGTCATATTCAGTTAAAACTTTCAAAAAGATTTTCAAATCAAATAAAATTAACTTAAAAATATACTTCATATCATCTGCAATAACAATTATTATTGCAATAGTTATGGGTTGGATTGCAAATCTTGTTTTTACTCCTATTTTTTACAATATTATGGGTATTCCGCTTGTTACAGAAACATACCTTGCAGGTGTATGGGGGTCAACTACTCTTAACTCTATTAAAGCTATTTTCAATATTTTACCATTTTTCCCAATATATTTTGCTATTGAAAAAGGTGTAAAAAAATATACAATATAGTTGACAACGCACGAATCTGTGGTAAAATATATATCAACTGAATATTTCCCTTATGCAGAGTGGTGGAGGGTCTGGCCCTATGAAACCCGGCAACCTGCTTTTAAGCGTGGTGCTAATTCCTGCGGATTTTCCGAGATATAAGGTTGTTAATTTATAGCACCCTTATGGGTGCTTATCTTTTTGGAGGCTAATTTTATGGCAAAATTTTTATTTACATCTGAATCAGTTACAGAAGGACATCCTGATAAAATCTGTGACAAAATTTCTGATGCAGTTCTTGACGCAATGATTTCACAAGACCCAATGTCACGCGTTGCTTGTGAAACAACAGTTACAACAGGACAAGTTCTTGTTATGGGTGAAATTACATCAAAAGCACAGGTTAATATTCCTGAAATAGTTAGAAATACTATTCTTGAAATCGGTTATGATGATAGTGCAAAAGGTTTTGACGGTAATACTTGTGCAGTACTTGTAGCACTTGACAAGCAGTCATCTGATATTGCACTTGGTGTTGACAACTCAATGGAAATTAAAGAAGGTAACGACGATTACTATAACCTTAATGGTGCTGGTGACCAAGGTATGATGTTTGGTTTTGCTTGTGACGAAACCCCTGAACTTATGCCTATGCCAATTTCAATGGCAAATAAACTTGCAGTTCAGCTTACAAAAGTAAGAAAAGACGGCACTCTCCCCTATCTTCGTGCTGATGGTAAAACTCAGGTTACTGTTGAATATGACGATGACAGAAATCCTGTAAGAATTGACGCAATTGTTGTTTCTTCACAGCACAGTGCAGATGTCGAACTTTCACAAATTCGCGAAGATGTTAAAAAGTATGTTATTAAACCAATTGTTCCTGCAAATCTTATTGATGAAAACACAAAGATTTTTGTAAATCCAACAGGCAGATTTGTAATTGGTGGTCCTATGGGTGACTCTGGTCTTACCGGTCGTAAGATTATTGTTGATACATACGGTGGTTACTCACGCCACGGCGGCGGTGCATTCTCAGGTAAAGACCCTACAAAAGTTGACCGTTCAGCTGCTTATGCTGCTCGTTATGTTGCTAAAAACATTGTTGCTGCGGGTCTTGCAAAGAAGTGTGAAATTCAGTTAGCTTATGCAATTGGTGTTGCAAAACCTGTTTCAGTAATGGTTGACACATTTGGCACAGGTGTTCTTAAAGATTCTGAACTTGGTGACATTATCAACGAAGTATTCGACCTTCGTCCTGCTGCAATTATTGATACACTTAAACTTCGTAATCCTATTTACAAACAGCTTGCAGCTTATGGCCATGTTGGCAGAACTGACTGTGATGTAATGTGGGAAAAAACTGACAAAGTACAAATTTTGAAAGAAAAAGCAAAAATTAACTAATTAAAAAAATCGTATAAAGCATTATAAATTACTCATAATATCAGTGCAGGTAAATACATGCTAATATTAAGGAGTGAATACAATGCTTGACAGAATTTCTTTAATTCTCGTTGTAATTGGTGCAATTAACTGGGGTGCAATCGGTTTATTCCAATTTGACCTTGTTGCCTGGCTCTTTGGTGGTCAATCAGCAATAATCAGTAGAATTGTTTACACATTAGTTGCACTTGCGGGTATTTGGTGCTTGTCACTTTTATTCCGTCACAACGAAATTTTAGTTAGTGATGAAGTATAAAAAATAACTCCCTTGAGTTTTTCAAGGGAGTTATTTTTATTCGTTTATTTTTAGTTTTTCAATGAGTTCTTTTTGTGGTGTTACATAAACCGTGTTATATGTGTTATAAATCACTTTACCCGGTTTTGCCCCCACAGGCTTTTTAACATTTTTAATAAGAGTATAATCAACTGCAACTGATGAAGAATCTTTTGCTTTACTGTGATAAGCCGCAACACACGCCGCTTCAAAAATTGCGGTTTCGGTAATCTCTTTTTTATCTGCAATAATCACAGTATGTGAGCCAGCGTGCTTTTGCACATGTAACCACATATCATAATTTTTTGCAGTTTTAAGTGTAAGAATATCATTCTGCACATTATTACGACCAACAAGAATTGTAAAGCCATCACTTGACTTGAATTCAATTGGTGGTAATGGTTTATCTTTTTTCTGTTTATTACCTTTTCGTGATTTAACATAACCGCCTTTTTCGAGTTCGTCACGAATTTCGGTAATTTCACGGTCAGAGTCAGCACGAGACAAGGTATCAAGTACGGTATCAAGATAAACTAACTCCTGCTCACCTTCTTCAATAAGGTTATGCAAAAGTTTTTCAGCATTTGTGGCTTTTTTATATTCCTTAAAATACTTTTGTGCATTCTGTTGTGCAGTTAATGCAGGGTTTACAGGAATTTCTACGGTATTACAATTGTCGTAATAATTTTCAACAGTATAAACTGAAGATTTTTCTGTCAGTCTGTACTGATTTGCAGTAATTAACTCCGCAAAAATACGCAACTGTTCACGATTTTCACTTTTTTCTAATTCAAGTCGTCTATTGTTTATTTTTCTTGATGTACGCTCGACTGCATTATTAAGAATCTTAAACAAATCTGACGCTTTTCTTTTAATACGATTGATTTTATCTTTTTCAAAATAAAAATCATCAAGCAACTCAGATATTGAATCATATTCTTTTTTGATTAAAGCGTTTCCATATTGCCTTATATTTGCAAACGAAAAATCAAAAGGAACATTATCAATTGACGAAAGCATATAGAAACTGTTATTGTTGACTATCTCGCTTTTGATTGTTGATATTTCTGCGTTCAAACGCTCTTTTTCAATATTCGATAACACACCTGTTTGTTTATCGCCAAAAACTGTACGATAAGCAATTTCACGACTTACTATTGGTGATATACCTTCAAGTGTATCTAAAATCGATTTTGAAAGCATTTTTTCAGGTTTATCAAGTATTACATCAACTATTTTTTCTGTGTTATCTGTTAAAACATCGCATTTTTCAGGGATTGGTGGTAATTCGTATTTAAGCCCTGGCAATATTTCACGAACTGAGGATTTTTCTTCGTCAATTCTTTTTACTGCATCAATTATTTTATAATCAATATCGCAAAAAATTATGTTGCTTCGTTGCCCCATAATTTCACAAATTACATAGTATTTAGTTTTATCACCAATATCAGTTGTACCATCAAATTCAAAAATAAGTATTCTATCATTCTGCACTTGTTCAATTTTTATTAAAGTTGCACCTGAAAGTCTTTTACGAAGCAACATACAAAGCATTGGTGGTACTTTTGGATTTTCAAGGTTATAACGAGTCATATGAACTCTTGGACTTTGACCATCGCAAGAGAGATATAGCCTATAAGCACCATTTCGGGTACGCATAATGAACACCAACTCATTTTTAGATGGTTGATGCACTTTATCAATTTTAGAGCCTATTAAATAACTTTCAAGCTCTTTTTTTACTAACCCTAATGTAATTCCGTCTAACGCCATAAATCCTCTTAAATCGTAATAATTGGTGATTCTTGCATTGCTAATTCACAAGAAACATTAAATTCTTCTTTTATTTTATTCATAAGTGGCTCGATTGCAAGATTTTCTGTTTCAAAATGTCCTGCAGCAACCAACACTACACCCATTTCATCTGCATCAAGGAATGCGTGATGTGACGCATCACCTGTGAGAAGTGCATCACAACCAAGTTCTTTTGCAAGTGTTAAATAATCACTACCTGAGCCACTACAAACTGCAATTCTTTTGATTTCTTTTTTAAGTGAGTTATATCTAACAACACAGTCAAGCACATTTTTAATATGATTTACAAAGTTTTCAGTTGATATAGTTTTTTCAAAGCTGCCAATATTAAGACAAGTATTTTCCACTTTATTAAAACTATTAAAACCAACCGTTTTACAAAGGATATCATTAACCCCATTAACTGCTTTGTCATAGTTTGTATGTGCACAAATAATGCTGATATTGTTATTAACAAGTTTGTAAATTAAACTGTCACTTAAAACAGTTGAAACGGGTTTGAAAACAACGGGATGATGAGTAATTATTAAGTTTGCACCGTATGTTTTTGCTTGTTCGATAATGTCAGATGTAACATCAAGTGCAAAAAGGATTTTATTAACTTCGGCATTCTCATCACCTACAAGAAGTCCTGAGTTATCCCATTCTTCTTGGGTATTAAAAGGTGCAATTGAATCAATAAAATTATAAATTTCTTTTACTGTTGCCATTTACTCAACTCCCCTACTATTTTTTCTAAATCTGCACATTCTTTTTGAGCTTTTTGAAGTGCAACAAGTTTTTTGTTGTACTTTGTATAAATTTTGGCAAGGTAATTTTTTGATAATTCATCTTCATTCAAAATCAGTCTGCCCACAATCAAATCGAGGTCAGTATAAGCTGTTGCGTCACCATAATAATATGCACTTATAATTATGTAAAGTTTATCACCGTCTTCTGCAACAACTTCATTATCAATAATAAAGCCATTATCAAAGAGTGTTTTTCGCAACTCTTCAATATGAGTCATAGGTTGTAAAATTAAGTGAATCTCACTATTTTTAAGCCAAATTGTACGCTCAATAAATGAAGATATAAGCAAACCACCCATACCTGCAACTGCGATTTCTTCCACTTCATTTTCTTTGAAATTATCAAGACCGTCAGAAAGTCGGAGTTCAATTTTATCGGTTAAGTTGTGTGAAACAATAGTTTCTTTTGCATTGTCAAGTGGACCAACACGCAAATCAGCAGCAATAGCGTGGTTTACTATGCCTTTTTCAACAAGATACACAGGAAGATACGCGTGGTCTGTTCCGATATCTGCAAAAACTTTATCTTTTCGCACTAAATCAGCAATAGCCATTAAACGATTGTCAAGTTTCATACAACTCACCTCTTTTGAACAAAATCCCCCTAACTTTATAGGGGGATTTTTCAGTTAATTATTTGTTTGCATTTTCTTTAAGAAAAGCATTGATGCCTTCAACAAATTCGTCTGGGTCAACACCGTGAACCATACAAGCCTGTTCAACAGTTTCGCCACGAGCTGAAGGACAACCGAGACAATGCATACCAAGATTTAAGAAAAATGGTACTGTTTCTCTTGCATTATCAAGGATTTCACCGATATTCATATCTTTTGTTACCTGAAACATCTTTTATTCTCCTTTAACAACTGAAACTGAAATTTTCTTGTCATTTATTGTGAACTCACTTGTGTAGTCTGCTTTAATGCTTTCATTGATTACGATTGAATCTGCAAGAAGTTCACCTGAAATAAATTCAAGTTTTTCAGTAAGAGCATTTACAACGAACTCATCATCAACAATAATTGATGCATTGATTCTTTGTTCAACCTGATAACCTGCATCTTTACGAGCAACCTGACACTGACGGATAATGTCACGAACAACGCCTTCTTTAAGAAGTTCGTCTGTGAGAACAATATCGAGTGCTACAACGCTACCTTGTGCAAATTCAGCAGAAACAACACCTTCTTTAGTTTTTGACTGAACTGCGAAGATAGAAGCGTCAAATTTTTCATCCCAACCAGGAACTGCAACCTCACCACCTGCGATAACTGCCGATGTGAGTGCCTTCATTTCGTCAGATGAAAGGCCTTCAAGTGTCTGTTTCATCTTATTAACATTCTGTTTGAGAACTGCACCTGCAACTTTGAAGTTGACTGTAAGATACTGGTCTTCAAGAACATTGATATCATCAATATATTCAACTGCTTTAATGTTAAGTTCATCAAGAATATTTTTCTCAAAAGTCTTAATTTTATCAGCTGTATCTTTATCACAGCAAACGAAAAGTTTTGAAAGTGGCTGACGAACTTTAATCTGCTGTTCATTACGAAGTCTCATTGCTGTAGCAATTACATCACGAGCAAGAGCAGTTTGTTCAATAATACCATCGTCTTCAATACCTGGGATTTCTGATGGCCAATCACTTAAATGAACTGATTCAGCAACAGTTGAATCACATACTTTAATAAGTTTCTGCCAAATATGTTCTGTCATAAATGGTGTGATAGGTGCCATTGTCTGAACACAAACTTTAAGAGCGTTAAAGAGTGTCCAGTAAGCAACCATTTTATCGTCTTGGTCTTCTGTTTTCCAGAAACGACGACGATTAGCACGGATATACCAGTTAGAAATATCGTCAACGAATACTTCAAAATCTTTAACCATAGCAAATGACTTATAATCATCCATATAAGCAGTTGCTTTCTTGATAAAGTCGTTTGTTCTTACAACAAGCCATTTATCCATTGGAGTAAGTTTTGAGAAATCAACTTTATAGTCTGCAAAATTTGGTTTATCAAGCTGTGCATAGGTATCAAAGAATGTAAAGATATTCCAGAAACCAAGCATCTTTCTTCTTGCTTCGTCACCAAGGTTATAACCGAAACGAACATCATTTGTGTTTGGTGCACTTGCATAGAGATAACGAACAGTATCTGCACCAATCTTCTCAGCTGCCTCGTCAAACTTAATCATAAAGCCTGTTTTTGAGAACTTAGAACCGTCTTCAGCAACAACCATACCGTTAGTAACAACTTTTTCGTATGGTGCTTTACCTACAAGAACAGTACTCATAAAGAGCATTGAATAGAACCAAAGACGAACTTGCTCATGCATTTCTGTAACCCATTCTGCAGGGAAGTTCTTTTCCCATGCTTCACGGTCAGTAAAGTAACCGAGTGTTGAGAATGGAACAATACCAGCATCAAGCCAAACATCGCCAATATCTGAAATACGAGATACTTCTTTTCCACAATGTGGACATTTAATTTTAACTTCGTCAACCCAAGGTCTGTGAAGTTCAGGAAGAGCATCAACCTGTGCCGGGTCAACTGCCTTCTCGCGAAGTTCATCCTTTGAGCCAATAACAGTGATATGACCGCAATCACAAGGATAGAATGGAAGTGGCATACCGTAATAACGCTTACGGGAAATATTCCAGTCACCCATATTTGTAAGCCAGTCATTCATACGCTTGCCGTTTGAAGCAGGCTCCCATTTAACTGAGTTTGCACATTCAATAAGTTTAGGTTTGATTTCACTTGTCTTAATATACCAAGCAGGAACAAGACGGAAAACGATTTCACTCTTACATCTCCAGCAAACTGGGTAGCTATGTTCGTGTGGCTCAACTTTATAGAGTTTGTTCTGTTCATCAAGTTTTGCGAAAACTTCATCAGCGATTGTGTGACTATCTTTACCTGTCATAAATCCAAAGCCATCAAGATAAATACCCATATCGTCAATAGGCATAACCTTTGGAAGACCAAGTCTTTCACCAAGTTCAAAGTCTTCGATACCGCAACCAGGAGCAATATGAACAACACCTGTACCTTCGTCAGCTGCAACATCTTCCCAAGCTACGATTTTATGCTCAAATCCTTGCTGTGCAGGAATATCTGCAAAACAAGTTTCGTAGTGAAGTCCAACAAGTTCTTCACCTTTAAGAGCACGAATTACTTCAAGTTTATCATCGCCAAGATATTTGATAGCATTCTTTGCGAGAATGAGTGTCTGGTCATCACTCTTGATTTTAACTTCAACATAGTCAATATCAGGGTTAACTGCTAAAGCCACATTTGAAGAAAGAGTCCAAGGAGTAGTTGTCCAAACAAGCATTTTTGAGTTAAGTTCTTCAATAGGGAGTTTGAAGAAAACAGAGTTGTGAGTCATCATTTTATAAGAGCCTGTCATTTCGTGCTCTGAAAGTGATGTACCACAACGAGGACACCAAGGCATTGGCTTATATTCACGCTGAATCCAACCGTGGTTGTCACATTCTTTTAAGAAATGCCAGATACCCTGAATGTTAAGGTCTGTATTTGTGTAGTATGAGTTTTCCCAATCCATCCACATACCAAGTCTTTTTGACTGTTCAGTAATAATGCCTGAGAAGTGATTTACACGGTCAACGCATTGGCGTGTAAACTTGTCCATACCATAATTTTCAATGTCTTTTTTTGTTTTGAAACCGAGTTGTTTTTCAACTTCAACTTCAACCCAAAGACCCTGTGAGTCAAAACCGTTTTGACGACGGCAATCATAACCACGCATTGATTTGTAACGGATAAAAGTATCTTTTGTACTTCTGCCCCAAGCGTGATGAATACCCATAGGGTTATTAGCAGTAATAGGACCGTCAAGGAAACGGAACATTTTCTTGCCCTTGTTTTTCTCAACAAGTTTTTCATAATACTTCTCTTCTTCCCAGAGCTTCATAACCTCATGCTCAAGGTTAACAAAGAGATTTTTCTCGTCTGCCACTATATTGTCCACCTTTCAAGTGATATATGTACATATTTTAACGAATAATATTATACACGAATATAGTCAAATTTCAAGTGATTTATGGAAAAATCTCTATATTATTTCATTTTTGATTAAGGTATTTTTCTTTTGTTGCAAGTCCACCTCTTATATGTCTTTCTGCCTTATTGATTTCAAGGACTTTTTTAACCTGTGAATAGAGTTGCGGGTCATAACGGGCAAGGCGTTGTGCAACATCCATATGTACTGTGCTTTTACTTATTCCGAATACTTTTGCAGTGGCACGGACAGTTGTTTTATTCTTAACTATATATTCCCCTAACATTGCTGCTCTTTCTTCAACTAAAATACTCAAAACTAAAGCCCTCCTTTATTCATAAATAAATATGAAGCGAAGGGTTGAATTATTCACCAAATATGGTATATTTATTATGGTGATAATATGATTAAAATTATGTTTGTTTGTCATGGGAATATCTGTCGTTCAACTATGGCAGAGTTTGTGATGAAAGATATTGTTATAAAGAACGGTTGTGCTGATGATTTCATAATTTGTTCAAGTGCTACAAGTACAGAAGAAATCGGTAATGATACTCATTGGGGAACAAAGAAAATCCTTGATGAAATGGGTGTTACTTATACTAAAAGACAAGCAGTACAGCTTACAAAATCCGACTATGAAAAATATGACTACATAATCGGAATGGACAGCGCTAATATGCGTAACATTAACCGGATAATCGGTTACGACAAAGATAATAAAATTCACAAATTATTAAGTTTTGCACACATTGACCGTGATGTTGCTGACCCTTGGTACACAAGAGATTTTAAGACAACATATAATGATGTTTTACTTGGTTGCACAAGGTTGTTTGAATATATAAAAGAAAAAGAGGCTTGATAGCCTCTTTTTCTTATTACAGCGAAGTAAAAACTTCACCTACACTATTCTAAAATTTTAATTATTTCTTGAAATTCGGGTTTTGATTTGAAATCGTCGGATAGTGGGTAATGTTCGGTCATTACAATTTTCATAAATTGAGATAAATTAGTTTCACGGAAAATCGGTCCGAAATTATAATGTCTCATTACCTTTTGTGAAATATCGGGATTTTCATCAAGTTCTTTTGCATATTCAGCAGTAATTTTAAGGTATTTCAACGCGTTTTCATCGTCACCGATTTGATGATACAAATGACCAATATGTCCGTAATTATAAAGTCTGTTAACACAATTCTTACCAAAATTTCCGTCATCAAATATTAAGTTAATGAGTCCTTGTATATGTTTGAGAATCTCAAGTCTCTTTTCAGGTTTATAATCATAACTATATCCAAATAATGTATCTTGAATTATAAACAACAACTCTTCAAGAGCGTTTCTATGCGTTGTATTATAATTTTCTGTATCAAAAGCCAAACTCATCAGCATTAATTCTTTTGTATCGTTAATTGAAGGCAAAGTACTTACTATTTCTTCTGCGTGATTAAGATACTCTTTATATACACGGTATTTACCTTCTTCGTTTGGAACACATTGGTATAATGTCACTAAATGAGAAATCATAATTACTTTTGAGCGTATTCTTATATTATCATCTGTACAACGATTCTGTATCTTTTCATAAATAGACGCAATCTCTTTTGAAATATCTTTATATTTACCTTGTCCAAAACCTTTAACTTCGTACAAAAGTTCCATATATCGAATTAAAATGCGAAAATCATTAGGAAATTCCTTAACTGCTTCTTGAAACTTATTAAAAGTTAATGTTAAATCTTTTAACTTCATTTCATCATATAGTCTGAGATATTCTTTTATTTGTTTTTCTTCCCTTGATTTATTAACACCTAACAAATTATCAACCGTAGTGTTGAAAAATCTTGAAATAATAGGCAACATTGTTATGTCAGGATAGGTTTCTCCCCTTTCCCATTTACTTATTGTCTGGAATGATACACCTAAAAAATCTGCAAGAGTTTCTTGGGTTAATTCTTTTTCTTTGCGAAGTCTTTTGATATTCTCACCAAAATAGATTGTCATAAAATCACCTCAAAACATTTCTTGTAGCTACAACATAATAATAACTTGAAAATTGGGGTTTTACAATAACATTATAAGTGAATAAATTTCGCGTGTAAAGGGAATTATTCTATTGTTAATATGTTTTCAAAAAAAATACGGGCGATTCGTGAATCGCCCCTACATTTATAAATTATTCCTCTGTTTCTTCGACTTTAACTTTTGCTTTATTCTTTTTAACAGGAGATACAACAACATCAACAGGCTTGTTTTGTTCTTCTTTTTCTTTTCTTGCCTTATCTGCAATACTCTTTTTTCTTAAATGCTCGGCATTTTTTAGATTATGCTCTTCTTCAAGTTTTGCAGCCAAATCACGAGCCATTTTGAATTTACCACCCATTTTAATCATAAACAAGTCAACATCTTTAGGTGAAATTTCAATATAGTTTTTTGTTTTAACTTCTTTTTTTGTATCTTTATCAAATTCATAAGAATAATAACCTATAAAGAACTTTGGAGTTGAAAATGCAACTCGTTTAACTTTTTTTATGCCCTCTGGTAATGTATCAGTAATCTCAAAAATATTTGCATATTTGATTTTCTTTCTTATAAGTGGCCATTGATATATAAATAAATAGTCTTCTTCAAGGGTATAATAAGTGTTGAAAATTAACGGATAAAGATACAACACATTTATTACAAGTAAAATTACGCCTAATCGTGTTGTAACATCTGCATAAAGGAATATAGGTAAAAAGAATAACACAACAATAGAAATGTGATAAATAATCAACATTAAATAAATTAAAGGACTAACACCACTTTTGAATTTAACTGGTTTCATAAAATAATCCCCCGGAGGTTAAAATGAGTTTTATTAAAAAAATGCTTGCCGGAATGTTAATAGGTACAGTAAATATAATTTTAGGTGCCGGTGGCGGAATGTTAACTGTTCCTTTATATAAAAAGATGGGAATGGAACAAAAGGAAGCACAAATCAACGCTGTTGGCACAATACTGCCCATTACAATTATCAGTTCAATTATATATCTTATAAACGGGAATGTCAACTTTTCAGACACTTATATTTATCTTATACCGGGGCTTATTGGCAGTATTGTAGGCACTTTTGTAATCAAAAAAACCTCTAACAAAATACTGACTGTTGTATTCGCTTTATTTATGATTTGGGCAGGAGTGAGAATGTTTATAAAATGAGTACAATTATTCCAATAATTGCAGGATTTCTTTCAGGGCTTATAGGTTCAATGGGGTTTGGCGGTGGCGGAGTACTGATTATTTATCTTGTAATCTTTGCAAACATACCACAACTTCAAGCACAAGGTATAAATTTAATATTCTTTGTCCCCTGTGCTATACTTGCAACAATAATCTACACAATAAAAAAGCAAATTGAATACAAAAAGATATTACCTGTAATTATTGGTGGCATTATTGGTGCAATCATATCAAGCTTTCTGCTTAAAAACATAAATACTGATTATCTTTCAAAGGCTTTTGCAATATTTTTGATTGTAATGGGTGTTTCTTCAATTTTAAGATTGAAGAAAACTAAATAATATGGTAAAATCAACCTATATTGAATATGGGTGGTAAAACTTATGAAAACACTTAAAAAGATATTATTGGGTATTGGTATTTCTGTTTTATCTTTGGTAATTATTGCAGGAATTGGATTTGCGATTATCAAAGTGCCTACTCTTACCATTGATTTTTCACAACAATCTGAACTTACAGGCAGAGCGTCAGGATTTCTTTATGGTATTGCAGAAGATGATGTACCAACTGCCGAAATTGTTGAAAGTATAGGCATTAACACACTTGCTACAAAGCCTGCAGGTGGACTTCAGCACCCTATCGGCGATGTAAATCAGGTTGCAGATACATTTACTGAAGCTGGTGGCGAATACTTATTTATCTATACACAGGATATGTACGACACTTGGTATTATCAATTTGACAGCCTTGATGCGTATAACGAGCGTGTTCGTAAAACTGTTACTGAAATGGAAAATTCAGAATACAAAGACAAGCTTGTATATTGCATTTACAATGAAATGGACAATGGTCAATGGTTTGGCGACCATTGGGTAGAAGAAAATCGTTACAAATTCTATGATGCTTGGGCATCTACATACAACGTGGTTAAAGAAATAAATCCTGATGCAAAAATTGCGGGTCCCGGTCATTGTGGTTACAACTATGATTGGAATAAAGAATTTTTGACATACTGCCAAGCAAACAACTGTATGCCTGATATGTTTGTTTGGCACGAGCTTGCAGGCGAACCAAACTATTCAATTTATTGGATGGAATATCGTTTTAATGAGTTTAATGAAATGTGTGACGAATTAGGCGTTGACAGAATACCTATTTGCATTTCTGAATACGGACTTATGCAGACTAATGGTATTCCCGGCGAATCTGTAAAATGGATTTCTCGCCTTGAAGCGAGTGATGTATACGGTTGCGTTGCTTATTGGCGACTTGCAAACAACCTTGCGGAAGTTGTTGCAGATGATGTTACACCTAACTCAAACTATTGGGTTTACAAGTTTTATGCTGATATGAAAGGCAAAGAACTTGAGGTTACTGAATGGGATTTATTCCATAGTAATATTGGCAACTGGCTTAAAGGTAAATATCCACTATTTAATAAAGGATTTATTGGTATGGCATCTTTTGATGAAACAGAGAATAAATTCTATGTACTTACTGGTGGTAGTGCTGAAGACAGTAAAATTAAAATTGAAAATATTGACGAGAAATATTTCAAGAATGGCGACAAGGTAACAGTTAAGGTTACTTATGTTGATTTCAAGGGGCTTGGCGGTGCAGTTTACTCCCCTGAGGAATGTTTTACTGAAGTTGTTAAGGTTTCGGGTAACACTATTAAGTTCACACTTCCTTGCGAGCGTGAAAGTCAATCATATTTTATTGAAATCACACCTTATGACAATGAAGAAGAGAGTAAGAATGAAAATCGTACACTTCGTTTTGAAGCTGAAGACGCAAAATTTGATGGCAATGCTTTTGTACCTGAATGGATTTCTTATGCAAGTTCAAAAGGATTGGTTGTTAAAGGTCTCGATAAGGAAAGTACAATCAAATTTACTATTGATGTAGATAAAGCTGGTACTTATTCACTTGATTTTGTTTATGCTAATGGTGTAGTTGAGGCAGGAAGAATTACTGCAGATGCACAGATTTCAATAAATGGTGATGAAAAGAATGTAAAATTTCCATCTACAATTAAAGACGAGTATATGGAATGTGTTACAATTCACGCTAACTTGAAAAAAGGCAAAAATACAATCTATATAAATGTGCTTAACGATGCTATTCTTACACTTGATTTTGTTGATGTTTCTAAAATTCCCGAATACTATGGCGTTCTAAACACTTATTTTTCACCAATCAAATCAAGAAACGCTAATGCTAATGAAAATGCTTGGTCTGTTATTATTCCGTTAGACTCTTGGTATTCAATTAAGTTATCAAATCCAACTTCAAAAATAATAATCAATGGTATCGAAAAAAAATCACCAAATAGCACAATATTCTTACATCGTGGTTATAATAAGATAGTTTTAGATGAAGAATCTACAATAGAAATTATTGAAATTCTTGATGAATACCCATCTTCATCAATGACGGTCCACCCTACTGATATGAAAATATTTAATGGTGCTACACTTGAAGATGATGAAAATACTTCAAGTGGCAAGAGAATTGGTTGGATTGCATCTGATAAAGGTAGTTATGCTACATTCAATGTAAATGTTAAAGAGGCTGGTTATTACAACTTCACTATTGAATATGCTAACAATGAAGAAGGTGGATTCCACGCTTACAATGTTGACCTTATTGAGCGTTATATTACAGTATCAGTAAACGGTGAAAATCGTGGTAATTACTTCTTCCGTAGCACATACAGTTGGGAAACTTATAAGACAAAAACTATTGTACTTTACCTTGACGAAGGCGACAATGAAATCAAGCTTGCAAATGACGGTTCATACAGTTTTAACAACAGAGTTACCTATGCACCAAACATTGGCGATATTCAGGTAAATCCATTCTAAAAAATAATACAAAAAAGGTGCTATTTAAGCACCTTTTTTTATATTTTCGACAAAAATATTTTTTATTATTTGAATACTATTGATAATAATAAAAATATAAGGTATAATTACATTAAAATTACAATGGGTAATTTTGGAATAAAATTAAATGTGTTTTGGAGGCAAACAAACTATGAAAGTACAGTTTACTGAAACCGTATTAAGAGATGCCAACCAATCCCTTATTGCAACAAGAATGCCTTTTGCGGACTTTGAACCGGTCCTTGAAAAGCTCAATAAGGCAGGTTATTATTCTCTTGAATGCTGGGGCGGTGCTACATTTGACTCATGTCTTCGCTACCTTAACGAAGACCCATGGGAAAGACTCAGAAACATCAAAGCAAAGTGTCCTGACACTAAACTTCAGATGCTTCTTCGTGGTCAGAACCTTTTAGGGTACAAGCACTATCCTGATGATGTTGTTAGAATGTTCATTAAAAAGAGTATTGAAAATGGTATTGATGTTATCAGAATTTTCGATGCACTTAACGATGTTCGCAACATTCAAGTAGCAGTTGATGAAACAATTAAAAATGGTGCAATTGCATCAGGTGCTATTTCTTACACAACAAGCCCTGTTCACACACTTGAAAACTATGTGGCTCTTTGTAAAGAAATGAAAGAAATGGGTTGTTCTACAATCTGCATCAAAGATATGGCAGGCGTTATGACTCCTGTTGAGGCAAAAGACCTTGTTGGTGCAATTAAAGATGCAATGCCTGAAATGCCTGTTATTCTTCATACTCACTGCACAACAGGTATGGCTTATATGACAATCCTTAAAGCAGTTGAAGCAGGCTGCGACATTATTGATACAGCAACATCTTGTTTCTCAGGTGGTACTGCACAACCTGCAACAGAAACATTATATGACGCTCTTACAGGTCTTGGCTACGAAACAGGTCTTGACAGAGATACATTAAAAGCTGTTAATGACCACTTTAAGCCACTTCGCGACCAATATCTTGCATCAGGACTCTTAAAGCCAAAAGCACTTGTAACTGATACAGATGCTTTGACTTACAAAGTTCCCGGCGGTATGCTTTCAAATATGATGGCTAACCTTGAAGATATGAACGCTCTTGACAGAATGGAAGAAGCTCTTCTTGAAATTCCTCAAGTTCGTAAAGATATGGGTTATCCTCCACTTGTTACTCCTCTTAGCCAGATGGTTGGTAATCAGGCAGTTACAAATGTGCTTGTTGGTGAAAGATACAAGAATATCTCAAAAGAAATTAAAGCATATATCAAGGGTGAATACGGTAAGGCACCAGGTCCTATTGACGCTGACCTTCAGAAGAAAGTTCTTGGGGATGACGCTCCTATCACATGTCGTTTTGCTGACACCCTTGAACCTGCATTTGAACAGACAAAAGCAGAACTTGGCGATGTAGCTAAATGTGACGAAGATGTTCTTTCATATATTGCATTCCCTCAACAAGCTGAAAAGTTCTTTGAGGCAAGAGCAGAAAAAGAAAAGAACACATTCAAATATTCAATTAAGAGAGTTGACTAAGGAGGACACAAAATGACATTGTCAGAAATTTTAAGTATTTCTGCTACCGGTTTTATTGTCGTTTTAATTGTTCTTATTCTTCTTGCAGTAATTATTGTAATGCTTTCAAAAGTTATTCGTGCTGTTGAGGGCGGTGCAAAAAAAGTGACAACATCTACAGAAGAAGTTAAAGCAGATACCCCCGCAAAAGTGGTTGTTTCCCCTGCCCCTGTTGTTGCTCCAACACCTGCACCAGTACAATATACAGATGGTCTTACACTTTATAAGACTGATTACAAAACTGCAGCATCAATTATGGCTATTGTTAGTCACGAAAGTGGTGTTCCACTTGAAAGACTCAATTTTAGTTCAATTAAACTTGATGATTCTCTTGAACTTTATAAAACTGACTATAAAACAGCAGCATCAATTATGGCTATTATAAGCCATCAAACAGGTATTCCACTTGAAAGACTCGTGTTTAAGTCAATTAAACTTTGCGACACACCTGAACTTTATAAAACTGATGAAGAAACAGCAGTAAAAGTTATGGCACTCACAAGCAAAGAATCAGGAATTCCACTTGACAGACTTGTATTCAAATCAATTAAACTTATTGAAAAATAAAGGAGATTATTAAAATGAAATATGTAGTTACATTAAACGGAAATGATTACGAAGTTGAAGTAAATGAACTTAACGAAGCAGTTGTTACTGCAGTTGTTCCATCAGCAGCACCTGTTGTAGTTGCAGCTCCTGTAGCACCTGTGGCTGCACCCGTAGCAGCTCCTGCTCCTGTTGTTGAGGCTGCTCCTGCTCCCGCAGCAGCACCTGCACCTGTTGCAGTTGGTGATGGTACAAAAGTTACTGCTCCAATGCCTGGTACAGTTCTTTCAGTAAACGCTTCAGTTGGTCAGTCAGTAAACGAAGGTGATGTTCTTTTCATTCTTGAAGCTATGAAAATGGAAAACGAAATCGTTGCTCCTTGTGCAGGTACTGTTAAGCAAGTTATTGCAACAAAAGGTGCATCAGTTGCTACTGACGAAGTTCTTGCAGTTCTCGGCTAATCTGAGGTGTAAGTATGCAAATAGTAAACGCTCTTATAGAGCTTTTTAATCAATCAAACTTTGTTAACCTACCTTGGCAAAACTGGGTTATGATTCTTGTTTCATTTGTTCTTTTCTATTTTGCTATAGTTAAGAAGTTTGAACCATTGCTCTTAATTCCAATTGCTTTTGGTATGCTTCTTGTTAACATATATCCCGAAATTATGGCAGACCCTACTAATATGTCATTTATCGGCGATAACAATCCGTTTGCTGACCCTAATGCTCATTGGTACGATTCTGGCGTATTAAGACTTATATACGCAGGTGTTAAGTCAAGTATTTTCCCTTGTCTTATCTTTATGGGTGTTGGTGCTATGACCGACTTTGGTCCGCTTCTTGCAAACCCATCAAGCCTTTTGCTTGGTGCAGCAGCACAACTTGGTATTTATATAGCTTTCATTGTTGCAATGATTTCAGGTGAATTCACACCAGAAGAAGCTGCTTCTATCGCAATTATTGGTGGTGCAGATGGTCCTACAGCAATTTTCCTTACAGGTAAACTTGCTCCACATATGTTAGGTTCAATTGCAGTTGCAGCTTATTCATATATGGCTTTGATTCCTCTTATTCAGCCACCTATTATGAAATTGCTTACAACTAAAAAAGAAAGAGAAATAAAAATGAATCAGCTTCGTACTGTTAGTAAAGCTGAAAAGATTATCTTCCCTATTGTTGTTACTGTTATCTGTGTCCTTATTCTTCCATCAGTTGCTCCTCTTCTCGGTTTCCTTATGCTCGGCAACCTTTTCAAAGAAAGCGGACTTACTGACAGACTTTCAGATACAGCACAAAACTCACTTTGCAATATTGTTACAATTCTTCTTGGTACAACAGTTGGTGCTACTGCTGAAGGCTCTGCATTTCTTAACAAGAAAACACTTCTTGTTATCTGCATAGGCTTACTTGCGTTTGCATTCTCAACTGCAGGTGGTGTAATTTTTGCAAAACTTATGAATATTGCAACTAAAGGTAGAGTTAATCCACTTATCGGTTCAGCAGGTGTTTCTGCGGTTCCTATGGCAGCTCGTGTTGCTCAAACTGAAGGAAGAAAATACAACCCTTCAAACTTCCTTTTGATGCACGCTATGGGTCCAAATGTTGCAGGTGTTATTGGTTCAGCAGTTGCAGCAGGTTTCTTACTTTCACAATTTGGTTAATATCCAAAACACAAACACATATATCAAATGCCGTGGTCAATTGACTACGGCATTTTAATTTTTATTGGATTATTTAGTTTTATTTCATCAGGAGTTACAATACTATCATAAACAAAAATTTCAACACCGTTTTTGTTTGCTCTTTTTAGTTCTTCTGCAAATTCGGGATGTGTTTTATAATTAGGTTCAAAGTACTTTACATCTTGCATCTGTACAAGGAATATTACACAAGCCCTGTAACCGTCTAAAACTGCTTTTTGTAATTCTTTAAGGTGTTTTATTCCCCTTTCGGTTGGTGCGTCAGGAAAACGCACTACACCATTATCCTCAAGAGTTACGCCTTTTACCTCAACAAAGATTTTCTCAATTTCTGTTTCAATATAAATATCAAATCGAGAATTACCATACTTATACTCTTGTTTAACAAAAATTATATCACTAAAAATCTTGTTAAGTGACTCAGCAACAACGAAATTCGGGATTTGGCTATCCATATTGATTAGTATATCGTTCTTTTCTACAGCAACAAGGTCAAATTGCGTTTTTCTGTTTGGGTTAGAACTTTTCTCAAGATAAACTGTAGCACCTTTTACAAGCAATTCTCGGCATCTACCTGTATTTTTAACATGGCAAGTTTCTTTTTTACCGTCAATTTCACAAACGGCAATAAATCGGTTTGGTCGCTCAATAAATGTTCCCTTATAAATATTACTATATTTCATAATACACCAAAAAAAAGACGGTGATAGTCACCTACCACCGTCCTGTATTCTATTAAAGATTTATTTTGTTGCTTTTCTTGCTTCGATTTCAGCAACCATTTCTGCCTGTCTCTTTTCTGTAATTGTGTAGAAGAACATAGGCACTGCACAAGCAAACATACTGATAACACCTGAAAGAACAAGCATATTCCAAAGTGTTTGTGCACCTTCTGCTGAAATATAACCTGTTTCAGCATTGATACCTGCTGCTGCGAAAGAAATAACACCGATGAAAGCACCAACAGCCATACCAATCTTATTGATAAGTGTCTGCATAGCGAAACAGATGCCTTCACCACGCTCACCTGTTTTCCATTCAAGATAGTCAACAGTGTCACCAATCATAGCGTAAGTGATAATGTTGTTAACACCCTGTGGAATACCAAGAAGAACAAGGCCGATTGCTGCAATAACGAGTTTCCATGGTTCGTCGTAACCTACGAAGTACATAACACCCATTACAACACCACCAAAGAGATGAACAATAATATATGCCCATTTCTTTGTGAACTTCTTTGACATCCAAGGAACAAGAAGTGATGCTACAAGACCACCAGGAACAACAAGAAGAGTAATCAAACTATACATACCTTCGTTCTGAAGAACATATTTTGCGAAATAAAGACCGCCTGTGTATGTATAAACCATTCTTGCACCGCCAAGGATACCTGAAAGAACGATAAGAAGAAGTTCCTTATTCTTGAAAAGGAGTTTCATATTGTGACCAAAGCTTGGTGGGTTATCATCAGCTGTAAAGCGTTCTTTTGTATTCTTAAAGCCATAGAAGAACATTGGAACTGCTGCAACAACAAGAACAACTGCTGCAATGAAATATACCCATTTAAGAGTATCAGCATTTGCAACTTCTTGACCTTTAATAACTGTGTTAATGAAAGTATTTGCTGCTTCTTCAACAGTAAGGCCTTGGTTTTCAACAAGGTTTGCAATTTCTGCCGCTTTATCAATTTTAATCTGAGCAAGCATTTCTTCTGTATACTTGAATTTTGCTGTGATTCCGTTTGTGATAATTGGAATGAAAACTGTAACAATACCTGCACCAAGTGTGCAAAGAAGACGAGTAACTGTAAGAAGGTTACCACGAACAACTGTATCATTAGTCATACAAGTTGAAAGTCCCCAATAAGGAACATCAGCAACAGTATATGTAACAGACCAAATAATATAAATAATTGCAATAATAATGAATGTAGATGTTGCTTTAGCCTGGAATACAGGTAAGAAACATGCAATTGTCATAATTGCAATTGGAATAGCCATCCATTTAAGGTAAGGACGACATTTACCCCACTTTGTTCTTGTCTTATCAACGATTGAGCCCATAATTGGGTCGTTGAAAGCGTCAAAGATACGAGTACCGAGCATCAAATACGCAACTGCCATTGAGCCTGTAAGAGTACCGATTGTAACACCTTCTGCACCGAAAAGAAGTGCGTCTGTCAAGAAGATTGTAAGGTATGAACCGATGATTGTGCAAATAAAGTTTTGACCAAAACCTGCAATACCGTAAGCAATAGCTTCTTTTGGTTGAAGACTGCTTTGGTCATTAGGATTTGTGCCATAAACTTTATGCAAAAGGTCATTGATTTTCATAAAATCCCTCTTTCATAAATTTAATATTATAATTATAACACAACACTTTGTTGATTTCAATGATATTTTAACAAAAAATGAACATAAATTCACAAGAAACGCATATAAAAACTCCCCTATTTTCATAGGAGAGTTTTATTATCATTAAATTACTGTTTTGCGCCGTTATCAAACATTTCAAGAACTTTAACACTTGCTGCGAAACAATCTGCAAGACAACCTTTATTAAGTTTTTCAGGAGTGTCAAGTCTTGTATGATAGAAATCAGGAAGAGCGTGGTTAAGTGCTGTAATACCTGTTGAACGCATACCCGCCTGTGCAAAAGCTGCTGAGTCAGTTGCACCGCCAAGTGGTGGAACCATACCTTTACCACACTTAATGCCAAGTTCTTCGCAAGCCTCAACATAAAGGTCTGAAACATCTTTATCAGCTTTAACTGTTGCATTAAGGTCACGATAGTTTGCCTGCATATATTCAGGCTGTGTAATTGTGTCATAAGAATAAACGAATGTAGGAACATCGTTAAATTCGTGAGCGTGTGCTTCACACCATGCTTTAGCACCACGAAGACCTGCTTCTTCAGAACCTGTAAGAACAACACCGATTTCTGTATTTTCAAATTCGATGCCTTCTTCTTTAAGAGCTTTAAGAATTGCGATACCTATATAGCAACCTGAAAGGTTGTCGTTGGCACCGTCAACAACTCTCTTTTTGTTCCACATAAAGTAAAGACCAAACCAGAAAGGAACGAAAACAAGACCAACAAGACCAAGTTTTGTAGCAATTGCAGCGTCAACACCTGCAAGTTTTGCAATTGAAATGCCAACCATATAGAGTGCACCAACAATGCAAAGGCACATATGAATATCAAAACCAAGGTATGTAAACTTGTATTTGAAAGGCCATTCCCAAGTAGCATCAGGGTGACCGTTGAAGATAATTCTTCTCTTTACTTCACCTGTTGGTTTTTTGAAACCTGCTGCGTTGTGGCCTGTTAACTCTTTGAAGCATTTATCAAGTGTTTTTTTATAAAGGCCAAACTGTAATACACAAAGAGTAAGACCGATTACAATAAATGCGATTGAAAGTGCAGGCATAAAGAAATATGATGCGAATGCTAAGAAACAGCAAGTAATTGTAAAGTAAATCCAACCATAGAATGAATCAGGATTTTCTTTGAACTCGTCAACATAAACCTCATCACAACCTAACTCTTTCAACTGGTCTGCCATATATTCACAAGCCTGTTGTTCACCGTAAGTACCCGGTGCTCTTTTTTCGAACTTTGTGCAGATATGAGTGATTTCATCAATCATAAACTGGGCAGCTTCGTTCTTTTTGTCAATAATCTTTCTTAAATCCATAAAAGACTCCCCTTTTCAATATTTATGAATAAAATTTTAACACATTAAACTGTAAAATGCAATATTAACCATATATTTTTTAGTTAATAATCTTCATATCTATTGACATTTTGCAAATAATTTCATATAATATCACAGTTGAATATTTGCCGGTGTGATGGAATTGGCAGACGTGCTGGACTCAAAATCCAGTGGTAGCGATACCGTACCGGTTCGACCCCGGTCACCGGCACCAAAAAGACCTTGAGAATTTCTCAAGGTCTTTTGTTTTATCCAAAAATATATTTATATTTTTCGCTTTTTCGGAATGAGAAGTAGTCGTCACCATTACCGATTATTATATGGTCGCTGAGTCGCATACCAAGGTCGTGTATCATTTGTTCAACTTTTGTTGTAACATCCACATCGGCTTTTGACGGTGCCATAATTCCTGACGGATGGTTATGCACAAGTATAAGACTTGTTGCTTTATTTTCAAATGCAATTTTTGCAATAAGCCCTAAATCAACAGGTGTGCGATTCATATTGCCATTACTTATTTCTTTGAAACACAACAAATTACACATTGAATCAAGGCACATTAAGTACAATCGTTCTTCTGTATATCCTTTGAAATGCTTTGACGCATATTTTGCAACAAGTTCAGCACTATTTAATACCATATCTCGTTCTTTGAGTTTATCTGTTTCATATTTTCTGAATAGTTGTGGCATCATTTTAATTAAAATAGCACTACTTTCGCCAATACCATCTACCTGACATAAATCTTCAATTCTTGCATCAAAAACTGCGGATAATGAGCCGAATCTGTCAATCAACGCGTGAGCGACATTGTTTGTGTCTCCTCTTGGGATTGCATAGAATAAAAGCATTTCAAGTACATTATGGTCTGCAAAGTTTTCAAGACCTTCTTTAAGAAATCGCTCTCTGACACGACTTCTGTGACCTATGTGAGGATTTTCTTTTTTCTTTTTACTCGGTTTTGGTGCGTCTTTTAATGCAACACTTTCAAAATCATATTTAACCCTATTTTTCTTTTCATACATATCAGGAATTCTTCTTGGCATCCTACTTAAACACCCTTTTAATGTATTTTCTCCAATTATAAATATAGGCTGATAAAAGTCTTGTTAATGCGATATCGTAAACCGCAAATACAATGTTACATATAAGCAACAATAACGGTAATGCAAATTTGCCTAAAAAGTCGATATCTTCAAATGTAATCATAAATACTTTTGACACAACAAAATATGCAGATACAACTGCAACATTGAATACTGCATATTTTACAATCCAAGCATAAACACCGTTGAGTTTTTTCTCGATAAAGCCTTTTAGTATAGGATAATACCCGAAAAACATAGCGTACATAACCGCCGCTTCTTTATCGGCAACCACTAACAATGATAATATTGCAACTGCAACATATACTGCACTTGCAAATTTAGGGCTTATTTCAATAACAATAAGTATAAGCAAAGCACCGCAAATTGCAGGTACTGCATAAGTAAGTGTTGCAATAACACCTGTCATAAACATAAGCACAATTGACAATGCAGATATTACACCACCAAAGGCTACCTTAAATGAATTAAACTTTTTCTTATTCATATTAACAACACGGAATCAAATCCCCACCGCAACACTCACAACAACAATCAGCACAAAGAAGTCCTGAACAAATATCACAACCGTCACAACCATTTGAACTACTTTGTCTGCGAGTTGTTCTGTAACCACCGTTAGCGTTATTATTCATAGTATTGAATGCAGCTGCGTATTCCCGATTCTGAGGGTCCATTGAACAAGCAGTCTGATAACAGCGATATGCCTCATTAAGCCAACCGCGACGCTGATGAATAACACCTTTAAGATAATGCCATTCCGCATTTCGCATATTTGTTGGTATTCCGTCAAGTATCATTTCAGCATCGTCAATTCGACCACAGTTAATCTGTTGACGGACATCTGAAAACTGTGAGTTATTATTGTAATTAGTCTGTTGACTATATGAGTTATTGTTTGAATAACTCGTTGTGCCACGCAAGGTGTTAAGAATAGTGTCATAAGCGTTATTAAGTTCATCCATACGGTGTGTTCTTTCATCATCAGACATTGGTGTGCTGTTAATCTCACCTGCTATTCTTCTGTATGCGTCCATAATATCTTTTTCAGTTGCATTTCTGCCAACACCTAAATATTCATAAGGATTATTCACTTTTGTCACCTCTGTACTTCTTTATTATTTGTTCTTGTCTATAACTTAAACCATCATATATAACATTTTCGATTATAGGGCTGAATTGGTTCAGATTTTGTTCTTCATAAATCTGTGATAACACACCCATTGACATATTTATTGACATTGTTGCAACATCAATAAATTTTTCACTATTTTTGAATGGATTGAAAGATTTTTCTTTCATATCGCTTTCATAGTCATCAAAGGCATCAAGAAAATAAACTACTCTGCCTAAGTGGTAACCAAAATCGTATGCAGATTGTTTTGTAGTTTCACACTCGTTGTATGCAAAAAGCCAACCTAACATTTTTGCAGTTGGGTGTGCCGATTTATCAAGAGAAGCATTACTATCTTTCTCAATTTCAAACTGCTCTTGCATACCCTTTTCAATTTCAGCGAAAATATCAGGGTATTTTTTTAATGCTTTTCTTTTAAGCAACGAAAAATATGGTAACAGTAGATATAAAAACAGTTTTTTAATGCCTTTGCCATCTTTAAGGTTATCAACAAGTTTGAAATATGCAAGGACTACTGTAATTGTTGACGCTAATTTATAAATATCACTTTCGCAAGTAACTTTAGCACATTTTTTGCAGGGGTTAAATGTACAACGAGATTTTTCAGCAGTTACATTTTCATTTGCCATACCCATTTTATAGAGCACATAAAATGCACCGTCATAACTTAAAAGAAATCGTGAAAGAACACCGTATTCCTTGCCCATTTCTTTGCAAAGAGTACAATAAACGCCTTTATATGCCTCGTATTCTTTAACTTTAAGTTCAGGTTTATAAACAGTTACATATCCGAACATAAATTATCTGTTAATCCCCTTTAGTACTGTTCTTGCAACATACGGTTTATTCATTGTATAAATATGAATACCGTTCACACCGTTATATAACAAATCGTTAATTTGGTTTATTGCAAAGTCGAGTCCTGCTTTTTCTAAATCTTCTGGACTATCTTTGTATTTTTCAAGAAAATCTGACACTTCTTTTGGAAGTTTTGTTCCTGAAAGGCCAATAATTCTATCAACTTGTTTAATATTGGTAATTGGCATAATTCCTGCAAATACAGGGGCATAAATGCCTTTACTACGGACTTTATTAAGGAATGAATAGAAAATATCGTTATCATAGAAAAGTTGTGTTATGAGGAAATCTACACCACAATCAACTTTAATTTTAAGGTGGTCAATATCTTTTTCTAAACTGTCACATTCAGGGTGACACTCAGGGTAACAAGCACCACCAATATCAAAATATCCATATTCTTTGATATGTGTTACCAAGTCACTTGCGTAAGTGTAATATTCCCCTTCGGGCTTTACAAAATCTTTTGGAATATCGCCACGCATAGCGAGAATATTATCAATATGATTTTCTTTTAGAGAATCAAGAATACTGTCAATTTTATCTTTTGGAGTTGATGCACAAGTCAAGTGTGCAAGTGCAGTTGTATCTAAACGATTTTTGATTAAAGATGCAATTTTAGTGGTGTATTGACTTGTGCCACCACCTGCACCGTATGTAACACTCATAAAATCAGGGTTAAAGGCAGCAAGTTCACGAACAGACCATTCAATACTATCAAATGCGGAGTCAGTTTTTGGAGGAAAAACCTCAAAAGAAATCAATTGGTCTTTTACCATAAGTTTTTCAGTAATTCTCATATTCATTCACCTTGATTTATAATAGCATATTTGAAAAATTTTAGCAAGATAATGATTATTTATTTACATATTATTTACAAAATTAGCCGATGAAAATCGAATTTCATCGGCTTGGGGTGTCAGATATACAGTTTTAATTATCAATCATTGAAGAAACTAAATAATAATGACCATTAATTACATCACTGATAAATTTTGAACACACATACTTACAACTATTTGTTTCGAAATCATATTCCAAAACGACTACTGTTGTATGCCCTCCAAAATTTAAAACTCTGCACAATAAATAAACTTTACCATCAACAAATTGAACTGAATCGAAGAAATATTCAAGTCCAGTTTCTGTAGACACAGTTTTTTTATCATAAATACCACAAATTTCAGATATTGCACCATTGGACTTTTTCAATTCTTCAAGGGTAAGTGTTTTTTCTACATTGTTTTTAGTAAATGTAATTTTATTATAATCAACAATTTCATAATCTATTTCATTTTCAATGAAATTATACTCATCGAATACAAATTCTGTGCTTTTTGCAGAAAGAATATCATATTCAACTACTTTTTGAGTATCATTTAACACAATTACTCCATTTTTGAAATAACCACTTTTTTCTAAGTTATTTTTATTTGTGGCTTCATTGTAATAAAAGCCATCAAAAGCATTGCTATATTCGATTTCAAAATTGGTGCCGTCAAAATTTACAGATGCAATATTCCACACTCTTTTTTCATCAATATCATCCATATAAGAAAAAACAAAATACACTTTATCTTCATAGAAACAAAGGCATTCATCTGTGTATGAATTATATCCATTATTTTCAAGAACTTTATCAAGATTTAACTCAAGGTCTTCTCCAACCAATGTGGAGTATCTCATCGCCAATGGTAATTCTTGAACTTCAGACTGAATTGTATCAAGTTTTTTATCAGCTTTTGTTTGGCTAGGTGCAAAGAAAAGAATGGCTACAAAAAGAATAGCGGATACAATCAAGATAGAACTTACAATTAAAAATACAGATAAAACAAATTTAGCTTTATTCTTTACATTCATAAAACACCCTCCCATAAAAATTAAATATACTACTTTGAATATATCATTTTAGGGTAAATTTGTCAACAAAAAACAAAAGGGACAATGTAGACATCGTCCCCTACATTATTTATTAGTTGAAAAGTTTGCTTGCATTTATGATTTCTTCATTTGTGACTTTGCCGGTTGAAATTGCATTTACTGCTTTTTCTGCTTCGGCTGTTATATCACTATATGGTGTTTCAAGTTTGTTATTTACATACTCTGCAAGGTTTTCACCATTGAAGATTGCATTTTGTTCTCTCTTATTACCATATTTATCGAAGAAAGTTCCGTTTTCGCAATATGCGGAAGTTTCTATTGCATTTTCACATTCCCCGTTATACTGTGGAATGTTAAGTTTTGAAATCGCATAGTAGTTTGCATCGGTTTCTTTTGCAATTGTGAAGATTTGCTTTTTATTTTCTTCTGCATATTTTTTAAGAACAAATGCAGTTTCTGTTGAAACTTTACCGCTAATTACGATTGTATCAGCATTAAGTAATGCATTGAAATCAGTTGTTTGCTTTTGATTTTCAAGTACGCTGAAACGACCGCCTTTACAGAGAATACCGTTGTTTATAGGTAACGCTCTTGTAACTGTTGAACCGATGAAACGATAATCAACTGAACAGAGATTTGAACAATTTGTGCAAATACTGATTTTTGAATTTTCTTTAACAGGTACGCTCTTTGTAAATGCTGTTTTTTCGCGTAAAGCACCTGTCGGACAAAGTGCAACACACTGACCGCAAGCAATACAAGCAGTTTCTTTAAGTGGTTTTGAAAGTTCAGGCTCAACAAGAGTATTGAATCCACGGTTAATAAGACCAATTGCAGATTTGCCCATAACTTCTTCACAGACTCTTACACAAAGTCCACAAAGGATACATTTGTCTGTATTTCTGCTGATAAGGTCATTTGCATTTTCCTGATTTCTGTTGTGTTTTTCCCCTGCAAATCTTGATGGTTTTACATCATAATCGTTTGCATAAGAAATAAGTTTACATTCAAAGTAATCATGGCAACCGCATTCAAGGCAACGACTCGCCTCTTTTTTAGCCATTTCTTCAGAAAATCCAAAGTTTACTTCTTTGAAGTTTGTTTTTCTGTCAGCAGGTGCTATATGTGGCATTTTTGCTCTTGGTGATTTTTCAAAATTTGAGTAGTCGATTGATTTACTGTCACGCTCAACGAAATATGGCTTTTTATAGCCTACTGTTTCACCGTTTAAGTATCTGTCAATAACAACCGATGCTTTTTGTGCCTCGCCGATTGCTGCGATGGCAATATCAGCACCTTTGTTTGTAGCGTCACCTACTGCAAAAACTCCATCAATTGATGTTGTAAATCTACTTTCGTCTGCTGAAATTGTGTTTTTGCGAGTCGCTTCAAGTGTTTCAAAGCCAGTAAGATTCGGATATTGACCGATTGCCATAATAACAGAGTCAAGTGCGATTTCTTCTGTTTCGCCCTCAATTGCAACAGGTCTGCGACGGCCACTTTCATCAGGCTCGCCCAACATCATTTTTTGAAGGATTACACCGTTGAGTTTACCGTTTTCGCCTGTAAACTCAATAGGGTTTGTGAGATATTTGTAAATTACGCCCTCTTCTTCTGATTCAAGAATTTCTTGAGGGTCAGCAGGCATTTCGTCTTTAGTTCTTCGGTAAATTACATAGACATTTTCAGCACCGAGACGAACTGCGGTACGGCAAGCATCCATAGCTGTATTACCGCCACCACAGACTGCAACATTTTTACCGATTTCAGGTTTATTTCCAAGGGCAACTTCACGAAGGAAGTCGATACCACCCCATACACCACGGAGGTCTTCACCCTGAACTCGCATTTTACTACTATTCCAAGCACCGATTGCAACAAGAGTTGCATCAAAATCTTTCTCGATTTCTTCGAATGTGATGTCTTTACCGATATTTACATTATTTTTGAGTATAACACCCATATCTTCGATAAGCTTAATTTCTTTATCAAGTACCGCTTTTGGAAGACGGTATTCAGGGATACCGTAACGGAGCATACCGCCCATTTTCGGCATCTGTTCAAATACAGTTACGCTGTGTCCCTGCTTACGAAGAAAGTATGCTGCTGTAAGACCTGCAGGACCACCACCAATAACTGCAACTTTTTTATTTGTATCAGGTTCGATAGTTGGTGTATATGTATCACCTAACAAGTCCATATCAGCTACAAAACTTTTAAGAAATGCTATTGAAATTGGTTCGTCAACATACTGTCTTCTGCATTGTTTTTCACAAGGATGTGGGCAAATTCTACCGATTGATGCAGGAAGTGGCAATTTTTCTTTAATAAGTTTAACTGCTTCTGTGTATTCACCGTTTGCGATAAGACCAACATAGCCTTGGCAATCTGTACCCGCGGGACAAGCCTTGCTACAAGGTGCAACGCAGTCACCTGTATGGTCAGAAAGCAAAAGTTCAAGAGCAACTTTTCGTGACGCCCTTACTCTTTCTGTTTGTGTATGAACAACCATACCGTCACTTACCTTTGTTGAACAAGCACGGAGAAGTTTAGGAATACCCTCCACCTCAACTGTACAAAGTCCACAAGCACCGTAGAGTTCAACTCTGCCATCATAACAGAGATTAGGAATTTTTATTCCGTTCTGTGTGGCAACATTGAGTATTGTTGAGCCTTCTTGTGCTTCTATCTTTTTTCCGTCAATAGTTAATGTAATACTCAATTATTTCACCTCCACAGCGTTAAATTTGCATACTGTTTTACAGTTACCACACTTGATACATTTTGACACATCAATAATATGTGGGTTTTTAACTGTGCCACTAATTGCACCAACAGGACATTTCTTTGAACAAAGAGTACAACCACGACACAAATCAGGGTTAATTTCATATTTAAGAAGATTTGTACATTCGTGAGCAGCACATTTTTTATCTACAATATGTTCAACATATTCATTCTTAAAGTATTTAAGTGTTGTAAGCACCGGGTTTGGTGCTGTCTGGCCAAGTCCACACAACGCACCGTCTTTAATAGCAAGACAAAGTTCTTCGAGTAATTCGATATCTTCTTCCTTGCCGTTACCCTCTGTAATACGAGTAAGGATTTCAAGCATTCTCTTTGTGCCAAGACGACAATGAACACATTTACCGCAAGATTCTTTTGCAGTAAAATCAAGGAAGAAACGAGCCATTTCAACCATACAAGTACTGTCGTCCATAACAACCATACCGCCTGAGCCCATAATTGCACCGGTCTGCGACAATGCTTTATAGTCAATTACGGTGTCAAGTAATTCTCCAGGAATACAACCACCTGACGGTCCACCCATCTGTACTGCTTTGAAATTTTTATCGTTTTTAATACCGCCACCGATATCAAAAATAACATCGCGAAGTGTTTTACCCATTGGAATTTCAACAAGTCCGCCACGCTTGATTTTACCTGTAAGAGCAAAAACTTTTGTACCCTTGCTGTTTTCTGTACCCATTGATGAGAATGCGTTACCACCATTTAAGATAATCCAACTGACATTTGCAAAGGTTTCAACATTATTGATATTTGATGGTTTGTGCCAATAACCTGACTGTGCAGGGAATGGAGGTTTAAGACGAGGCATACCGCGAGAGCCCTCAAGAGATTCAATAAGTGCAGTTTCTTCGCCGCATACAAATGCACCTGCACCCGCTTTGATTCTGAAATCGCAAGAGAAATCTGTGCCCATTATATTCTGACCGATAAAACCTTTTGCCTTTGCTTGGTCGATTGCATTCTGTAATCTTCTGATTGCCAATGGATACTCTGCACGGACATAAACGATTGCTTCAGTAGCACCTATAGCGTATGCACCGATAAGCATACCTTCAATAAGGTTATGTGGGTCGCCCTCAATAACTGCACGGTCCATAAATGCTCCCGGGTCACCCTCGTCAGCATTACAGATAAGGTATTTCTTATCCCCTGTTGCCTGACGCGCTGCATTCCACTTAAACCATGTGGGGAAACCTGCACCACCACGACCTGCAAGACCTGAAACTTTAATTTCTTCAATTACATCTTCAGGTGACATTGTTGTAATCACTTTTTCAAGTGCTTTATAACCGTCATCGTTTGTATAATCTTCAATAATTTCAGGGTTAATAACACCACAATGACGAAGTGCAATTCGTGTTTGTTTGTCTAAAAACTGTTTATCGTCATCATTGATTTCATATTCTTTAACTGATAACAAATCGTTATTATTGATTGCATTTGCGATTTTTTCTGCAATTTCACCATTAACTTTTACAAATCTGTGAAGTCCGTCTTCTGCATAAACATCAACAATTGGCTCAAGGTAGCACATACCTATACAGCCTGTTACGGTAAGTTGATTGTTATTCAAATTAAGGGTTGATTCGAGAACTTCATATGCTTTCTGTGCCCCTGCAGCAATACCGCAACTGCCTTGTCCTACTGCTATTTTCATTCTGCAATCTCCCCTTTCTGTAACTCTTTGAATATGCTTATTGCTTTTTCAGGAGTAAGTGACCCATAAGTTTCGTCATTTATCATCATTACAGGTGACAAACTACAACAACCCAGGCAAGCAACATTTTTAAGTGTAAAAAGTCCGTCAGCAGTTGTTTCACCATCTTTAATACCTAAATATTCGTTAATTGTTTTTTCAATCTGCAAAGAACCGTTTACATGACAAGCTGTACCTTGGCAAAGCATAATAAGATATTTACCTACCGGCTCTAATCTGAACTGTGAATAGAATGTTGCAACACCCATAATTTTGGTGACTTTTATTCCTGTACGCTGTGAAATATGCAAAATAACATCTACGGGCAAATAACCGTAAATCTCTTGTGCATTCTGTAATATGGTAATTAGACTTCCCGGCACAGTTGCATACTTTTGTAAGCAAGGCTCAAGAAGTGAGAAATCATTAGTTTTCTGACAATTACAGTTCATAATTGACCTCCGAATTCATGCGAAAATATCTAACATATATCATAATACAAAATGCGAGTTTTTTCAAATATAAAATACTGTAAAAATGCAAAAAAATATCGACTTTACAAGTAAAAGAGTATATAATATAAACAATAGAAAAGAAAATGAGGCGAATATATTGAAAAAATACTTATATGAGATGCACTTGCACACAAAAGATACAAGCAACTGTGCAAATGTAAAAGCATCAGTTGCAGTTGAAGAATATATTAAAGCGGGCTATGACGGTATTGTAGTTACTGACCATTTAAGTCCGTCAACATATATGAAATATGGAAGAGAGCTTTTGCCTTGGAAAAAGAAAGTAGATTTTTTCTTGCGTGGATATAAAGCCGCAAAAAAAGCTGCAAACGGAAGAATACCAGTGCTTTTAGGTATGGAATTAAGATACCGCACAAGTGAGGGCGACAATGACTACCTTGTTTACGGAATTACGGAAGATTTTTTATATAACACGCCTGAACTGCTTAATCTTAACAGTAAAAAGTTTTATGAATTAACACAAAAAAATGGATTCTTAGTTTTTCAGGCACATCCATTCAGAGTTGGTATGAAGGTTACAAATCCAAAATTCCTTGATGGTATTGAGATTTTCAACGGTAACCCAAGACATAATTCAAGTAACGATATTGCTGAAATGTGGGCAAAAAAATATGACCTTATGGTCACATCGGGTTCAGATTATCACGAAATTGAAGATTTAGGCACAGGTGGAATATATTTTAATAAAGATATTAAAGATAATAAAACATTGGTTGAAGAACTGTTAAAGAAAGAATATGAATTGAAGAAGCCATAATAAAAAGGTCTATATTGATTTTGGTTATATAAAATTCGTATTCATTAAATTTAACATATAGAATAAACTTTAGTAATTTATAAGCAAAAAGACTACACAAGATTAAATCTTTGTGTAGTCTTTTTCATTTAGTAATTTAATTTTATACGCTCAAATTATTTTTGCGTCTTTTGTAAACACGAATCACATTAGTGATTATATTAACAGCAACCACGAACAAAAGCATTAACAATACGCATACAACTGTTTTAGAACTTGTATTTGGAACATATTGGTTATCAACATAGTCTTTATTTGCATTTTCCTTATTAATATCCTCGTTACCAATACTTTCATTACTGATAATCTCTTTGTTAGTATCCTCATTACCAACATTCTCTTTGTTGACAGTTTCTTTATTAACATCTTCTTTACCTGTAATGAGTATAACCATTTGATTATCAGAAAGTTTTTCGATTGCTTTATATTTATGCTCACCACAGAAACAAGTTAATAATTCAACACCTTCTGTTGTATTCGTTGCAGGTTTTATAACTTGTGATGTGTATGTGTGTCCCATTGCAGGAATGATTATCTCATGCACTTCATTACAACTTGAACAATGCTGTGTTATACTACCTGCGGTTGTACATGTAGCCTCAACAACTTCTTCAGCCTCATAGTTGTGGCCAAGATTAGGAATTGTCGCCATTCCTTCAGCACCACAGGTTGAGCAAACCTGCTTTTTCAAACCACTCATTTCGCAAGTCGGCTCTGTTACAACTATCCACTCGCCAAAGGTGTGTCCTTTTGCAGGGATTATTTCTACATCAGTTTTACTTATACATCTTGAACATGCTCGTGAATAGCGTCCAGGATTTGTACAAGTAGCATCATACTCAAGAACTAATTCGCCATAATCATGACCAAGTGCGTTAATTTTTTGAGTAAGTTCAGCACCACAAGTTGTACATACTCCCTTTTCACTACCTTTAGTCTGACAAGTTGGTTCTAAAACAACTTCCCACTCATCACAACTGTGACCAATAGCACCAACATAATCATCAATATAGTTGTCACCGCATTCGCAAGTATATGTCGTATAGCCTTGTTCTGTACAAGTCGGCTCAGTTACAACTGCATTGTATTTATGGCCATGGGCATTCACATAATTATCAACATAATTGTCTCCACAAGTTAAACAAGTATGTGTTGTGTAGCCTTGTTTTGTGCAAGTAGGCTCAGTTACAACCGAATTGTATTCGTGTGGTAATAAATCAACATATTCGTCATTATAACTATGACCACAAATTGAGCAAATGTGCATTGTGTAACCCTGCTCTGTACAGGTTGGCTCTATTATAACTGAATCATAATCGTGCATTGTTGAATCAAAGGAACTGTCAACATAGCTATCAACATAACTGTCGCCACAAACTGAACAGGTATGTGTTGTAAAGCCCTGGTCTACACAAGTTGGTGGGGTTACAACTGAATGGTAGTCGTGACCTGTTGCATCAACATAATCAGCAACATAAGTTTTACCACATCTGCAGGTATATGTTGTGTAGCCTTGCTCTGTACAAGTAGGTGCAGTAACTACTGAATCAAGTCGATATTTTTCATTACATTCATGGGTTGCTTCACCAAGGAAATGAATTGTTGCATAATCAAGACTACTGTTATAATTCTTGGAAATAAGATTCCATTCTTCTTCAGTGCCTAAATAATATACATCTTTTAATCTTGAACAGTTAGCAATTGCATTGTAACCAATTGTTTGCATACCCTTACCAATTGTCATAATTTTAAGATATGTGCAACCGTAAAATGCCTCGCTACCAATTTTCTTTACACCATTACCAATGACTACATCAGTAAGGCCAGTACATTGATAAAATGCATATCCTTCAATAGTTGTTACACTATCAGGAATTTTAACGCTTGTAAGACCCGTACACTTATAAAATGCATCAGCACCAATTACGGTTACGGTATTAGGAATTGATACATTTTTAATGTTTGTATAGTTATAAAATGCGTAATCACCAATTGTTGTTGCGCCATCACATATAACAACATTTTCTATTATACTTTTGTGGTCTTTCCATGGGGTATTATTTTTTGAATAATCATACATTGCACCAATGCCTGAAATTGTCAATGTATTTGTAAAGCCATTAATTGTCCATGTAAGATTATCACCACAAGTGCCTGAATATGATACATAACTGTCAGTATATTCAAAATGCTTTGTTGCATTCACAAGCGGTTCATTATCAGCACCTATTGTAATAGCATTCCACTGTGTTTCTATGCCGATATAGTAAACATCTTTAAGCTTTGTGCATTTATTAAATGCCCCAATACCAATTGTTGTTATGCCATCATTGAACAACACTTTTTCAAGTTTAGTACATCCGTTAAATGCGTTAGCACTAATTTCAGTTACACTATCAGGAATTATTAATTTTTTAAGTCCTGTGCATTGATAGAATGCGCGTTCGCCGATTTTTGTAACAGTTTCAGGAATTACTACACTTGTGTACCAAGTTCTACTTGCAAATATTGATGGACCGATTTCTACTACAGTATAGTCATCAATAACTGACGGAATTACAAGTTCAGTTACAGGGTTATATAAATTATACTTTGTAATTCTTATTGTTTTGTCAGTTTCAGAAATTACAGTATATTCATAATCAGGTGCAGGATATTCACAATGAAGTCTCTTTTTACCCAATATGTTCTTAGCATTATCATCTTTTTTAATAGCAAGCCATTGTGCTCTTGTTCCTGGATAATAAACATCAGTTAAATTTCTACAATTATAAAATGCATAGCCATAAATTTGCTCCATACTTACTGGAATTATTACACCTGTAAGACTGGCATTAGCAAATGCATCTTCCGGTAATGTTTTTACGCCTTCAGGGATTTCGTAGCAAGTTTCTGGTTTGCCGATTGGGTAAAGAATAAGTGATGTCTTATCTTTATTGAACAACACGCCCTCTTCATTACTTGAATATTTAGGGTTATCGTTATCAACTGTGAAGCTTGCAAGACCATAACAATAAAGGAATACATCAGTACCAATTATTGTTACACTTGCAGAGAATGTTACATTGGCAAGACTTGTGCAATATTTAAATACGCCTTCTTCAAGTTTTTGTACGCCATTACCAAGCACAACCTTTTCAAGACCTGCGCAATAATAGAAGGCATATTGTGAAACTGTTTTCACATTACCAGGAATAGTAATTTCTTTAAGACTTGTACATTTACAAAATGCATATTTTGCAATTGTTGAAAGACTTTCTGGGAGATTTATTTTTTCAAGAGCTGTACACTCTTCAAAACAATAAGTTCCAATTGTTTTAAATGTACTTGGAAGAACAACCTCTTTCAAAGCAGGACACTTAGAAAATGTATATTCCCCTGTTTTTACAGCGCCTTCAGCAAAAGTAACCTTCTCTAATGAATCGCAATTTGCGAATATATATCTTCCAACAGTTTTAAGAGTTGCTGGGATTATTACGCTTGTTAAGGCATCACAATTAGAGAAAGCATATGCTTCAATAGTTACAACGCCTTCTTGGATTGTGAGATTTGTTAATCCTGAGCAATTATACAATGCATAAGTACCAATTGTTTGAACTGAGTTTGGAATATTAATGCTTGTAAACTGCACACAATTATAGAATGCATAAGGATTTATTTGTGTTATGCTTTCAGGGACAGCAACCTCTGTAATAAGCTCATTTTTAAAATACAAGTTTTTAGCTTGATACATAGGTTGAGCTTCAATATCAGCAAAAGTAATACCAAGCCAATTTTCAACTGTACCATCAAAATATACATTCTCCAATACGGAGCAACCATAAAATGCCTCTGAACCGATTATTTCAAGAGAACTTGGTAAATTTATAGTTGCTAAAGCAGTACAATTCTTAAATGCGCTTGAACCTATAGTTGTAACAGTTGCTGGAATAGTAACGCTTACTAACGCAGTACAACCATTAAATGCTGATGCATTAATAGTTATCAAGGAATCTGGCAAGCTAACGCTTGCAAGACTTACGCAACTTGCAAATGCACTTTCGCCAATAGATGTAATGCCATTGTGAAGAGTAATACTTGTAAGACCTGATTTACTGAATGTTCCATCGCTGATTACAGTTACACCCTCAGGAATATCAATTTCTTTTAATGAAGCACAGCCACTAAATGCTGATGCACCAATAGATGTAATGCCGTCATGAAGAGTAATGCTTGTAAGACCTGTTCCACTAAATGTTCCATTGCTGATTTCAGTTACACCAACAGGAATATCAATTTCTTTTAATGAAGCACAGCCACTAAATGCTGATGCACCTATCTTTGTTAATGTATCTGAAAGTGATACATTTGCCAATAAGGTACAACCTGCAAATGCACTTGCTCCTATTGAGGTAATTTTATCAGGAATTACGATGCTAGAAATTTTAAAACATTTAGAAAGCATTCCTTCACTTATTTCTGTCATATTCTTTGAGAATGTTACGCTTGTAAGATTATAACAAGAATCGAATGCGTATTTACCCACAGTAGTAACACTATCAGGAATTATAACTTTTGTTAATTCGCTACAATTCTTGAATGCTTCTGCACCAATTTCTTCTAAACTATCAGGAAGAGTAAAGCTTGTGAAATCGCAACCATAAAATGCCTTTTCACCAATAGTTTTCAAAGAGTTATTGAGTGTTACGCTTTCGATAGCACATCCATAAAACGCTGCATAGTCAATTATTTCTAAGTTTGCCGGAAGAACCAAACTTGAAACAGTAAAACAACGATAAAACGCATATTTACCAATTCTTGTTATTGAATCAGGAAGTTCAATATTTTCAATATAATGACATTCATAGAAAGCATTGTTACCAATTGAGGTTACACCATCTTCAATAATAAGTGATTTTATTTTTCTCTCATACTTTTCCCAAGGGCGATTGCTTGATGTGTAATCAGGCATATCACCTTCACCAGAAATGGTTAAAGTACATGTAGTTCCACTATAACTCCATGTAAGATTTTCACCACAAGTACCACCTATAAATACAACAGGAACAATCTCTTGTGCCACAAGGATTTCGCCACAAACTGAACACTTTTTACCCTCTGTAAGTCCTGTAGTAGTTTCTGTTGGAACAACAGCAGGAATTATTTCTTCAGCATGAGGAATAACATCAATTGGCGTTGTAAAGGTTTCTCCACAAACTTCACAAGCACCATTTATTGCACCCTCTTTTGTACAAGTTGGCTCAGTTACAACAGCATCTTCATCAATATGACCTTTTGCAGCAACATAATTTATAGTATAAGTTTCGCCGCAGTGGCATGTATATTTAGTGTAGCCCTTTTCTGTACATGTTGGTGCAATGACAACTTTATCATAACTATGTATATGGTCCATATTATAATGGATTGTTGCATTTTTAATAGCATCATTATAATTATCATCTATTGAAACGGATGCCCATTGCTCTTCTGTGCCACCATAATAAACATCAGTAAGCCCGGTACAATCATAAAATACGCCCCAGCTGATTGTTGTTATGCTTTTAGGAATTAACACAGCTTCAAGATTTGTGCAGTCTTCAAACACTCTTTTTGCAAGAGTGGTTACATTTTCAGGTATTACTACTTTTTCAAGACTTGAACATCCATAAAATGCCTGATAACCTAATGTTGTAACACTATTACCAATTTCAATATTTTTCAAAGATGTGCAGTTTCGGAATGTATAATCAGCAACTTCAGTTAAACCGTTACCTATTGTTACACTTTCTAATTTTCTACATTCTGAAAACGCATAGCTATAAACATTTGTTACATTATCAGGAATTGTTACATTTTTGAGTTTTGGAGATTTTTCAAAGGCATAAGCGTTAACATATAAAACGGTGTCAGGAATTGTGTAGCTTGTTTCTCCGTTACCACCGGCATATTTAATAAGCCTTGTTTTATCTTTATCAAACAATACGCCATATTGGTCATTTGAATAATATTCATTATTACTATCAACGCTTATACTTGCAATATTCGCACAATTACGAAATGCATCAGTGCCTATTTTTGTTACACTTGCAGGAATAGATGCACCGGTGAGATTATAACATTCAAAAAACGCATCACTACTGATTGATGTTATGCCATTATTTACAACTACTGTTTTAATAAGGGCTCTGCATTTATACCAAGGGGCACTTGTCATATCACCTGTGCCTGAAATTGTTAAAATGCCTTTTTCAACATCTAATGCCCATAATGCATTATCACCACATGTACCGCTTAGAAGTTGATTATTTTGACATTCATAATAAACAGTTGCAGATTTGACGTCAGAATTATATTCACCAATTGTAATTGCCTTCCACTGTTCCTTTGTGCCAGAGAAAAATACCACCTCAAGACCTGTAAGGTCAAATGCATTATCTTCAATTTTTGTTACACTTGCAGGAATTGCTACATTTGTAAGTTCCATGCAAAATTCAAAGGTACTATCACTGATTTTAGTTACACCCTCAGGAATAACTACACGCTCTAACGCTTCACAAAAATAGAATGCACCTTTGCCAATTGATGTTATACCCTCAGGAATAATCACATTTTTAAGGGTTTTATTATTATCAAATGCATAATTCCCAATTGATATAATTTTATAATCATCAATTACTGATGGTACTTTTAAATCTGTTGCTGTACCACTATAGTCTGTAATCTGAGCAGTTTTATCTGCTTCTGAAATTACAGAGTAAGTCCAATCACCACTTGTTATAGCACTTGCTGTGATAGGAAAGACGGATATCACCATCATAACTGCTAAGATAACGGATAAAAACTTACGCGTTCTTTGCATAACCTCATCTCCTGTTTCCCGATTAAATAATGCACATTTTAGATGTGCGACAATATTTTGTATGGTAATAAAAGGAAAGTAAACACCTTTCTTTTTTTACCTTTAAGTCAATTATATATTGATGCAATAATCAAAGTAAAGTGAATTGCAAAACTGCAGAAAAAAGCGGTCAAATTGCAAGAAAATCACTTATTTGTCAGCATAACAGTTGCTGTGAACACCTTATTTTCACTATCATATTCCCAGTCATAGTCACCGTTATATTTTTTTAGTGTTTTTGCAACACTCTTAAGTCCCACACCATGAAATTTCTTATCACTTTTAGTAGTAAATAGTTTCTCATTAACCGATTTTGGTTGAGTATCGCAACTATTAGTAATAATTAAAACATCGTATGTATTACGATAATCCGTTGATATTGAAATTTCTCGCTTTTCTGATTTTTCAGCGGACTCCAATGCGTTATCAAGAAGATTTCCTAAAATTGTTACTAAATCATAATCTTCAACATATTCAAGATTTTTAAGGCGAATATCAAAAGTGAAGGTTACTCCTTTTATTTCACATTCAGTCAAATACTTATTAATAATTACATCTAATGTTTTATTTCCACTATGACTAACCTTACTATAAAACGCTAAGCTTTCAGACATTTTATTTATATACTCTTCGATTTGTGGGTCTGTATTAAGACTCTTAATTGCAGTCAAATGGTTTTTAGCATCGTGTGCATATATCATTAAATCCTGATTTTGCTTCTCGAGAATATCGTAATAAGTATTTTCAGTTTCAATTCTATTCATTTCATTTTTCAACTGAAAAAGTTCGTTTTCTCTTTCAATGTTTCGTTGGTATGCAATAAACAAAAATATTGATGATAATAACAACAATGTTCCAACTGCAAACATTAAAATCTGATAAAATTTGTTGTCATTTGTAGTGTACCAGAATATTGTAATTACCAAAATTGCCGAAACTGGATAAAGATAAAAAGATGCCGGTACTTTTGAATGATTTTCTTTGTTCAATAGTCGTGACAACAATGCACATACCAAAAAGAATGCACCTTTACTTGTTGCAACAACATAAAATGCTATAAAATCATTATCACGATATCCAAAAATATCTGTATTTGATACGACCACTAAAATAGATTCAAATACATATTCTAATGATATACAAATAAATTCCAATAAAACAGACCACAAGGCCGCTTTGGGGATTTCAATCTTAAAGCATAAAACAGCAAATAGAGTGCACACAAAAGGATAAAAAAGAATATTTATCCACGCATTACTAATGGACAGAATATTTACAAAATAAGCAAGAATGAATAGCCCTGAACCTGTAAGTAAGCAAAACAAAGGTTTCATTCTTTTCTCTCCTAATTGAGAAAAAACTATATATGTTGCAAACAGTTCTATAATGTAGGCAACTGTCAAAATAATATAATAAGTCATAGTTATCTCCTTTTAAGGTAATTGAACCAAGCCTTATGGAAATCTGCTTGCTTTCTTGGTGCAACAGGAATTCTTATTGTTTCATTAAGATATACTTCTGTATAGTTGTATCTTGTAACATAGTGAAGATTTACTAAATAAGATTTATGTAATAAATAGAAAAATGTTGTAGGAAGTTTTTCATTCCATTCTTCTATTGATTCACGAACAATAATTTCACCATCTTTGGTGTAAAGATAGTTTTTTCTATTTTCTCTTTTGATATATATAATATCGTCAACTAAAATTCGTTTATGTTCTTTATTGTTATAGACAAAAACATCAACATAAGCACCATCAATATATTCCATAGCCTTATCAAGACTTGAATACAAACGCTTCACATCAAATGGTTTTTCAAAGAATCTAAACACCTGTAAATCCATAGCATCGTCTTGATACTCATTAAATGCAGTTATAAAGAAAACGACCACTTTACTATTTTTTCTTTTCAATTCACGAGCCAAACTAAACCCATCAAGCTCAGGCATTTGAATATCAAGGAACACTAAATCATAGGCAGTATCACTTAGGGCAACAGCAGTAGGATTTGTAGTAGTTTCTATTTCAAAAGTAATACCACGATTATTCATATATTCTTCAACATAACTTTTCAAACCGTTTATGTTTTTGATTTCATCATCGCAAATTAGTATTCGCATATAACCACTCCGTTTTCATATAGAAAAAGCCTCTTATAACTCAATATAATTCTATCAAAATCAGTATTCAATAGCAAGTGAATTGCAAAATTGCAAGATTTTTCCGCATTTTTGCAAGAATACAAAATGTGACAAAAAATATGCACCACATAATATGGTGCATATCTTTTATTATTTATATCTTTTATTGTTTTTTGGTTTTGTTTCTCCTGCTGAGCCAAAGTCGAAAATCCCGTCAAATACACCGTCTAAAATTTCGCCCTCGCTTATTATGAAAAGTACAACTAATGCAATTACAAGGAAAATGCCAAAACTGCCAAATGAAATATCCCTTATAACTAACCTATCATATTCCCCTACTGTTACTGCATCAACTACTACATAAAACAGAGTGAAAACAGAATTGAAAAAAGCAAAGCTGTAAAACTCGTAACCGTTTTTAATCCACAAAACAGCAAACGCTATAAGCATTGCAATTGTACCAATAGTGGATATTGCAAGAACAAACTTTTTTATTTTCGGGAAAAATCTTACAAGCAAATATGTAATCAATGAAATTATTGCAGGTATTAACATTGGTAAAAACATATTTTCAGGTATTACTGTCAACTGTTTTTCAAGATAATATGCAGATACTGCAAATCCACTACCAACGGTATTAAGAGCATAACTTAAAATATAAAGTAATTTATGCTTTTTAGCAAATATATGAACAGGTACTGCTAAAATCATTAAAATGGCACCGATTACTAATCCGTACCATTCGGTGCAGATGGATAAAGCAAATATAGTTGATAACGCAAATAAGATATATGCAATAATTGTAAATGCAAAAACTACAAACGGTTTGCCTTTGCCATTTGAAAAATAGTCCAACATAATTGCACCTCATTTAATTTATATAAATATTATATTAAAAAGCAACGGCGGGGTCAAGACCCCGCCCTACCAGAATTGATTACTTTTTAAGTGCTACTGCTTGTTTGCATTTTGCAACGATGTTTGCAGCGTCAAGTCCGAATTCGTGAAGAAGTTGAACTGCTGGACCTGATTTACCGAATGTGTCTTCAACACCTACGCGAAGTACGGGAACAGGAACTGTTTCACAAACAACTTCTGCAACTGCTGAACCAAGACCACCGATTACATTGTGTTCTTCTGCAGTAACGATTACGCCTGTTTTCTTTGCACTATCGATTACAAGTTCACGGTCAATAGGCTTAATTGTAGCCATATTAACAACTCTTGCAGAAATGCCCTCTGCTTTAAGTTCTTCATAAGCCATAAGAGCTTCGTTAACCATAAGGCCTGTTGCGATAATTGTTACATCGTCGCCTTCTTTAAGAACATTACCTTTACCGATTTCAAACTTATAATCTTCGTCAAATACTCTTGGCACTGCAAGACGACCAAATCGCATATAAACAGGGCCATCATGTTCTGCTGCTGCAAGTACGCAAAGTCTTGCTTCAACATCATCAGCAGGGTTAAGAATAACCATACCCGGAATTGTTCTCATAAGACCGATATCTTCGCAACACTGGTGGCTTGCACCATCTTCACCAACAGAAATACCTGCGTGAGTTGCACCGATTTTAACATTAAGGTGAGGATAACCGATTGAGTTTCTAACCTGTTCAAATGCACGACCTGCAGCAAACATTGCGAATGATGATGCGAATACTGTGTAACCTGATGCTGCAAGACCCGCAGCAATACCCATCATATTACCTTCTGCGATACCACAGTCAATGAATTTTTCAGGGTGTTCCTTTTTGAACATTCCTGTTTTTGTAGCAGCAGCAAGGTCTGCATCAAGAACAAGGACTTTAGCATCTGTATTACCTAATTCAACAAGGGCTTTACCGTAAGCGTCTCTTGTAGCTGTTTTGATTACTTCACTCATTTTGCTGCCTCCAATTCATTAAGTTTTGCAGTAAGTTCTGCTACTGCTGTATTATAAAGTTCTTCATTTGGTGCTGCACCGTGCCAGTTAACTGCATTTTCCATATAAGAAACGCCTTTGCCCTTAACTGTTTTTGCAATAATTGCTGTTGGCTTGCCCTTACAATTCTTTGCATTTTCAAATGCAGTTTCGATTTCATCAAGGTTATTACCATCGATTTCAATAGTATTAAAGCCGAATGCAACAAACTTTTCAGGGATTGGATATGGTGAGTTAACTTCTTCAACAGTACCGTCAATCTGAAGATTGTTATTATCAACGATTACTACAAGGTTGTCAAGTTTCTTTGCATTTGCAAACATTGCTGCTTCCCAAACCTGACCTTCTTCGATTTCACCATCACCAAGAATTGTGTAAACTCTTGTATCTTTCTTATCAAGTTTTGCTGCAAGAGCCATACCAACCGCAGTTGAAATACCTTGACCGAGTGAACCTGTACTCATATCTACACCCGGTACGCATTTCATACTTGGGTGACCTTGAAGATATGAATCTGATTTACGGAGTTTTTTCATATCTTCAGTTGGGAAAAATCCTTTAAGTGCAAGTGTTGCATAAAGTGCAGGAGCTGCGTGACCTTTTGAAAGAACAAAACGGTCTCTGTCTTCCCATTTTGGATTTGAAGCATCAACTTTCATCTCTACATTGTAAAGATATGCCATAAGTTCAGCAATTGAAAGTGAGCCACCCGGATGGCCTGCCTTTGCATTGAAAATACCCTCTAACAAGAGAAGTCTTTCTTTTGTTGCAAAAATTTCAAGTTCTTTTTTCAAAGAAGCGTTCATTTTTACTCCCCCTATTTTTTAATTATTCTTTGTAATCATTCATTATGTATTCAAGCAAGTCTGCAACAGCACCTTTGTTACAATGGCACGCGTGAAATTTTGCAATTTCGTGCATTGCCTTTGGTGCTTGTCCGCAACATGCTGGAAGTCCCACAGTTTTAAGCATATCGTAATCATTGAAATAATCGCCGATTGCTGCTGTATACTTATGCTCAATATCATAAAGTTCTGCTATTTTCATAACTGCAGTACCTTTATGCACACCCTCGTTAAGCATTTCAAAAGATGAAATTGAACTTGACATAAAGTTTGCTCTTGTGTCAGTCAATGTATCAACATATTTTCTAATTCTTTTTATTAAATCAGGCATACCAAGAAAAATTACTTTACCCCAATTCTCTCTTGGAATTTCGTCAGGGTGTTTGCAATTCACATAGTGAAGTTTGTCAGCCATAACCATTACGCGAGCAAAAACTCTTGAATTCAAAGTATAAATCATTTTATCTGTTAAAATTTCAATTTCAACAAGTGGAAAACGCTTATAAATCTCGAAAACCAAATCCATAGCGTGCTCATTTATAGCATCAAAATGAAGCATTTTTTCGTGGTTATAATCATAAACACCGGCACCATTAAGAATTACCGCAGGTGTACCTGCTATTGGTAGTCTTTCATAATGCTTACGCATTGACTGAACATTTCTGCCTGATGCTAATGTAAAATTACCATTACATTCAAGCACGAAACGATTGATTGCATCACGATTTCGTTTTGGCAACTGTCTTAACTTATTATTAAGCGTGCCATCAATATCGGACACAACAAGCCAATGTGAAAGATTTTTATTCGCCAAGGGTGACACCTCCTCAGGTGTGTTTGAGTTTATTTAGAAACTCTGTGAAATAATCGGGTAGTTCACTTGTAAATTCAAGATATTCATTTGTAATTGGGTGAACAAATCCGATTTTTATTGCGTGTAAGCACTGACCGTTAAGGTAAGCACTTTTTTTATCATTTCCGTAAACATAATCACCTGCAACTGCGTGTCCTAAATGAGCCATATGTACACGAATCTGGTGAGTTCTGCCTGTTTCAAGTTTTAGTGAAATATGAGAATAACCCTCATAATCTTCAATAACATTATAGTGTGTAACTGCGTTTTTGGAATTAGTCATTGTTACACACATTTTTTTGCGGTCTTTGGGATTTCTGCCGATTGGGGCATTAACTGTTCCCTGTTGTTCTTTCAAGTGACCTACAATTACTGCGTTATATTCACGAGTAAAACTGTGTTCTTTAATCTGTTCTGCAAGTCCTATATGGGCCTTATCAGTTTTAGCAACAATTAAAAGACCACTTGTATCTTTATCAATTCTGTGAACTATACCGGGACGCAAAATCCCGTTAATTCCTGAAAGTGAGTCTTTACAATGATACAAAAGTGCATTCACAAGCGTACCACTATAATTTCCCGGTGCGGGGTGAACAACCATTCCGCGAGGTTTATTCACAACAAGCAAATGCTCGTCTTCATAAACTATTTGGAGTGGAATGTTTTCAGGTTCAGCGTCAAGCGGTTTTAATTCACTTGGAAGCATTTTAATTTCGTCATCAGTACTGACTTTATATTTCTTATTTACAACAGCACCATTTACTAAAACTTTACCGTTTTCAATAAGTTTTTGTATTGCGTTTCGCGAAGAATCTTCTAAAAGAACGGATAGAAATTTATCAATTCGCTCCCCTTCAAAATTCTCAGGAACTTCTATAAGAATTTCATTCATTTTCTTTTAGTTCCTTTTCTTTTTTATGCTCTCTGTAAATATCGTAGAAAGTCCATATAACAAGCATAACTGCACTACAAGTAACAAGTATGTCAGCAAAATTGAATATAGCAAAATCAATGAAAAGTGGCTCAATATAATCAACTACAAATCCGCGGAAAACACGGTCAATAAGATTACCAATTCCACCTGCAATAATTAGTGCTATACACACATATTCAACACCGAACTTTAACTTTTTTGAAAGTAATGCAACAATGCCGAATATAATTACTATAAATGTAAAAATTGACAGTATATTTGTGTACTCACTAAACGAACCAAAAGCAGCCCCTGTGTTTTCGGCGTATTTCAAGCGAAGAAATCCGTCTATTAAAGGAAGGCTGCCAATAGGCTCGAGATATTCAATTACAAGTAATTTTATTAACTGGTCCAATGCAACAAGAACTGCTATGGATAATACTGTAATTACTTGAAGCATTTAATTACCTCGTTTGTTTTATTTTTTCTTAAAGAAGTTTTTGAATGAGATTGACTTTGGAGCGTCATCTTCTTCAGTTTCTTCAACAATTTCATCAACTGTTTCTACAACTGCAGGAGTTTCAGGCTCTGTAACGAAGTCATCATCATCTGCAAAGTCAATTTTACTTAAATCAAGTTTGAATGGCTTTTTAACTTCAGGCTCAGGAACTACTTCAGGTTCAGTTTCCTCTACCTCTTTAGTTTCTTCAACTTCCGCTGCTTCTTCAATAACATTAACTGTTTCTTCTACAACCTCTTCTGCTGTTTCTTCTACTTCTTCGATTTCTTCAATCTCTTCGATTACTACAACAGGTGTTTCTTCTTCAATAACAACAGGTTCTTCGTCAATAGTTTCTTCAACAACTTCTTGTGCAGGTTCTTCAACCTGTTCTTCTTCGTCAAGTTTTTCTTCTACGATTTCAGGAAGTTGGTTGATAAGGTTAATATGTTCCTTATACATATTAACTAACTTGCCTTTGAATTCTGAAGCCTCTTTCTGAAGCATTTCATAAACAAGGCTTTCGTGTGTAACCTTACGGTTAATGTTGCCAAGAATATCTTTAGCCTGTGCGTTTGCGTCAGCAAGAAGTTTTTCAGCCTCTGCTTTTGCATCTGCAACAATTTTTTCAGCCTCTGCTTTAGCATTTTCTTCAGCGTCAGCAGCTGCTTTTTCAGCAATTTCGTGAAGTCTTGCAGTTTCAGCATTGATTTCTGCATTTTCTTTTTCAGCAGTTTCTTTTGCTTCGGCTACAATTTTATCAGCAAGTTTTTGTGCGTTAAGAAGTGCCATTTTAAGACTTTCTTCATCTGCACGATATTCTTCAATCTTTTTAGCAAGAAGTGTGATTTTTTTGATAAGGTCACCGTTTTCTTTGAACATCTGCTCATAAGATGCTGTAACTTCGCTTAAAAAGTTATCAACATCTTCTGCACGATATGAACCGCGACCTGTAGTTTGAAATGATTTTTCTCTAATTTTATCAGGTGTAAGCATTTAATATTTTCCTTCCCATTCTGCCCAATTTTGAGCTAATTATAATAATTAAATATATGTTCTTGATTAGAAGAACATACCGTTATTTTCAAGCTCGTCAAGTAAGTCACCCATAACATCAACATTATAAGGTGTAATGATAAAAGTGCTGTTAGCAACACGCTTAATCTGACCATTGTTTGCGTAAGCAACGCCTGTAAGGAAGTCGATTAAACGACGAGCAACATCTTTGCTTACTGATTCAAGGTTTAATACAACTGTTCTTTTTTCGTTAAGATTATCAGCAATACCGAGTGCTTCTTCAAACTTTTCAGGTTTTGAGAGAACAACCTGAAGTTGTGCGGTTGTATGAATATTAACAACTTTTTCTTGGTCATTGTTACGAGGTGCTCTGCGAGGTTGTCTTGCAGGTCTTTCTTCCTCTTCAAAATCGCCTAAAAATGCACCTGTATCAACATCATCATCTGGATAGTAACCATCCTCATCAACATTAACAATGTTCTTAATTCTGTCTAAAAAACTCATAGTGTGCTCCTCCTGAATGTTTAATATATTCTTGGGCCAAAAATTGAAGAACCGATTCTTACAAGATTAGACCCACATAAAATTGCCTGTTCGTAATCTCCCGACATACCCATCGACAAAATATTCATAGATATATTATCTAACTTTTTCTCTTTAATGTCAACATATATATTGTGTATTTTTTCAAAATATTTACAAAGTATTGTATTATTTTCGCAAATTGGGGGTACTGTCATAATTCCTTTTATGGAAATATCTTTAAGTTCTGCAATCTGGTATAAATTTTCAAAAAACTCTGTTTCTGAAAATCCGGTTTTGCTTTCTTCATCACCAATATTGATTTCAAGCAAAACAGGGGTTACAATACCTTTTTTTGCTGACTGTTTAGCAATTTCTTTTGCGATTTTAAGCGAGTCAACTGACTGAATCATATCGACTTCGCCTGTAATCTGCCCTGCCTTATTTGTCTGCAAATGACCTATAAGGTGTTTTTCAACTCCGTCAAGATGTAATTCAGGCTTTTTGCGAAGCATTTCTTGAACTCTGTTTTCACCAATCATTTTCACACCATAATCAAGTGCATAATTTATAAAAATAGGGTCAACCGTTTTTGTAACTGCCATAAGACGCACATCTTCGGGATTTCGTCCACTTTTTATGGCACTTTCCGAGATTTTTTCATTTATAACATCAAGGTTATACTCTATATCAGCCTTTCGACTTTCAAGAAATGACTTTTCCATCATACAAATCAACTCCCTCTGTAATAATTGTGTCGTATTGTCTTACATAAGAAGAATCATCAACCTTTTCAATTATTGAATAATCTTCAGTTGAGTGTAATATATTAATCTTTTTGAACGAGATAATATTACCGCGTTGAACATATACGCCCTTTTCACCATCAACTTCACGGATTGCTTTATTGTTAATGCGTATTCCTGTATATTCGTTAGTAATAATTTCAATATTTTCCATACGAAGATTTGCAACATCACGATTCATAATATTGCATTTAAGCACAACTGCTACGCTATCATCTTCTTTATCGCCTTTATAAACTACTGTGCATTTAATTACGCCAACTGCAGTATTGGGAACATTTACTGAAACTGTTTTATTTACCTCAATATCACCTGACTCGTTATAAGGCACGGTGCAAAGCAAATACCAGTCAAACTCATCAACAAGTTTACCCATAACATTACCCGAAACATTCTGTTTTTGTGAAGTAAGTAATGAGTTAATTGTTGCACAATTTATGCTTGTTACTTTATCATAATTGATTGCGTTTTCAAATCCATCAACTGAGCCGATATAATAACCGGGATTTGGTGACGCAACTGTTGTGTAGCCTGTGGCTTTTGCTTGAAGTGACACAAGTTCTGCCTCAAGTTCAGCAAGTTTAGCGTCAACTGAAAGTTCTTTTCCAACCGCCAGTTGACGAGTAGTGATTGCATCACGAAAATCATTAAGTGCAGTATGATAATTACTATCGATTTCACCGCGTGAGGCAGAAATAAAGTTTATGCACGCGTTATTTATAAGGTTGTTATATGATGATGGTGCGTTTGTACCTATACCAACACGGTTTTTAAGTTGATTGTAGTAATCAATTTCTTTTGTAAGTTCGTTGATACGCACATAAGCTGCTGCACTATCGGTATTTTGAAAAACTACTGCAACAGAATCACCACGGGCAACGCGTTTGCCATCTTCAGCAATTGAAACAACTGTGCCTATAGTGTTATCAGTTGTAAGATATTCTTCATCACGAACTACAAATGCTTTAGTTGAAACTGTGTTTTTAATGTCGCGTTCAAGGGCAATTTCAGTTTTATAAGGATTTGAGTTCATCTGGATAACCTGATAAACGAAATAAAGGATTATACAAACACCTGCAATTGCTAAAAAGATGTTTTTTGCTTGATTTTTGTTAATCTTCATTTTTGTACCTCCTTAAAAAATCATTTACCAATGAAAATACGCAATTGTACATTTCTTCATTATTTTCATAATCATCGGGATAAACCCAATTTACATTTTCATTTTTTCTAAACCAAGTAAGTTGGCGTTTTGCATAATGTCTTGTTTCGAGTTTGAGTTTCTCAACACATTCGTCGAGAGTTGCATCACCTCTAAAATAAGGTGCTAACTCTTTATAGCCGATTGCCTGACAAGCAGTTTTGTCTTGAGGAATGTTATAAAACTCTTCGGCTTCTTCTAAAAGTCCATTTTTGAGCATTAAGTCAACACGCAAGTTAATACGGTCATAAAGTACATTTCTGTCACGATAATTTATGCCGATATAAAGCACATCATAAGGTGTTTCTTCTAATCTTGAAAGGACTTTTTGTTCTGTCATTGTTTTGCCTGTAGCATTGTAGATTTCAAGGGCACGGATTATGCGGCTTTTGTCACTTAAATGAAGTCTTGACGCTGTTTCAGGGTCTATTTCTCGCAAACTTTCAAGCATATACTCTGCACCTTTTTCTTGAAACATTTCTGTTAATTCTTCACGGATTTCAGTATTGCTTTCTTCTTTTGAAAACTGAATGTTTTGAAGAAGTGAGTCAACATAAAGTCCTGTACCGCCTGCGATTACAGGCAAATCCCCTGCATTATGAATTTTGTAAATACATTCATTTGCAAGTGCAACATATTCTGCAACGCTGAACTTTTTATCGATTGGTTGAAAACCGATTAAATGGTGAGGGATTCCCTGCATTTCTTCTTCCGTTGGCTTTGCAGTTGCAATATTCATTTTTTCATAGATTTGCATTGAGTCTGCTGACACAACTTGTCCGGAAAAACGCTTTGCAATTTCTATTGACAAAGAGGTTTTACCTGACGCGGTTGGCCCTACTACTGCAATTACGGGAATTTTATTCATTTTATACCCTACCAAACTGTTTTTCTAATTCATATTTTGAGATTTCAATCATAACAGGTCTGCCGTGAGGACAGAAACGCACATCGTTATCACTCACAACTTGTTTTGCAAGTGCTAAAAGTTCTGTTTCGGAGTTATCGTCCCCTGCTTTTATTGCACTACGACAAGCCACATTATGATAAATCCAATCGAGATGTTCGTTTGTAATATCACGACGATTTTTAGTGAGATATTCTGCGATTTCGCTGATTAATGGCTCAATTTCGCAGTTGTCTAAATCCATTGGGCAACTACGGACAATTACCGTACCGTTGCCGAAATCTTGCACTTCAAAGCCCGATTTCGCGATTGTTTCAATATTTTCGGTAACTGCAATATATTCTTCTTTGCCGAGAGTTACAGTTACAGGTGCTAAAAGCATTTGACTACCGCTATTTTGCGATTGTGATTTAAGTTTATTGAACAAAATACGCTCGTGTGCAGCGTGTTTGTCGATTACACAAAGTTTTCCGTTAAGTTCAATAAAAATATATGTTTTGTAAGCCTCACCAATAAGACGGATTGTGTTTTCTTCGGTCGGTGTTGCGGTTTTTGGTGTGATTGTTTCTTGAAATTCAACCTTTGTTTCAGGGATTGAAACAGGAAATTCGATTTTTAACGGGTCATCGTCTTCTGCAACATAATCAGTTTTCACATCTTCTACAACATCAAAAACTGATAATGGTTTTAATACTTTTTCTGTATATGTAATATTTTCTTGTACTGTTGTTTGCTTAAACTCTTGTTGCGGTTTTGCAAAAACTTCATTAAATATCGGTTTCTTTTCGGGAAGATTTGCTTGTTTAAGTGATGTGTTTTCACTTAACGCAGATTTAACTGCGTGGTAAACTGCGTCAAAAATTGCTTTTTCGTCAGAAAAACGGACTTCAATTTTTGATGGATGCACATTAACATCAACAAGTGTTGGAGGAAGTGTGATAAAGAGTACACCACCCGGGAATTTACCAACCATAACACTGTTTTTATAAGCATTTTCAAATGCCGCCATAATTGTTGTATTTTTTACACTTCGTCCGTTTACGAAGAAATATTGCATACCACGAGAGCCACGACAATTAAATGGTGGAGTTACAAGACCATTGACAGATACATTACCAACAGTTCCGTCAACATTCAAAAGACCGTTTGAGAAATCCTTGCCGAATGCAGAGAAACATACATTTTGTAAGTTTCCGTCACCGTTGGTTGTAAAAACTTGTTTGCCATCGCGAATAAAGCGAATACTGATTTCAGGATGTGAAAGTGCAAGTTTTTCAACTGCAGATGCCACATAGTTACCCTCGCTGACATCCTTTTTCAAGAATTTCATTCGTGCAGGAGTGTTATAGAAAAGCTCACGGACAATCATAGTTGTACCCACAGCACAACCTGCGTCAGAGAAATCAGTTATAATTCCACCCTCGATTGTGAGAGAAGTACCCATTTCTTCAGTTGCAGTTTTGGTAATCATATTCACTTTTGAAACTGCAGCGATTGATGGTAACGCTTCACCACGGAAACCGAGAGTTAAGATAGTATTAAGGTCTTCAGCAGTTTTGATTTTACTTGTTGCGTGGCTTACAAATGCAGTTTTAACATCTTCACGGTCAATACCGCAACCATTATCAGTAACGCGAATATATGAAATCCCACCGTGCTGAATCTCAACTGTTATGGAAGTAGCACCAGCATCAACGGCATTTTCCATAAGTTCTTTTACAACAGACGCAGGGCGTTCAACCACCTCGCCCGCTGCGATTAAATCAGCCATATGTTTTGGGAGTTTATTTATTTTTGCCATGTACTACCACCTGCCTTTCAAAGTTAGTTTGTAGGGGCGATTCACGAATCGCCCTTAATTTATGGTATAACTGAAGTTATCGCTCTCTTTTTAACAATGCATAATAACAAGCATCACAAATACCCTGATTATTCCAATCGGAACTACGCAAAGTTCCTTCGTATTTCATACCACATTTCTGCATTACTTTACCAGAATTAGTATTTCTTGGGTCGTGTCTTGATTCAATGCGGTTTACATCTACCACATCAAACAAAAAATCCATAACCGCTTTAAGTGCTTCTGATGTAATTCCTTGGTGCCACCAAGTTTTTCCAATACAATATCCAATATGTACCATTGAAGTTTCTTCATTCATTTGTACTACAGATATATCACCAATCGGCTCATCTCCGTTATCTTTCAAGACTATAGCCCAGTGATAATAATTGTCGTTAGTATATTGATTTACCCAATCATTAGTTATATTTTGGCTTACCTCTTGATTTGAATGAGTTTGCCACATTAAATATTTTGTGACTTCTGAATCGGATGCCCAATTCTTATACATTGCGGTAGCATCTTCACTCACATATCTTCTTAAAATTAGTCTGTCTGTTTCTAATCTTTGTGTTCCACAATGTTTCATAAGTTTTAATTCCTTTGCGAGTTCAAGTTTATCCAATTACTTTTTTGGGCGATTCGTGAATCGCCCCTACGGAACGGGACGATGTGGGCATCGTCCCCTACAATGCAGGCGTGGAAGCCTGCCACTACGCGTAGTTTAATTTTTTGCCTTATCTATAAGTTCATAGAGGAGTCCCATTGCTTCGATTGGGGTTAGGGTGTTTATATCGACTGTGCGGAGTCGGTCCATAATGTATTCTCTTGAATTTGATTCAAAGGATATCTGGAACTGTGGCTCTTCTTTTTCTTCAGGTATATCAGCAACCATTTTAGGTTTCATTAAGTCGTTATCTTCAAGAGTTTTAAGAATTGCTTTTGCTCGTTTGATTACATTATCAGGCACACCTGCAAGTTTAGCAACTTCAATACCGTAAGAGCCATCTGCACCGCCACGGACAATTCTTCTTAAGAATGTAATATCATCGCCACGCTTTTTAACTGCGATATTATAATTCATTACACCGTCAACTGTGCCCTCTAACTCTGACAATTCGTGATAGTGAGTTGCAAATAGAGTTTTTGCACCGATTTTCTTTTTGTCGGCAATATACTCAACTACTGAACGAGCAATACTCATACCATCAAAAGTAGAAGTACCGCGACCGATTTCGTCAAGAATTATAAGTGAATCTTTTGTTGCGAATTTAAGAATCTCTGCAACCTCATTCATTTCAACCATAAATGTTGACTGACCTGATGCCAAATCGTCTGATGCACCAACACGGGTGAAAATGCTATCAACAATGCCGATATCCGCTGACTTTGCAGGAACAAAACAACCCATTTGTGCCATAATTGTTATAATTGCAATTTGACGCATATATGTGGATTTACCCGCCATATTAGGACCGGTAATTACTGCCATACGATTTTCGTTACAATCAAGAATTGTGTCATTAGGTACGAACATTGTGTGCTTTTGTAAAACCTCAATTACAGGGTGTCTGCCCTCATAAATACGGATTACGCCTTTATCGTTAATATCAGGGCGAGTGTAATTATTCTTAAGTGAAACTGTTGCAAATGAGCAGAGAACATCTAAAAGGGCTACTGCGTGGGCAGTTCTTTGAGTTCTTAAATACTCCCCTGCAATCTTTTTACGAATTGAGTTGAAAATCTCATATTCAAGGCCTACAATTCGCTCTTGTGCACCAAGTACTTTAGTTTCAAGTTCTTTAAGCTCTTGTGTAATATAACGCTCACAGTTTGAAAGTGTTTGTTTTCTTATGTATGTATCAGGGACAAGTTCTTTGTATGAATTGAGAACTTCAAAGTAATAACCGAATACTTTGTTATAACCGATTTTAAGTTTCTTGATACCTGTTTTTTCTTGCTCGTCGGCTTCAAGTTTTGCAAGAATACTCTTACCACCGTTTACAATGTCGCGAAGTTCGTCAAGTTCTTTATTGAAACCGTCTTTAATCATTCCGCCCTCGCGAACAGAGAATGGTGCATCTTCTTTAATTGAAACCTTAATAAGTGAGCAGATATCTGCCAAAACATCAATTTCGTTATAAATGTATTTAAGCATATTGCTATTTGCATTTTTAAGGTTTTCTTTAAGTTCGGGAAGACTTTCGAGAGTTGTGCAAAGAGAAAGTAACTCTTTTGCATTTGCGGTGTTATAGACGATACGGGTCATAAGACGCTCCATATCATAAACACCTATCATAAGTTCTGTTTCACGCTCACGAAGTTCAGTATTGCCATAAAGTTCGTCCACAGAGTTCAGTCGTTTTGAAATCTCGGCACAATCGTAAAGTGGGCGTTCAATAAATGAACGAAGCATACGCTTACCCATAGCAGTTTTAGTTTTATCAAGCACCCATAAAAGTGAGCCTTTACGGTCACGGTCACGCATTGTTTCAAGAAGTTCAAGGTTGCGGATTGCAGAAATGCCGAGATTCATAAATTTAGCGTCAGTATAGAAATTAACGCTCTTAATATTCTCTAAATCACGCTTTTGGGTGGCTTTTAGATATGCCAAAGATGCACCTAATGCACAAACAGCAGTATTTCGCTGATTAAGTGAAAGAGTAGTTAAATCGTTAGTATTAAAATGTTCTTTACAGAGTGTTTCTGCATTAGAAAACTCAAATTCTTCAATCAATAACTCAACAGACGCTTCAAGTTTTTTAGAAATGAAATCTTTAAGAGAGTTAAATGAAACTACTTCTTTATTAAGAATAATTTCAGTTGGGTTATAACGACCCATTTCGTTGATTACGCGTTGTTCAACATTTTCGCTGAACTCTGTTAAATTGACCTCGCCTGTTGAAATATCGATAAAGCACATACCAACATTACCGTTAGTTGCACAAACAGATGCGAGATAATTATTCTTTGACTCGTCAAGCATTGAACTTTCAATAACTGTACCCGGTGTAATAACACGAATAACATCACGCTTTACAATGCCTTTAGCAAGGGCCGGGTCTTCCATTTGTTCACAGATTGCAACCTTATAGCCACGGGAAACGAGTTTTGCAATATAGCCATCTGCACTATGGAATGGCACACCACACATTGGGGCACGCTCTTCTTGACCGCAATCGCGACCTGTAAGTACAAGTTCAAGCTCTTTTGATGCGGTTTTTGCATCGTCAAAGAACATCTCGTAAAAGTCACCAAGTCGGAACATCAATATGGTGTCTTGATAATTTTCTTTTATTTGAAAGTATTGTTGCATCATTGGGGAAAGTGCCATATTTTTAATTCCTTCTCAGTTAATAGATTTTTGAGGTGGTTGACCCCTCAGTCAGCTTCGCTGACAGCTCCCCTTTCAAGGGAGCCGAGAGCGATTAGATTTTGATTAGTGACTACAACCTTCGTCACCACAGTCACAGTGACAACCTGAGCAGTCGCCACCGCACTGATGTGCAGTTGGGTCACAAGTGTCAGGGTCATCACCGTTAACGCACATAGCAAGAATACCTGTAAGGTAGTTCATAAGGTCATCAATATCTTTTCTTGCCATTTCGTAGTTACGCATATTTTCGTTCATCATAATTTCTGTGTAAACGCCACGGAACTCTTCGTCATATGCCTTCATTTTTTCTTCGTTTGGCTCTTCTTTTGAAGCTTCGTGCTGATAAGATACCTGAATAAGTTGGATTTTGCTCATAAGTTCATTAAGGGCAGTATCTTTTTCGTTTGCTTCGATTGCTTTCTGCATTGCAAGATATCTTTCATCCTGCTGAATTGCTTTACCAAGCTCTCTTGTAAGTTTTTCAAGTGACATAAGTTTCTAACTCCTTTATTTTTACATATTTTTTGACTTATTTATTAGGCTAATTCTCCACGAACTAACCAATTTAACGGCTCTGTAACTTTCACATTACAGAATTTGCCGATTAAATCTTCATTTTGTGACGGAAATTCAATAATCACATTACCGTCAGTACGACCTGCCATATAACCATCTAATGTTTTGCTTTTACCCTCACAAAGTACACGGTAGGTTTTGCCTTTCATATTTGCACTATGGGTACTTGCTATTTCTTCTTGCAAGTCGCAAAGTTCCTTAAACCATTTATTTTTTTCTTCGTAAGGTACTGGGTCAGGCATTTCTGCTGCTTTTGTACCTTTTCTTGATGAAAAAATGAATGTAAAAAGTGATGTGTAGCCAACCTCTTTCACAAGTGACAAAGTATCGCAAAATTCCTCATAAGTTTCACTGGGAAAACCAACGATTATATCACTTGTAAGGGACAATCCTTCAATCTTTTCTTTAGCATAATTTACGAGTTCAAGGTATTTTTCACGGGTATAGCGACGATTCATTTCTTTAAGAATCCTATTATTACCCGACTGCACAGGAAGATGAATGTGTTTTGATGCTTTTTCACATTCTGCGATTGTGTCAATAAGCTCTTTTGTGCAATCTTTAGGATGAGAAGTCATAAAACGGATTGTGAAATCGCCCTCTAACGCGTTGATTTCACGAATAAGTTTTGAAAAGTTTATATCTTCGTCAAGACCTTTACCGTATGAATTAACATTCTGACCTAAAAGCGTAATATCCTTGTAACCCTCGGCGATAATCTGCTTTGCTTCTGCAATAATATCCGCTGATTTTCGGCTACGCTCTCTTCCTCTTACATAAGGCACAACACAATAAGTACAGAAGTTATCGCAACCATACATAATAGGTAACCACGCTTTTGCAGAGTTATCGCGAAGTGCGGGAATACCCTCGGCAACCTGATTAGTTTCAGTCATATCGGCAAAAAATCGTTTACCGCGTGTTAAGTATGATTTGAAGATTTCAGGCACTTTATGTTGATTATGTGTGCCGAAAACTATATCAACAAACGGGTAACTTTTCTGTAACTTTTCGCGAATGTGAGTTTGTTGCATCATACAACCGCAAAGTGCGATTATGAGATTGGGATTTGATTGCTTTAACTTCTTGATTGCACCAACATTACCAAAAACACGGTCTTCAGCGTGTTCACGGATTGCACAGGTGTTGTAAAGAATTAAATCTGCCTCTTCTTTTTCTTCGGTCATAGTGTAACCCATCATAGAGAGTTGACCTTTAATGCGTTCACTATCGGCAACATTACCTTGACAACCGTATGTATGTACAAAGGCTTTAGGACTTGTCCCGTAACGAAGTAAAAGAAGTTCTTTCACATCTTCTGCTATATTCTTTTGTAACTGGATTTGTTCTTTGCTTACAAAATTTGTCAATTTTATGCTTCCTTTGTATAGATAGATAATAAAAATTTAAGGACATCGTTGAATACAACATCGTTATCTGTTTCGTTAAGGATTTCGTGACGCATACCCGGATACAAAATTGTTGTTGGGTCAATTCCTGCACCTGCAAGACTATCTGCAACCGCCAATACACCTTTACCGTTCATACCAACAGGGTCGTTAGCACCTGAAATAATCATAACAGGTAATTCTTTTGGCATTCTGTAAGCCCATGCTGAATCACAAGCCTCACGCATAATGTTGTAAATATCTCTGTAGCCTGCAAGTGTGTATGTAAATCCGCAAAGTTCGTCATTTGAATATGCAAGACGGTTATCTGCATTTTCTGAAAGCCAAGCGAGTGCACTTTCTTCTTTCTTTGGTGACATAGCAGAAAATCCTTTATTCATAATTTCAGCAACTTTGTCAACTCTTCTCATAACACCATACTTTGCAACGAGCATATCAATAAGGTCAACACCTGCATTGATAAGGTCAGGCATATCACCTGTTCCGCAAAGGATTACACCGTCAAGTTCACTTCCGAAATGAGTAGCATAAATTCTTGCACAGAATGAGCCCATTGAATGACCAAAAAGGAAATACGGAATATCAGGGTTTCTCTTTTTCATAATTTTTGTGAGAATGTGCATATCGTCAACAAGACGCTTGTCACCATTTTCTTCACCCATAAATCCGATTTCTGCACGACTGTCAATACTCTTACCGTGACCTAAATGGTCATTACCGCAAACTACGAATCCGTTAGATGCCAAAAAACTTGCAAAAGCGTCATAACGGGCAATATGTTCAGCCATACCGTGAGTAAGTTGAACAATACCGATAGGTGTTAATTCGTCATCTTCCCAGATGAGAGTTCTGATTTTATTTACACCATTTGATGAGTTGAAATAAGCCTCTTTTTTTACCAATGCCATAACTTTTCCCTCCAAAAAGTATATTTGTGCATAATAATGCATAATATCAATTTATTATACTACAAAAGACTGTTTTTGTCATTAAAAATCTGTAATTTTTTCAAAAAAATAATTTTTGTAAACTTCGCTATTACCGGCAAAACTTTTTCGTGATTTTTTATATATTTTAGTTATATAAATTGGTTAAAACGACCAATTTTGCGTGTTTTTTAGCCCTTTTCCAATGGGTTTTCAGTAGTTTTGAAATTTGCAAAGAAAATATGTTTATGATAAAATTATAAAAAAATGAATAGGAGTGAAACATAATGACATACGAACAGGTTGTAGCAAAAGTTAAGGCAAAGTTTGCAGATACAGACGCATCAAATATTGACGGCGTTGTTGCTTTGCAGATTAACCTTGAAGGCAAAAATGTAAATGGTATTTTCTATATTGAAGTTAAAGACCACAATGTTAATGTTGAGCCTTATGAATACTATGACAGACACGCTATTGTAACTGTTAACCCAACAAATCTTATTAAACTTGTTGACGGTAAACTTGACCCTATTGAAGCATACAATAAGGGCAAGGTAGCGATTGAAGGCGATGCAGGTGCAGTGCTTACAGTAATTAACCTTGTAAAATAAGACTTAACTACAAAAAAGGAACAGTTCATCTGAACTGTTCCTTTTTTATTTATTTAGTTTTTATTTTGAAGATACTCTTTTTTTGCTTGTTGTCATTACGAGCACCAAACCCATAGACAATGTAAGCATAACAGCAAACCAACCATTGCTATTTGCATTATTCACAGTTGCGTCTGTGTTTGGAATTTCAGGTTTTGGTGCAGGTTTTGTGCTTTCATCATTATCTGCGTTGCTACCTGTATTGTCGCCTGTGTTATTACCTGTGTTTTCGCCTGCGTTTCCACCTGTATTATCATCTTCGCCGGCAGGTGCAGTTTTCTTTTCAAACACCCTTGACATTTCTGTTGTATCATCTGCAAATGTTACTTCACAAGCATAAAGTCCATCTTCTGTAGGTGTATATTCAGCACTTGTTGCGCCTTCAATTTTTGTATATTCGTAGCCATCCATATATGCTTTTACAAAAACTTCATCGCCATCAACAGGTCTAAATGCAACAACTGAATAGTCACCATCTTCTTTCGCAGTAAATTCACATTTGCCATTCTCATCAACATCGATTTCATCAATTATATTGAATGAGAATGAATCTATAATTGCAACAAAAGAATAATAATCACCTGAAAGCTCAATCGACATTATATCATCCGCTTTAAGTGAAGTTATAAAATAAACATAACCTTCATATGTTCCTTCTAATCTGCCTACGTAAACGCCATTTGACCAACCTTTTTCTGCGTCATAGACTGGGCCCTCGTCTTCGCTTGGGAATGGAATTGTATTCTCATCTGTAAGCTCAACATTTGCTTCTTTTGCACTATACCATTGATATGTTGCATCTGTATCGTCATTAAGTTCAACATAAGGTTCTTTTGCTGTTGGCTGATGTGTGATTGCGTATCCGTAGAACAAAATATCTGAATAAATTTCAACACCATTATATGTTACCAAACAACCATATTCTGAACCGATTTTGGGATTTTTAAGAGTCGCTTCGGTTTCACCATCTATTGCAACTTCTTCATCTCCATCTAAAAGATACCACTGGTATTCTGCTTCAACATCCCAAGTAAGTGTTACATAAGGCTCGGCTGCTGTTGGCTGGTGGTCAATACCAACATGTTTTGTAACGATATAATCATATTCAACATCTGAATCGTATGAATACAATGCTATATAATATGTTTCGCCTGCTTCTGCTTCAAATTCGCAATAGAAATTCAAAGAATCATTATAATCGTGGTCATCATCATCTTCTACATAGTCACCATTGCTGTCATAAACCTCAACATAAGGGTCATTATTTTCATCGTCGCCACCATTGTCAGAAACGAGCACAAGCCAACCGTTTATTGTTGATGTGAATTTAACGATAACGGGCACATGTTCTTCAGGGATATGAACTGTATTGATTTCTTCAAAATAGATTTCTTCATAGTCAAATTCAAAACCACAGTAATCACATTTACCGTTGATTTCTTCATCTGCATGCTCACATTCTTCGCCACAAGTTTCGCATAAACCGTCATCACCGATTGCGTGACCAGTCATTTCAGTTTCGTTATCTGTGTAACCATCACCACATACTGTACAAGTGTATAATGTATAGCCGTCTGCTGTGCAATAAGGACCATATACAACACCGTCATCATAATTGTGTTCATCAACAGCTTCGATTACTTCACCTGTTAAATATGCTTCACAAGTATCGCAGTAAATACCTGCTGTGTGACCGTCAACACAAGTAGGTTCAGTGCCTTCTTTAATTTCACCTGAAATAAAGTGAAGCTCTTTACTGTTAAGGCCTTCGTTTTCTTCGTGAATTGAAATTGCATCCCAGTCTTCTTGTGTACCTTTATAATGGATAACTGAAAGAGCATCGGTATATTCAAAAATATAAGAATCAATTGTTTCAACACCTGAACCAATAATCAGTGTTTCAAGTTCATCTACATCCCAAAACGCACTCTGTCCAATAGTTTTTACAGAATCAGGAATAACAATTGATTTAACAGAAGCATGTGCAAAACAAGAGTATGGAATTTCTGTAATACCATTGCCAAGATTTATTGAGTCTATTGTGGAATACTCAAAAGCACAGCCACCAAGAGATGTTACCGTGTCAGGCACAACTACTGATTTAAGTGATACATTATCCAAAAACGCATACGCTCCAATTGTTTCAACAGAAGCAGGAATTGTGTATTCAGCACCCGCTTTATTCATAGGATATGTTACAATTGTTTTTTCATCTTCTGTAAAAAGAACACCATCAATATCTTTATAAACTGTGTTATCTTCAGCTACATTTATTGATTCAAGGCTATAATTTCCCCAAACAAAAAACGATTCAATTTCTGTAACGGTTGAAGGCACTGTTATTGTAACAAGATTTTCTGCATAACAGAATGCTGTATTAGGAATCTTTGTAATACCTTCTTCAACTACAACTTCTGTAATTGACTCATTATATTCTTTCCAAGGTGGTGAGTACCAATCTGTATTCATTGCACCTGTACCGCTTATTGTGAGTACACCATCATCGGTGAGTACCCAAGTTACGCTCTCACCTGCTGTACCCTCTGCAATTGTTGTAGCGTTAGCAAATGCAGTATGTGAGAACATACTGAAACACATTGCCACCACCATAATTATTGCTAAAACTTTTCTTGTGTTTTTCATAACAACTCTCCTTTTTATAATTGATTTATTCTTGTGCTAAATGTAAATCTAATGCTATTACATCAAAGGCATCAAGTGCACCGTCTCCGTTAAGGTCTGCTGAAAACTTTTTTTCGTCTGCAATCTGATAAAATTGTTTGATTGTGTGTGAAACCAATGCCATGTAGTCGATATGGTCAACTACTTCATCATAATTTACATTGCCATACAAGATTCCACAACCACAAGATTTTACGCCATTGTAAACACCAAAATAGTGGTATGAAATTGGGTCTTCAACATAGTTTGAGTAGCTATAAATGTAGTTTACTTCACAACAACCACCAATTTGATTTTTCTGGACTTCCATACCATACATTACAGGGTGCTTATCATACGGTGGATGATAGTCGATATTTTGACCCCAAATATCTTCCGTACTATTTTCTTGTAAAAAGTATGCAAATTCGCCTGATTCAACCTTTTCTTTCTCTACAAATATAGCAGTTGCATTACCTGTGCCACAAGGATTCAAGGTTGAACAATAGTAGTTATTTGTAAACTTAGCTTCTGCTTGTGCTACAGTATGATTGTTAAGCACACCGAAAATTGCACCCGCTTTAGTAGTTGCTCCATCAAGAGTGATATCACCTACTGAAATACTATTTGTAATTGTCATATTTCTTCCGTTTTCGCCATTATAGTAGCCAACGAGTCCACCAATCTGAGAAGCAGAAGTGTAATCTGAATTAATTGCACCTGTAAATGCACAATCTGTAATTGAAACAATTTTTCCATTATAAGAATATGCTGCAATACCACCTACACAGTCAACAGAAGAAGTGCCTAAATCAAGAGTGCCATCAAATGAGCATTTACTGATTGTAATATCGCCTGTTTGACCAACAATACCACCTACAAATTTTTTGTAGTATGTATCCCCTGCTGTGTAGTTAACTGAAGATTGCACATTTATAATTTCGGTTTTACCATCCGCCTGACCAACCACACCGTACCAAGTGTCAGTTTTTGATGTGAGTGCAGTTGTTACATTGCCGTTTATTGTAAAGTTTTTAATTACAGTTTTACCGGCAGTATCTTTACCATCGACATAGCCGAATAGCCCATAATAACCACCTTTGCTGATAGTCATTTTGAAATTGTTTATTGAATAACCCTGACCATCAAAAATACCTACATACCTTTTTGATGAATTACCTATTGGTGTAAATTCAGTGTTTTCAAGGTCAATGTCATTAGTTAAAACTGCATTTGCCGATGAGCCAAGATTTCCTGCGTTATACTGTTCTGCAAACCACAAAAGCTCTGCACGATTACTAATTTCATATTGACTGTTTTCATTTAATGTTGGCGTTTCTGAATAATCACATTTTGTGCAATAGCCATTTTCTAAAATATGACCTGCAGGAACAGATTCTCCACCCTTAACATAGACTTGGCAATCATTACAATACCAACCATCGTTAACATATTCTTGGTCACAGCTTGTATAAGTTCCTTGTTTTTCTACGCAATAATGAATATCTGGATGAATCTTGTCACTTTTAGTTATTGTTTCCCATTGTTCAGGTGTGCCTAAATAATGCACATATTTGAGTGCATCTAAATACTGAAGAGTAGTTTCGCCTATGTGTGTAACACTGTCAGGAATCACCAACATAGAAAGATTTGAACAACTGGAAAAAGCATAATTGTTAATTGTAGTGACTCCATCTGGCACCACAAAAGTGTTCATATTATTACAGGAACTAAAAGCATCAACACCAATCGAAGTTATGCTATTTGGAAGTGATGTAACACTTCTTAAAGAAGAACAACTACGAAATGCACCTGTACTGATTTCGGTTATACCATCAGGTAATTTTACTTCACTAATTTTTGTGTAGCTAAAAGCTCTTTCGCCTATTGATTGTACCGAGTCAGGAATATCTATTTTGGCGGCGTTGCTTAAACCATAAAAAGCAAAATTACCGATTGATGTTACCCCTGACTTTACAACAACATTTTCAATATATAAATCGCGCACATACCACGGAGTTTGGTAAAAATCATAATCATACATTGGACCTGTGCCATAAATTGTTAAAGTTTTTGTATCATATTTGAAATACCATTCAAGATTATCACCACAAGTACCACCAAGGTCCATTTCAGGAATCGCCATTGAGTTTATAGGCAATATGGTTAATAACATAATAACTGAAAGTACTATGCAGAGTATTCGTTTTGTTCTTTTCATTGTTATTTCCTCGTTTTAGTTTTTGCATTTTCTAATGCTTGTTTATTTTGATTTTCAACATATTTTGTTAATTGCTTTAACAGGTCGTGTCCCATTTTGTGATAATCGGTATCAAGAATTTTTTTGATTACCTTTTCTCGTTCTTCTAAATTAATGTCATATATTTTTAACAGACAAGTTAATATAAGTCTTATTTTATCTTCTATTGTGTAAATGTCGGTACATGGCTCTGTTAGAGCACTTCGTTCAATACAACATGTTACATTTTCAACTCGTCTAAATCTTTCATAATTCCAATCTTTAAGTCTGTCGCCTAAAATCCTTTGATTTTTTTCAGCTGTCCATTCCTTAACATAATTAAGTGTTAATGGATATGAATAAATCGCAAGATAAATGTCTTTTGCCTGTTCGTTTTCTTCGCACAACATAATCTGTGCAATAATTTCCCAACAGTAAGAGAATAAATCATCATTTTCTTTTTCAACCTTATCAATGCACTTTGTATGAAACGCTGTAATCTCTTTAGTGAGTTCTAAAAGCATATGCTCTTTTGTGGGAAAATAAAATGTAAGATTACCTGTACTTATATTAAGCTCATTGCTGATTGCTTTTGCCGAAGTGTTTGTAAATCCTTTTTCAAGAAACATTCGCATTGCAACCTGCATAATCTCAAGTTTTGTTAAATTGGATTTTCTTCGAGCCATTTGGAACTACCCCTCCTCCAAGCAAATTAGCACGCGTACTAATTAGGATATATCCTATTTTAGCACGCGTACTAAAAATTGTCAATAAAATTTGTTAAACTTTTGACAGGTAATATTGTATAAAGATTGTATGTATTTCAAGTGCAACTTTAACAAGTGAATTGTTTGATAAATTTGAGTTTGTCTAACTGTTTTATGTGTTTGTTTTTTTGCTCCCTCTGACGAGGGAGCTGTCGAGCGTTAGCGAGACTGAGGGAGAGATACGAGCCGTTAAGTACTTTATCTCTCCCTCCGTCAAAATCTTCGATTTTGCCACC
>JAFQCT010000005.1 GCA_017399405.1 Clostridia bacterium | reverse complement strand
TTTGCCCAACCCAATTTTCCAACCATTGTCCGTTTTAGGAACAATTAAATTAATATTACTATCAGCATCTCCGCCTACAACGAAATCTGTACTTTCACCTTTAATTACCAATTTAATTTCTTTACTTGTTGAATTATAATAGTTAAAAGCTTGTATTGGAGACTCAAAAGTAAAAAATGCATTTTCAAAAGGAATGAAAGGCAATGCGAAAACTAAAAATAGTGCAATACAGCAAATAAAAACATAACTAACTTTTTTTCTAATTACACCTGTTTTTTTCAAAATTAAAAAAGATACTAAAACGAGTAAAATCACTAAAACTAATCTAATAGTACTAAACATATCTCTTTCCCCTTTGTAGATAGTTTAAACAGGTTACGGTTCCCTGTCTTTACAAAACTTCAACCAATCCCTTACTAATTTCTGTTAATATTCTAACCTAGTTCAAATATATCATCAAAAATTTAATTTGTCAATAAAAACGGGACGCTGTAGTCAGTGTCACTTACAAATCTCTCTCAGTCTTTTTCTGCGAAAAAGACAGCTCCCTCGTCAGAGGGAGCCAAATATAGTTTTATTAATTTTTAATTATTTTGTGCCGAAGATTCTGTCGCCTGCGTCACCAAGACCAGGAACGATATATTTATGCTCATTGAGTTTTTCGTCAAGTGCTGCACAGTAAATGTCAACATCAGGATGAGCCTCTTTAAGTGCTTCAAGTCCTTCAGGAGCAGCGATAATACCCATAAATTTAATTGACTTTGGATTGTATGTCTTAATTTGATTGATAGCATCAATTGCTGAACCACCAGTTGCAAGCATTGGGTCAAGAACAATTACTTCACGCTCTTCAATATCAGATGGTAATTTGCAGTAATATGGAACAGGAAGTGCTGTTGTTTCATCTCTATACATACCGATATGGCCAACCTTTGCTGATGGAACAAGTGAAAGTACACCATCAAGCATACCTGTGCCTGCACGAAGAATTGGAACAAACGCAAGAGTTTTACCTGAAATAATATTTGCCTTTGTTTTTTGAATTGGTGTTTCAATTTCTACTTCTTCAAGTGGAAGGTCACGAGTTGCCTCATAACACATAAGAGTTGCGATTTCTGAAACAAGTGTTCTAAAATCTTTTGAGCCTGTATTCTTATCTCTTAAAAGAGCAAGTTTGTGCTGAATAAGCGGATGATTTGTAATTGTAACATTTGCCATTTTATTACCCCCGATTTTTTGTTTTTTCCTTAAAATTATTATATACCTATGTCCAATGATTTACAAGTATTTTATGAATTTTCTATCTCCATAATCTGGTCAATTCTTCTTTGATGTCTGCCACCTTCAAACTCTGTTTCAAGGAAGATGTCAACAAGTTCAAGAGCAAGTCCTACACCAACAACACGGCCACCCATACAGAGTGCATTTGCATCGTTATGCATTCTTGTTAATTTTGCACTGAAATAATCTGAGCAACAAGCTGCACGAATACCCTTAACTTTGTTTGCAGCCATTGAAATGCCAATACCTGTACCACAACAAAGAATTGCTTTTTCACACTCGCCACTTGTCACCTTTTCACAAGTTGCTTTTGCAATTGGTGCATAGTCAATAGATTCGGCACTGTATGTACCGCAATCAACATACTCTACACCTTTTTCGTCAAGGTGTTTTTTTATTGCCTCTTTTAATTCAAAACCGCCGTGGTCTGCTCCTAATGCTATCATTTTATATTCTCCTTTGATTTTTAATTCTTTTTTAACTTATTATTAAGTTCTCTTTCCGCTTGTGGTAATCTCAAATAGAAAGGAACAAGTTTTGCTGAATCTATTGGTGTTTCACCATTTTTCACTTTTTCTTCTGCAAGTCTGCCAATACTTGATGCGTGAATGAATCTGATATTTTCATCTGCTAAATGAATATCTGTAACAACATCTTTAAGTTTTTCATAACATAAAACTGAACCGTCACCAATAAACACTACTTTTTTGTTGCAGTTTTCAAGTTCAACACCTAAGTCATCAATCAAAACTGCTTTATCTTCACAAAGTCGTTTGCCACCTTGGAAAATCGCAGTATAAACCTGATTACAACGAGCATCCATAACTGCACAAACAATTGAGTCTTCATTTTTAAGCGGTTCGGCAATTGCCTCAAGAGTTGAAACTGCAATACATTTTTTACCTAATGCGTCCGCCATACCTTTAACTGATGCAATACCGATACGCACACCTGTAAAGGAGCCGGGACCATTTGTGATTGCAAAAAGTTCTATATCTTTTGCAAACATATTTGCATCGTTTAATGTTTTTTCAACCATTGGCATAAGAGTTTGACTATGTGTAAGACCATTATTTATAAAGTTTTCGGCTAATGTTACACCGTTTTCAGTAATGGCTACGGATGCTGAAACTGATGAAGAATCAACTGATAAGATTTTCATATTTCCTCGCCTCCGTCAATAGTGATTAAGCGTTGATTATCGTTTTCGCCACGCTCAATTGTTACTCTAATGGTATTTTCGGGAAGTGCGTTTTCAATGTTTTCACTCCACTCAACAGCTAAAATTCCACCTGCTTCGTAGAAATCGAAAAAGCCACTTGCATAAAGGTCATCCCAACTCTCAACACGATACATATCAAAGTGATATAGCGGTGGGTTTCCACCATAATCATTTACAATTGCAAAAGTTGGACTGCTGACTTCTTCTTTAACGCAAAGTGCTTTCGCCATACCGCGTGTAAAAGCAGTTTTACCCATACCAAGCCCGCCATAAAAAGCAACTACTGTGCCACCTTTAAGTGTTTTCGCAAGACGCTCACCCAATTCAATTGTATCATTCGTACTGTTAGAAATGAATTTTTGCATAAATACACCATAAACTAAAATTATCTAATATATTTTATCAAACAGTATGTGTTTTGTCAATTTGAATATATAAATGAAAAACAATTTTGTAAATGCAAGTATATGAAGTCAATATACAGGATTTCTTGCAAATTTTAATACTTTTTGCAAGATTTTATATCAAAAATGAAAGTCTGCAATTCTCATTTGTCATATTTAACAAATTAAAGTGTTAAAAACTAACTATATTTTTCAATATTGATAATTGAAAATCACAATGTTTTTTGATATTATTTTTACCATACAGACTAGGAGGTCTTTTTATGAACAGTTATATTGAAAAAATCCTTAAAAGAGTTGAAGAACGCGATGGCGATAAAGCTGAGTTTCTTCAATGCGTGCGTGAAGTTTATGGCTCACTTGAAAAAGTAGTTGAAGCTCACCCTGAATATGAAAAATATGACATTTTAGGTCGTATGGCTGAACCTGACAGAACAGTTCGTTTCAGAATTGCTTGGGTTGATGATAACGGTAACACTCAGGTAAACCGTGGTTGGCGTGTTCAGTTTAACTCTGCTATTGGTCCATACAAAGGTGGTCTTCGCTTCCACCCAAGCGTAAATGCAAGTATTGTTTATTTCTTAGGCTTTGAACAGACATTCAAAAACTCACTTACAGGTCTTCCTATGGGTGGTGCTAAGGGTGGTTCTGACTTTAACCCTGTTGGTAAGAGTGACGGTGAAATTATGAGATTCTGTCAGGCATTTATGACAGAGCTTTATCGTCATATCGGTTCAAGCATTGACGTTCCTGCAGGTGACATCGGTGTTAGCGGTAAGGAAATCGGTTACCTCTTCGGTCAGTATAAGAGAATTGTCGGTGCATTTGAAAATGGTGTTCTTACAGGTAAGGGCCTTGCATACGGTGGTTCACTTGTTCGTCCTGAAGCAACAGGTTACGGTGCAATTTACTACACAAATGAAGTTCTTGCACACGAAGGTGAAGACATTAAAGGCAAAACATTTGCAGTTTCAGGTTTTGGTAATGTTGCTTGGGGTGCAATCAAGAAGATTGCAGAACTTGGCGGTATTCCTCTTACACTTTCAGGTCCTGACGGATATGTTTACGATAAAGACGGTATTGTAACAGAAGAAAAAATCAATTATCTTCTCGAAATGCGTGCATCAGGCAGAGATAAGGCGAAGGATTATGCAGACAAATTCGGTGCTGAATTCTTCCCAGGACAGAAACCTTGGGGTATTAAGGTTGATGTTGCTCTCCCTTGCGCTACTCAGAACGAAGTTACACTTGAAGAAGCAAAGAAAATCGTTGCAAACGGTACAAAGTTCTATATTGAAGTTGCTAACATGCCAACAACGGCAGAAGCTGTTGAATACTTCCTTGAAAACGGCGTAATTGTTGCTCCTTCAAAGGCAGTTAATGCAGGTGGTGTTTGCGTTTCAGGTCTTGAAATGAGCCAGAACAGTCAGCGTCTTGCTTGGACTGCAGAAAAGGTTGACGAAATGCTTAAAAATGCTATGAAAAACATTTATGACATTTCAGTTGATGCTGCTGAGCGTTACGGTATGGGTTACGACCTTATTGCCGGTGCAAATATCGCAGGTTTTGAAAAAGTTGCTGATGCAATGCTTTCACAAGGTGTATATTGATACTAAACAAATATATAACATTAAACCCTCGTACAAGATATGTACGAGGGTTATTTTTATAGTATAGATATTATTTAATTTCAGGCAAGCTTGCCGCTGCGACTGACTGACCTACACGACGAGATTTTTCATCAGGAATGTGAAGTTTGATTTTTTTTGCAAGTTCAGGAAATTCAACATCAAGAACTTCTTGTGCACGGGACAAGAGAATCTGTCCGCCCTGACCTGATGTAACTCTACCCATAATAAGAACATGTTTAATGTCATAGAATTCGCTGTAATACGCAATAGCGTAGCCAAAATATGCACCGATTGTATCATAAATACCGGCAGCATTCTGGTCACCTTTTTCCATAAGGCCTTGAACAACTTTAAGCTTTTCTGCAGGAGAAAGACTTTCGTCGAGTTTAATTCCTGCATAAGGAGCAAGTTTGATTACACCGTCTTGTGAGAAATACTTAACACCGCAACCATAGTCACCTGACCATTCGTCAACCATTGCTTTCTCATTAAAATCACAAGGAACGAATGCAAGTTCATTAAGCCAACCTGTAATATTACCCTGTCGGTCGATATAACCACCTGCTTCACTTGTACCCATTGCGATACCAAGAACAGAGTCGTCATTAAGGTCCATAGCACCTGCAAGAGCAGTAACATCACCATCATTTGCAACAACAACAGGAATATTCTCACCAATTTCTTTAGCAACATCAAGATAAATGTTTTTGATTCTCTTATCAAAATCTTCTTTGCCTACTTTAAGGAAAAGAGATGCTGCCATTGTTCTGTTCTCAATATAAACACCTGCTGATGATACACCAATAGCGTCAACTCTTGGCATTTTTGATGCAGCAGTTTTCATAGCTTCAAGAATTCCTTGATAATGGTATTCAGGGTCAGAGTTAAGTTTTGGGAACCAAACAACTTCTTCAGAATAAACGCTTTCGCCATCGATAACAGCACTTACTTTTCTGTCACTACCGCCTGCATCGAAACCGATACGGCAACCGTCAAGGTGTCTGCCAACTGATTCAGCAATATAGTTTTCTTCAGGAGCATCTTCCAATGGACAAACTACAACCTCAAACGGATGTTCAAAAACGCCTGACATATAATCCTCATCAAATGCACGAATACCGTTAGGAGTATAGGCTTCTTTAATTTTATTACCTACAACTTCACTACCTGCAATAAAAATTTTATAGCCACCTGCAATCCACAAAAGCGACTTTGCAATTCTTTCAATAAAACGGAAATTTTCTTCGTCGTGACCTGTGCCATCAGGATAAATTCTTGTTTTATATGTACTGATTTGTCCCTTATTTCTTTCAATTGCAACAATAACATCCTGACCATTTTCTTTAGTTGCGTCACGCATTTCACGAACAACAACTGATAATGGTTGGAATTCTGGGTCAAGTTTTGCTTTTACTTTAAGATTCATATTTAACATCTCCTGCTATAATAGTCTTTTTAATTTCAAATTCATTATCTGTAATAATAATATCAGCATCTTTACCTACTTCAAGTGAGCCTTTTGATTTTTCCAAACCAAGTACTGTTGCAGGGTTAAGAGATGCACAGTTTACGCATTCATAAAGTGGAATATCTGAATTTGTATAAACATTCCAAACGCCTTTGTTGATGCGTAATACACTACCTGCAATTGTGCCATCTTCCAACTTGCAGATTGTACCGTCATAAAAAATCTTTTGACCGCCTAAAGTGTATTCGCCAACAGGTAAGCCACCTGCAGGTAAGCAGTCTGTAATAAAGCAGAGCTTTCTTTCTTTAAGTTTCCATAACATATTATAAAGTGATTTGTCAACATGAACGGTATCAACAATCAGTTCCACGCTAACATCACCATTAAGAGCTGCACCAACAACACCGGGTGCACGATGAGTAAGCGGAGTCATTGCATTGAAAAGATGTGTAGTATGCTTGACTCCTGCATTGATACTCGCCATTGCAGTTTCATAATCAGCGGATGTATGTCCCATAGAAACCACAACATCTGTATCACGACAGATTTCACGAATTGCCTTAAAATCCTCTGTATCACATTCAGGTGCAAGTGTGATTGTTTTGATTATATCTTTATATTCTTTAACAAAAGAAGCATCAGGTTTAAGGATATATTTTGCATCCTGAGCACCTTTTTTGCTTTCGCTGATAAATGGACCTTCAGCGTGACAACCAAGAATAGTACTACCCTGCCAAGTTTTGCTTTCTTCTTTTAATGCACGACAAGTTTCAAGGGCTTTACGGATAACGCTCATATCCTCTGTCATAGTTGTTGGAAGATAACCTGTAACACCGTTAGCAAGTAATCCTTTTGAAATTATACGGATGCTTTCTTCTTCACCGTCACAAACATCCTTACTTAAGTAACCGTGAATATGCAAATCAATAAGACCAGGTGCAATATATCCACCGTTTGCATCAATAATTTCTGCATTTTCAGGCACAAGATTTTCGGGAATAACATCTTCAATTTTGTCTGTGTAAAGCAAAGCACAGTTTTCTGCTATTCTGTCTTTAAGAATAATTTTGCCATTTACAATAGCTTTCATAAAAATATCACATCCTTTGCCATTATAGTAATATTTTAACAAAAAGGATTTATAGTTTCAATAGTTTTGTAATATTTTTGTAACATATAAAATAAAAAAACTAACCCTCATACAACAAGTAAGAGAGTTAGTTTTGATAAATTACTTATTCATTTAACTTTATTAGTTGAAACTATAACAAGAAAATATGAAACAAGTAATATTGTAATAATAACACCAACAACTGAAATGTAAGAGGCACCATACATAATTGGTAAAATTGAACTTAAAACAGAAACGCCAGATATTATTGACATTATACGAGTAAAATTTTTATTTAGGTTAAGCAAATAAACAATACTTAATATTACTAAAATACAAGTTAAAATCGCAGTAATGAAAGGGCCAAAATTTGCATAGCCAAAAGGAGTTAAGTCAAAATATGAATATGTAGTTTTTATTGGCTCTTCATCAGGATTTGCAAAATTACAAACCGCACCGCAAGGTAAAATTTCTAATACAAGCACAATAACAGAAATAATTAACAACAAAACTCTATTCTTTTTCATGACAACCACCTTTATTCAACTTCACTTCCACAATGTGGACAATGTTTAACTGAATCCCTCCCAAGAAATTTACCACAATTATGACATCTATAACAAACTAAATAAAAGAAAACTGCGCAAGCCATAATAAACCAACCAACAACAGCTAATCCCCACATAGTTTTTAATAAACCAAAAACAAGAAGAAGACAGCTTATAACAATAAATAAAATATATAATTTTCTAACTTTTTTTGTTGAAAAATTATTCATAATATTCACCCCTAAAATTAAAATATCATAGTTATTATAAAAAGTCAAATAAAAAAAGACCTTCATTTGAAGGTCTTTAAATATGTACCCTGAAAACTGAACAAAGGGAAAGTGAGGTATTATGTCTGTTTGAGAAATTGTACTGTATAAACCAAGCATAATGGTCAAGCCCTCGACCTATTAGTACTGGCAAGCTAAACACGTCACCGTGCGTACACCTCCAGCCTATCAACCATGTAGTCCACATGGGGTCTTACTAGCTTATGCTATGGGAAATCTTATCTTGGAGATGGCTTCACGCTTAGATGCTTTCAGCGTTTATCCAATCCGCACTTAGCTGCTCGGCCGTGCTCCTGGCGGAACAACCGATGCACCAGCGGTGCGTCCATCCCG
>JAFQCT010000004.1 GCA_017399405.1 Clostridia bacterium | reverse complement strand
TCTGTAGTTGTTACCCAAGAGGGATTGTGCGAGGGCGTCAAACTCAATTGTATCTGTTTCGGACGATTCGTTAGTTGCACCGTTAAGTGAATATGCACTTGCAGTTGAGGTGTTACTGTTTGTATAAGTAACCTCACTTATGCCTGTAAGCACATCACTCCAACTACTGTCATTATAATGATATTCAATGCTCTTTCTTGGAGTTGCAGGGAGTGTGCCTGTAGTATAAGCATACTCGTGCTTATATTTAATATTACCGTTTACATATTCATATGTATATGTTTTGTTTTCAACTTTAGAGTTTTCACGAACAAGCTGATTTAATTCATCATACTCATAAGTGCTTGGAGTACCACCATTAAACCCTATTGAAGTAATGTTGCCAAGCTGGTCATACTCATAAACATACGGAACATCTAAAGTTGTAATAGATTTAAGCAGAGTTGTTGTCTTGGTATCATCAACATCATAATACTCATATGTTGTGTTAATGTTATCTACAGTAGCATTTTCACTTGTAAGTGGTGTTGATTTGTTTGTAAGTCTGCCTAAACTATCGTAAGTATAATTAAGAACATTGTTACCGTTCCAAGTTACACCATAGATTACATCAGGCATTTCGCCATTAGACATATTGCCGTAACGGTAGCCGATATTCTGTGTACCTAAAGCATTAAAATGCTTAATGCCTGTAAGGTAATTGGTTTTATCGGCATAAGTGTACTCAACAAAGGATTTTAGACCTAAGTGTTCAGATGTACCGTTTGTGTAATCTCTTGTGCTGACAAGTCTACCAGCAAGGTCGTAAACATATTTTGTATCAGTATTTGTTGAATAGTCAGTAGTGCGTGCTATATTGCCATCTGCACCATAGAAATACTGAACCTTATCTATGTTACTTCCATTATATGACTTATTTACCAATCTGTCAAGATTATCATATTCAAATTCTATGTAATCTTGGTTGCCATAGGTCTGTTTTGAGAGCAAACCTTTATTGTTGTACTCAAGCGTTGACAGATTTGTATATGTTGTACCATTACCAACCTGTGTAGCAGTTGTTCTGCCGAAAGCGTCATAAAGGAACTTATAACGAGTGCCACCATTAACAATAATTTCAGTTAAACGGTCGTTAACATAGTTATAACTGTTTGTCATTCCGCCTGAAGTTACTGATTGTAATGCGTTTGTGTTTGCATTATACACATAACTTGTTGTGTTGTTTTTAGCGTCAGTAACTGATGTTAATGTGCCTTTATTTTGGTCGTAATTGTATGCGGTTACATTACCACGTTGGTCGGTCATTGTGCTGACAAAGTTTTTGTTGTCTGTATAAGTTGCAGAGGTGTAGATATAATCCTGCTGTGTTGCACCGCTTGCAGTTGTAATGTCAGGGTAGAAATACCAACGCTGACTATCGTCATCAGTATTCTTTGTGCATTGAAGAATTTTAACTTTGTCGCTATAATCCTTGCTATCATTTGGCTGACCGTCAACGCACTTTGAGTAGCTACTTGATTTCGTAAGAATAGTGAATGTACCGTCACCATTTGACTGGATTTTGAATTTATACGCGTTGCCTGACGGTGCAGTAGATGTACTTATAACACTTGCGTTATTATCAGTTGAGTTGTTTTCAACAGCCATATAAAAGCCATTTTCACGAATACTCTTAAGGTAGTAAACACCAGTTTCGCCTGCTGATTCAACAAGCCAGATTTGATTGGTATTACCTTTTCTGTATCGCCAGTTATGTACTTTACCAACAGTTTGTCCGTTATCAATTACATTACCGGATTCAGCATTACGAATAATATAATGTTTGCCTGCTTCAATTGTTAGTGCAGGTTTATCTGCCTCGATTTTTGATGAGGTTACATTACCTTTATCGTCATAAGTAAAGGAATAACGCTGACCGTCTGTTGAAACGGCTTCAGCCAAATCACTTTCGTTATATGCATAGCTGTAAAAATACTCACTACCTGATGGGTTAAACATTTTTGCCATCTGGTCGCCCTTAAATGCAAAGCTTGACTTTGAGTTTGAAATATCCACAACAGATGCCACATTACCATTTTCATCATAATCGTAAGTTTGACCGAATTCTTCACGATAGCAGAATCCACCCGTCATCATAACGGTATTGACATTGCTATAATAGATAACTTCAAAGCAACAATAACTGTAATCTGCAGGTGCAATTACCTTACCGGAAACAAACTGCCATGTGTTAAGGTCATCGTTTACTTTGAGCTCTTCAGTACCGATGCAAGTACCCGAACTGTTATAGAAATGCAAAGCAAGTGCAAAGCGTGGACTATATGTATCATCTTTTTTCAGGTCATTTATAGGGGCTGAATCAGCTTTAATCCACGAGCCAATGCTGAAAACATCACCTTTTTTACCGTTGATTGGGTAAACAAACTGTGAAAGTCCAAGCCATTGTTCAGTTGGTGAGCCAACTTTTGAAATAGCTTTTGAAAATCCTGCTAAATCGTTAATTGTTGTAAGTGTTGCAGAGTTTGACCAATCATTTTTACCGTTTGTAAATCCTGAGTTATCAAGAAGATTGTAACTGCTTGGTCCTGCACTCTTTTCAAGTTGGAAGTCATCAAACCAAGCTGTACCTGCTCCGTTAAGTGAGCCATAACTAAAGCCCACTAATATTCGTGCAGTTTCTCCATTAGCAACATCAAACGTAACACTCATGCGTTCCCAACCATCAGTTGACATAATCGGCTCAGTTGCACCATTTTTAGTAATAGTTCCATTAGTGTCTAATACTCTATAACCTACATGCACACCTTTGCCCGTTGCAGTAATGCCATAAGTATTCACATAACAAGAGAATGTATATGTACCTGCTGGAAGATTGGTAAAATTCTGATAAACATATACATAATCTGTGCTATCAGCAGGTTTATACACTTTAATTGAGTTTTTGGTAAGATTGCCTTTTGTTGTATCAAGAGTAACTGTTGATGTTGTGGCTGTACTTGGTTTTGTTATACTGTATGTACCACTCAATGCGTCTTCAACATCAGAGTTCACTACATAGTTTGTTACGCTATGGATAACTTTTGACTGAGAAATGAGTTTATTCGCGTTAGGGCTATCTTTTTCAGTAGGCTCGGTATAATCAAAATACTGTGCTTTACCGTCTTCATTTGACACAATGCCAGTAGTCTGACCAAAATTGTTGAACTGATATGTGTATGTTCGACTCTCTTCTGCAGAAACTCGTTCAGTTATTGTTGTTTCATTCTGCTTATATGTAAACGAATAACTTTCAAGCAAGTTTGTGTCACTTGTGCCCCAATTAATATTTGTTACTCGTCTTTGTGATGTGGAGTCATATACAATTTGTGCACGAGTTCCGTCAAAATGATTTATCTTTTTAATAAGATAATTGCCATAATTGAATGTAATTTGTTTACCATCTGGGAATGTAATGGCTGTCATACAATTATTTGTATAAGTAAATGATGTAACACGACCTGATGGGTCTGTAATTGATGTGCAAAGAATAGGATTGTCTGCATCTGCATAATTAAATGTATAAAATCTTTCTGCTCCATCTTCAATGCTTTTCATTCGCCAACCATTATCAGTGTTTTCATAAGTTATCTTTGCAGAATTGCCATTGCTGTCTGTAATCTGCATTAAATAACCTTTGGCAGTAAAATACATTTTATTATCATCTTTGTCAGTAATTTTAAATTTTGCATTCGGACAAAGTGAATCGGGGTTATCTGCTAACTCGTATATAGTGTAGCCTAAACCGTCTTCATCTTTAGCTGATGTCGGATAATTGCCGTCTTCATCTTTTTCAAAATAAAACCAATGACGAGTACCATCAGCATCATCCATATAATACTTGTAGCACTCTTCCACATTCGCAACATTATTTACGTGCATAGAAATATGGTAATTAGTTTTTATTTTGCTACCCATAAAGGTATATGATGCATTACTGCCATTTGAGTTATACACAAGTGAAAGAGCAACTGGCATAAGGTTGCCACCATCACCCATTGTTATTGGTTGTGAAAATACAGCGTTGCCATTGAAATTGTTTACACTGACTGCACCGTTTCGACCTGCCGAAAGTCCTGTGTATGACCAATAATCTTCATAACCGGACATGTTGCGGTAATCAACATAAAGGATAGGGCGAGCATCGTCTCTGCCACCTTCGTTAAAGAGACTATTTAACATCCATACCTTTGCTGAAGATGTTTTTGTTGTGGAAAATGACACACCATAATTAGCATACTCGCCACTATACCAACCACGAACTAAATCTGTAATTTCAAAATTGAATGCCATATTATTGGCACCAGCAGATATATATTTATAATCCGTTATCGTGGGAGCAACAGTTGGTTTTGTTTTCCAAGTAACCGTTTCAGTTGTCCACGATGAAGTTATACGCTTAATGTCAACTTGCATTCCGTTTTCGCATTTATACATATAAACAAAGCCGACAGCATTAACTACCTTATCTGCAACTCCTAAAGTTGGCAAATTTGAAAATTTAAGATAACTTTCAGTCTGTCCATATCCGGAAATATTGCCTACATACATACTTCCGCTGTCAGCACCATTATGACTCAACCCATATGTATAATAGTTTCTAGTTGGATATAAGGAACCAACAAAAGCAGAAGCCATGTCAGCTGCAATTTGTTCTGTTTTAATAACAGGGTCAACGATTACAGGATAAACTCTGTCGTTATCATTGAGCCAATCTTCATCAAGTGTTGTTGTAACTGTAAATTTATTGTTTTTGATATTTGACAGAGTTAATGTGATGCCATCTGAATACTCCATGTTGGCATCAGTCATATATGGTGCATTGATTGTATAAACCACTGTACCATCTTCTGCTTGCAATTCAATTGTTTTATCATTAACCTGAACAGGTGTAAGTCCATTTGCTTTGTATTCAGCAATAAATTCAGTTTGAGTATTATCACTATTGAGAATGATGTTCTCTTTAAGCCCTTCTGAGCCAATAATATACTCAAAATCTGTATCTTTATATACATTTTTATAAACCACTTGTGAAGACAATTTTTCAAGAGTAGTTTCATCGCCATCATCGGTGATTTCTGTAATCTGTGCAGTTACTTTATTTGCCTTTGTGTAATACCATGACAATTTGTATCCGTCTTTTTCAATACGAACAAACTTCTTACCGTTTGTTTTCTTAGAAAGACGAACTGAGTAATCCGCCAAAGTATTTGTAAGGTCTTTATTACTTGCACTTTCGCCATCTTCTGTATTGGCATCAACTTCAACGAGAGTGTTGTCGTAATCCGTCCATTCGCCATCCTGCATAAAATGAACAGGAACTTCGTACTGAGTTGCACGATACGAGCCATCACTCATACGAAAATGCTTAACATACTGCTCTCGCTTAGAAGTTTCTTCTGCAAGAATTTCTGCCTCGGATTCTGTTGTATCAATGTCATCCAAATTAACGCCCAAGGTGTTTTCAGTATTTTCATCAATTGTTGCTTCATGATATGCATCTGCAATAATCTGCATTGGTGCAATCTGTATTACAAGCAAAACAGCAAGAAAAACTGAAAGAATTTTACATGCTAGTTTAATTCCTTTTTTCATAAATAGACCTCCTTGTTTTTGGAAAGGTAAGCATAATTAGTAAAAAATAATTAAACCATTGGATTCACCCCATTCTGCTTTATACATATAAAATCGTTTTTTTGCAATTGTTTGTGACGGTTTTTTCCCATTTCAAAATATTTTATAAAAATTTCAAAAAGTTTTTGATAATACCTTGACATTGTCAAGGTTTGTGGTATGATATACTTGCAGAGTGGAATAGGGAGATTCGTTAACAGTTTTGACGAATCTCTTTTTTATTGCAAAATAATTATAATTTATCCCCCTATTTAATTACAAAATAGGGGGATTTTTTATACCCATTTTAAAATATTTGGAGGTGATTGTCATGCACATTTTATAAAAAAGCAAACCTCGCCTGTGGAAAAAGGGCAAACAAAAAACTTAATAATATTTAATAACAGGATATGAAGAGCTTGCATTGTAGTGTATTCACTTAAGAATAAACTTCTTAATTGAGCATGCTGATTGTAGGCTCTTTTTTTATATCCAAAAAATGTATTCAAAGGAGTTTTTATATGAATGATTTCAAACCACAAAAATCAAAAATACAAGTTAAAACACTGAAAAATTCGAAAGAAAATAAAAGCTTTATCAAAGATTTTAATGATGAATCATCCCATAAAGCTATGGCTTTATCGATTGAAGAAGAACTTGATTTTTGTGAAAAAAACTTAAAAAGTTTGCTTGATATTATTGCTGATTTCAAGCACAAAAGTATTATCAAGGATTCTAAGATTGCCAACTACTACGCTTTAAAGTTAATAAACTTAAGCGAAAAAATTTGCCTTACTACCAGAAACATTCCACATTATATTGATTATAATTCTAAAGAAGTGTATGAAAAAATCGAGCAAGTTAATGAGGGAATTGCAAATGCTTGGGATATAAAAATCTGCTACACAAAGCAAGGCTGGTTGCAAATAAAGTTGCCTATTATGTTGCCAAAAATAAAACAACATAATGCACAAATTATTAGCTTACCACTGCAAGTTGCTCTAAAAAATTTCTTTAAAAATAGGAACGTGAATAAAAAAATACCAAGTGTAATCTGCTATTGCCATGTGTATTGTAAAGAGGTGTCACCTTCGCGATATCTTGACCACGATAACATCGAAACTAAGGCAATTACAGACATCATAACAGATTTTATTTTATATGATGACGGACCTCAATTTCTAAATCATTATCATTGTTCAGCAATTGGCAAATACAGTCATACAGAGATTTTCATTGTTCCACAAAATGAATTTGTTGAATGGTTTTCATGGAAGCAAAATGATGATTTTGAGTCATTATCAGCGTCAAAACCGCCTTAAAAGCAGGTGCTTTTTTCATCAAATTTTATCAAAAATTTTCATCACTTGTTTGAAAACGCCACAATTCCTTATTTATCATAGGATTTACGGCGTTTTTTAATATTCAATTTACGGTGGAGTTAGGGCGAGAAACACCGTAAGTACAAAATTAAATGAATCTAAAACGGCAATAAAATTAGAAGCGAGCTATCACCTAATTTTCTCGCCCTATTGTTGCGTTAGCAACAATCACACCCATAAGCTGTTAGCAAAATAAAGTTATTATAAGGAGTTAATATCTATGATTATTTTTAACATAAACACAAGAGTATACAATTTGATAAGTTTGTTATGTGTCACAGGTGAATATCCTGTTGCATCTTTAGGCATATTGGGTGACCGAACTTGTTATCGAAGGTTAGTCACCAACATGTGCAAAATGCAAACATATCACAACAGTGAAACTGGCGAAAAAATTACTTGTCGTGCACTAAACATTTCCGGAAAAGGAAAATTAAAAACTTTAAGGTTAACAAAGTACGCTCTACCTTTAGCAAGATGGGTTGAAGGCGCAGAGTTTTATACTGAAACACACCTCAAGAATAATCGTAGTAGCAATGAACAAACGGTTGAGCGTCATCATCGTATGGCTGAAGCTGTTGCGATTATACAACAATCCGGATTTGAGTATCGACCTTGGTATTTACCGAAAATTCAAATTGAAAATCACCAATGTTCAGCAATTGATGAACCATCATATTTTTTACCTAAAGTTTTTCGTGGTGATATAAGTAACCCAAGTCAAAAATATACTTTTTCAAGAGTTGTCGGTACACTCATGACACCAAATAAAACTTTAATGGTTTATAACACTCGCAATGCAATAATGAAATGGGATGGGCAAGGTGAATCTCGCACAAAAATTAATGTTGAAAACTTTTCTTACCGCAACACAAAAAAAGGTGAAATTGACTCTGCCATAATAATGGGGCAGAACTTAAATTATGTACTCGGATTAATTCACCAGACTGAAAAGCAATACAAATTAGCTAGCACTTTCCAAAAATTTAATCTGCTAACTATGTTTTACAACATTCATTATATCCCCTTAAATCAATTTGGTGCTAAGCTTATACAAGTTTTGACTTTACCTAATTGCCATAATTATATTCTAAGCTTAATATATAATGACGAATCACTCAAAAGTGGAAGTATGTCTTTAAACTACGATATCTATAACAATGGTGTTTACACTTTAAGTCTTCTTGATTATGACATGCGAAGACTGATTTTAGTTAAAAGCGAAATTAAAACGCTTATAAAAGAAGGTAAACCTTTCATATATCAGATTTTATGCTTTCCTGAACAGATTGATGAGTTATATCAATATTTAGGAGACTATGTTGAATATCTAACGGTAAATATTGACGAACTGTTAGATTTATTGTATGAAGAATAATCGTGATACTTCTCATACCTTTTTAAGTTGACAGCATCTTGACAGTATGCAGACATTGTTTTATTGAATGTTTTAGTTTATAATAAAAGCATCCCAAGACGATAATGTTCAAGTCAACGGGTTTAGTTAATGAAGCTCAAAGCAGCTACAGTTTCTTTATTGAACTGTGGCTGCTTTTTGTTTTGCTCAAAAATAGGAGGTAAAAATGTTGCAAGTTTTATTTAATTATCCTTATGTAATTTTGCCACGATGCATCATGCCAAATGGAACGGGCGTACTCAAAGATTTTTTCGCACTTGCTTATGCTTGTGCATATAAATCAGGCGTAACCAAGTACAACGGGTATCACAACAAAGTCAAAGCTAACCAATGGGCTGGAGGATTAGATGGTGTGCGTCGCTTGTTAAAAAAGCGTACAAAAGATGATGCATTTTACACACTCACAGAATTAACATTATTAGGACTTATCACACTTGAGCTGTATGAATACGGTTATATTATCATTACCATTCACCATGTTATTCCAAGCGGAATTTGTACAGAGGAAATCGATTTTTATCATGAATATTTGGATATTTTAAGTGATGAAAACAAGGCAAAGATTTTAGAAAACACAGATGATGACCCCACAATTTTGCACATCAAAAAGCATAGCAAAAAGTGTTATGTGAATAACTATAGTGGCTTCATTCGTGTTGAAAGGAATATCTCAAATATACTTTTCGATAACAATCGCTCATTCGGTGATGCGGATGCTTTTTTCGACTTATATCTTCACACTGTTTATCATGAGCAATATCAACCTTTCTCTGAAAATTATCCCGCTATTCTATTTGAAAAAAATATGCCTATTCTCACACTTGAGGTACTGGCAAAACGATGGCTATGGGACAAGCAACGCGTTTATCGATTCTTCAAAAGATACTCAAAATATTTCAAGTTAGTAAAACTACAAAGTTCTTATGGCTGTGTAATTTTCAACATCGCCTATCCAATTGATGAAACAGTTGTTGTACCAACACAAGAAGAATGTTTTGATATCGTTAATCGGTTTAAAAACTATGGTGATGGATTCTTTTATTTGGATGAAATACCGGCAAATCAAAATAATTACATAAATCTTTGCTTTTACACATTTGCAAATTATGTTTATGAAAAAGATTTACTTTACAGTGATGAGGAGGTGATTCCAATGTAATTTACAGTTATTTGACGTGTAGTCAAAAATTCAACTATAATTCTTTTTTTTGCTAAATAAAGATGTTACTATTTTTTATTAATATTTTATAAATATTTTAATAATTATAATATTTTACCTTAGTTAGCAAAAAACTAATTACTCTAAAAATATTTTAAAGGTGGTATAAATCATGATTAAAAACATTAATAAAACTAACATACTAGATAAAAAAACAGACAACACAAAAAGTAAACTTAACGATACTATTGGAGGACATACAATGAACAATTTTGAAACTTTACAATCAACAAGACAACAAAATATCTATTACACCAAACTATTACTCGAAAAGTATCGAGACATCGTTTGGGCATTGAAATTCTTTTCTGAAAACAACAATGTTATAACAGACACTCAATCTATACAAAACCTTATTCGAACATACCCTCAAGTAAAATCATTACTTCAAGCTATCAATCAAACAGTAAAACAAATACGCTATAAGCCTAATGATGGCGAAGATATGTTCGAAATCATCAACAAAGCTTATATTGATAAATGCAAAATTTCTAATGAAAAAATCTGTGAAGAAATGTACATATCTGAAGCTCATTTTTATCGCAAAAAGAAACTAGCAATTAAACTTATTAGTGAACGCATTTGGAATTCTTCTCACAAAGATGTTGACTCTTGGAGAAAATTCGTTGAAGCTCTGGATGATAAACGACAGCGAAAGAAGGTATCTTGATATGACAAATATCCCTAGAATGCGAACGATTCCTGAAGCTATGCGAGACATTCAAAAGATTGACCCTAACACTGCCCTAACGGTTACTGCATTACGCAGAATGGTCAATAATGGTGAAATCCCATATGTAAGTGTTGCGTCTAAACGACTTATTAATCTTGATATTTTACTTTCTATCTTACAAAATATAGGTTAAAGTCAGTCTGAGATAAAATTTAATTAATTTGTAAAAAAATCTATCCCCAAAGACTTGTAATAAACAATTTTTGGGGATAGAATGGAACCACAAAACTACTGTTAGGAGGAATATTAAATGGCAACAATTCAGAAACGTAACGGTTCATATATCATTCGTGTTTCATGTGGATATGATGTCAAAGGCAAACAGATTCGACAGTCTATGACATGGACTCCCCTACCAAATATGACAAAGAAACAGATAGAAAAAGAACTCATCCGTCAAGCAACACTTTTTGAAGAGTCTGTTAAAAACGGACAAGTTATTAATTCAAGTGTAAAATTTGAAACTATCTCGGAAGAATGGCTTGCACAAGCAATTCGTGAAGGCAGTTTAAAGCCATCAACTATTGAAAGATATGAATCTGTAAAATGTCGCATTTATGCTACTTTTGGCCATATGAAGATTTGCAACATCAAGACTATTCAAATTCAACGATTTATAAATGACCTCGCAGAAAAAGGATTAAACGGTAAAGGTATGTCTACAAAATCCCAAGCATTACATTTGATTTTTCTATCTAATGTATTTAATTATGCAATTAGGTATGGCATTGTGTCGTCTAATCCTTGCAGAAATGTAAGAACTATTAAAAAAGAAACACATGAACGCGATTGTTACACTCTTGCAGAAGCACAAACTCTACTCGAAAAACTCAAATTTGCAGAGCCAAAATATCGTACATTTTTTACTCTTGCAATTTACACTGGTTTCCGTCGTGGCGAATTATTAGGTCTTGAATGGAAAGATATTGACTTTAATACAGGTATTATTACTGTCAACAGGGTATCGCAATACTTAAAAGGTGGTATTACTACAGGAACACCTAAGACATCACAATCACAACGCAGTTTGAAAGTGCCTGATGAAATAATTGATTTGCTTAAATGGTACAAAAAAGAACAATCAATGGACCGATTAAAAGTCGGTGATAAATGGCAGAATACTGACCGGTTGTTTACAAAATGGAATGGTACACCAATGTACCCTAATACACCAGGAGAATGGTTTAAGTCGTTTTGCAAAAAATATAATCTAAAATATGTTACAGTACATAGTTTCAGGCACTTAAACGCTACCCTACTTATAAACAATGGTGTTGACATAAAAACTGTCTCCAAGGCTCTTGGACATTCACAAACTTCAACTACACTAAACATTTATGCCCACTCATTTGCAGAGCAACAAGCAAGAGCAAGTGAAGCAATTGCAAATGCATTAAGAATAAGAGAAAAAGACGCCTAAAAGTAGTAATTTTTTAAGAAATAAGCCACAAACAAACCACAAATCGAGGATTTAAACGAAATGAAAAAATCCTCAAGCCCTTATATATCAAGGAAACTCGAGGATTTTCTATTGGTGATCCACCGGAGATTCGAACTCCGGACACCTTGATTAAAAGTCAAGTGCTCTGCCAACTGAGCTAGTGGATCATATATTCCCGAAATTTTTCGGGATTTTTAATTTGATTAAGCGAACATTGAAACTATAACTGTTACTAATGCAAGTACCATAAATACTACTGCAAGGATTTTTGTGATAAATGCCTTCTTTGCTTCATCAGTTCTACCCTTATTCTTACCAAAGAATGATTCTGAAGAACCACCAGAAATGGCACCTGAAAGGCCTTGCTGATTGCTATCTTGCACAAGCACAATAACAATAAGAGCAAGTGCTAACAATATAAGAACAATACCGAAAACGATTTGTACTGCTGTCATTTCTCGTAACCTCCAAACCATCTATATTTCACAGCCTTGATATTCTAACACAGTAAAATAAAAAATGCAAGTGTTTTTTATAAAAAAGTGGAATTTTTTTCAATGAATTTTAATATTATTTTTTCATACACTATTTTTGCAGACGGCAAATGACTAATTTGCGTTTGCTAAGCTGTCTGCCCGACCGTTTTTTACGGTCGGTTTTTTGTTTCGTAAAAAATACGGGCAAGTTATTTAAGACCTGCCCCTACATTAACTTTATTCGTACCGTCCCCTGATTGGTCTGATTGGTAGATTTTATTTATTTTATGAAATTGCAAAACTCTCGTCCATTGTCACCCAAGGAAATATTTCTGTAAATTTCCATTCGCCATCAATAACTTTTAATTTATAATACAATTCATCTTTGCTATCTTCAATATATAATGAGACTGTAAAATTGCATTCGGTTGATGTATTTGAATGAACAGTTAGTTCATAATTTGAACTTGGGATTTCTCCACCTTCTACCAAAACTGCATTACCATACATTTTGCCATTGTACATTACATAATATTTATCAATATTTTCTTTTACTATTTCTTCACTGAAATATTTGCTGTATTCATTTCTTAATTCATCAACAGAAGTGATTTCGGTTGAAACAACTTCAAAATATTCAACACCATCAATTATTGTAGTATTGTTCCAATCTTTATTGAGATATGTCCCAGCGGGAGATGACCATTCAACATACAATTTGTGTGCTTCTAAAAATAACTCTTTAATTTCGTCTTCTGTTAATGGGATTGCGTTTTCAACGGGATTTTTCCAATATTCAATTCCTGCCACTTCACCTTTTGGTGTGATATTCAAAGAAAAATCAATGTTTTCATTTGTTGTGGAGATAATATGTGCATTATAATTTTCGTATTTGAAATCATAATTTATGTATTCAATATGACAATCATCATCTGGATAATTTTCTTCAATATACTCAATCGCAGTAGTTTTAGCAAGATGTTTAGAAATAGGGTTACCAAATAATGCATTAGCAAAAAACGCAATGAAAGCCAAAATAAGTATAGCAATCATCACTATAACGCTTATTTTAATAGTTTTTTTCATATTGCACTCCCCTTTTATTCAAGTTATCTTAAATCAAATATATCATTTGAGGTTGAAAATGTCAATAAAAAAGGGCGATTCGTGAATCGCCCCTACAAAGCAGGCGTGGAAGCCTGCCACTACGCGTAAATGACATATTAAAATAAAATTGAGTTGTTTTTTCGCAAACTACACCTCATCCACCGCAAGCGGTCCCCCTTCCCCTCAAGGGGAAGGCAGAAAAAGAACAAATTTAGAAAGTAAGTTGTTCGCCTTGGTCGTCTGCACTTAATATTGCACCTGCTGACGGAAGTGTTTTCGTTCTGTAACGGGCAGGTTTTGCGAATCTGCCGTCGGTAAAGTCAGTTACTTCATCAACTCTATGACCTTTTTTAAGTGTCATTACTGCAACGCCTTGGCTATCTTTTGTAGTCTTTGCAGAGATAGCGCCAGAGTTAAAGAGCAAGTATCTGCCTGCAGTTGATTTAATAACAAGTTCTTTATCTTGTGGCACATAAACTGCTGCTACAAGTGGACTCTTATCAGAATATGCTTTAATAAGTTTCTTACGATTTGTTTTTGTTTCATAAGCAGAAATATCTACCTTTGCAACTTTACCATTTTGGAAGAAGAAAAGCATATAGCCCTTATACTCTTTAATTACTGCCATATAGATTGCAGTTTCGTCAGGCTCCATTTGGAGTTTTGTTGCTACATAATCACCAAGCACACTTGCTTTTGTATCATCAAACTCGCTTGCCCTTGTTTTATAAACCTGACATTTATTTGTAAAGAACATAAGCTCAACACTATTTGTTGTTTCAACGGTTGAAATAATTTCGTCATTTTCTTTAAGCTTATGTTCACCGCTCATACGAAGTGAAAGTGGAGTAATCTTTTTGAAATAACCCTCTTTTGTAAAGAACAATGTTACAGGATAATCAGGAATTTCTTCTGCTACATCTTCAACTTCTTCAATTTCTTGAGAGTAAACAATTTCACTGCGTCTATCTTTACCGTATTTGTCGGCAACTGCTTTAAGTTCGTCAACAATAATACGCTTAACTCTTGCTTTACTTGAAAGAATATCTTCCATATCTTCGATTTGTTTCTTCAAATCTTCAACATCATTAAGACGCTTGAGAATGTACTCACGATTGAGGTGACGGAGTTTAATTTCGGCAACATATTCTGCCTGAATTTTATCAATGCCGAAACCAATCATCAAGTTAGGCACTACTTCTGCCTCTTCTTCAGTTTCACGAACAATCTTAATTGCCTTATCAATATCAAGAAGGATTTTTTGAAGACCTAACAAAAGGTGTAATTTATCTTTTGCTTTTGTTAAATCAAAGTAAACTCTACGATTTACACACTCTGTTCGATATGCAATCCACTCTGAAAGCAAGTCTGCTACACCTAAAACCTGTGGCACACCGGCTATTAGCACATTGAAGTTACAAGAAAAAGTATCTTCAAGAGTTGTCATTTTATAAAGTTTCTGCATAAGTTTATCGGCATCTGTACCGCGTTTTAAGTCGATAGTTATTTTAAGACCTTTCTTATCAGTCTCGTCACGGATATCGCTGATTTCACGGATTGCGTTTGCCTTTACTCTTTCAATTACCTTATCAATAATTGCTTCTGCAGTTGTTGTCGGTGGGATTTCAGTAATATCAATACAGTTATTTGACTTATCGTAAGTATATTTTGCTCTTACCTTAAATCCACCACGACCTGTACGATAAATTTCAGCCATCTGGTCGCGGTTATAAATAATCTTACCGCCACCGATAAAATCAGGTGCTTTAAGAGTTTCTGTAACATCAAAATCTTTATCTTTAATAAGACCGATTGTAGTTTCACAGATTTCGCGAAGATTAAACGAGCAAATTGAAGATGCCATACCAACAGCGATACCTGTATTGGCATTCACAAGAATTGATGGGAATGTTACAGGCAAAAGTGTCGGCTCTTGCATTGTAGCGTCATAGTTATCTACAAAATCTACTGTATCTTTATCAATATCTTTGAAAAGTTCACTTGCAATTGATTCAAGTTTTGCCTCAGTATAACGAGATGCAGCAAATGCCATATTCTTTGAATAGGCTTTACCAAAGTTACCCTTTGAGTCAACATAAGGGTGCAACAAACTCTCATTACCGCGAGAAAGACGCACCATTGTTTCATAAATTGCAGCGTCACCGTGAGGGTTAAGTTGCATTGTACGACCAACAATATTCGCAGATTTTACTCTGCCACCATTTAACAAGCCCATTTTATACATTGTATAAAGAAGTTTTCTGTGAGATGGCTTGAAACCGTCAATTTCAGGGATTGCACGGGATACGATTACGCTCATAGCGTATGGCATAAAGTTGGTTTCAAGAGTATGTGTAATATTCTGAGTTACAACCTCACCTGCACCGAGAATGTGAGCATTTAATTGTTCTTCGGTGATTTCGGTTTCAACTGGTTTCTTTTTTCGTGCCATAGTTTTTTCTCCTTAATAGGATTTTTTGCGGGCGATTCGTGAATCGCCCCTACATTATGATATGTCAGCCAAATCAATATACATATGACCATTTTCGGCAATAAAGTCTTTTCTGCCTTGTAAATCGTCACCCATAAAGAGTTCAAATCTTTCTTCCATAAGTGACTGAACATTATCGGGCTCAACTTTAATAAGTCGGCGAGTTTTAGGATTCATTGTAGTAAGCCACATCATATCGGCATCGTTTTCACCAAGACCTTTTGAGCGTTGGATTGTATATTTTGCGTTGCCGATTTGGTCTAATACATCTACTTTTTCTTTTTCAGTATAGCAGAAGTATGTTTCGTCTTTTGTGCGGATTTCATAAAGTGGTGATTCTGCAATAAACACCTTACCCTCTTCAATAATTGTTGACATAAGGCGATGAATCATTGTAAGAATTAGTGTTCTGATATGGAAACCGTCAACATCGGCATCAGTACAGATAATAACTTTATTCCATCTTAAATCGTTAATATTGAATGATGAAACATCTTTACTCTTCTTTGAATTAACCTCAACACCACAACCAAGCACTTTAATAAGGTCAACTATAATGTCACTCTTAAAAATCTTGTCATATTCGCTCTTAAGACAGTTAAGAATTTTACCACGGACAGGAATAATTGCCTGGAATGATGAGTCGCGTGCCTGTTTACAAGCACCAAGAGCAGAGTCACCCTCTACTATGAAAATTTCACGCTCGCTTACATCTTTACTACGACAATCAACGAATTTTTCAACGCGAGATGTCATATCGTTACCTGTTTGCAAGGTCTTTTTAATGTTAATACGAGTGCTTTCTGCTTTAATACGAGAACGCATATTGATAAGAACTTGTCCTGTAATCTTATCTGCATCAAGTTTGTTTTCAAGGAAGTAGATTTCAAGTTGCTGACGGAAAAACTCTGTCATAGCCTCTTGAATAAACTTATTTGTAATTGCTTTTTTAGTTTGATTTTCGTATGAAGTTTGTGTTGAGAATGATGAAACTACCAAGATAAGACAATCTTCAACATCTTGATATGTGATTTTGGCATCACTCTTAACATATTTGCCATTAGTTTTAAGGTAATTATCAATCTGATAAACAAATGCGTTTCTGAATGCTTTTTCAGGAGCACCACCATGTTCAAGAAAACTTGAGTTATGATAATACTCTTTTGCCTGAACTTTATTTGAGAAACAAAGTGCTGCAGTGAGTTTAACTTTATAATCTTTCATATCGGCACGGTCACGACCTACACGCTCACTTGACCAAAACTGAACTGTTGACATTTCAGTACCGTTTGCAATCTCTTTAACATAGTCAGTTATACCGTTGTCGTAGCAATACTCAAAGGTTTCAAAACTGCTACCTGAAATCTGATTTTTAAGTATAAATTTGATGCCCTGATTTACAACTGACTGACGCTTGATTGTCTCCTGATAATATTCAAGAGGAATGTTGATGTCAGTAAAAACTTTTAAGTCGGGTTTCCAACGGATACGAGTACCTGTATCACGCTTATTATACGGTTCTTTCTGCATTTCACCAACAATCTCACCTTTTTCAAAGTGAAGATTGTATTTATATCCGTCTTTATGCACTTCTGCATCCATATACTCTGAAGAATACTGAGTTGCACAAAGGCCAAGACCGTTAAGACCTAATGAATACTCGTAACTACCGTTTGCATCGTTTGTATTATACTTACTACCTGCATAAAGTTCGCAGAATACAAGTTCCCAGTTATATCTGTCTTCTTTTTTATTGTAGTCAACGGGAAGTCCGCGACCAAAGTCCTGAACTTCAATTGAGCCATCAAGAAAACGGGTTACAACGATTTTATCACCGTAACCTTCTCTTGCTTCGTCAATAGAGTTTGAAAGAATTTCGAAAACTGCGTGTTCACAACCCTCAATACCGTCAGAGCCGAAAATAACAGCAGGGCGTTTTCTAACTCGGTCCGCACCCTTAAGTTGTGATATACTTTCGTTACCATAAGATGCTTTTTTTGCCATAGCTTACATCCTTTTCCAAAAAATAAAAAAATTAAACCACTAAATATTATACACTACATTTAGCGGTTTAGTCAAGTTTTAGAGTCTATTATACCCCAACATATTCAATTTTATTCACATTATTTTTTATCTGTTTTGCGTTCGACCTTTGTTTTATTGCCTTTTTCGTCAACTATATACATATTGTCAAGTTGACCCGTAAGACTTCTTTTGAAACTGTCAATATATTCGCGGCGAAGCACTGCCTGTTCTGCCTTTTCTTCTTCAGTAAGACCTACAGTTTTCATTTTCTTTGCAAGTTCATTTATTCTATCAATTTTCTTTTGTTCCATATTATACATTCCTTTGAGTTTAGTGCTTATATAGTATAAAGGATTTGAAAAAAATAGTCAAGGAATTATATTATACAAATCCACGCAGTATTGCGGAAAATATGCCAAAAAGAAAAACTCCCCTACTTTCGTAGGGGAGAAAGAATCGTTAAATAAGATTATTCGTTAATCTTTGTAACAACACCTGAACCAACTGTTCTACCGCCTTCACGGATAGCGAAACGAAGACCTTCTTCGATAGCGATAGGAGTGATGAGTTCAACGTCCATAACAACGTTGTCACCAGGCATACACATTTCTGTACCTGCTGGAAGAGAAATTGTACCTGTAACGTCTGTTGTTCTGAAATAGAACTGAGGTCTGTAGTTGTTGAAGAAAGGAGTATGACGGCCGCCTTCATCCTTTGTCAAAACGTAAACCTGACCTGAGAACTTTGTGTGTGGGTTAATTGTGCCTGGCTTAGCAAGAACCTGACCACGTTCGATTTCGCTTCTCTGAATACCACGGAGAAGAGCACCGATGTTGTCGCCTGCTTCTGCATAGTCAAGAAGCTTTCTGAACATTTCGATACCAGTAACAACTGTCTTCTTTCTTTCGTCTGAAAGACCAACGATTTCAACTTCTTCAGAAGTTCTGAGCTGACCTCTTTCAACTCTACCTGTAGCAACTGTACCACGACCTGTGATTGTGAAAACATCTTCAACAGGCATAAGGAATGGCTGGTCTGCTTTACGGTCAGGAGTTGGGATGTAGCTGTCAACAGCATCCATAAGTTCCCAGATGCAAGCACATGCTGGGTCATCTGATGATGTAGCTTCAAGAGCTTTAAGAGCTGAACCCTTGATGATTGGTGTATCATCGCCTGGGAATTCGTACTCATCAAGAGTTTCACGGATTTCCATTTCAACGAGTTCAAGAAGTTCTTCGTCATCAACCTGGTCAACTTTGTTCATGAAAACGATGATGTAAGGAACGCCAACCTGACGAGCAAGAAGAAGGTGTTCTTTTGTCTGAGCCATAGGACCATCTGTAGATGCGATAACAAGGATAGCACCGTCCATCTGAGCAGCACCAGTAATCATGTTCTTGATGTAGTCAGCGTGGCCTGGGCAGTCAACGTGAGCATAGTGACGAGATGCTGTCTCATACTCAACGTGAGCTGTGTTGATTGTAATACCTCTTTCTCTTTCTTCAGGAGCCTTGTCGATGTTTGCGTAATCAACGAAGTCAGCCTGACCTTTAGAAGCGAGTGTTTTTGTGATAGCAGCTGTTAATGTTGTCTTACCGTGGTCAACGTGACCGATAGTACCAATATTAACATGTGGTTTAGTTCTTTCAAATTTTGCCTTTGCCATTGGAATTTCCTCCCTTTATTTTTGAAAATAATTTACAAAATATTTGTGATACTTATTGTATCAATAAACTTGAAAAATTTCAAGTGTTTTACAAGAAAATGTTAGTTTCTCTTGCTTCTTTCAGAAATAATTGATTCTGAAATTGACTTAGGAACTTCTTTGTAACCGTCTGGTTCCATTACATACTGTCCACGACCCTGTGTCTTTGAACGAAGGTCTGTTGCATAACCGAACATTTCTGAAAGTGGAACTCTTGCGTTAATCTGCTTAACGCCTGAACGGTCCTCAAAGCCCTGAATTTCACCACGGCGGCTATTAAGGTCGCCGATAACATCACCCATATATTCTTCAGGAGTAATAACTACAACCTTCATAATAGGCTCAAGAATAACAGGATTTGCCTTCTTAGCAGCATCTTTAAGAGCCATTGAACCGGCAATCTTAAACGCCATTTCAGAAGAGTCAACTTCGTGGTATGAACCATCATAAAGAGTAACCTTAACATCAACCATGCTGTAACCAGCAAGTACACCAGACTGCATAGCACCCTGAATACCGTCGTCAACTGCTTTGTGGTATTCCTTAGGAATAGCACCACCAACGATGTTGTTTACAAATTCGTAACCGCCGTCTGGATTTGGTTCAATATTAATCTTAACATGACCATACTGACCTTTACCACCTGACTGACGAGCATACTTTGTATCAGAAGATGCAGGCATACGGATTGTTTCTCTGTAAGCAACCTGTGGTTTACCTACATTTGCTTCAACTTTGAATTCACGAAGAAGTCTGTCAACGATGATTTCAAGGTGAAGTTCACCCATACCAGCAATAATTGTCTGACCTGTTTCTTCATCTGTATAGCTACGGAATGTTGGGTCTTCTGCAACAAGTTTTGAAAGTGCGATACCCATTTTTTCCTGACCAGCTTTTGTTTTTGGTTCGATAGCAACGCTGATAACTGGTTCTGGGAAGTTCATTGATTCAAGAATAATTGGGTGTTTTTCATCACAAAGTGTGTCACCTGTTGTTGTGTTCTTAAGACCAACAACGGCAGCGATGTCACCTGCATAAACTGTCTCAATGTCTTCACGGTGGTTAGCGTGCATCTGAAGAATTCTACCCATTCTTTCTTTGTTGTCTTTAACTGTGTTATAAACAGATGTACCAGCGTTAACTGTACCTGAATATACACGGAAGAAACAAAGTGTACCAACGAATGGGTCGTTAGCAATCTTGAATGCGAGAGCTGCAAATGGCTCATCGTCAGAAGAATGTCTAACTTCTTCCTCTTCTGTATCTGGGTTAATACCCTTAATAGCTTCAATGTCTGTTGGAGCAGGCATAAAGTCTACGATAGCATCGAGGAGTGGCTGAACGCCCTTGTTACGGTATGAAGTACCACAGCAGATTGGAACGATTTCGTTAGTAAGTGTAGCCTTACGGATAACTGACTTGATTTCGTCAACTGTGAGTTCTTCACCGTCAAAATATTTCATCATAAGGTCCTCATCAAGTTCAGCAACTGATTCGATAAGGTTGTTACGATATTCTGCAGCCTTTTCTACCATATCAGCAGGAATTTCTTCAATACGAACATCTTTACCCATATCATCATAATAAACGATAGCGTTATTATTGATAAGGTCGATGATTCCCTTGAATGTGCTTTCTTCACCGATTGGAAGCTGAATTGGAACTGCGTTACAGTTAAATCTTTCTTTAACCATGTCAAGAACACGGTAGAAGTTAGCACCTAAAATGTCCATTTTATTAACATAAATCATTCTAGGAACTTTGTATTCGTCAGCCTGACGCCAAACAGTTTCAGACTGAGGCTCAACACCACCCTTTGCACAAAGAACAGTTACAGAACCGTCAAGTACGCGAAGTGAACGCTGAACTTCAACAGTGAAGTCAACGTGACCAGGAGTGTCGATAATATTGATACGATGGTCTTTCCAGAAACATGTAGTTGCAGCAGAAGTGATTGTGATACCGCGTTCCTGCTCCTGAGCCATCCAGTCCATTGTAGCTGAACCGTCATGAGTCTCACCGATTTTGTGGTTAACACCTGTGTAATAGAGAATTCTCTCTGTTGTAGTTGTTTTACCAGCATCGATATGAGCCATGATACCAATATTTCTTGTTTGTTCAAGAGATACTTTTCTTGGCATAATGTCCTCCAATAAATGTTTCTAAAAAAATTAGAATCTGAAATGTGCGAAAGCTTTGTTTGCTTCTGCCATTCTGTGCATTTCTTCCTTCTTCTTGAATGCTCCACCCTGTGAGTTAATAGCATCAAGAATTTCGTTAGCAAGTCTTTCTTTCATTGTTCTTTCTGAACGCTGACGAGCGTAAAGAGTAATCCAACGAAGACCGAGTGTCTGGCGTCTTTCTGGGCGAACATCCATTGGAACCTGGTATGTTGCACCACCGATACGACGAGCTTTACACTCGAGAACTGGCATTACATTTTCCATAGCGGCATCGAAAACTTCTAAAGCTTCCTTGCCTGTTTTTTCAGCGATGATGTCAAATGCACCGTAAACGATTTTCTGAGCAACGCCCTTTTTACCGTCTAACATAACGCTGTTGATAAGTCTTGTTACAAGCTTTGAATTGTAAAGCGGATCTGGCAAAACATCACGTTTTGCAATCTGGCCTCTTCTTGGCACTGCGCTTCCCTCCTTCATATTAATGATATCATAGGTACTCGGTGACAAAACTCCGTGGCACCAACAAAAGCCATATATACTATATATAAACTCTCGTTGGACAAATATTCATTTTGAATATTGCCTTGCAAGAAAATTCTGTCTTTTAACATTAACCTATTATTTTTTTGCTGCCTTAGGACGCTTTGCACCGTACTTTGAGCGGCTCTGCATTCTTCCGTTAACACCCTGAGTATCAAGAGTACCACGGATAATGTGATAACGCACACCGGGAAGGTCCTTAACACGGCCGCCTCTGATAAGAACAACAGAGTGTTCCTGAAGATTGTGTCCTACACCTGGAATGTAAGCTGAAACTTCGATACCATTTGTAAGACGAACTCTGGCAAGTTTTCTAAGAGCTGAGTTAGGTTTCTTAGGTGTATCTGTTTTAACAACAGTACAAACACCTCTCTTTTGTGGAGAATTGTTATTTGTCATAACATTCTTCTTTGAGTTGAGACCCTTACCAAGTGCTGGAGCCTTAGACTTTTTAACGAGAGTTTCTCTTCCGTTACGAACGAGCTGGTTAAAGGTTGGCATTTTTTGGATTCACCCCCATACATATTTATTGCATAACAAATCTACGGACCCAAGTCCGCATGCTCGAATAGTTTATCACAAATAAACAATATTTGTCAATATATTTTTTGCAAAATCACGAAAAAAATATTCATACAAAAAATAAAGACGAGGTTTCCCTCGTCTAATATTTTTTATTTTGCATTTCTGCGTGTCATCATCATTTCTACAATTTTTATATCGTCAGGATATGTAACCTTATAATTATCGGTATAATCAAAATAACGATATTCTGTAGCAGTTAGTGGTAACTGATGAGCAGGGTGACAAAGTTCAGAGTCTTTATCAAAATGTTTATAAAGAAGTGGAAAACGATATGCATCAGGAGCCTGAATAAGATAAAAATCTTCACGATTTGCAATTCTGTCTTTATATGAGCCTAACGCATCAGTAATTTTATATGCAGTATTTACATAATCGTACTCATCAAGCAAATCCATAAACTCGTCAATGAGCTCAGGTGTAATCATAGGACAAGCTGCGTTATTTTCAATAATCTTTTCGCAATCAGGGAAAGTTATATTGATATAATCAAGTGCATTCTTAAATGATTCGTTTCTTGTATTACCACCTTGCACAAGTGTTACACCATATTCTTGTGCCAGACGACCACTTTGCATTTCGTTTGCATCTACCACAACAATAAAATCGTCAATGGATTTTGCACGACGAAAAGCATCGATTGAATACCAAATCATTTCTTTATCGAAAATTTTACAATACTGTTTAGGTTTATCAGCACCAAATCGTGAGCCGATACCACCTGCAAGTATAATTCCTATTGATGACATATCCTTTACCCCTACCCTATTTATATACAACACAATTTCTTGGTTTTTTATTTTCTAACCAATCTTCAAGAGTGTCACAAACCATTTGTGTGCCACAAACCTGAACATCGTAAGCTGAACCTGCAATATGAGGTGTAATGATTAGATTCTCTGCTGTGAGCAACGGACAATCAGAAGCAATTGGTTCTTCAACTGTAACATCAATTGCCGCACCTGCAAGATGGTGAGAATTAAGAGCATCAATCAAATCTTCTTCAACAACAAGTTCACCACGAGCAGTATTGATGAAATATGAGCCCTTTTTCATTTTTGCAAAAGTTTCTTTATTGAACATTTTCTTTGTTTGAGGTGAAACAATACAATGAAGGCTTACAATATCAGCACTATTAAGGAATGTGTCAAAATCTACAAGTTCAACAAAATCAGGCACTTTTGCAGGGTCAATATATGGGTCATACGCAATTACTTTCATACCAAAAGCCTTTGCTTTTTCAGCAACAAGGCGACCTGCACAACCACAACCCACAAGTCCCAATGTCATATAATTGACGCTTTTACCTCTGAATCGAATAAATGGTGAATTGTTGTCAAGTCCCCACACAGTATCACGATATTCTTCAGGCAAAGTATTAATGTCGCTTGTTATAACACGGTTAAAAATAAGATTATTTGTAAGTGTAATATTTCTTGTCAAATCAAGAATATAACCCATTGTTAAATCTGAAACTGCATTAGCATTTCTACCGCCATTATTGCATATTATAATACCTTTTTCCATTGCTGCTTCAATGTCAACAACCGATTTAACACCACCACGACAACAGATAATGATTTTAAGATTCTTTGCATTATCGAAAACTGCTCTGTCAATTGTATCATATTCACAGACAAGAATATCATAATCAGCAATTCTTTCAATAAGCTCATTGTGAGGCATAACTTCGTGGTCAATACAATAGCCATCAAATTCAAAGTCTATTTTGTCTTTGAATTTCTCAAGCATTGGATTTATCATTTCAGCAGTAACCAAAGCACGATATTTCATAATATTATACCTCTTTTTCAAATAATTCACCGCGTACATTAACTTCTCTGTATTCAGGAGTTGTTCTTGTTTCAAAAATGTATTCACCTAAGTCTATGCGGGCAAAGTTATGAGGAGCTGCTCGTTTAGTGAGTGGTGGTTCAGGAAGATAACCGGGACCATAGTCAAATGTAAGATAATTTGTATAATCCTCCGGAATAGGTGCTTTGAAACCACCGTCAAAATCAACACGCTGAACATCTTCAAGACCTTCAATTGAGAACGGTCCTTTTTTCTGAAGTTTTCCTGTACTATCAATTACATATTTGGCATTTTTCTTATTTTTGTATAGTGTAAGTACAAATTCGTAAATTTTATGCCAAGCGTTAAGCGGAATAATGCGGATAAATGGCAAAAGCACCATTTCTTTTCTGAAATTAGGATTTCTTCTTGGGCGGTTGTACCACCTAATTTCAATAATCTTTGAAAGCATATGAACAGTATAGCTATGAAGCTTACCTATAAGCTTATTATTGCTTGTCTGGTCATAAACAAGAACATCAATAAATAATCCGTCAGGATATTCGTGAACAGAAGAATATCTTGTTGAAAAGTATGTACCGTTAAGACGGATTTTATCAACGATATAGTGACTTCCGCTTTTATTCCAATGACTTGAATAATTATAAATATCTTTACTCTGTTCAAGTGCTACTTTACGGAATTTATCGAAATCTTTACGAAGCATACCTATATCAAGGTCGTCATCCCACGGGATACTATGTCCATATCGTACTGCACCAAGCATTGTTCCACCGCAAAGGAAATATTTTATATCATTTGCTTCACAAATATCGTCAATATCCTTAAGCATCATAAGTTCAAGGTCTTTTATGCGAGTAAGTTTACCTGAATATATTGAAACATTCTTTTTGTTGTTGTCTTTTTCACCCGTTATATCACAAACTGTTCTGTATAAAGAACTGCTTAAAGAAAGGTGCTTTGCTTTTTTCCAACCTGCTTGGAAAAATTTAAGTGTATTAAGGCAACGACAATTTTTTCTCTCAACTGCATCTGATTCAACAGAAAGTGAAAGTTGCTCCTTGAATTCATTTCTTATTGTGTTTTTAATATTTGCAATAGATGTAATGTGTGAACAGAAATTATAAATCTGTCCTTTACGGCCACAATAAACTGTCTGGATTGCGAATTTTACAACATCTCTTATATAAGAACAAGAAATACTATTTTCATAATCTGCTGTTGTTATTTTCATAACACCGTTTTCAAACGCATCTTTAATGCATTTTTCAAGGTCAAATGTGCGAATTTGGTTTGAATCAGGTCCAAAAAGATTATCAACACGAATAACATTGATGTTTTCGTAACCATCATTTACAATTTTTCGGCACAATGCTTCAAGTTCTACAAAGTATTTCTGTGACTCGGTAGGATTTTCAATATATTTCTCCATATAATATCCAAATTCGCGTTCTGACAGACTTGTGATTTCAGCGTCAGGAATTGGTGGATATTCGGGAAGAATAAGCATAACCGTACATTTATTATCTTTACCCTTTGACGCGTATTCAGCAGTCATTCTGATTGCGTCAAACCAAGCATCTCGACTTTCAAGTTTAGCACAGTCAATACAGAGCATAAAAGCACACTTATTTACTACAGGTGCAGTATCAATGCTTTCAATATGATTGAGTTCACAATCATCGTATTCCAAATCAGCAAATTTTTCAATTCCGTCATAAACAGAATAACCTTTTACTGAGGCAAAAAATCCTTTTTTCTTTATACCCTCCATAGCAGGAAGCATAAGATTGCCCAATGGATTTGCATCACTTACAACAATAGCGTTTTCATAAAGGAATCTACCTTTTTTGCTGATACCAACAAACTTTGGCGGATGCATATATTTACCTGTGAGTTTTTTATAAAAACCAACTATTTCAGATAATTCATCTTCAAGAATAAGTTTATTCATTTACTAATCCTCCACATTTTTCTTTACTGAATCTAAAGTGTGATGGTACACGCTTTTCTTCAGGTGGAAATTCCATAAAGTTTCCGTAAATATGAGTGTTATATTCCTCAGCTTTTTCAGGAATTGGCACAATAACATCTTCAAAAGGCACATATCTTGCTTTACCGAAATAATCTGACGGTACTTTTTCATTGTCACCGCTTACGCCATAAATGTTAGAGACATATTTTGTATTGTCATCTTTCCATTTTGTAACAATTTTATATGATAATTTTTGAAGAAAATCCAATAAAAATTTAGGAAAAAACTTGCAAACAATATATGTAAAAATCTTTTTGATTTTACCCCTATTTTCTGCAGGTCGTCTTAATACACAAACATGATATATCAAAGCACAAAGTTTCTGGATTTTTTCACTTAATGAATTATCAGGTATGTTATCAATGGCAAAAACATCAATTCGTGGGGCATTTTCAATTGAATCACCATCTAACATATATACATGGCCCAATGGTGCATCAGGTATTTTATGACTTTCAACAGCATCATAAAACATTTTATCGCCTAAATCTGCAAGTGTTTTTTCAGCCTTGTCAAAATCCCGACGCATTATTGCAATATCAATATCATCATCCCAAGGTATAAAACCTTGATGACGCAATGCACCAATACTGCTGCCCCCTATAATATAAAATGTTATATTTTCAGCTTGTAACCGTTTGGATACCTCTTTAAGCATTTCCAATTCACACAACTGAAATTCTCTTAATGTGTATTCCAAGCTATCACCCCCACAAAAAAAACGGTGAGAAAATTCTCACCATGAGCAAATTATTTTTTAGGCAATTCATACGGATTATTTGTGATTCCTGCAATATAATCTAAAGACACATTATATAGTTTTGCTAAAGTTATTAAATGATGAAACGGTATTTCTGTTTCACCTGTTTCCCAACGACTATATTGTTTTTGAGATGTCCCCAATAATTTACCCACATCGGTTTGATTTAGTTCTCTATCTTCTCGTAAATCTTTTAATCTTGGATATAGATATATAGCATATCACCTCAAAAGCAATTTTATCATAGTACTTATTTGGGGTAACGCAATTAGTACGATAATGGGGTATATCATATTATATGTCTTTAGAATAAAAAAATAAGAGGACTGATAAATCAGTCCTCAAAATTTTTATTTAATTATGCTTCGGTAGAAACTAAATCAGCAATTGACTTTTGGAGTTCAACTTCTGAGTAGCACTTCATACCTGTACCAGATGGAAGAAGTTTACCGATAATAACATTCTCTTTAAGTCCCATAAGTGGGTCAACCTTACCCTTGATAGCTGCATCAGTAAGAACTCTTGTTGTTTCCTGGAATGACGCTGCTGACAAGAATGAGTCAGTTGCAAGAGATGCTTTTGTAATACCGAGAAGCACAGGAGCACAAGTTGCAGGAATGAAAGTTTCGCCTGTTTCTTCTGCTCTAAGGCGTGCTTTTTCATTTTCAGCGTTAAATTCACGCTTATCTGTTGTAGCACCCGGAAGAAGGTCTGTTGTACCCTCATCTTCAACTCGGAGTTTTCTCATCATCTGACGAACAATAACTTCGATATGCTTATCGTTGATATCAACACCCTGCATACGATATGTTCTCTGAACTTCCTTGATAAGGTAGTCGTGAACAGCGTCAACACCGTTGATTGCAAGAATATCGTTTGGATTTGGTGCACCATCTGTAAGTGCTGTACCCTTCTTAACAAAGATTGGGTTACCGTTTTCATCAGTTTCTGAGTTGAATGTCTTATGGAAACCATAAGGAATCATATAAGCTCTTTCATCACCGTTTTCGTGGTCAGTAATAACGATATGCTCATTACCCTTGATTTCACGGAATGAAAGGATACCATCGATTTCTGCAAGAATTGCAAGAGTCTTTGGTTTTCTTGCTTCAAACAATTCTTCAACACGAGGAAGACCCTGTGTAATATCTTGGCTTGAAGCAACACCACCGGTATGGAAAGTTCTCATTGTAAGCTGAGTACCAGGTTCACCGATTGACTGAGCAGCGATAATACCAACTGCTTCACCAACTGTAACAGGGTCGCCTGTTGCAAGGTTAGCACCATAGCACTTGATACATACACCGTGTTCTGAATCACAAGTAAGAAGTGAACGAATCTTAATACGACGGTCTGCAGGATTTTCTCTTGCATTAACCATATCAGCAACAACTTTAGCCTTTTCTTCTGTAATCATTTCATCCTTTGATGCAACAAGATTACCGTCTTCATCATAGAAATCTTCAAGAAGGTAACGACCTGTAAGACGCTCGCTGAGTGTTTCAATCATTTCTTTGCCTTCAGTAATATCGTAAACCTCAAGGCCTTCGTGACAATGACAATCTTCTTCACGGATAATAACATCTTGTGAAACATCGACAAGACGACGGGTAAGATAACCAGAGTCAGCAGTACGAAGAGCTGTATCGGCAAGACCTTTACGAGCACCACGAGAAGAAATGAAGTATTCGAGAACATTAAGACCTTCACGGTAGTTAGCACGAATTGGAACTTCAATTGTTTTACCTGCTGTATTGGCAATAAGACCACGCATACCAGCAAGCTGACGAAGCTGAGCCTTAGAACCACGGGCACCTGAGTCAACCATCATATAAATTGGGTTGTACTCGCCGAGGCTTTCAAGAATACCTGAAGAAACAGCATTTGTTGTTTCTTCCCATACCTTGATAACTGCTCTTGAACGCTCATCAGCACTATAAAGACCCATATTGTAGTAGCTGTTGATAACATCAACCTGCTCTTCTGCAGATGCGAGAAGGTCTTTCTTGCTTTCAGGGATTTTAGCATCACAAACAGCAACTGTGATACCACTGCGTGTTGAATACTTAAAGCCCTGTGCCTTAATCTTATCAAGCATTTCAGCAGCAATTGTTACGCCGTGAACTTTAATACATTTATCAATGATTTTACCAAGGCCACCCTTTTTAACAAGGAAATCAACCTCAAGTTTGAATGCGTTTTCTGGGTCAGTTCTGTCAACAAAACCTAAATCCTGAGGAATTGGATTGTTGAAAATTACACGACCAAGAGTTGTAGGTACGAGTTTTGTAACCATTTCACCGTTGACTTCTTTAGTCATACGGATTTTGATTTTTGCGTGAAGTGTAATGTCGCCTTCATCATAAGCCATTGTTGCTTCATCAACATCACGGAATACTTTACCCTCACCAGGTTCGCCATCTTTAACCATTGTAAGATAGTAAGAACCAAGAATCATATCCTGTGTAGGAACTGCAACCGGTTTACCGTCTGATGGTTTAAGAAGGTTGTTAGCAGCAAGCATAAGAAGTCTTGCTTCTGCCTGAGCTTCTGCTGAAAGTGGTACATGAACAGCCATCTGGTCACCGTCGAAGTCAGCGTTGAACGCTGTACAAACGAGTGGGTGAAGCTTGATTGCACGACCTTCAACAAGAACAGGCTCGAATGCCTGAATACCAAGTCTGTGAAGTGTAGGAGCACGGTTAAGCATAACAGGATGGTCTTTGATTACTTTTTCAAGTGCATCCCAAACCTCTGTCTTTGCTCTTTCTACCATCTTCTTTGCAGACTTCATATTGCTTGAAAGTCCATTTTCAACAAGGTTCTTCATTACGAATGGCTTGAAAAGTTCAAGTGCCATTTCTTTTGGAAGACCACACTGGTAAAGTTTAAGTTCAGGACCAACAACGATAACTGAACGACCTGAATAGTCAACACGCTTACCGAGGAGGTTCTGACGGAAACGACCCTGTTTACCTTTAAGCATATCTGAAAGAGATTTAAGTGCTCTGTTGTTAGGACCTGTAACAGGTCTGCCGCGACGACCGTTATCAATAAGTGCGTCAACAGCTTCTTGAAGCATTCTCTTTTCATTTCTTACGATAATTTCAGGAGCGTTAAGTTCAAGAAGTCTCTTAAGACGGTTATTTCTGTTAATAACTCGTCTGTAAAGGTCATTAAGGTCAGATGTTGCAAAACGACCACCGTCAAGCTGTACCATAGGACGAATATCTGGTGGAATAACAGGAATTACATCCATAATCATCCATTCAGGACGGTTACCTGACTGTTTGAATGCCTTTGCAACTTCAAGTCTTTTGAGAAGTCTTGTCTTTTTCTGGCCTGAAGCACCGTCAAGTTCTTCACGAAGTTGTTTGCAAAGCTCATCAACATCAACTTCACTAAGAAGTTCTTTGATAGCCTCAGCACCCATACCTGCTTTGAACTCATCGTCATACTTTTCAACCATATCAAGATACTCTTTGTCGCTGAGTATCTGATTTTTTGTAAGTTCTGTGTCACCTGGGTCAATAACAATGTACTTTGCAAAGTAAAGTACTTTTTCAAGGTCACGAGGTGAAATATCAAGAATGAGACCCATTCTTGAAGGAATACCCTTGAAGTACCAGATGTGTGAAACAGGAGCAACAAGTTCAATATGGCCCATTCTTTCACGACGCACTTCTTTTTTAGTAACCTCTACGCCACATTTTTCACAAATCTTACCTTTATAACGAATTTTCTTATACTTACCACAATGACATTCAAGGTCTTTCTGTGGTCCGAAAATTCTTTCACAGTACAAACCGTCTTTTTCCGGTTTAAGTGTACGGTAATTTATTGTTTCGGGCTTTTTAACCTCACCGTATGACCATTCTCTAATCTGGTCAGGAGAGGCAAGACCGATTTTTATTGCTTCAAATGGTTTTTTATCCATTAAATTCAGCCCTTCTTCCTTTTATAGGTTAAGTCAATCAATAGTTCTCTTCGTCAAAATCGTCATCATCGCCGAAGTCAAATGATGATGTCATCTCTTTGTAGAAATCAGAATCATCATCTTCATCCATACCTGTTCCGTCTTCATTTTCAAGAACATAACCGTCATTATAAGTTACATCATTTACTTCTTCAAACTCGATTTCAGTATCAGGAGCAGGAACATAATCGAACTCGTCATTGTCGAATCCGTTCTTGATGTCGATTTCTTCACCGTCTTCATCAAGTACATGAACATCAAGAGCAAGTGCCTGAAGTTCTTTGATGAGAACTTTGAATGACTCTGGAATTCCGGGTTTCGGAATATTAAGGCCTTTAACAATAGCCTCATAAGTCTTTCTTCTACCTGTAAGGTCGTCAGACTTAACTGTAAGAATTTCCTGAAGTGTATATGCTGCACCGTAAGCTTCAAGTGCCCAAACTTCCATTTCACCGAAACGCTGACCACCGAACTGAGCTTTACCACCAAGTGGCTGCTGAGTAACGAGAGCGTATGGGCCGATTGAACGAGCGTGGATTTTGTCGTCAACCAAGTGGAGAAGTTTAAGGTAGTACATAACACCAACAGTAACTGGGTTATCAAACTTCTGACCTGTTCTACCGTCAGTAAGAATTGATTTACCGTCTTCACGGTAGCCTGCTTCTTTGAGAGCTTCACGGATATCTTCTTCGTGAGCACCGTCAAAAACAGGAGTTGCAATCTTCTGGCCAAGTTTTCTGTAAGCGAAGCCTAAATGAACTTCAAGAACCTGACCGATGTTCATACGAGAAGGAACGCCCAATGGGTTAAGAACGATATCAAGTGGAGTACCGTCATCAAGGAATGGCATATCTTCTTGTGGGAGAATACGGGATACAACACCCTTATTACCGTGACGACCAGCCATTTTGTCACCAACTGAGAGTTTTCTCTTCTGTGCAATATAGCAACGAACAATCTTATTAACACCTGGGCTTAATTCGTCACTATTTTCTCTTGTGAACACTTCAACATCAACAACGATACCGTATTCACCGTGAGGAACGCGAAGTGAAGTATCACGAACTTCTTTAGCTTTTTCGCCAAAGATTGCACGAAGAATCTTCTCTTCAGCAGTAGCAACATCAGTTTCACCCTTAGGAGTAACTTTACCAACAAGAATATCACCTGAATGAACCTCAGCACCTACACGGATAATACCGTTTTCGTCAAGGTCTTTAAGAGCATCTTCACCAACATTAGGAATATCTCTTGTAATGTCTTCAGGTCCGAGTTTTGTATCTCTTGCCTCGATTTCATATTCTTCAATATGGACTGAAGTATAAACATCATCGCGAACAAGTTTTTCATTGATAAGAACAGCGTCTTCGTAGTTATAACCTTCCCAAGTCATAAAGCCGATAAGAGCATTCTTACCAAGTGAGATTTCACCGTTTGAAGTTGCAGGACCGTCTGCAATAACTTCGCCTGCTTCAATCTGCTGACCAAGTTCAACGATTGGTCTCTGGTTAATACATGTACCCTGGTTTGAACGCATAAACTTAACAAGTTCATAAGTATCAACTTCGCCATCGTTGGTTGTGATTGCGATAGTTTTAGCGTCCATCTGAGTAACTGTACCTGCACGCTTTGCAAGAACTACTGTACCTGAGTCAACAGCAGCCTTGTATTCCATACCTGTACCAACGATTGGAGACTCTGTTTTGAGAAGTGGAACAGCCTGACGCTGCATGTTAGAACCCATCAAAGCACGGTTAGCGTCGTCGTTTTCAAGGAAAGGAATCATTGCAGTAGCAACAGAAACAACCATTTTTGGAGAAACATCCATATAATCTGCTTCTGTTGTTGGAACTTCAAGGAAGTTATCTCTGTGACGAGCAGTGAGTTTTGCATTGATGAACTTACCGTTTTCGTCAAGTGGTTCGTTAGCCTGAGCTACGATATAGTTATCTTCAACATCGGCTGTCATATATTCAACTTCTGAAAGAACTGTACCTGTTTTCTTATCGATTCTTCTGAAAGGAGCTTCGATAAAACCGTACTTGTTAATTCTTGAGAAAGTTGCAAGGTATGAGATAAGACCGATGTTAGGACCTTCAGGAGTTTCGATAGGACACATTCTACCATAGTGTGAGTAGTGAACATCTCGAACTTCGAAACCTGCACGGTCACGAGAAAGACCGCCAGGACCAAGTGCTGAAAGTCTTCTCTTATGTGTAAGTTCTGCAAGTGGGTTTGTCTGGTCCATAAACTGTGAAAGTGGTGATGAACCAAAGAACTCTTTAATAGCAGCCATAACAGGTCTGATGTTGATAAGAGCAGCAGGAGTTACCTTGTCAGGTTCCTGACTTTGAAGAGTCATTCTTTCTTTAACAACTCTTTCCATTCTTGCAAAACCAATTCTGAACTGGTTCTGAAGAAGTTCACCAACTGAACGGATACGACGGTTACCAAGGTGGTCGATGTCGTCTGTTACACCAACGCCTGATGCTAAACCGTTAAGGTAGTTGATTGAAGCGAAAATATCTTCTTTGATAATGTGCTTTGGAATAAGGTCATCTGCACGAAGAGCCATTTCTTCAAGAAGAGCATCTTTATCATCGCCACATTTATCAAGAACTTCCATAAGAACTGTGAAGCGTACTTTTTCATTGATACCGATTTCTTCAAGTTCTTCTTCTGTAAACATAGGAACATATTCAGCAATGTCAACCATACCGTTAGAGAATACTTTAACTTCTTTGCCCTCAATATCGAGAACAACAGTGTCAACACCCTCTTGCTCCATTCTGTAAGCAAGTTCTTCGCTGATTACATCGCCCGGTTCAGCCATGATTTCACCTGTAAGGTTACTTACAACAGGAGCTGCAACTGCAAAGCCTGCCACACGGTCTGCAATACCGAGTTTCTTATTGTATTTATATCTACCAACACGAGATAAGTCATAACGATGAGCATCAAAGAAGAGACCGTTAAGATGAGACTGTGCAGTTTCAAGTGCAGGTGGCTCACCCGGACGGAGTTTCTTATAAACCTCGATAAGAGCCTGTTCTGTATTAACAGTTGTGTCCTTTTCAAGAGTTGCAACGATTCTGTCGTCATAACCAAAGAAATCCATAATCTCTGCATTAGAGCTAAGACCTAATGCACGGATAAATGTAGTGATATAAATTTTTCTGTTCTTATCTATTCTTACATAGAAAAGGTCATTCTGGTCAGTTTCATACTCAAGCCAAGCACCACGGTTAGGAATTACAGTTGTTGTGTAAAGTTCCTTACCAGTTTTGTCATGAGTCATTCCGTAATATGCACTTGGTGAACGAACGAGCTGTGAAATAATAACACGCTCTGCACCGTTAATTACGAATGTACCGCTATCTGTCATAAGCGGGAAGTCGCCCATATAAACTTCGTTTTCTTTAACCTCGCCTGTTTCCTTGTTGAAAAGACGCGCTGTTACCCTAAGAGGTGCTGCATAAGTTGCATCTCTTTCTTTGCATTCTTTGACTGTGTACTTTGGCTTATCGTTCATACGATAATCTACAAAAGTCAATTCGAGGTTACCTGTGAAATCTGTGATAGCATCAATATCACGGAACACCTCTTTAAGTCCTGTTTCAAGGAACCACTTGTAAGAGTTCTTCTGTACTTCAATAAGGTTAGGCATTTGCATAACTTCATTGATTTTTGAGAAACTCATACGGGTATTTCTGCCAAGTTTTACCGGTTTGACATTTACCATAGGGCTTAATCACTCTCCGTTCGTTTTTTTATTCCTGAGCCTTACAACTATATACATAGTATATAAGGCGTGGAGATTACTAAATTTTACTGTGAGTTATACTTGCTTTTTTAGGCAAATTATGGTACACTTTGTGTTGCATAAAATACGCCAGCGTATATAACTCCACTATAATAGCAATTTAATATTATATACTTGTCAAGTCAAGTTGTCAATACTAAATTTGGAAAATTTTTCAGAGGATGTTTTTAATGGAAAAATACAAAAATATTGTGACTTCTGCAAAGGCAGTAGTTGTTTTCAAAAACATATTAAATGATAAGGGAATATCTGCTCTCATTAACTTGTTAGGTTGTGAAAGTAATAATGAAAATGAGTTTTTGAAATACTATTCAGATTTCGTTTCTGCCCTTTATGAGAAGACAGACGATTTATGTGAATACATAAATGAACTTTTACAGAATGACGAAAATATATATGTAAAGCAATCTGCAAAAGGAGATGTATCCCCTTTTGTGCAGAATGCAGTAGAAAATGAACTTGCATTTTTTGAAGAACTTTCGCAGATAAAATGTGATGATTTGAAATCTATATATAATAGTATATCGTTACCGGAGTGGAAGAACGGTAATATTTCTGTTAAAGACGAATATGAAAATAAGATTTCTGTAATAAGAACAACGGGTTACGGAATTTATGCAACTCACAGAATGTTCTTATATAAAGATAACGAGATTATACCCGTTAAATACCCTGACCCACAGCGTCTTTCACAGATGAGTGGTTATGAATTAGAAAGGCAAAAAGTAATTGACAACACAATGGCGTTGCTTCAAAATAAACCTTGTAACAATGTGCTTTTATATGGTGATGCAGGTAGTGGTAAGAGCAGTACAATTAAAGCAATTGTAAATGAATATTGGGAAATGGGACTTCGTCTTATTGAAATTAAGAAAAATCAGTTATACTCATTACCTGATGTTATTGAAGAATTGGCAGACAACCCACTTAAATTTATTATTTTTATAGACGATTTAAGTTTTTCTACAAATGACAATGATTTTGGTGCATTAAAAGCAATTTTAGAGGGTGGCGTTGCAGGAAAAACTGATAACCTTGCAATCTACGCTACAAGCAACCGTAGAAACCTTGTAAAAGAGAACTTTTCTGACCGAAATGGTGATGACATTCATCTTCAGGATACAATTCAGGAAATTATGAGTCTTTCTGCTCGTTTTGGATTAAAAATTACTTTCTCAAAACCTGATAAAGATTTGTATTTATCTATTGTGGAAAATCTTTCTATGCAGTATAATATAAGTATTGACAAGAATGAGTTGTTTTTATCAGCTGAGGCATTTGCACTTCGTAATGGTGGCAGAAGCCCACGCACAGCAAAACAATTTATTGAATATTTAGCTTCTAAATAAGGAGATGGGAATATGAGAAATTATAAGTATGATTGGGAAAATCCTGCAATCTTCAAAAAGAATAAGGAAGACGGTCATGTTATCGCCTTTTCTTATGATAATGAGCAGGACGCATTAAACCGTATTGAGCCAAAAACAAAAATGACTCTTAACGGTACTTGGAAATTTCATTGGCAGAGAGGGTTAAACGATTGTCCTACTGATTTTTATAAGGACAGTTTTGACGCATCTTTCTGGCGTGATATTACTGTACCGTCAGTATGGCAAATTGGTGAAGAATATGGTAGTTACCCTTACTATTATGCAAGTACATTTTGTCGTGCAATAAGCCGTAGCAAGAGTAAGATTCCGTCAATTGACCACACAATGCAGGAAATCGGTATTTATGTAAGAGATTTCGATATGCCTGAAAATTTTGACGGTCAGGAAATCTTCTTGCATTTCGGTGCTGCAAAATCTGCTATTGAAGTTTACTTAAACGGTGAATATGTTGGCTACTCACAAGGCTCAATGACACCTCACGAATTTGATATTACAAAATACGCTCGCAAAGGCAGTAACAGAGTTGCGGTTAAAGTTTACCGTTTTTCTGACGGTGCTTACCTTGAAAATCAGGATATGTGGCTCCTTTGCGGTCTTTACAGAGAAGTTTATGTATTTGCAGAGCCTAAAAAATGTGTGCGTGACTTCTTCATTACAACTGACCTTGATAAAGACTACAAAGACAGTAACACAAACCTTGAAATCAAAGTTGTTAACTATGACAACAAGGGCGGTGCAACTGTTAAGGCTGAAATCATTGACGGTGACGAAAAAGTTTTACTTGGCGAGGCAGAGTTCCAAGGTAGTGCTACTCTCAACTTTAATAAGTTAATCCCTAATCCAAAGAAATGGTCTGCTGAAAGTCCATATCTTTATAAATTACTCATAAGCATTACTGCTGATGGAAAGACAACTTATAAGTGTATCCGTTTTGGTTTCAAGAAGGTTGAAATTGTTGGCGAAAAATTCCTTTTCAACGGTAAACCTTTACTTCTTCGTGGTGTTAACCGTCACGACTTTGACCCTGACAATGGTTGGGCAGTTCCTACTGAAAGATACCACCAAGACTTAAACCTTATGAAGAATGCGAATATTAACTCTATTCGTACTTCTCACTACCCTGATGACCCATATTTCTATGAACTTTGTGACGAATACGGTTTCTATGTTATGGACGAATGTGACCTTGAAACTCACGGTGTTCGTAGAAAAGGTGTTCCCGGTGACAACCCAATGTGGACAGCAGCAGTTGTTGACAGAATGGAAAGAATGGTACTTCGTGACAGAAACCACGCTTGTGTATTTATGTGGTCACTTGGTAATGAGGCCGGTGACGGCAACAACTTTATGGAAATGAAGAAAGCCGCACTCAAACTTGACAATACTCGTCAATTCCATTATGAAGGTGACTTCAACTTCACAAAGAGTGATGTTATTTCAAGAATGTATCCTGTTGAGAGTGTTATGAAGAAACTCTGCAACAAAGAGCCTATTGAAATCACTCTTTATGACAATATTGCAAATGCACTTGCTGCTGACTCAAAACCAATCAAGAAAGAAGATTACTGCAGACCTATTCTTCTTTGCGAATATGCTCACGCTATGGAAAACAGCCTTGGTAACTTCCAAGAGTATATGGACGATTTTGAGGCACACGACCATATGTGCGGCGGTTATATCTGGGACTTTGTTGACCAAGCAATCCGCAAAAAGACACCAGAGGGTGACCAATGGCTTTACGGTACTGACTTTGAAAAATACGAGCCAGGCAGATATACACATCTTCCAAACACAACTGCTATGACTGGCTCAAATACATATTTCAACGCTAATGGTATTATTACAGCAGACAGAAAACCTCACCCATCATATTTTGAGGTTAAGAAAGTTTACTGTGAAATCAAGGTTAAAGAAAAAGATTTGGCAAAGGGTGAATTCACTCTTATTAACAAGAAGCTCTTTACAGACCTTGCTGATTTCCAGTTCAAGTGGAGTTTACAAGCAGAGGGTGTTGAAGTACAGAGTGGTGTTATTGACATTAACTGTGGTCCACAGTCACAAGTTGATTTCACAATTCCTTATGAACTTGCTACTCTCCCTGAAAAAGAATGCGTACTTATTGTTTCATTCCTTAACAAGACTGCAAAACCTTGGTGTGAAGCAGGTTACGAGCAAGGCTTTGACCAATTTGTTGTGAAATCTGTTAAGCCTGAAGAAAAGACTTATGACGGTAATGTAACATTTGTTAAGAATGGCTCAGTAGTTACTGCTCAGGGCGAAGGCTTTGCAGTAACAATCAACAGTGGTAAGATTACATCACTTAAATATAACGACAAAGAATATTTAAGAGCACCTGTTGCACCTAACTACTTCAGAGCAGTTACTGACAACGACCTTTCAAACACAAACTTTGTTCCGTTTATTATTCCGTTCCACCCATACTTTAACTGGCAGAGAGCAACAAACGGTGCAAAAGGTACAGTTAAATCTGCAAGCAAGAACTCACTTGGTCAGTTGGTAATCAACATTGATTGGAGTGTTCAGTTCTTCTCAGGTGTTACAAGTGTGATTGTAGTAAATCCTGACGGAAGTCTTGAGATTACACATACAGGTACACCTAAAATGTTCAATCTTCTTCGTTTTGGTACAAAGATGGGACTTCTTCGTGAATTTGACCAAGTTAAATGGTATGGTCGCGGCCCACAAGAAACATACTTTGACCGTAAGACTGGTGGTAAGATTACACTTCACGAAAAGAGTGTAGCAGACCTTGAGCATCACTATATGAGACCACAGGAAAATGGTAACCGTACTGATGTAAGATGGGTTGAAATCAGAAATAAAGAAAACCAAGGTCTTCGTTTTGAGGCAATGGGCGAAACACCAATCTGTTTCAGTGCTTGGCACTACACACAAGACCAGTTGCAACTTGCAAAGCATATTCACGAATTACCACATTATGATATTACAACATTCAATGTTGACTTAAATCAAATCGGTGTTGGTGGCGATATGCCGGGCGACGCACAGGTTCGTGAGAAGTATCAGTTAAAACCTAATAAGGTTTATACATATACTTTCAGAATTTCACCAATTAAATAAATTAAACATTATAAAAAGCGTACAGACAAAAAATCTGTACGCTTCTTATTTTAAGTAGAATTGCGGAAAAAGAAACTATTTCAGCACTCCTACATTTGCTTCTGGGAGATACTTTTCAATCATTGAACCATCTTCGAAGATTATGAAAACCACTCTACCGTTATCGTTGTGAATTTCATAATTTCCCACAGAGTTTGATACAACATTATCAATTTTATCTGCATCTACTACACCTAACGGATGACCAATGTCGGCATAAACCTTTTTAATAAGCTCTTCTTTTGTAATCTTCTCTGAAAGATACCAGCTAAGGTTAAAGAACAATGAATCACTTAAAGCATTTGCACCATAATAAGTTACATTAGGTATTCTGCCTGCTGAAATGTTGAAATAGGTTTTATAATGGTCGTTTTTACCCTGCACCTTCACTGCCTCGTCTATAAATTGTCTTTGAGCATCGCCAAAATCTAATTTTGAGTCAGTATAAAGTACTTGTTTTACAGGCACATTATAAGTTGCTGTGTACTCAATATTATTATTCTTGACATAAGCAATTGTTTCGGTCATTTCAGGATAAATGCTGAGCCAAGCATAAACAGTTTTTACACCTGCAATATCTTTTTCTTCATGATAATAATACAATTCAATTTCTTCATCGTTAACAGGATTTACAACATCATCTGCTTTACAAACATAGCTTTGCTCCCAACCTAAAACGCCAAAAGGTTCACTATTGTTTTTGAGAAGCTGTTCATAAGTCATTTTTGATAAGTCGTTATACATAGCAATCGCTAACTTATCACCCTTAAGAACAAGGAAATCGCGGTCGCCTTCATAATCGATAATTTCACCATTTTCAAGTTCAAATACAGAACCCTCTGTATCGGTTTCGTTTTTAATAGGCACATAGTTAACAAGCAACTGTGAATCGTAGTAATTAAATGCTCCTACCGATTCACTTGTATTACCTATTCCATTTGGGTTGACGGCAACTGTGTATTCACCATTTTTTGACTTGTTGTTCTCATCAAATCCCAAGAAATTGTATTCAAGCACACCGTCAAAGAAGTTTGAATTTACAACTGTTTCCATATATTTATTATAAAGGTCAGGAGAGTAAATCCCGAATTCACGGGTAATTGTTTCGCCATCTTTTGTTTCAAATTCAAAAGTTGCGTTGTGAATGCTAAAAGTATAATCTCCATCATCCTTTTTAACTTCTTCAAAAAGGCTCATAGCCATTGAAATATCATCAGTGTTTGTGCTAACAACATATCGACCCCAGACACCGGGGGAAATACCATTAAATGAGAAATCTACAGGCACAGTAAGAGATACAGATTTTATGTTTTCTTTTTCAGGTAATTTATTGTATGAGCCTAAGTAACCTGTTTCCATAAAGGCTACCAAGCCAACAAATAAAACCATAAATACTGCACAAGCCGACAAGGATTTAAGGGATTTCTTTAATTTTCTTGTCAAAATAAGTTGAACAACAAAATATACAACAAATGACAATCCAATTGCTAAAAGAGTTACACCTACTGTTTTAAGTTCATAGTAAAGCACTCCTACACAGAAGAAACAAGCAATTACAACTGCAAATGCACCGTTTATAGTTCTTGAGATTGCAAATTTACCTAATGAGTTAGCATTTTCAGCCTTTCTCTTATTGAAAAGTACGAATGCAAGTGCTATGAAAGCAACTACAACAACTGCCCAGATAATAACAGGAATAACAAAATACCAGTCAAGTAAGTATTCTTTTGGAATTTCACCTTTAACAAGATTTTGCTTGTCAAAGCTCATAACAACCTGATTGATATTTACAGGTGAATAATCACCACTTATTGCATTGGGGTCTGAATTGTTTATAAATGAAAACGGACTTAAGAATGGAGTAATGCTATATTCATTATAATCATATACATAACCCTTTAACATCTGTTCTTTTGCACCAATAAAGAGATTTACAATTAGAGTAGGCAAGAATGAAGTTGTACCCATTGTAATTGCAGATTCAAAAATGTTACCTGAAACTGATATTGCAAAACTACTGATTGCAAAACCTACCATTGATGCAACAAAAAGGGAAAGCACAATATAAAGATAAATATTAGTCATCTGTGCAGTTGCACCTAACTCGGCAATATTCATTAAATAGATAATTGTAAATGGTACAAACACACTTGCGAACAAGGTAATTGCACCTGAAACAAGACGGTTTATAAACATTCTTGTTCTTGTAACGCCAAGGCTTAAATACACATTGACCTGCTTTTTACTTAAAAAGAAATAGAAGGATTTTGCAGCGGTCATCATACCGCAAAGCACCATACCAACCTGAAGCAATTCAAAAGCAGTATAAAAGAGTGAACTTGAATCAAAGAATATATAAACCAAATCATACGGTGTTCCTGGTTGTCTTGTTGTATTGTAGAAATAACCTACAACAGGGAAAACCGCAAATACTATAAGAACTGCAAAGGCAATTGCAGGGAATGGAAGTGAACCTTTAAGACTTCTTTTGAAATCGTTGAAGTTTACATTATTTTTCAAAGATTTTTGTGATGTCATATTTCTTATCCTCCATTTCGTTTAAGAATACTTCTTCCATAGTAAGCTTATATTCGTCAATAGCCATAGGAAGAAGTGCGTTAAGTTTCTGTTTTTCTTCGATTGTATCTTTATCAAAGATAATCATTGCAACTCTACCGTCGATTTCAAGAGATTTATACTTAATATTTTTGAAATCATTTTCAGTAACATCGCGGTCAAAAATAAGACGGATTTTGCTGTAATTTTTAGAAATGTCATAAACTGAACAATCCATTACAAGTTGTTTACCGTTAATAAGACCAACATTATCGCAAAGTTCTGAAAGTTCAGAAAGGTTATGTGATGAGATTACAAGTGAACACTCACTTTCTGCCACATATTCAATGAAAAGTTTCTTTGTAACTTCTTTTTTGTGTGGGTCAAGACCGTCAAATGTTTCGTCAAGAAGCATATATTTAGGGTGAGATGCAAGTGCCAAAATAATTTCTGTCTGGCGTTGCATACCCTTTGAAAATCCGCGGATTTTCTTTTTAGGGTCAAGGCCAAATACTTCAACAAGATTGTTAAGTGTTTTCATACTGAAATTAGGATAATAATCAGCATAAAACTTTGCCATACTGTTGATTGTTGCGTTCATTGGGAAATACAAATCGTCAGGAATATAAAACATTTCACGACGGACTGTGTCGTTATCGTAAGTGTCTACTCCGTCCATAAGTACTGTGCCTTCATCTGATTTATAAATACCCGCAGCAGTTTTAAGAAGTGTTGTTTTACCTGCACCGTTATAGCCGATAAGACCATAAATTGATGATGGCTCAACCCTGAATGTGATGTTTTCAACTGCTGTAAAGTCGCCGAATTTTTTAGTTACATTTACAAATTCAATCAATTTACTCAACTCCTTTATAAATTTCTTTAAGGATTGCAGTAATTTTTTCTTCACTTGCACCCATCTGTTTTGCATTTATGAGTGCATTTTTCACTGCATCTAAAGATTGTTCAAGATAAATGTTTTGTGATTCTGCGTTTCCGCTGATGAATATACCTTTACCCGCAACAGAGTAAATTACCCCTTGTGCTTCCAGCTCTGATAAAGCACGCTTGACAGTGTTAATATTTATTCCCAACTGAGAAGATAACTGTCTTAAAGATGGTAGCTGGTCATCTTTTTTGAGAACTCCCCTGCTTATATCAAGCACGATTTGTTCTTTAATCTGCTCATAAATGGGGGTTCTTGAATGGTAATCGAGAAATATATTCACCTATATCACCTCCTACTTGAAACTGTATTAACTGTGCTATTTCAATTAGCACAGTTTTATAGTACACCCATATTTTTCTTTTGTCAACATATTTTTGTAAAATTTTGTATTTCTTAATTAAATCTTAAAAATTTGCAAACAAAAAACGAGGGCTAATTTTTAGCCCTCGCCTTGCATATTTATTTATTCATTTTCTTTTCGCACTGTTCTGTGACGATTTATTCTTACAAGAAGAATAGCCACACCTGTTATTACTACGAGTACAGTTAAAACAATTGGAACTGCATATTCAACCATTGGGTGCATATAAGGTGAAACAATATCTGTTTCGGGTAACTCATAAAGTGCTTTTCCGTCATTCCCACCATAAGGTATTCTCACAACACTTATTGAATAACTACCCATATCGTAAGAAATTGTGTTATCTTTAACCTCTAATGCCTTTTCAGTTGGTGCTACATGAAGTTGCTCGTCAAAATCGTTATATGCAGATTTGAATTTTTCTGTCATATACTGAACTGACGGATTTTTCACATTCTTAAAGCCATCAAGTTGAATGTCAAAATTATAAGTTTTGTTTGTTGCGTTCACAAGTTTTACATAGATAACTTTATTTTGAATATCAACTGTTGAAGATTGGTAAACACCCTCGTCTTCCATATCAAAATCAGTTGAAATATAGTTTGTACCCATATTGTTTGCAAAAATCATTTGTGAGTAATAATCGGCAGTCAAAAGCAAATCTTGTGAGTCAAACCAGATAAGTGAAGTTTTTTCACTATGACCATTACGCTTCGCAAGTGACCATTTATAAGATGCCATTTGCACAACATCTGCATTCTTTTCAAGTCCCAACAAAAACGCACTATTTTCAAGGGCAGACCAAATATTGTTAGTGGTGATAAATGTGCCTATTCCGTCAGCGTTAGACACAAAAGAGTCGACTGCCACCTGTGCCCCGCTACGCTCATAAGAATCATACTTATGAACATTTCGGTAAAGGTCAATTTTGCCCTTACCATAAAATTCATTTACAACTACATTTTTATAAGTTGCATCTATATTCTGCCACGCATCATCAGGTGTATTGCCTGAACTTGTGATGATTTTTATATTTGGGTATTTTTCACTTACTGCTTCATATACAGTATTGAAACGAGTCCAATAGCCCTCGTCAATAACCTCATCATCAAGTGCAATATAGTTAAGCTTGAAAGGTTTTTCGTGACCGTCAGCAACGCGTTTTGCACCCCATATAGTTGTCTCGTCACCTGTGGTGTACTCAATAAAGTCAAGAACGCTTTGCACATAAGGCTCAATTTCAGGTGTTTCGGGAGCTTCTTCCGTTATATCTTCTACATTTTCAGTTGGTTCTTCTGTATTTTCGTTGAGAATTCGCTCAACTTCATTTTCTTCAACTTGTTCTGTATCTTTAATACTCATAACAGGGACAGGTGTTGCACCCAAACTATCACAAAGCACAAGATATTCGTAAAATCCCATTGCATTAGGATTTACATAAAAACGACCTTTTTCGCTATATGAAGTACTGATTTGTTTTCTTGTTTCAAGGTTACCTATTGAATCTTTCCAATCGTAAGTATTACCCTCATCATCAACAAAAGTATTTTCGCTGAACCTGATAAATGATGGTGAAAGTTCTTTGAGTGCATCATAAAGGTCAGGTCTTAAACTTATATAATTTCCGTTACTATAACTGCTTTTTGGCACAAGAGAAACACTATCCATATAAAAAGTGCCATTACCGTTGAATTTAATAAGTAATGAGCCATCAGCAGTAACTTCTGAACTGATTTCAAGGCTTACTTTTGTCCAATCTGTGCAATCATCAATATTAAACTCATATTCTTCAGCATTGCCCTCTGCATTAAGCAAAACGCTCATTGTTCCCACATAGTCAATGTTCTTGAAAAATGCAGAAAATAAATAAGTTTCGTCTTCCTTAAATCCCATATCGGCAGTCCAGAGTCTGCGACTGTTGAACTGTGCACTTTTGTTGTTGAAAATTTCAGAATAACCTATATTTTCAGCACTACCGCTACCATTAACTGTAATTTGAAGATAATTAGCATTATTATCGTTCATTTTTTCTTCAGTTGCAACTGCGTAACCTATATTTTTAAGATTCCAACTTGCTGTATGGTTATCAATACACTCAAAAGAGTTGTTGTTCACAAGTTCAGATACAAGACCACCGTTAATGGCATATTCTGAACTGTCAAATGACACGCCATAAAGATTATCACTTATGGCATAAGAAATGTTGTCAGCCGAAAGAGCAAGTGTAGGGTTGATTTTTTCAGAAACACTACTACCTGTAAATGAAAAAACGACAGTCATTATTAAAATAAGTGTCATTATGAGTGATACAACTTTTTTCATTTGGCTGACTCCTTTTCAAAAATTATAATTACATACACATATATTTTAACAATAATGTGCTAATCTGTCGAGTATTTTTTGCAAAATTTTACACGCATTTATTGATTTTTTCTCTATTAAAATATATAATTTTCTTAACATATATTATGTAGGGGATTTTTTATGAATAAAAAGAAAGTTTATACAATAGCTAACGCCCATCTTGATACAATTTGGAGTTGGGATTTTGAAACTACTGTAAGCAAATACATATACAACACTCTTAACGAGAATTTTCAGAGATTCCAGAAATACCCTGAATATAAATTCAATTTTGAGGGCTCATATCGTTACGAGTTAATGAAAGAATATTACCCCGAAATGTGGGAAAAGATGAAGTCTTACATTGCTGAGGGCAAGTGGAATGTTTGCGGAAGTGCCTTTGAAAATGGTGATGTGAATGTACCGTCTCCCGAAGCACTTTTTAGAAATATTCTTTTAGGTAACGAGTATTTTGACAAGAATTTCGGCAAACGCAGTTGCGACATTTTCTTACCTGACTGCTTTGGTTTTGGTTACGCGTTACCAAGTATTATGCGTCATGCAAATCTCAAAGGTTTTACTACACAGAAACTCACTTGGGGTTCTGCTTACGGTGTACCATTTGACATTGGTAAATGGTATGGTGTTGACGGAAACTATGTTTATGCAAATACAAATCCCCGTTCTTATGACAAAACTCTCACTAAAGTCAGAGGAAATGAAGATGTCGTTAAAAAACTGAACGAAAACGAACAATACTCACTTGATATGACTGCAATTTTTCACGGTGTTGGGGATAGAGGCGGTGCACCGAAAGAACCATCAGTTAAAACTGTATGTGATGAAATCAAGTTAAATGATACGAGCGACATAGAAGTATTATCTGCACCTGCTGACAAAATATTCCACGACATTGACGCTTTGCCTGAGGATATCAAGCAAAAACTCCCCGTATGGAATAACGAACTTGTTATGACAAACCACGCAGTTGGTGGTTATACTTCCCGTGCTATCGGCAAGCGTTGGAACAGACGAAACGAAGAAATTGCAGATATGGCAGAGCGTGCTTGTGTTACTGCAACTGCAATTTGTGGTTATGAATACCCACAAGAAGAACTTACAAAATCTTGGAAAAGAGTTATTGCACATCAATTCCATGACGATTTGCCGGGAACATCAGTTCAACGAGCATACCGCAGAAGTTGGAATGATTATGCAATGTCGCTTAATCAGTTTACAAACGAATATGAAGGTGCGGTAAAATCTATTGCGTCAAATCTTGACACATCTTTTGTAAAAGGTGTAGCGGTTGTTGTAAACAACCCTATGGAATATGAACGCACAGGCGTTGTTAAAGTTCAAATTCCTGCAAAAAACTGTGGTAAAAATGTTACCGTGTATGATTCAGAGGGCAAAGAATACCCTGCACAGATTAACAGTGTGCAATTTGGTATTGCAACCATTTTAATGAATGTTACTGTGCCACCTATGGGCTACAAAGTTTTTGATTTAAGAATGAAAAAATGCTCTGTTAAATCAAAACTTTCAGCATCAATAAATGAACTTCAAAATGAAAAATATATTGTTAAATTTAACGGAAACGGTGACATTTCTTCAATTCTCGATAAAGATTTGAAAGTCGAACTTCTTAAAAATCCTATTACAACAGGTATTTTTGACTACAACGGTAGTAAACATTGGCCTGCTTGGGAATTAAACTTTGATGAGTTAAACCGCGAGCCACAACATACTGCAAAAATCAAGACAATCAAAGTTATTGAAAATGGTCCTTGCAGAGTTGCACTTCAGATTGTGAAAACTTATAAAGATAGTACATTCACATCTGTTGTTGCTTTAAGCAAAGGCGGAAAAGTTGTTGAAGTTTATACTGAAACAGAATGGCGAAGTAAACGTCACCTTGCAAAAGAAATATTCCCACTTACTGCTACAAATCCTGTTGCTACTTACGATTTGGGACTTGGAGCAATCAAGCGTGGCAATATGAACGACAAACTTTTTGAAGTGCCAGCACAAAAATGGGCAGATATTACTGATAGCAGTAAAGAGTTTGGTGTTTCAATTATCAGCGAATGCAAGTATGGTTGGGATAAGTTTGACGATAACACTCTTCGCCTGACTTTAATGCACACACCACTTAAAAATTACCGTGTTGACAGTATGCAATCAATGATGGAATTAGGTCTTAACCGATATTCTTATGCGATTATCTCACATAAGGGCATAGTTTCGCACGATACACAAACAGAGGCTCGAGATTTTATAATGCCAATGTCTACATTTGTTTGTTCAAATCACGAAGGTACACTTGGTAGTGAATACTCATTCGGTAGCCTTTCAGGAAATGCTATTATCCGTGCAATAAAGAAAGCGGAAAACAGCGAAGAAATTGTTATCCGCATAGGCGAAAGCGAAAAGAAAGAGCAAAAAGGTGTAACTCTTTCACTTAATTGTGACATTCTTTCTGCCCGTGAAATTTATGCATCAGAAGAACATATCAAAGATGTTTCACTTGTTGACGGTAAACTTATATTTGACTTAAAGCCTTACGAAATTAAGTCATTTGCTTTTACAATTAAGAAAGCAGATACAAAGGCTATAACTGAAAAGATTGAAATCGTCAACAATATTAACGCATTTTCAACTAATGCAAAGCCTATGGGTACTTTGCCTGTAATCAACAAGACAATCCCGCAAGAAATCACACCTGAAAGAATTATTTCAAACGGTATTCCTTTTGAGATTTCAAATAAAGCTATGGTTTGTGGCGGTCAAACTTTATTGTTACCTACAGGCACAAAGAAAGTAAATCTTCTTATGGCGTCACTTAACGGTGATAAATTCGTTAAAATGGGTGACCGTGCATATAAAGTAAATGATATTCGCGAGTACTATGCAGGTTGGGATTTATACGACTTCAAAGAGGTTGCGTTCACAAAAGACGGTAAATTAGGTTATGAGTTTACACACTCTCACACTACAAACGGTGATGCACAATGCGAGCAGTTGTTTTTCTGGAATGTTGAGGTAAACACAACTGACGATAAACTCACATTACCTGTTGATAATGAAATTCTTATAATTTCTGCAACTGCTGACAAAGATACAACAGAATGTACTCTCGCTTGTGAACTTTACGATAAAATTAAAGACCGTAAGTTTGAATACCGCGAAAATCTTAAAGAAAAAATTACATATCTTAATTGTAAAAACTCATATTTACTTAATGACAAGGGCGGAGCAATCCGTCACAGAAACAAGGGAAGGAGAAAATAATTATGACTGAAAATAAAGGCGATATCCGTTATGTAGGCGTAAAAGAAACATTTATATACGGTATTGCAAACGCAGGTCAATGCTTTGGCTACAACATTATTGCAGGTAGCTATCTTTCACTTTTCTTCGTAAAAGTTTTTGGTATTCCATCTGAAATTGTTGGTACTATGATGCTCATTTTAGGACTTTGGGACACAATAAATGACCCACTTATGGGCTCAATTATTGACAGAACAAGAACCCGTTACGGGAAACTGCGTCCATACCTTTTTATTGTTCCTATACCTTTGGGAATTGCAACAATTATGCTTTTTGCAGGCCCTGAAATCCTTGGTGACAAAGCAGAACTTACCGCAAAAGTAATTTATATGTTTATGACTTACTTCTTATGGGAACTTTTCTACACTTTAGGCGATGTTCCTTTTTGGGGAATGAGTGCTGCAATAAGTCCTTCACCTTGTGACAGAACAAGAGTTGTTTCATCTGCCCGTTTCGTTTCAGGTCTTGTTGGCGGAATTTCAACAACAATTCTTACAGTTCTTATGGATTTAAGTAATAACGGTACTATTCCGTTATCACTTTCACAAGTTTTCTTGCTTATGGCTGTAATTTCAGGCACATTCGGTATGGCTCTTTTCTCACTTGCAGGCTTCTGCACAAAAGAAAGAGTTGTGCAAACCATTAAAGAGCCAAGTATTCTTGACGGATTCAAGGCACTTGTTAAAAATAAGCCTTTGCTTTTGATTGTTATTGGTAATGTTCTTGCTGCGATTAGTGGTATAGGCGGATTTTTCCAAGCATATTACTATTCAGAAGTTGTGCAGATGAACTCACTTACAATTGTTATTTCACTTCCTGGCACAATTTTAGGTTTTGTTACATATCTTCTTATTCCTAAAATCAAAAAGCGTTTTGACAACAGACAAATTATCTTCCTAAACGGATTTGTAAGACTTGTTATGGGTACTCTTGTTTTCCTTGTAGGTATGAAGTGTTTTACAAATCTTTGGGTTGTTGTACCGCTTTTAATGGTACAAAATCTTCTTTTCAGTTTCTTCAACACTATCAATATGGTTATTCCAACTGAAATGATTGGCGATACTATCGACTATATGGAATGGAAAACAGGTGAAAGAAATGAAGGTGTTTCATTCTCAGTTCTCACATTCGTAGGCAAACTTACAGGCTCAATTTCAGGTGCACTTGGTGGTTGGCTTCTTCCTATAATCGGTCTTACTTTTGCACAAGACACAGGTGTTGCAATAAAAGCCTATGAACAAACTGATTTCTATATCTGGGCTATGTTTACACTTGCCCCTGCTGTACTCGGTCTTCTTCCGCTTATTCCATATATCTGGTATGACCTTACAGGCGAAAAACTTAAAATGGTTCGCGAAGAAATGACAGAGCGTAGAGCAAAACTTTCAGCAGAAGTTTCAGGAGGTGCAGAAAATGAGTAATTGTCCTAAATGTAACGAAAAACTTTCACCTTTGTATATGAAACAAAACTGTCCTAAATGTGGTACAAACCTTGTGTATTATGACCTTGATAACAGATTACAAGCAGACCACGAAAAAGCAATGCGTGAGCAAGAAGCAGTTGACAGAGTGCTTAACAATATTAAAGTTTCTGCGTTTGGCGGTAAAGAGCAGATTACAAGATTTGTGCTTATGTTCTCTCCACTTTTGTGGATGTGCTTGCCAATGTATTCACAGCTTAATACTGAAACATTTGAAACTACTAACATATCATTGATTACACTCATTAAATCAATTATTGCCACAGTTGGTAATGATGATAGCGGTGCTATGACTTTGGATATGTGGTTATCAGATAAAGCGTATTTCGGCATACTTCTTTTAATTGCTTGTATCATAATATTCTCTTTAGCTGACATTATTTCTTCGCTGTTTTCAATAGGTAAAAACGCATTAAAGCGTAATATGGTTTTCCATATAATAAATTTTGTCGTGGTCTTTGGTGTGTCAATTCTGCCAATTATAGGCGAAAATGGTATAAGTTCTTCAATTGGTGTGCGTTTTATTTTCATATCGTATTTATTTGTCGGCTTATATCATAAAATAATTGATAAAAAACTTAACAAATAATCTATTGCAAAATTTCTATAATATGGTAAAATAAAGTCTCAAAAGTATATAACGAGGTGTGAAAAATGATTATTCATATTTTTAACAACGCTGAAGAAATCGGCAAGGCAGTTGCCAATTTAATTGTTGAACAAGTTAACGAAAAGCCTGATTCGGTTTTAGGTTTTGCAACAGGTGCTTCACCTGTGCCTACATACAAAAGCCTTATTAAAGCATACAATAAAGGTAAGGTAAGTTTTAAGGATATTACAACTTTCAACCTTGATGAATACTGTGATTTACCAAAAGATGATAAAAACAGTTATTACACATTTATGCACGAAAATCTTTTTAATCATATTGATGTTAAAGAAGAAAATGTTAACTTCTTAAACGGTAATGCAGAAGATACTGATGCTGAATGTTTGCGTTATGACGATTTGCTTACAGAAAACAAAATTGATATTCAACTTTTAGGTGTTGGCAGAAATGGTCATATCGGATTTAACGAGCCATCAAACAAATTTACAAAGGGCTCATTCAAAGTTCGTCTTTCACAAAGCACTATTGATGCTAACTCAGTATATTTTGACGAAAACCCAATGCCAAACTATGCACTTACAATGGGTACTGTTTCAATTATGAAATCAAAACAGATTATTCTTATTGCAACAGGCAGAAGCAAATCTGATGCGATTGACGGACTTGTAAATGGTGACATTACACCATCTTGCCCGGCGTCTGTTTTACAACTTCACCCAAATGTGCATATTTTCCTTGATAAAGCAGCTGCTGCAAGACTTTAATCGAATATAAAAAGCAAGACCGAGTAGTCAATTCTACTCGGTCTTTTATTATTTTGTTAATCTGTTTGTAGTGAAGTTTCGAATTCCTAAATCATATAACTCTTTATAAATTTTAGGGTTATCAACTGTCCAAGATGCAAGTTTAATATTCTCATCTTGTGCTTTTTTTAGCATTTCTGCATCATATTTTTTACAGTTGAATGCAATTGCATAATTATTTACAGTTGCAAGTCTTATTGCTTTATCCGTTATTTCGTGAGTAAGATACCACACCTCAATATCACTATCAAGATTACGGATTTTTTCTAAAATGGCAGTATCAAAAGAAATGATAATTGCAGTTTCTCGCATACTCTCATATTCATCAAGGGCAGTTAAGATTTTATCAAGGCACTCATAGTTACCCTCTTTTATTTCAATTTGAGGAATTATTTTATATTGGTCACAAATTGCAAGATAATCGTCAAGAGTAATCAGTTTTTGATTTGGGTATTTTTCTGCATTATGACCACCGTCAATAAAATATTTTGAGATTTCTGAATAAGTCATATCCCAAATTTTGCCTTCACCGTTCGTCATACCTTTAATGTCAAGATTATGATTTACAACCCACACATTATCTTTTGAAAGCTGAATATCACATTCGGCCGCAAAGAATTCGGCTTTACCTGCCTCAATAAATGCGGCTGCGGAATTTTCAGGTGCTACCGCAGAAAACCCGCGATGAGCAACTAAATTCACATTTTCGGTTGGCAAGCCTTCATCAGTAAGTGACAACACTTTTGGCGGTTGCTTTGACAAAACAGAAAGTACGCACGCCACACCAATAGCAACAACAAGAAATATTGAAATTAGTAATACAACTTTTTTCTTTTTGTTCATAAGGAATCCCCACCTTATTTTTTATTTTTGAAATTAAATTGTTTTCAAAAGCCACGCAGTATTGCGAAAAAAGAATCAAGTTTCAATACCAATTGTAACAATTTCAAATGGTTTGTATTCTACTGTATCGGTTTCGGCGATTACATCTTCAAGGAAGTTGAGAAGTTTTACTTTCCCGCCAAGTTTAATCTTACCGCGTCTGCCATTCTGTTCTGAAAGACGAACAACAATCATATTGCCCTTTTCACTCATCTTCATTGTTTGCATATAAAGTTCACCGAACGAGTTTTCGCAGGTTAAATCTGCTTTGCCCAATGGAACATTGTACTCATAAGCAATATTATTGATTTCGGCTTTTACAAAATCTTCAGTATGTGGGTAAATCATATATGAAAATTCGTGATGACCAATGTCGCTTGTAACATCAGGACGGATTGTAGCACGAAGAAGTGAAAGGCTCATTGAGTTTTCTAAAAGTCCTACACCATATTTTGAATCGTTAATAATTGCAATACCGCCATCAGTTTCACTCATATCAACCCACTTGTGATGACAAACTTCAAAACGAGCCTGTTGCCAAGTAGTATTTCTATGAGTATCGCGTTCAATGAAACCTGCACTTGTGTCGCAAACCGCTTTGCGTGTCAGCACATTACAATCAAACTGTGCTTTTGCAAGCACATGTTTTTCGTTCCAGTCTACAATATTTTCAACTTCAATACCTCGTGACTGACGGAAAACTCTTATAATACGCTTCCAAGTACTTGTTTCAGTACCAAGAACACACTCAAAAGATGCAACTTCGGAATTTCTCTCAATAGTTTTAAGAGGTGAAAGTATTTTAACTTCTACTTCACGGTCTTTGTAGTTAGGAAGTATATCCCAAGCGTCATAAACGCCAGGGTTATCTTTGTAAAGTTTAAGTTTATTAAACTCGCCCCCTACCCATTCACGCTGGGCTTTTCTGTCATAAATACTTTCAATGCTACCGTCAGTATTGAAAATGATTTCATAAAATGGTGTTACAACTTTTTCGCCGATTGTAAGCCAATCTGCATTTGTTTCGTTGTAAACTATTTCACCACAAGTAAGTGGCGGAAGATTTGGTATTACCCAGTTACCGCGTTTGCCATAACGCACACTTTCACCGTTAGGATTTTCAACGAATGTAAGATGACTACGGGTAAAGTTAAGCGAGTTGAAATAATCTTCACCTGTGCCAATAATCTTATTAAGTCTTGCGTCAATTTCTTCATAATCAGCCATTGCGTCACGGTAAACAGGTGCAATATGACTACCGGGAAGAATATCATGGAACTGATTTATAAGGAGTTTCTTATAAATGTCACGGATTTCTTCGTGTGGATACTCTGCCCCTTTAAGATGACGAAGAGTTGACACGATTTCTGCCTCACGAAGTTTATATTCAAGTTTACGGTTGTAACGCTTCATCTGTGACTTAGTAGTGAATGTACCGCGATGCATTTCAAGGTACAATTCACCGTCCCATTTTGCAAGATTTTTATTGTCTTTTAAGTTCTTTTCAAGGAATTCTTGTCCACTTATATGCTCGGTTTTAGGCATAATTGAAAGTTTATTGAAACGGTGCATAACCTCAATCATTTCTTCAGTACAACCGCTACCACCGTCACCATAACCGAACATTGACATAGTTTGTCCGCCTTGGTTTTTGTCTTGATATGCTTCCCAATTTTCTTGAATTTGTGATGGCATATTCCAAGTTATAAAGTGAGTTGGCGGTACGCAAGCATAAACCTCACTACCGTCAATACCTTTCCAGATAAAGTTATTATGCGGAAATCTGTTTGTGTCATTCCAAGTTGACATCTTATTTGAAACGAAATAGTCAACGCCACTCTTTTTAAGGATTTGAGGTAAAATCCAAGAGTTGCCGAAAACATCAGGCAACCAACAATTTTTAACTGTCTTGCCAAACTTTTCACGGAAATAGTGCTGACCATACATAAACTGACGAATTAAACTTTCAGCACAAGGAATATTACAATCAGGTTCAACATACATTGCCCCTACCGGCTCAAACTGACCATTTGCAATCTTTTCTTTTAACTCTTCAAATACATCAGGATAATATTTTTCAAGCATTTCATAAGTATAAGCCTGAGTGTGAGTGTACTTAAAGTCAGGATATCTGTCCATAAGTCGCAACTGAATAAGAATAGTACGCAAATTCTTTTGAACAGAGTGAATACGACGCCAATAATATGCAATATCAAGGTGTGAATGAGCAATAAGTGCCACATCACCATTACCCTTGTAATCGTCATTTGCATAGATTACATCATCAACATATTTTTTAGCACTTGCTACATCTTCTGTTTTAAGGTCATCAAAATCAATAAGATTAAGTGCGTTGTTGATTTCACGATTGAGGAAATTACGATAATCTTCATTAAAGAGTTCGCTTTTTGCAATATCGAGTAAAAGTTCAAGGTCATAAACCAAGTCAAGAACTGTATGGTTGATTGTTGCAAGGTAAGCACCCTCAAAAATCTGACGGCAACCGCGAACAGACAATGATTCAGGGTTTCTCTCATCATCAGGCTTTGAACGATTGTAACCTTCCATTTCAAAATGAAGAACATCACTGTCAATATAAGGTGTCAAAAGAATACGGTCACGGTTAGGGTCAACACCGCCAACATATTTACCGTTTACTTTTACAATAATTTCGGCAGCGGTTTTAAGAGAAAACCACAATTCTTTACCCTGTAAGTGTTCAGGAATTATCACATCTGCCTCAAAAAATGCAGTTCCGTCTGGGGTAAAGTACATATCACCTTTATTGAGTGGTCTGAAGCCCTCAGGGTAGTATTCGTATTGCATTTCCGCAACCTGACGGGCATCACGGACTTTTAGGTTTTCTATTTCAAACTTTTCATCATATATGTATCTTTTAAGCCAACCGAAGCGTAAATCTGTCCATTCTTCAGGACGCATACTTCTTCTTACAACTTTAATATGTGCCATTCACTTCACCGCCTTATTTATCCCAGAAAAATGGTTTTTTCTTCTGTGCCACTACTTTTACGCTTTCGCCCATATCACGCATAACTTCGCTTTCAATCCAAGCGATACAGCGGTCAACGATTAAGCATTTTGAACATTCACCTTGCAAAAGCACGGTGAGAATACCGTTTTCATAAGATACAAAATCAATTTCGCCACCGTCACCCTGAAGTTTAGGCTTAATTATATTGTTTATGTAATCTTTCATTTTTAACCCTCAATTTGCTCTTTAAGAATAGTGCGGATATTTTCTAATTTGTCGTTTGCGATTTCTTTTGTTTCGCCACACATTGAGTAATACACTTTAAGTTTTGGCTCTGTGCCTGATGGTCTTACTGCAATCCAACTACCGTCTGTAAATGTATATTTAAGCACATTTTCTTTTGGTAAATCGTCAATGCCTTTTGAGTAGTCAAGAACAGCTTTAATATTGTTAAATAATGATTTACCGTTTTCACGCATATTTGTCATAATGCTTTGAATTTTCTCTGCACCATCTTTACCTTTAAGTACGAAAGTATCAAGTGCATCAAGATAAAAGCCAAACTTTGCATAAATATTATTAAGGGCATCAACAAGTGTTCTGCCATTATTCTTGTGGTATGCTGCCATTTGACAAATAAGCATTGATGAAACAACCGCGTCTTTATCTCTTGCGTGAGTACCAACAAGATAACCATAAGATTCTTCGTAACCGATTACAAATTCGCGGTCACCATTTATTTCATACTTGCCAATCTGTTCACCTATATACTTAAAGCCTGTAAGAGTATCAACAATATTGAGTCCATAACTTCTTGCAATATCTGCACCGACTTCACTTGTAACAATTGTCTTTACAAGTGTTGATTTTTCGCTTAATGTGTCTTTTTTATGAGAAAGCACAAAATCAACAAGCAAAGCACCAATCTGATTACCTGTCATAAGCACATATTCACCATTGTGTAAAACTGCAGTACCAACGCGGTCACAGTCAGGGTCAGTACCAAGCACTAAATCTGCATTTTCAAGTTTTGCTTGCTCAATGCCGAGAGTAAGAGCATCCTTTTCTTCGGGATTTGGTGAACGGACTGTGCTAAAATTACCGTCAGGCAATTCCTGTGATTTTACTATTGAAACATTCATATTTTCAAGTGCTTTTCTTACGGGGATATTACCTGTACCGTGCAAAGCGGTATAAACAATTTTAAGGTCTGATTTTTCTTCGTAAATTGACTGTTTTTTAACCTCTTTTAAGAAAGCGTCAAGAACATCATCACCTATAACCGTGATTACTCCGTCTTCAACACCTGCATCAAAATCCATAATTTCAACGGACTGCAAATCCTCAACCGCGTTTACAAATGTGATTACCTGACTTGCAAACTGTGGTACTAACTGACAACCTTTTTCATCGTAAATTTTGTATCCGTTATACTCTTTTGGGTTGTGGCTTGCAGTAAGTACAATACCGCCATTACAACCTAAATACTTTGCAGTAAATGAAAGTACGGGCGTTGGCATAAGAGTGTTATAGATATAAACTTTAATACCATTTGCGGCCAATACACCTGCTGCCACCTGTGAAAAATACTGCGAGTTATTTCTTGAATCGTAAGCAATAGCAACGCTTATTTCACCGTCAAAATGACTTTTAAGGTAATCGGCATATCCTTTTGTTGCCTTTGCAATTGTATATTTATTCATACGGTTAGGACCCGCACCCATAATTCCGCGAAGCCCACCTGTACCGAACTCTAAATCTTTATAAAATCTGTCTTCAATTTCTTTTTCATCTGTAATTGCGAGAAGTTCTTTTTTAGTTTCTTTGTCAAAACTACACCACAAATCAAATTTTTCTTTAATTGTCATATTATCAAGCTCCTTTTCGGGCATTATTTCATATCATAATATTACAACAAAACAAGGCAAAATACAAGTTGTAGAAGGGTATTTTAAGTGTTGAAACATTGAAAAAATAATTTATTTATGGTAAAATAAAACAAAAATATCATTGGAGGGTCTAAAATGAAGAATGTATTGAGTTTAATTATAGCTTTTACTGTAATAATTAGTATGAGCATAACAACCTTTGCCGCACCAACACCCTTTATTGTTGACCCATTAACCGAGGAAGAACAAGCAACAATTATTAAAAATGTTCCTGTTAAAAAAATTGAAAATTTGGATTGGACTAATCCTATACAAAGTTTTGATGTTAATGAAGATGAAATGATACTTCTGTTATTCAATCGTTCAGATGAATATGCTGTTTGTGTTTACAACTCTGATTTTGAGTTTCAATATGGTTTTTCTTTTAATGCCTACGGTACTGTTGCTTGTGAATGGTCAGGGAATGACATAATGGTATTTTTTGTTCGTAGTGACATTTATGCAAAGTTAGACATCAACGGACAATGGGCGGAATTCTATCGAGTTCCTCTTACTGCTGAAAATAATAGGTTGATAAACTCTTTATTCGATAAAGAGGAAGTATCCATTAAAAATATTAGATATAAAATTCAAAACGATATGGGCATACTGAATTTACTTCAAGTTGACAACAACCACTCTCAACTTATAAAAATCGACAAAAATAACAACGAAACAATTCTGTATGACATTAATAGGTTACAGACCACAAGAACACTCTTGGAACTATTTTTTACTATTGGTTTTGCATTTACGGTATTAGTTGTTGTTTTTAAGCCTATTATTCAAGAAAGAAAAAAGAATAGAAAAAAATAATGAAAACCCACTCTCAATGAGAGTGGGTTCTTATATTAAGGCATCTCAACAAATCCCCTTTACTGTCAATTTACAGTTGGGGATTTTGCAATAAAAAATCACAAGGTTTTATACATATTTACTATTTCTTTTTCTTTTATGAATTGTTATAATTAAATCAGTATATTTTGAGGAGTGGAAAAATTGAAAAAAGATTCAGCTATTGCTCGTTTTTTTGTCCTTGTCTTTTTGGGCATTTTCGCAATCGCCATTATTATTGCATTCCCTTTATTCCTTACAAATGAACTTGATAATCAAAATCAGGACTTCTTAAAAGAAATCTCTGCAAAAAACGGTGAATCAGTTGGTTTCAAATTTCAGGAACAAGCATCTTATCTCTATTATTTTGCCAACGCTGTTGATACAACAAAACTTGACAATCCAAAAGCTGCAATAAACAGTATTGGTGACATTCCCAAAAACGACCATTACAAGCGTTACGGTATTGCAACTCTTGACGGTAAGGCATATACATCTGACGGTAAATCAATAGACCTTGCACACGACGAGCATATCAAAGAATGTGTAGAAAAAGATGGTTTTATTGTTTGCAGAATGAAAACAAACGAAAGTATTGACGGTGACGAAGTTTTTGTTATGCACATTCCGTTAAAACACGAAGGCGAAACAAAAGCGGTTTTCTTCCTTGTATTCACCATAGACCAGATTATGGCAAACTTTGAGTCAAGTGCTTTCAATAAAAGTGAGTTTTTCTTTGTTGTTGACTATGAGGGCAACAATATTATGAGCACTCACCCCAACGAAAAGTTCAGAAATATTGACAATGTTTTCTATACACTTCCTCTTGATGAAAAATATCAAGGTAGCAGAATTTTAGATATTCAGGAAGATATGAAAAACGGCGAAACAGGCGTTTTATTCTCCTCACAGAATACGGATTTTTACCTTTACTATGCACCACTCAATTTCAATGATTGGTATCTTTTCAGCGTTATACCAACAAGTGCTGTTACTGAAAACAGAAACACCGCACTTTCTTATGTTGGTATAATGACATTCTTCCTTGTAACCGTGTTTATTCTGTTTACTATTTACGCAGTATCGTCAGAGCGTCGTAAAAAAGAAGAACTTGACAAAGTTCTTTATACAGATAGTCTTACAGGCGGTGCTTCTTACGCAAAGTTCTGTCTTGATGTAAAGAAACAGTTAAGCAAAAATCAAAAAGCCGCTTATGTGGTTATGGACCTTGATAATTTCAAGCTTGTAAACGACTATTATGGTTATGAAATGGGTAATAAGACCATTAAACACATAGATACTTTATGGCGAAAAATGCTTAAAGATAACGAGTTTGTAGGTCGAATTGCGGCTGACAGATTTGCAGTTTATCTTCGTTATTCAAGTGAAGAAGAACTTAACAAACGACTCGAAAAGTTCTGTGCTGATTGTCGCACATTTAACGATAAGAATATGTCAAACTATATTCTTGTGCCAAGTATAGGCGTTTATTATGTAACAGAGAAAAATATTGATATTCAGAAAATGCAGAACTGTGCGGTTATGGCAAAATCCCTTGTTAAAGGTGATAGCGAGTCAACAATTGCAGTTTACACAGGTAAAATCAAGCGTGACTTAACTCGCAAAAAACTTTTCTCTGACGAACTTGCACACGCAATCAGAAACAATGAACTTTCAGTAGTGCTTCAACCACAGTATAATACCGAAACCGGTAAAATCTGTGCTGCTGAAATGCTTGTAAGATGGAAACGAGAAGATGGCACTTATGTACCGCCATCAGAATTTATTCCTATTGCAGAAGAAAGAGGATTTATTAAAGATATTGACCGATTTGTATTCCACAGGGCTTGTGTTGCTCAACAAGATTTAATTCAAAGAGGTTTTGAGCCTATTGATATTTCCGTAAATCTTTCTCAACAAACACTTCACGACCCTAAACTTATTGAAACATATTTAGGTATTATTGAAGAAACTGGTGCTGACATTTCACACATTCATCTTGAAATTACAGAAACTACTCTTCACAACAATCAAAGAAGTTTCTTGCGACTTTTAAGAAGACTTCACAAAGCAGGGTTCAAGATTTTGCTTGATGACTTTGGTACGGGATATTCATCACTTATGCTTCTTAAATCAATGCCTATTGATGCATTGAAACTTGATAAATCATTTATTGATGACTATGAGCATCCAAGAGGACGCAATATTATTGAATGTGTTATTGATATGACTAAAAAACTTGATATTACAATTATTGCTGAGGGTATTGAAACAGCCGAGCAGTATGAATATATCAAGTCACAGAAATGCGATATAGTACAAGGTTATTATTTCAGTTATCCTCTTGAATATCGCAAATTCTGCGACACTATTGAAAGAAATCAATAATCGCTTAAATATTCGTGACCAATTCGCCTTATATTTAACTGAACATCGACTTCGTACAAACTGTTTTTCAGTACGGAGTCGATATTTTTTTCGTTTTTGCGATAAAAATCTTTTTCAAAAATATATAATAATCGTCCAAGACCACAAGCATCACTATTGTGCTTATGATATAACGAATTTATTGTAGCGTTTATGCTTTTTTCAACATATTCTTCGCCTTTTTTCTTGATTTCTTCAATCTGTTTTACTGTCATAGCACTTGAAACACCACCACTGATTTCTGCAATATCTGCGTCCATATACACCTGAATTTTGAAAGTAGGAACATCTTTTGTGAGTGTAACTTTCCTTTTTGTTTTTGATTTTACAATGTTAAGAGAAACTTTTGTGCCCTTGCCACCGTCAAATGCAATTGCAGTATTGTAAACTTCATCTGATAACACATTAAGATATATGGTCTCGTTTTTTGAGATTACTTCTCGGTATTCTGTATTGTCAAAAAGTGCTGTGCCAACAATTTCGGCAGATTTTTCTTCACCGTTTTCTTGTAGTGAAAAAAGCGGCAATGCAAAATCTTTTGAACCTGAATTGTATCGGTTTATAAGTTCATAAAGTTCGGTTGCAAAAATCTTTGCGTCATATTCATAAGACTCAATACTGTTTTCAAGAGTTTGTGCACTTATTAGTTCTTTACCATTTTTGGCTGTAAGAATTTCTCCGGCAGTTTTTTCTGCAGCCGCAATATAAACCGTACCGCCTACTTCTACATCTCGCACAAAAAAGTCAATAACATCGTTCATATTTTCTTTTGTTATGCTTTTACCAATTAAAATTATTCGATTTTGTGAGTATAAAGGTATTTTCCCCTCTTTTTCAGTAACAGATTTTATTGCGGTATAAACTGTTTCCCCCGTCAATTTATAAGATTTTAACGGTGGTTGAGATGCACCGTCAGCAGACGAGGCTTCTGACGAATTAGTGTCAATTGCCTGTAAAGTGACAGTATATGTGCCATCTTCTTCTAAATCAATACCAATACCCTGAATAACAAGACGGTTACGGATATCCTTTTTATAAATTTCATTTTCGCTGAATGTGAAAAGTGCAAGAATTATGGCAAGTATTATAATCAATCCTCTACGCATTTTTTAATGCTCTCCTTTCTTGCAAAATCAACACTATAATCGGAATAATTATAACTGTAATTCCCGTTACAATTATTTTAATAATTGAATTGTCAATTATTGAAAATCTTTCAATTTCACCTGCTACAAACAAGTTAGCAATAATCGATAACACACCTATTATCACAAGAAAACTTGTTTTTCTGACTTTCGGGAATGCTTTACTTAGAATATCTGCCTGCAAGAAAATAAGCAAAGATGCTTTAATAAAAGCACACATAATCCACACGCTTGTAAAGATTGCGTCAAGTCGGTCAAACATAGCAAACTCGGCAAGAGAAGCCAATGTGTGAAACGGGAACAACTGAGTACTTGCAAAATTACCCATAACTGCACCTGCAAAGAAAAACAGTATTGCCATTAACAAGGTCTGTGAAAAAATCCACACAAAAAACCCTTTAGTAATTTTACCGCTGACTTTTGGCAAGGCTATTGCAATTATGGCATATTCTACCGTTTGTCCTACTGAATCAATTGCAGTTTTAATTACAGGTGTTACTCCGTTATAAAATACGGGTGAAAGGTTTAATAAATCAACTTTATTTGCCAATGCACACAAAATAAAAATGATAGCAGGAATTACAAGTATTGCCGACAATACTGAGCTTCGTCCTAATGCTTCAAAACCTAAATACGCACCGTAACAGCAAAAGATTATTACAAATATAATCATAAAATTTACATTTGTTTCGGGAAATACAACTGTACCCGTAAATACATCAAGTCTTGCAATTGTAACCACCGTAAAATAGAAAAATACGATTACATAAAATATTGACAGTACTTTTGAAAATCCCTGTGACCGTTCATTTGCTATATCAATAAGATTTTTATTCTCATATTTTTTATAAAGTAAATACACAGGAATCATAATGATAATGCCAAATATTATTCTGAATATTGGTTGCACAAGCATATCGGAAAGTCGCACATCTTTTGTGTATGACGAAATATATGTGACAGTTGTTAGCGTTCGGCTTAAAAACAACATTACATAAAACTGAAAAGCACTGATTCTTCCTTTAGTTATCATTTTATTTCTCCATTTTGTCTATAAGCATCTGTCGTTTACCCATTTTTCGCCAATCTGAACGAAGTATAAAATCACGCCACGCTCCAAGTTTTGTCGGTGACATTGGTGAAGTAAACGGTACGCCATAAGGGTTTATTGCAGACGCGTTTATAAGCACTACTGCGAAACTTAACATTATTCCGTAAAGTCCTGAAAGTCCGCCAATTATAATAAACGCAAAACGCAACACCGCAACAGGCTCATAAAGAGTTGAAACCACAAAAGAACTGACCGCAGTAAGTCCAACTACAATTATCATAGGTGCTGACACTATTCCCGCTGTCACCGCTGATTCACCAATTACCAACGCACCGACAATAGATATTGCGTGACCCACGGTTTTTGGCATTCGAAGACCTGCCTCACGGACAATCTCATAAACAAGGTGTATAAAAATTGCTTCAAGCATTATGGGGAATGGTGTTCGGCTTTCTTGACCTGTTATTCCAAAAATCATACTTTCGGGAATAATCTCCTGATGAAAAGTGCAAACAGCAACATAAAGCCCCGGTAAAAATACGCTGACCAAAAACGATGCTATTTTTAATAGTCGTATAAATGTTGCATAATACGGTCGTTTAAGGTAATCGTCAAGAGAATGAAAATGCTCAATAAAAAGATATGGAACGATTATGGCATTAGGAGTACCGTCAACGATTATGCAGATTTTCCCCTCTGCCATTTTCGCAGTAACCACATCGGGACGCTCTGTAAACCCTACTCCGCTAAAAATTGAGGGGTGTGGCGTATCAAGAAAAGATTGCAAATATCCAGAACCGAGCACCGTATCAATTTTTGCATTTTTTAGATTATCAATAACTTTTTGAAGCGTTTTCTCATTAACTCTGTCAGACATATAACAAACACAAGCACGGGTTTTTGAAGTTGTGCCAACTTCAACAGTTTCAATCTTGAAAACGGGACTTCGCACTCTGCGACGAAGCATTGTAATGTTGTCTTTGAAACTTTCAACAAAACCTTCTCGTGAGCCACGCTCCTGCATTTCGGTATTCGGCTCAAGAGGTGTTCTTTTAGGGAACTTCTGCACACCAAAAAGCACAGCAAACTGTGAGCCATCTGCGAACATTACAAGATTGCCTGAAATCAGTTCTGCTATGGCTTTATCTAAATCGTTTGTAATAGATTTATCAATACTTGCAGAGACTCTGTCAGCCGCGTCATAAACAATATTTTTGTTTTCTACATTACTGAAATCCGCATTGATTATAGGGTTCATAATCTGTTCAGTTATAAGCAGACTATCGCACATTCCGTCTACCATTACGAATACAAAATTCTTATCGCCTACTGTGCAATTCCTGTATTTTATATCAAAACTACCGCCAAGTTGAGATTTGAAATACCTTACATTAAAATCCAAATCTGTATTGACAGTTGTTTTTTGTCCGCTTTCTTTTTCGTCCATTGTTATTTCTTCAACTTTTTTCTGAAACCAATTGTTTTTCATAAAAATCACCATTTTTATGTTTGCCTTAAAAAGCAGTAATATTCTGTAAGTGTTGGCAAAACATATAAGTGGTGATTTTATGTTTATAACTCTTATAAGAACTTCTGTGCTTTATCTTTTTGTGATTTTTATTATGCGTATTATGGGCAAAAGACAAATTGGCGAGTTGCAACCAACTGAACTTGTTGTTACTCTTTTGCTTTCTGAAATTATAGCAATTCCTATGCAGGATAATGACATTTCACTTGTAAGCACGATTGTACCCGTACTGGTGCTTGTGGGTCTTGAAATTCTCATATCTGTAATTAGTCTTAAAAGCGTGAAAATCCGCAGTCTTATGCAAGGAAACTCAATAATTATTATCCGAGATGGTAAACTTGATTTGAAAAAAATAAAAGAACTCCGATTCACCATTGATGATATTCTCGAAGCCCTGAGACAAAAAGATATTTTTGATATAAGTAAAGTGCAATATGCAGTTGTTGAGACAAACGGAACAATAAGCGTTATGCTGAAGCCCGAATACGAGCCTGTTACCCGTGGGGATTTAAGTTTAGAGATTGAAAATTCAGGAATGCCTTGTGCAGTTATTGTTGACGGACGAATTATCAAAACAGATTTTGACAGTTGTAATATGACAATGGAAAAACTTAAAAAAATCATTAAAAAAGATAAGATAAATGTGGATAATACTCTTTTAATGACTATTGATAAAAAAGGTAATAAAACGATTATCGGAAAGGACTTGCAATGAAAAGGATTTTCTTCGCCATAGGTGCTTTACTTTCGGCAGTTTTAATATGCACCGCAGGGTATTTTATTCTTGTTGACACTTGTGAAAAACTTGAAAGCACACTCAATGAAGTGGTATATTTTGCAGAGAGAAATGACACCGAAAAAGCACTAAAAAAAGCAGAAGAAGTTGCAAAACAATGGGAAGATATTCACGGTAGAATTGAAGCTGTTGTAAATCACGCCGAAACTGACGAACTTGAAGAGTTAATAAAAAGCCTTCCCGTATATGCCAGGCTCGGCAACACAGAAAGGCTTTGTGAAAAAACAGAAATTGCAATAAATCGACTTCACCACATAATCAAAAATGAAAAAGTGTTAATAAGTAATATTTTGTGATTTGATAAAAAAACGACAGAGAAAATAATCTCTGTCGTTCAATTTATTTAATAAGGGATTAAAGTTTGATAATCAAAATACCTGCAATAACTGCTGCGAGTACAAAGAGGATAATCCAAGCAGTATTACCTGCACTGAAAATAGGTTCGCCTTCAATTACAAGACCTGTTGTTGTCTGTGTTCTGTTAACTGATGAAGAACCAACATGTGATGGAGTTTGTGTTGGAGTATCTGTACTTGGAGTATCTGTGCTTGGTGCTTCAGGTGTTGGTGTTGTGTCACTTGGCTCTTCAGGAGTAGGAGTTGTTGTAGGTGTATCATCGCCACCACCAAGAAGACCACCGAGAAGGTCACCAAGTGATCCAAGAAGACCTGTAATTGCACTAAGGTCAAGTGAACCAAGAATACCAAGAATGCTGTCAAGGTTGATATTTCCAAGGAGGTCTGTAATTGCACTTAAGTCAAGGTTACCAAAGTCAAGGTCGCCAAGGTCTGTGCCTAACAAATCTTCTAAACCGCTGAGAACCTGGTCAAGAGCACCTGCAAGACCTTCTAAATCGAGACCAGGAAGTGATGGAATAGTAATTCCGCCGTTAGCGTCATTTTCTGCTTTTTCTTCCCAAGTCATAAGTTCAGGAATTGCTGTATCATAATACATAAACTGAGGATATTCAGTATTTGTATTGATTGTATATTCTTCAGTTGCTGTAAGAAGCCAGATATAGAAATCTGCTGTACCGTCATTTGCATCATATTTAATATGACCTAAGTTCTTGATAAACCATGTGTTATCAGGAGCCTGACAAGTTGAAGCGTCAATTACTGTATCAGGTGAAACATAGTTAGCAACATCTTTAAGTTCAGCCTGAATGTAATCGTCACCAAGAGTGTAACCCATATCAGCAGCTGTTGCCCAACCACTTGCATTGTAAACTTCAATTACACCGTCACTATTCCAGTTTGCTGATGGAGTAACAGGAGCAATAAATTTGTTGTAGTTTGTAACATTAGCATAAGAGTTGATTTTTGGTTCAACTACAATTTCTTTTTGACCAAGGAAACCTAAGTCAAGAATATATGTATAACCAACCATATCTTTAACCATATCGTCAGTATTCATACCTGCGTTACCAACTCTGTTTACAATCTGTAAAAGTTTTGAGCCTGCACCTGCACGCGTTTCAATAAGTGTTCCTGTGTTTTCACCGAACATATAGTCTTTTGCATCGTTAAAACGATAACTTGGAACAAGGCACCAGAATGATGGCATATAGCCGAATACAGGAACAAGAATTCTACTGTAAATCATTGCTTTAACAGCCTCGTTCTGCATCAAATCATTAACCATTGGAACAATTTGTTCAAGAACAGGAAGATAAGGCACTAATTCTGCATATTCTGCGTTACCTAAAAGTTCTTGTAAAAGAAGATATGTAAGTGCTTCAGCGTCAATATTTACATTACCTGTGAAAAGCTGACCAAGCATTTCAAGACCATTGAATGCTGAGTTAGCCATAACAAGATTTTCAATATCGCCATAACCATAAGTGTTAAGGTAAAGACTTACGATTGCACCGCCCATACTTTCAGCGTTGATTGAAACTTTATCGTGATTTGACTGCTTTTTAACTTCTTTAATGAAGTCTTTAAGGTCAGAAACGATTTCTACAGGGTTTCCTGTCCAGTCATAAGTGAAGAAGTAAACATGGTCATCACCAAGTTCATCATAAAGAGCCTTTGAAAGTTTGCCTTCTTCTGATAAATTATCGTCAAAGTTCATATAGTCTTCAACAGGACGATTATCATTTTTAACTGAAATTACAGTATCATTACCCTCAGCATCTTTAACAAGTCTTGAAGCGTTGTTATCATACATAACAGGCCCGAAGATTGTTTTAACTGCTTGCTCTGCCGCACCAACAAACAACTCAACATTAGTTGTGTCAGTAAGGAACTGACCAAGTTGTGGGATAACAGGTAAAATACCATTCATAATGTTTTCTGTTGAGAAAATCTCATTACCTTCTGCGTCATAAAGTGTTTCGCCAATACCGCGTACCTGAATTACAGGAGCATGACCACAAGTACAACCACCTGCTGCAAATGCGGGTAAAACCATAATTGAAGTCAATACTACTGCGAGGATTAAACTTAACGCAACTTTGATTTTTTTCATAAAATCCCTCCGTTATTAAATATAACTAGGAATATTCTAACATATCTTTTTACTTTTTACAACATTTTTTTATTAAAAAATACTTTCAATTATTTTAGATGATTTTTGAGGTGAATATTGCCAGTTATCAATGTGATTTCCATCATAATAATATCTGAATGGCAAAGGCTCACTATTTTCGGGAAAACTGTCAACAATAGAGAGTTTTATTTTCATTTTTTCAGGATTGATACTCTTAATATACACGCTCGCGGAATCTCCTTCTTTAACATCACTTGTGTATTCTGCAAGTCCTGCAAGATTAGGGGAAAGTTCAATAAAAACCCCGTATTTCTCAATTGAACGGACTATGCCCCCTACCGTTTGCCCCGCTTTGAAGTTTTCTGCATTTTCTTCCCAAGTGCCTAAGAGTTCTTTCAGCGACAATGTTACTCTGCCCTGATTATCTATACTTTTCACAACTGCTTTGATTACCGTATTAACCGAAAAACGCACACTTGGGTGCGGAATGCGTGAAACAGAAATACTGTCAATAGGTAAAAGTGCAGGAATTCCACAACCTATATCACAAAACGAGCCGAAAGTTTCGTTATGAGTAATACGAGCGTCGATAATATCACCTGGCACAAGATTGTTTATGTAATTTTCCGTACATTCTTCTTGCACTTGGCGACGACTAAGTATTGCTGTACGCACACCTTGTTCATCGTCCATAAAATCAATAATCTTAAAGCAAACAGGTTTATTCACTCTTGAAATTATTGCAATATCACGGACACTTCCGTCAGAAATGCCTATTGCACATTCTTCACGGGGAATAATGCCCTGTATCACACCTAAATCCACATACAGATTATGCTCGCGGTCACACATTGTCACTTTGCCCTCAAGTATTTTTTCAGCAAAAAAACTCTCTCGCAAATTACTTATTGACTCCATAGCCTTTTTGTTGGCTTTACTTTCAAAAATTATTCCCTCTGGATAGTATTTTTTCATATTTATCACCTTTATTTTAGAATTGATAATAAAGAATATGAAAGAAAGCGTTAAAAGAGAATAAAAAAGGTATTTTATTTTTACATTATTTGTGGTACTATATAATGTAATATATTTTGAGGTAGATTTTATGGATATAAGAGTAAACGATATTCTTGAAATGAAAAAGCCACACCCTTGCGGAGAAAAACAGTTTTTAGTACTTCGTGCAGGAATGGATTTTCGCATTCGTTGTGTTAAGTGCGAACGCGAAGTTATGGTACCAAGAATTAAGATTGAAAAAAACATAAAAAAAGTTTTGAGAGATGGAGAACAGGTAAATGTTTGATAAGTTATTAGGTATTGAAGCAAGATTTGAAAGTGTAAATGAGCAGTTATGTGACCCTGCAACTGTAAGCGACCAACAGTTATATACAAAGTTAATGAAAGAGTTAAAACAGTTAACTCCCGTTGTTGAAAAGTTCCGCGAATACAAAGGTTATAAAGACACTTTTGAAGAGTCAAAAATGTTACTTGACGAAGGCGGAATGGACAAAGATTTCAAAGAAATGGTGCAAGAAGAGTTTGAAACTGCCAAAGAGCAACTTGATATTTGTTGGGAAGAACTTAAAATACTTCTTCTCCCCCGTGACCCTAATGACGACAAAAATGTTATTATTGAAATCCGTGGCGGTGCAGGTGGCGAAGAGGCAGCACTTTTTGCAAACTCACTTTTCAGAATGTACACAATGTATGCTGAGGCTCGTGGTTGGAAAATGGAAATACTCAGCGAAAACCCAACTGAATTAGGTGGTTATAAAGAAGTTATTTTCTCTGTTGACGGTGACGGTGCATATTCACGCTTTAAGTTTGAAAGCGGTGTTCATAGAGTTCAGCGTGTGCCTGAAACTGAAAGTCAGGGCAGAATTCAGACTTCAACCGTTACTGTTGCGGTGCTTCCTGAAGCAGAAGATGTTGATTTTGAGTTAAACCCTGCCGAATTACAGATTGATGTGTTCCGTTCAAGCGGTGCGGGTGGACAGAAAGTCAACAAGACTTCGTCTGCAATCCGTGTTACTCACTTACCTACGGGTATGGTTGTTGAGTGTCAGGACGAACGCAGTCAGCACAAAAATAAAGATAAAGCTCTTAAAGTTCTTCGTTCACGACTTTTGGAAATTGAACAAGCAAAGCACGACGCTGAAATTGCAGGTCAGCGAAAGAGTCAGGTTGGTACAGGTGACCGTAGCGAGCGTATCCGCACATATAACTTCCCACAAGGTAGAGTTAGCGACCACAGAATTGGTCTTACACTTTATAAAATTGAGCAGATTATGAATGGTGACATTGATGAAATTATTGATGCACTCATAACTGCTGATACTGCCGAAAAACTTAAAGCAAACGAATAATCGGGTGATATTATGGATTTCAAAATTAACAAGTTTGAAAAATTTGTGCTTTGTCATTATTCCGCTATTGTGGTGGCATATTTCGTTATAATTACCGGTTTAATGGTTGTTGATAACATTTTTGAAAATATGTTTATGCTACCGCTACTTCTTATGCTGGTAACTTACTTTGGCGGACTTTATGTTATAATGATTCCTTCGAGAAAAATCAAGCAAATAAATGAGCTTTCTAATGTTGCACTTGATATAAACCGTGCTCTTGACGCTTATAATCAATTGATTGAAGCAACAAACAAAAAAAGCACAAAGTTTCTTCCAAGCTACTGTATTTGTAGAATTGCCTGTCTTGTGAATATGGGCGAATTTGACAGAGCAGAAAATGAACTTCATCTTTTCTGGCAACATTTCAATCTAAAGAAAATTCCCGCAAGTGATTTAGCTCTTACCCATACACTTATGGCTAATGTTGCACTTGAAAAAGGAAATATACAACTCTTTAACGAGGAAATGCGAATAGTAAACGAATACAGAAGCAATGCGGAAATGGTTGGTATTTTCAAACGCGTTTATAATTATAATCTTACAGATATCAATCTTTTTGCAGAGGCTTTTTTTGCAAACGAAAGCAGTAATGCACAAAACTTTGAAGCAAGAGTTTTTGCACATATGAGTCTTGACGAAACAACAGGCAAAAAGAGAAAGAAAAACAAAATGCCTACCCCTATGGCATATATTTCAGCATATCACAGACTCTTCGTCTTTTATAAAAACCAAGGCGACTCTGATAAGGCTACATATTACGCACAACAGCTTGTGAATATTGGCAACGAGCAGTTGAGTGATTACCGCAAAGCAAAGGAATATCTTGAAAATGGAAACAGTAGTAATTAACATTACAACTGAATATGACAAAGCATTAGAAAAATCTGCAGAACTTCTTAAAAACGGTGAAGTTGTGAGTATTCCTACCGAAACTGTTTACGGACTTGCGGCAAATGCCCTCTGTGAAAATGCAGTTAAGAAAATCTTTGTTGCAAAGGGCAGACCGAGTGATAATCCACTTATTGTGCATATTGCAAAATTTGAAGATTTAGCACCTTTGGTTGCAGAAATCCCCGAAAAAGTTAAGGTTATGGCAGATGCCTTTTGGCCTGCACCTCTTACAATGATTATGAAAAAGAGTGACAAGGTTTCAAATGTTGTTTCGGGGAATCTCCCGACAGTTGCAATCCGTATGCCGAAAAGTGACTACGCAAGAGCGATAATTGAGGCTTGTGGACTTCCGCTTGCAGCACCGTCTGCAAACCTTTCGGGTAGTCCAAGTCCTACAAATGCAAAATATGTTTATGATGATATGAATGGTCGTATTCCGCTTATAATTGACGGTGGAAACTGCGAAATCGGTGTTGAGTCAACCGTTATTTCATTTGCTGAAGACCCACCAAGACTTCTTCGTCCCGGTGGTGTAACACTTGAAGAAATGACTGCACTTATTGGCGAAATTGTAGTTGATGATGCGGTGCTAAACAAGTTAGAAGACGGTGCGGTTGCATCTTCACCAGGTATGAAATACAAGCATTACGCACCAAGTGCAGATATTACAATTATAAAAAGTGATTTTGAAACTTTTAAGACTCTTTGCGAAAGTGAAGATAATATTACTGCATTATGTTTTGATGGCGAAAATGAAAAACTTTCTTGCAAATCTGTTACATACGGTGACGAAAGTGATGGTTACAGTCAGTCTGCCCGTCTTTTTGATGCTCTTCGCGAATTAGACGAAATGGGTGCTACAAAAGTTTATGCCCGTTGCCCCGACACAAAAGGTATGGGTTTGGCGGTTTATAATCGTTTAATCCGTGCAAGTGGATTTAAGATAAAAGTAATATAAGAGTTATGAACAATGGCATCCAATTATGATGAGGTGTTAACATGAGAAAAATTGACAATAACACAGGTAAATATTATTTGCCCGCTGAATTTCGAGCATCTATGCCTATTTCAATGCATATTTTACACTTATCGATGGCTATTGTTTTCACTTTAGTTCTTATATTTCTTCCCGACTACTCTACCCCAACATATAAAGATGTATTTTTAATAATTAGCAGCAGTCTTTTTGTTGTTTTCTGCATCATAAACTGGCTTTATTGGGGAATTCTACGAAAAGGGAAAATTGAAATCGATAATTATGCAATACATATTAACACTTTATTTGTGAAAAAAAGTTTTCGTTGGCAAGACATTAGTTTTATTGGTCTTACCAAAACATACCCCAAGTCTTTACAAATCATTCTATATCAACACGATTCTAATGAATCAAAAATGGATAAACTTAACTTCAAACTACTTGGAAGTTCTAAACCGATTTATAATATTTCTTTAGTATGCTTTTCAGATGTTCCTTGGGATTCATTTATGCGAACTGTTAATGGTATTTTTGATTCCATTACGCCACCAGTAACTATTGCTGAAGAAGACATTTATCCCGAAGATGAAATATAATTTCCAGTAAATCAAGCTTTCAACTTACATTGACATTCTATTTTTATTATGATAAAATACAGACTTGCATATTAAAGAAAAGAGGTGGACAGAATGCCTATTAAAATTGACGACCAATTACCCGCAAGACACAATCTTGAATTAGAGAATATTTTCGTTATGACAGAGCAAAGAGCAAGTCTTCAGGACATTCGTCCGCTGAAAATCATTCTTCTTAACTTAATGCCTACAAAAATTGAGACTGAAACTCAAATTTTGAGATTGTTAAGTAATTCGCCTTTACAGGTTGAAGTTGAACTTTTACAAGTTGCAACTCACGAAAGCAAGAATACAAGTAAAGAGCATATGCTCAAATTTTACAAGACTTTTGATGATATTAAAGACCAGAAGTTTGACGGTATGATTGTTACAGGTGCTCCCGTTGAAATGATGCCCTTTGAAGAGGTTGACTATTGGGAAGAACTTTGCAAAATCTTTGATTGGGCAAAGAGCCATGTTTATTCGTCGTTCCACATCTGTTGGGGTGCTCAAGCGGCACTTTATTACCACTATGGTATTCCAAAATACAAGTTGCCCGAGAAAATGTTTGGTATTTTCCCACACAAGCCACTTGATATGTATCATCCATTGCTTCGTGGTTTCAGTGATTTATTCTATGTACCACACTCCCGTCATACAGAGACTAAAAAAGAGGATATTGCACTTGTAAAAGATTTGCAGATTCTTTCTTATTCAGAAATTTCGGGTGTTCACATTGTGGCTGATATGGATTGCAGAAACTTCTACTGCACAGGTCACAGTGAATATGACAGCGACACACTTGCTCGCGAGTATTTCAGGGATTTGCACAAGGGATTAGACATTAAAATCCCATACAACTATTTCCCTAATGACGATACTCGACTCACCCCTCCGCTTACTTGGCGAGGTGCAGGCAGTTTGTTATTCCAAAATTGGCTTAACTATTTTGTGTATCAACGCACACCTTATGATGTTAATGAGATTAAATAAAAATACCGAACAGAAACTAATCTGTTCGGTATTTTTTCATATATTCACTTTTCAAATTTTACAATCTTCTACCGTTAAAAGCACACCGTTTGACAAATCCTGTCTTGTGACTTCAAACATTTCACTAAGAATGTTTATTTTATACCTTATGGCACTTTCATCAAGATTTGGCGACTCAATATAAATATATTTGGGTATTCTTGAGGGGTTTTCTTTGTAATAATCAGCCATAACTTTCATATCAAAACCACCCCTATACCATGTGGTGTATATAGCAATGGGACGGTCAAGATACAAATAAGTCCATATTCTGAACGAAGCTACCAATACAGGGTCATCTTCATCAGAAATGCTTTTTATTACATTCAAATCATTTATCGTTTTGTTATACGAGTCGCATTTCTCCTGCGTCATATACAATCCCGCATAAGGTCCCGTTGTTACCTTTAGTGAATCTTTTTCGTAAAAATAACCACATTGATAGAATACACTATAGAATATTATTTGCATACAAAAAGCAACAATAATTACGCCTCTCATTAATGGTGTTTTCTTTTTACGAGTTACTTCATCATCACTTGTTGAAGTAATACGCATTTCTTTCCACAAATCTCTTGCAAAAAACACTCCGGCTACATTACTGATTGCCAACACTATTCCTATTGCTGCCCAATGTGTATCTGCCGCAAGATAGTGGAAAACTGAAGCTATTAAGCAAGGTACAAACATACAGTTAAACAAAACCTTGTTTTTCTTTTCCGTCAACATATAGCATACAACAGAAAATACACAAAATGGTAATGAAATAGCAAGTGTGTAAACTTCTGTATTCAACACAATACCCAATATAATTACTATCATCAATAATATTGAAACTATAAGGTATGCCCTTCTGTGAGAGTCAGTTTTTCTTTTTTTATCAATTGACATTACTATAAGCAACAATGGTAATATCCATGGCATAAAAAGACTTACTTTAGTGAAATAGTTAAGTGTTTCAAAAAGTTTTGAGAATATAGAGCCTGATTTAATATCATATTCACTACTACTATTAAAAAGATTTTCTATATTATCAAAAATTGAACTAATTGTACCGCCTGCAAAAAAGAAGTAAACAACTGCTATAATTGCGACTATAAGAATTCCATAAGTAATTTTGGTAATTGCTTCTTTAGTGAAAAAGCAATTATAGTTTTCTATTTCAGGGAAAGCTTCAAGCACTTGCTTTTTTTGCTCTTTTTTTTGCTTTTTAGTAAGCTTTTTGCCTTTGTTTGAAGTGTTTTTTGTTTTAAGGTTAAATATATAATTTTTAATTGCATCTCGCTTTGTCCACAAAGCACAACCAACAAGATATAACACAAATACAATACAGAAAAGCGGGTTACTTACACAACAGCAAGCAAAACACATACCCGCAAGAATATAGGACTTTTTAGACTGACTCTTGTAAATTGATAACAAACAAAGAGTAAACAACAATAAAAAGGCAACAAACATAGTGTGGTAACTGATTGCCTGAATACCATAAGGAACCTGTACAAAAAACATTATTGATGCCAAAATTGCCCATTTACCATATTCCCTGAAACATCGGTATATTGTGACCGCTACTGATGTATGAATTACAAGATATACACATCTTGTGAAAATGAATATGCCATCAGCAGAACCCTTAATTGCCAACCAAATACGAACAGGCAAGTATGTAAACAATGAAGCAAACTGTGTCAGATGCCACTCATGTTGAACTAAGCTGTCTCCATTTATAATGCGGAAAGGTATTGACAAATAGTGACTTTCATCATCATAACCAGGAATAGCAAAAAGAAAATATATGTGTATCAGCATTACTGAAAACATTGCTATTACAAACAAAAAGTTTGTATTTTTTAGTAGCTTTTTCATCATAAATATCCTCTAAAAAATTATTACAATAATTTATTTAATTTTAACATAAAAGATAAATCAAGTCAAACATTCTGTGTTATTTGGCTAATTTGGCAATAATCGACTTCAAAACACTTGATATTCCCTTTATTTATGTGATATAATGTTATGAATATTAGTTTGGAGAAGTGCGTAATGAGTAAAGTAATGTTGCTGTACCCACCAGGGAAACAATATCAGCGTAGCGAAGACCGTGCTCAATGTAATATTGATGATTCTGCAGTTGCTACTGTTCACGCATGCAATGATATAGGTTACGCGGCAGCAGTTTTACTCGAAAAGGGTTATTATGTTTTTCTTAAAGATTATCAGACAGAAATGGCAACCAAAGAGCAGGTAAAGGCTGACATTGAAGAATTTAAGCCTGACTTAATTTTTATAAGCATTACAAACGCAACAATTTATGACGACCTTGATTTTATTAAATGGATAAAATCATTCCACGATTGTCTTTTTGTTATAAAGGGTGCAATTTTTTATAATCCGAAAAAGTCACTTCTTGATACCCTTGACCTTAGTAATGTTGCTGCTATGGTGGGCGGTGAAATAGAATTCATAATGGGGCCTCTTACAGATTGTCTTTTAAGAGGTGAGGGAAATTTTGATGATATTCCGGGAATTATTTACCACAATGGTAATGAATTTGTCTCAACAAAATTCGATTGTTGGAATAAAAATTTGGACGAACTCCCCTTCCCTGCAAGACAGTTAATGAACAACGCTATTTATACTCGACCTGATACAGGTGAGCCTATGGCGACAATTTCTGTTGCAAAGGGTTGCCCGTCACAATGTATTTATTGTCTTACTCCTATTATTTCAGGTAAAAATGTTCGTTTAAGAAGTGTAGAAAATGTTTTTGCTGAAATAGAAGAATGTTATTACAAATTCAATATAAGAAATTTCTTCTTTAAGGCAGACACTTTTACCATTGATAACGAATGGGCATCTGAACTTTGCGATAAGATTATCAATTCTCCTCTTAATGGCAAAATTGAGTTTACTGCAAATTCAAGAACAAAGCCATTATCTTTTGAGTTGTTACAGAAAATGAAACAAGCAGGTTGTTTTATGCTTGCTGTTGGTTTTGAAACAGGCTCAGAAAAAACGATGAAGCTTATCAAAAAAGGTGCAACTATTGAAGATAGTGTCCGTGCAGCCGAACTTATAAAGAAATCAGGTATTCCACTTTTTGGGTTCTTTATGGTGGGTTTCCCTTGGGAGACAAAAGAAGATATCAAGGCAACTGAAAAGTTAATTCTCAAGTTAAATCCCGATTTCATTGAAATACATATTGCTATGCCTTATTATGGCACAGAACTTTATCAGTATTGTGTGGATTACAATACATTAAGTGACTTTGCATGGGGCAGTGATTATTATGCACCTAACACTATCGGTACAAGCACCGTTAGTCTTAAAGAAGTTATTAAAATGAAAAAACAGATGCAACTTCATTTTTATCTGCGACCAACATATATTCTCAAAAAATTTGTTGAATGTATAACCTCTTTTACTAAATTCAAAAGTTACGCAGAACATGCAATCAAACTGTTAAAGAAAAATCTTTTTTGAGGTGGAAAATGAGAGTTTTATTTATTAATCCTTCTGTTGGCTATTATACAAGAGCACTTTCTAATCCGTTAGGGCTTCTTTCAATAGCAACTTATATAAAAACCAACGGACACGAAGTAAAGCTTGAGGACCGTTGCGTCAATAAATCAAATATCAATAAACTGTTAGATTCATTTAAGCCTGACATCATTGGTGTTTCTCTTATGTCATCACGCGGCATTATAGACGCTACTAAGGTTTCACAAGCCGCAAAAAAGAGAGGAATTCCTGTTGTATGGGGCGGTCAGATGCCATCTATGCAAATCGAAGAAGTACTTGCAAGTGGCTTTGTTGATTATGTTTCATACGGTGAGGGCGAAGAAACCTGGCTTGAAATGATGAACGCTCTTGAGAAAGGCGAGTCATTTGCTAATATTGAAGGCTTAGCATACAAAGAAAACGACAAAACCGTGATTACTCCTTGTCGTAAATTTGCTGACCTCGGTGAGTTTCCTGTAGCAGACTACACACTTATTGATGCACCTAAATATATGCAGAATTATCTTGGTTGCAAAAAGATGATGTATGTTTATTCATCTAAAGGTTGCCCTTGCAGATGTGCATTCTGCTCTAACCAGTCATTCCATAAAAGCACACACAGAAAAAGACCTAACGATATCGTTTTAAGTGAAGTTAAATATTTAATTGACAATTATGGTGTTGACGGTGTTTATTTCTCTGATGAGCTTTGGTGTATGAAAAAAAGCGATGCAGTTGATTTTTGTCAAAAAATTCACGATATGAAACTTGATTTTCATTGGGGTATTGAGATGCGTATAGGACTTCTTGACGAAGAAGAATTCCAGATGATGTATGATGCCGGTTGTCGTTGGATTTTGTTTGGCGTAGAAACAGGCTCTCCTGAAATGCAAAAAATTATACATAAAAATATTGATTACAGTAAAATCGCACCTACCTTCGAAACTCTTAATCGAATTGGTATTACAACGATTGCTTCGTTTATTTTAGGTTTTCCGGAAGAAACTGTTGACCAACTTCGTGATACTGTAAAACTTCTTAATACTATAAAAGCTAACCTTACCCCTGTTTTCCATTTCACACCACTTCCCGGCACCGAGCTTTATGACAAGGTTGTGTCAAACGGTACTTATAAAGCACCAAAAACCTTCAAGGAAATGAGCAAAGTTGTTGCAACTGAATCTCTTGGCGTAAATCTTTCTGCTGTTCCGAATGTAGACTTGCGAGTAATCAGAAGCTGGTATATGTGGAAAAGTTTTTCAAACAAGGGTGCTTTGCAGGAGCATGGTGCTTTTGAATTTGCTAAAGAAACTATTATCAATGGTCTTCATTCAATTTCACTTAAAGGACCAATTAGTTTTTTCCTTGATGGCTTTAAGGCATTATATGAATTCCTTTATGTTTTTTGGTTCTCACACGCATATCCTAAAATCATTAAAAAGTATGATTTAGATAAAACTTATGATTGAGGTACATAAAATGAGTAAAAAACTGATTTCAATTGTTGTCCCTAATTACAATGAGGCTGAAACTCTTGACGAATTGTATGAACGCACAACAAAAGTAATGCAAACTCTTGACAAGTATGATTATGAAATTGTCTTTTTTGACGATGGCTCAACAGACGGGTCAAAAGCAAAAATAGAAGAACTTTGCAACAAAGATAACCATATAAAAGCAGTTTTTTATTCAAAAAATTTCGGCTATGCAAAGGGTACTTTCTATTGTTTTCAACAGGCAAAAGGTGATTGTGCTGTGATTTTACATGCTGATTTGCAAAACCCACCTGAAGAAATTCCAAGACTTGTTGAAAAATGGGAAAATGGTACACAAATTGTATTTGGTGTAAAAAATCAGAGCAGAGAAAACAAATTTGTTTATTTTATCAGAACTGTGTTCTATTGGGTAATCAATAACATTTTTGGTGTAAAAATGGTGCCCCACGCTACTGAATTTGAATTGTTTGATAAAAGTTTTATTGATGTTCTTAAAAGAATCAATACAAATGAGCCATTTCTTCGCGGTCTTATTTATGAATATGGCTCATCTTATGAATATGTTTACTATACTCAAGAAAAGCGTAAAAAGGGTAAAAGCAAGTTTACACTTTCAAAATATTACGATTTTGCCGTTTGCGGTATTGTAAATGCATCAAAAGTATTGCCAAGACGAGTAATCTTCACATCTATAATCGCAATGGTTTTAAGTATTCTTGAGTTTTTCATTTTCTGCATACCAAGTGTAATAGGCTTAACTCTTAACGAGGCAATAAGCCATATTATGTTAAGATTAGTCTTCATATTCATTGGCTTGTTGTTGCTTATGGTGTCTTTTTGTGCAGAACATCTTATTTCACTTCCTCGTAACAACGGTGAAAAGCCAATTATCATTGAGGAAAAAAGAATAAACTATTAAAAGTTTAATTATTAAAGAGAAAGGGAGCGATATTTATGATTGGTGTTATATTGGCCGCCGGCGATGGCACTCGTCTTAAAATGAGCACCGGTCAAGATATTTGCAAACCCTTAAGAAAAATAAAAAATACTTATTTAATAGAGTTTGCACTCAACAATTTAATTGAGTTAGAAGCAACTAAGGCTTATATTGTTGTTGGTAAGCAAGGATATTTAATAAGAGAGGCTATTGGAAACAAATATAGAAATCTGGATATTCACTATGTTCTTCAAGAACAACAAAACGGACTTATGAATGCTTTTTTACAAGCATTGAACATTATTGATAGTAATGAAACTGTGGTTTTACAATTATCTGATGAGGTTTTTGTAAATTTGAACACTGAAACTATAAAAGGCATATTAAAGACTGAAAAGTCAGATTTTTATTGTGGAGTTACCTATGAAGAAAATCCTGAAAAAATCAGGAATAACTTCTCTGTAGAAACAGATAGTAACTCTGCACTTGTAAAATGTATAGAAAAGCCACAAATTGTTATTAACAACATAAAAGGCACAGGCTTCAGTATTTTTAATGTCAAAACAATAAAAGCTATAAAAGAAACATATAAGACTGAGCCTGAAAAAATTTACGATTTGTGCGATTGCTTTAATTATTTAACAGCAATGGGTTATGCCGGCTCAACCTTTATTGTTGCAGAAAAAGAGTTTAATATTAACACGATTTCAGATTTAACAGAAGCTAAAGTATTCTTTGAATAACAATAAAAAGACCGAACAGAAACCAATCTGTTCGGTTTGTTTTTTATATAATGAGTTTGATAAATTAGAGTTTGTCGAATTGAATGCAGAGTGCAGAATGTCGGAACTGCGCTGCGATTGTAGTAGGGGCGATTCACGAATCGCCCGTTTGGGAATGTACTGCAACCTTTGGAACGGGTCATTCGTGAATGACCCCTACAAGATGTGTTTGTTGAATTGAAGCAATTAAAGAGCCCGACAAACTCTAATTTGTTTAATCTATTACTTTATATCCCTGTTCTTCAACTGCTTTTTTGAGAGTTACAGGAGCTGCGTCGGCATCAAGAGTTACAATTGCAGTACCGTCTTTATGGCTAACGATTGCCTCTCTTACTTCTGCTACACCTTCAAGTGCTTTTTTAACATGAGCCTCACAGTGTGGGCACATCATACCTTCAATTTTCATTGTAATTTGCATAGGTTTTTTCTCCTTTATTTTTGATTTTATTTTTTTATCTTTTTTACTATTGTGAATATCCTTGAAATTTAATCGTAACGCGTTTGATACAACACAGAATGAGGAAAGACTCATTGTCGCGGCACCAAACATTGGGTTTAACTCCCACCCGAAAAGATTTATAAACAGACCTGCTGCAAGCGGGATTCCGATTGCATTATAGAAAAATGCCCAGAAAAGATTTTCGTGAATATTTTTAAGAGTTGCTCTGCTTAAACGGATTGCGGCGGGCACATCGGAAACTTTACTGTTCATAAGGACAATGTCAGCAGACTCGATTGCAACATCTGTACCGGCCCCGATTGCAACACCCATATCAGCTCTTGTTAGTGCAGGTGCATCGTTTATTCCGTCACCTACCATCATAACTTTGCCTTTATCTTTAAGTGTGCGAATAACTTTTTCTTTTCCGTCAGGGAGTACTCCTGCAATAACCTCATCAACACCTGCGATTTTACCGATTGCATTGGCAGTTTTTTCATTGTCCCCCGTAAGCATAACAACCTTTATGCCCATATTCTGCAATTCTTTAATTGCTTGTGGGCTGTCTTCTTTAACAGTATCGGCTACTGCTATTATTCCAAGAAGAGTGTTATCTATGCTGAAAAGCAACGGTGTTTTGCCATTTTCAGCAAGAGTTTCTGCGATTTCTATGGTGTTTTCATCAACTGCAATCTGTTCACTTATAAATTTAAGACTACCACCATAAAGGGTTTTGCCTTTTAATTCTGCGGTTATTCCGTTGCCCGCAAGTGAAGTGAAATTATCAATTTCTGTTGCATTGATATTCAGTTCATTACCCTTTTCAACAATGGCTTTTGCTAACGGATGCTCACTTTTCACTTCAAGAGAATAAGCAAAACTTAAAAGTTCATTTTCACTTATATTTATTGGAATTATATCAGTTACTTTTGGTTTGCCCTCAGTAATTGTGCCTGTTTTATCAAGAACTACCGTATTTACTCTGCCTGTTTCTTCAAGGGAAACTGCAGTTTTGAAAAGAATACCGTTTTTAGCACCTACACCATTACCGACCATAATTGCAACGGGTGTTGCAAGACCTAACGCACAAGGGCAACTGATAACAAGTACCGAAATACCGCGAGCAAGTGCATAACCAACTGTTTGCCCCGAAATCAACCAACCAACAATTGTAATAATCGCAATTATGATTACCACAGGCACAAACACACCTGAAACTTTATCAGCAATTTTGGCGATTGGTGCTTTTGTTGCAGCAGCGTCACTAACCATTTTAATAATCTGCGAAAGAGTTGTATCTTCACCAACTCGTAACGCTTCACATTTAATAAAGCCCGATTGATTTATTGTACCGCCTGAAACTCTGTCACCGATATTTTTATCAACGGGAATACTCTCACCCGTTAGTGCTGACTCGTCAACTGCGGTATGACCGTCAATTATTACACCGTCAACGGAGATTTGCTCGCCCGGGCGAACAACAAAAATATCACCTTTTTTAACTTGTTCAATCGGCACTTCAGTTTCGACACCGTCAACTAAAATTATTGCAGTTTTTGGTGCTAATTTCATTAAAGATTTAAGAGCATCTGTGGTTTTACCTTTTGACCGTGCTTCAAGCATTTTTCCTACTGTAATGAGTGTTAAAATCATTGCAGCAGACTCAAAATAGAACTCGTGTAAATAATGATGAGCCATTCCAACATCTGCTGTCATTTTGAAAAGCACATAAGTACTATATACAAATGATGCACCTGAACCAAGGGCTACAAGAGTATCCATATTAGGCGACTTATGAATAAGTCCCTTGAAGCCATTTATGAAGAATTTTTGGTTGATTACCATTACAATTGCGGTTAAGAGCAACTGTAAAAGTCCGATTGCAAGAGGATTTGTTGCTAAAATTGGTGGTAAATACCAACCCCACATTACATGTCCCATTGAGATATACATCAAAACTGCCAAGAAGCCTAATGACGCTACAAGTCTTCTTTTGAGTTTTGGCGTTTCTGTATCTTTTAACACATCGTCATTATCATTTTTTGACGGTGTATTTTTACTGTCTTTAAGAGTTGCACCGTAACCTGCGTTTTCAACTGCTTTTATTATTGCATTTGTATTGGCAGTGCCCTCAACTCCCATTGAGTTAGTGAGCAAACTGACAGAACAAGCGTTTACTCCATCAACTGCGTTTACTGCCTTTTCAACTCGTGCAACACAAGCAGCACAACTCATACCCGTAACATTAAATTGTGTCATTTACTCACCTACTTTCACAATGTATTGCGGAAAAACTATTTTTTGTGTTCTTTTGATGCAGTAAGTGTGTTTTTAAGTAACATTGTAATTGTCATTGGTCCTACACCGCCCGGAACGGGAGTAATGAATGAACATTTATCTTTTACATTCTGGAAATCTACATCACCACAAAGTTTGCCCTCTGCGTTTCTGTTCATACCAACATCAATTACAACTGCACCGTCTTTAACCATATCGGGTGTTACAAAATACGCCTTACCTACTGCGGCAACGAGAATATCTGCACGCTTTGTTACTTCTGCAAGGTCTTTTGTACGAGAATGACAGATTGTAACTGTACCATTCTGACCGAGCAAAAGCATTGCCATAGGCTTACCTACAATATTACTTCTGCCGATTACAACACACTCTTTACCCTCAACAGAAATATCATAATATTTAAGCATTTCCATAATTCCAGCAGGTGTGCAAGGTAAAAATGTATGGTCACCAATCATAATATGACCCGTATTTACAGGGTGAAATGCGTCAACATCTTTGTGTGGTGCAATTGCGTTAAGTACTTTTTTCTCGTCAATCTGTTTTGGTAATGGTAACTGACAAAGAATACCGTCAACATTATCGTCATTATTGAGTTTTTCTACTAATTCTAACAATTCTTCAGTTGTTGTTTCTTCGGGGAGTGCATATTCAAAAGACTCCATTCCCACTTCTGCACAACCTTTTTTCTTGTTGTTTACATATACGCGAGATGCAGGGTTATTGCCTACAATTACAACTGCAAGTCCTGTTTTTTTGCCTTGTTCTTTAAGTTTTTCTACTTCTGCCTTAATTTCGTTTCTAACTGATGCAGAAACTTCTTTACCATCAATAATCTTATACATTGTTTTTCTCCTTATAAGCCTTAACAATTGCCTCTTTTTCTTGTTTTACTTGAATAAGTTTTACAATAGTCAACAAAGCACAAGAAACTACAAGTGCCAATGAAACGAGTTGAGAAACGCGAATATCCGAAGTACCGATATAGAGACTATCTGTACGAAGTCCCTCTACAACCGCTCTTTCAAGACCGTAAATAATACCGTAACCTAAAATCAACTGACCGTCAAACTTATGGAACTTTTTGCAAACAATATAAAGAACTAAAAATCCTAAAAGACACCAAACTGACTCGTAAAGGAATGTTGGGTGCACGGGACTACCTGACTCCATAACAATACCGCTTGATGCCAAATCGCTATAATGAGCGTTTATGTATGCATCAATTTTTTCGCTTGTCATACCCCAAGGTAAATCTGTATTTACACCAAATGCTTCTTGGTTTGTAAAGTTGCCCCATCTGCCAATGCCTTGACCAATAAGCAAACTCATACCTGCTAAATCAAGAAGTTTTAAGAATGGTAAATCAACTTTTTTGCAGACGAAATAGGCAGCAAGCAAACCGCCTATAATACCACCGTAAATGGCAAGTCCGCCCTCCCATATCTTGAATATTGAGAGTAAGTCACCTTTGTAATTATCCCATTGGAAAATAACATAATAAAGTCTTGCACCGATAATACCGCCCAATGTTCCCCAAATGAGAACATCAAGCATTTTATCAATGCTCATTTTCCATTTGTAAGCCATTCTTCCGCCAAAAAGCACCGCAAGAATAAAGCCGAATGCGATAATTACACCATAAAACTTGATTGTAACATCAATATCCCAACCGGGAATTGTAAACTCAACAAGATTTTCATATACATTGAAATCTAAATCGAGCTTTGGAAAACTGACTTCTGTATAACCTGTTAACCATTTCATAAAGATTACTCCTACCCTACTTTATTACTGACATTGAAGAATTTTCAATGTTAAATGCGTTTTTAAGTCGACTATCAATATCTTCGGCAGTTATGCTTTCAAGAAGTTTTAACTGGTCATAAAGACCTTCATTATTGAAATATGCACTGATAAGTGAATTACTGATTGAATCAATACTATCAAAATCCATTATAAGACTACCGTAATGCTTTTTCTTGATACGCTGGAATGCTTCACGGTCAACGCCATCATTCATAACTCTTGTGATTTCTGCATTTATTCTTTCACGAACTGCCACAGGGTCTTTGCTTTCACCATTGAAAATGTGTGCAGAATAACCGTAACCCTCAAAATACTCTGTGTCAAAAGTTGTGTTTATAAGGTTATCTTTCAAAAGTTCCTCATAGAGTGAAGATGTTGGACCTGCAATAATATCAAGTAAAATGCCACTTTCCATTGACTCTTTCAAAGTTCTTTCAGGAGTTTTAACATTTTCTTTGAAACCGATTGCGAAAATAGGCATTGCAACCGACAAGTGACGCTCATCATAATCTTTTACTACATTTTCAGGCTCAACTTGAAATTTACGCTCAACTTTTTTGCTTGTCTTCGGTTTGAGCATTTTATCGGCAATTTTCAGAACTTGCTCAACGGTCACATTACCTGCAACTGCAAGTGCCATATTTGCAGGGTTATAGAATGTGTCATAACATTCATAAAGCAAATCAGCAGTAATGTGGCTGATTGACTCAACTGTACCCGCAATATCAATGCGTACAGGGTGGTTATGATACATAGCACGAAGAAGTACGAACAACGACTCCCAACCGGGCTCATCTTCATACATTCTGATTTCCTGACCGATAATGCCTTGCTCTTTCTGTACGGTTTGCTCTGTAAAATACGGATTACTTACAAAATCAAGTAAGATTTCAAGAGAGTCTTCAAAATTACCGCTACATTGAAAAAGATAACAAGTTTTATCGAATGAAGTATATGCATTTGCACTTGCCCCTGTTTTTGCATATCTTGCAAAAGCGTCAAGTTCTTCACTTTCAAAAAGTTTATGCTCTAAAAAGTGAGCAATACCCTCAGGCACTTCTGTAAAATCTTTTTCGCCCTCTTTTTTGAAGCAAGTATCAATTGAGCCATATTTTGTGCCGAAAATCGCATAAGTTGAAGAATAATTTTCTTTAGGGTACACAAAAATCTTAAAGCCTGATGAGTGGTCGATTTCGTAATAACTATCTTTTAAGAGTTCATTTTTGATTTCTTTAATATTACTCATTTTCTGCACCCTCCCCTTTAAGAAGATAAACTGAGTCAATACTTACCTTTTTTGCAACCTCAATAACTTGTTCACGAGTTACTTGTGAAATTTTTTCAGCAAACTCTGGTCCGCTTACAATTTCTTCATCAAAATCTTGTGAACTGTAGAAATTACAAACAGCAACAGGTGAATCTTCAACACCCTTAAATGCATCGCTCAATGCAATAATAGAAGAATTGAAATCTTCGTCTGTAAACTCACCATTTTTCATAACATCAAGTTGATTGAAGATTTCATTAACTGCTTTTTCGTAATTTTCTTCTTCAATGCCACTTTGAATAAGAATTATGCCCTTTTCACGCACAAGCCTTGCACCACAATAATAACAAAGACTCATTTTTTCACGGACATTAAGGAACAATCTTGAATAAGGGCCCCCACCAAAAATATCTGTCATAACGCGGTATGCAAAGTAATCGTCATTAGCGTCATTCATACCTGCACGAAGTCCGATAACAAGTTTTGCCTGATTAACTTCCATTTCTTCTGTAAAATAGCGGATTTCATCTGCTTTTGTAATGAAGATTGTTTCAAGTTTTTGGGGATTTCTGTTTTCAATATTCTGTACAAAATCCTTGAATTTGTTTGTAAGCATTTCACCGTCAATACTACCGCAAGCAGTAATTACAACAGTTGAATCTGTAAGCATCTTTTTATAAGCAGTTAAAAGTGCTTTACTATCAAGCATTTTTACATCATTTTCAAGTTTTTCATAGTCGATACCATAAGGCTCATCTTTACACATAAGCTGACGAAGTCGGGTAACTGCATAAGAGCGTTTATCATTCTTTAAGGCTTCAATATTTTCAAGTGTAAATCTTATTTCACGGGCTGTAAATTCTTCATCAAAACCATTTTCGTCACAGTTAGGATTTTTAAGAATATCCACAAGAAAATCTACTGCTTCTTCTGAAATCAGATTACCGTCAAGAGTAAACTTATCATCAAGGACTTCCATTGAAAAACGCATTCTTGCTTTTTCACCAATTGTTGCAATTGACACATCAAAGCAAGCGTCATACATACCCTCAACTTTTGAGTTGAAAGTTTTTACTGTGTTGTAGCGTTTTGAGGTGTGTCCCATAAGTGACGCAAGCACATTAAGTGCAGGAAACTGCTCGTTTATAGGCAAGTAGAAATCTACTTTAATACAATTTGTTTTGAATTTATTACTGTTTATGCAAAGAAGTTTTACACCCTTTGCAATTTCGGTGTAAGATTTACTGCTCATTTAAGTGTCACCCTTATATTATAATTAACTTTTAATATACCATATTTTGTAATTTTTTTCTACTGTTTTAACAATTTATTTTCATTTCTGTTTATTTTTCCCGATAAGTTGGCAAAATATAATAAAACTGCTGAATAAAATTATTGACTTTGTTTTCAATTTACAATAAAATATATAATGTATGATTTCTCAAAACTATGAAAGGAAGCATTATGAAAGTAGTTTACAATCTTCAAAAAGCAAGTCTTGGCATAGCCCTTGACAGATTGCTCAAATATGTGGATAAAGACCCACATGCTAATATTGTAAAGTTAAGCCATAAGATTGAGCCTATCTTCAACAAGATTTTCCCACCTGAAAACTTCAAAAAATTTCAGGAAGTGGCTCTTGATAAAGATAATGTATGGACTCAGTTTGCTTTAGGTATTCTTAATGATATTGACAGAAGTGTTGTAAAACAGATGCTTCTTTCTTTTGGTATTGATGCAGGTTATTATGGCACAAAAGCAGTTAGAGCTAACCGTGAAAAATATAAATGCAACATTCCTTTTAATATTCTTTTTGACCCTACCTCTGCTTGTAATCTTAACTGTAAAGGTTGTTGGTCGGCTGAATATGGTCATCACCTTAATTTAAGCCTTGAGGAAATGCAAAGCATTGTTACACAAGGTAAGGAACTTGGTTGTCACTTCTATTGGCTTACAGGTGGCGAGCCCCTTATTAAGAAAAAAGAAGTACTTGAAATTTGCAAAAATAATAAAGATTGTATTTTCCTTATATTCACAAACGCAACATTGGTTGATGAGGCTTTTTGTGACGCTATGAATGAGTGTGGCAACATTACTTTAGCACTTAGTCTTGAGGGTGACGAATCTTCAAACGACTGGCGTCGTGGTGAAGGTGCTTATGCTACCACAATCAAGGCTATGGATTTGCTTAAAAAGAAGAAATGTCTTTTTGGTGTATCTGTTTGCTATACAAGAAAGAATTTACCTGTAGTTACAAGTGACGAATTTGTTGATTTTGTAATCGGCAAAGGTGCAAAATATATGCTCAACTTTAACTATATGCCTGTAGGTCATGGGGCTGACAAAGACCTTATTCCTACACCTGAACAAAGAAAAGAACTTTATTTTTGGAACAAGAAAATGCGTAACGGTAAAACAGGTAAGCCTATTTTCATTATGGACTTCCAGAATGACGGTGAATATGTTGGCGGTTGTATTGCAGGTGGTAGAAACTATTTCCACATAAACTCTGCAGGTGATATTGAGCCTTGCGTATTCATTCACTTCTCTGACTCAAACATTCGCACACATACATTACTTGAGGCATTGCAAAATCCGTTGTTTATGGCATATTATAAAAACCAGCCATTTAATGACAATCATCTTCGTCCTTGCCCAATGCTTGAAAATCCTGACAGACTTCGTGAGCTTATCAAAAATACAAATGCAAAATCTTCTGACTTAATCCGTCAGGAAAGTGCAGACAAACTTTGCAGTAAATGTGACGAGTACGCTCGCGATTGGGCTCCTGTTGCGGAAGAAATATGGAACTCAACAAGTCACAGAGATACTCACACTCAGTATTATCGTGATACAGAAGAGGGCAAAAAGGAATTTCAGGGTTGCACAGGTAATTGTGCAAGCTGTAATGCACACAAATAATTAAATTCTTATGGGATACAAAACTGTATCCCATATTTTTTTGCCCAAATATTTACAATATAAGAAATTTTTGTTATTATATGTTTTAAGAAAACAATAAAATTATTTTCAAATAATAGGTGATTACTTATGAATTCAAAAATTATTTATGAACAACCATTTGCCAATAAAGAATATGGCTCAGAGCGTAATCGCATTCCGTCACTTTACACTCTTAATGACGGTAGCGTTATGGCCGGTGCAGATATCCGTTATGGACATGGTGCTGACTCCCCTAACAACATTGATATTGCGGTTGCCATTTCTAAAGACGGCTATACTGATTGGGATTATGTAATGGTTAATCATTTTGACGATTACGCAGATACTGTTACATCAAAAGACAGTGCTTCATTTATTGATTCTGTTATTGCACAATCAAATACCGGAAGAATATTTGTGTTAGTAGACGCTCAACCGTCAGAATGTGGATATCTTCAAGCAAAAACCGGTACAGGATATTGTGAAATAGGCGGTAAAAAACGCTTACTTTTGACAAAAGGAAAAAATGGTGACAAGTTAAGTACTTTTGATTTTTATGTTGGTGATTATGATGGTGATTTTGCTCCTGTTTTTACAAGGAATGATAACAAAATCACTGCATACAGTATTGACCGCGATTTCTGTATTTACGAAAATGGCGAACCTTTATATACAGAGCAAAAAGGTTCTGAAAATGTTAAGGTACAGCAAAACATTTTTTACAGTTCTGCAAAGCTTAAATGCTATAAAACAACTTACCTTTGGTTAAAATACAGTGACGATAATGGTAAAACATGGAGTCACCCACAAATTATATCTGACCAGATTAAAAGTGAAAAGGAATCATTTTTAGGTGTTGGCCCCGGTCGTGGAATGGTTATCAACCATAATGGCAAAGAGCGTATTCTTTTCTGTGTTTATGACAATAACGGACTTTTCAAAGACCCTATTTTTGAAAATGCAAGTGTTATTTATACTGATGATAATGGTGAAACATGGCACAGAAGCAACAAGATAAAAATCAAAAAAGGACTTAAAAAGACAAGTGAAGCTCAGCTTGTAAAAATTGAAAGCGACAACTACAACGCACTTCGTATTTATGCAAGAAATTTGAGTAATTATATAGCGTTTGCTGACAGCCTTGACGGTGGTGAAACATGGACTACTTTCCGTGCTGACAGAAATCTTGAAGGTACAAGAAACTGTATGGTTTCACTTATGGAAACTTCAAAGAGAATCAACAACAAGCAAGTAGTTCTTTGTTCTGCAGGCGGTAATCTTACAGAGAGAGCTGACGGAGTTCTTCGCGTAGGTCTTACTGAGAATAATGGTGAAATCAATTGGATTAGCAAATATCACCTTACACAAGGCTTTTACGGATATTCTTGTCTTACAGAACTTTCTGACGGAAACTTTGCAGTTTTCTATGAAGACGAGCCTAGTCATCTTAAATATACTGTTTTCAGCGTTGATGAAATTGGTAATATCAACGAAATCAATGGTGAAAACCTCGACTTTAAGCCTAATACTTCTGAGAAAGTTCTACGCTCAATCAAATCCAAACGAACAAAAGCAAATATTAAATTCAAATTAGGGTTAATGTAAAGCAAAAAAATATTAAAGACAGTTCGCAAAATGAACTGTCTTTTTTTGTTTGTATTTTTAACTTTTTATGGGTAAAAATATAATAAAAGCAAATGAAAGGAACGACTGATTTGGCTACTCGTGTAGGAAAATATACATTACTTTTGCCCTCAAGGCCCTCAATTATTGGTCACGCAGCAGTTGTAGGTAAAGCCGAGGGTGAAGGACCTTTGGCAAAAGAGTTTGACTATTGTTATTCTGACGACACTATTGACGGATGCCCCTCTTGGGAAAAGGCAGAAAGTGCATTACAATATGAAGCAATTACCCGTGCTATTGCAAAGGCAAAACTATCTCCTAAAGACATAAATCTTATTATGGCTGGTGATTTGCTTGACCAATGCATTGGCACATCTTTTGGTATTCGCGAATTGGCAATCCCTTTTTTAGGACTTTACGGTGCTTGTTCAACAATGGCACTCTCCCTGGGACTTGCATCTGTGCTTGTTGATTCGGGGGCGGTGGATTATGCAGTTGCATCAACATCTTCACACTTCGCATCGGCTGAACGGCAATTCCGTTTACCTCTTGAATATGGTGGTCAGCGTCCACCGTCAGCACAGCGTACCGCTACCGCGTCAGGTGCGTCTGTTATTGCAGAAAACAAAGAAGATTTGCCTTGCGTTGAAGCGGTTACATTTGGCAAAATTATGGATTTAGGTATTAAAGATGCCAACAATATGGGTGCAGCAATGGCACCTGCAGCAGCGTCAACAATCGGAGATTTCTTAAATGATACTCACACCTCCCCTGCTGATTACGACTTAATTCTTACAGGTGATTTAGGCAAAGTCGGTGCAGAATTGCTTATTGACTTACTAAAAAAAGATTACGGTTATGATATTTCATCTGTTCACGGGGATTGCGGACTTATGATTTACGACCTTGAGGCTCAAGATGTTCACGCAGGAGGGTCAGGCTGTGGCTGTAGCGGTTCTGTAGTGAATTCATATATAATGAGACAACTTAAAGAAAAAACGCTTAATAGAGTGTTTTTTGTGGGAACAGGAGCATTACTTTCTCCTACCTCAACAATGCAGGGTGAGAGTATCCCCTCAATTGCACACGGAGTTCTATTGACATCGGGGGACGAATAAAATGAATATAGATAAAGAGCTTGAAACTGTTTACAGAATGGCAAATGCATTAAGAATGTTAAACCTGCTGAAAACTGCACTGACCGTTGGGATAATAGCCTTTACCGTTTTCAGTATTGCAGGTATTTTCTTTGCAAAAGACTAATAAATAACAAATAACATAAAAAACTTGTTGACAAAAAATGCCAAAATTGGTATATTATTGATATAATATTTCAAATGAGGTGTTTTTATGTCATATATCGCGGTAAAAACTATTGACTATGCTGGCAGAATTGTGTTGCCTAAGGCATATAGAACAAAAATGAATCTTGAGCCCGGCTCTTCATTGCTTTTGCAAATAGAAGATAACAAACTTATTATTGAGCCTGCTGAAAAAAAATGTAAAATTTGTGAATGCAATGAAATTGTTGATGACACTCTTCCAATTTGCAGAGATTGTCTTGAAAAAGCAAAAAAGTTTGATAAATAATTGAATATATAATCACAAAAGCCACTCTGTATTAGAGTGGCTTTTGCTTTAACTCGACCGACCTATGTCGGCGTGTGTATCATCTATTTTAGTTTATAATTTTAATTTTCATCAACATAATCGCAAGCAGCAAGAGCGGCTACCGCACCGTCACCTGCGGCAGTAATTACTTGACGGATTGATTTTGTTCTGCAGTCACCTGCTACGAAAATACCTTCTGCATTTGTAAGGCAATTCTCAGTTGCATTTACATAACCGCGTTCATCAAGATTGATAATATCTTTGAAATTATCATTTTGCGGAACAAGTCCGATTGCAACAAACATACCATCAAGAGTTAAATCTGTACTTTCGTTTGTTGATGTGTTCTTAATTGTTATTCCTTTAAGTTCATTGTCACCGATAATTTTTTCAACAACTGTGCCGAGAATAATCTCTATATTTGCTTTGCTCTTGAGTTTCTCAACAAGTTTTTGTTCACCTGTAAAGAAGTCGAGATTTTGAATAACATAAACTTTTTTTGCAAGGTCAGAAAGAAGAATTGCCTCTTGAAGTGCTGAGTTACCTCCGCCGATTACTGCAACTGTTTTGCCCTCATAAAAAGCACCGTCACAAACCGCACAGAATGAAATTCCTTCACCGATAAGGTTTTCTTCGTTAGGAAGTCCTAAAAGGCGATGTTTTGCACCTGTTGCAATAATAACAGACTTGCCCTCGAACTCACCTGAATCAGTAACAACTGTTTTAATGTCACCGTCACGGATACTGAGAACTTCAGCACATTCAACTTCTGCATCTTGTCCGAGCACTTGCTCAACAAGTTTTTCAGCGAATTCGTTACCCGTTACTTCATTAAAACCAGGAATATTTTCAACTTTTGGTGAGTATGTAATCTGCCCACCAAAACTACCTTTTTCAATAACAAGAACTGTTTTATTTGCCCTACGAGCATATAGGGCAGCGGTAAGCCCCGCAGGGCCACCGCCAACAACTATAATATCATACATATAAATTAACCTTTTTAAGCATTGAGATACTTTTTGATGTCTGATACACCTGTGTATTTTGTTGCTACACCATTTTCAACAACTACAAGAGTTGGAGCTTGCTTGATGCCGAATTCGTTAACTAATTCAACATTTTCATTAGCAAGAAGTTTGTTATAAACTACACCTGCTTTATCAAGAAGTGAGCAAGCAATCTTGCAGTTAGGGCAAGTAGCAGTTGTGAAAAGCATTACGCTATCTGCTACGCTTGTTGTTTCTTCCGCTACACATTCGCAAACTTCGTTTTCTGTAACATCATGTGTAAGGTGAGAATTCGCAATATCGTAAACTTTTCTGTCTTTATACTCTTGTGCCTTACCGTCATTCCAGTTTTTAACAGGACGATAGTAACCTGTAATTCTTGAATAAACTTCTGCTTCTTCACCACAGTGTGGGCAAGTAAATGCTTCACCTGCAATATAACCGTGGTTCTTACAGATTGAGTAAATTGGTGAAATTGAATAATATGGAAGTCTGTAGTTAGATGCAATCTTCTTAACAAGATTTGCACAAGACTGCCAATCAGGAAGTTTTTCACCAAGGAATGCGTGGAATACTGTACCTGATGTGTAAAGTGTATGAAGTTCATCTTGCATATCAAGTGCTGTAAAGATATCCTGTGTATAGCCAACAGGGAGGTGTGAGCTGTTTGTATAGTAAGGTGTTTCGCCTTCTTTTCTACCTGCTGTGATGATATCTGGGTAGTATTTAAGGTCATGCTTTGCAAGACGGAATGCTGTTGACTCAGCAGGAGTTGCTTCAAGGTTGTAAAGGTCACCGTAAAGTTCCTGATAGTCTGAAAGACGAGTTCTCATATGATTAAGAACATCTTTTGCAAACTGCTGTGTCTTTTCATTTGTCATATCAGCCTGAATCCATTTTGCATTAAGACCAGCTTCGTTCATACCAACAAGACCGATTGTTGAGAAGTGGTTGTTGAATGTACCAAGGTATCTCTTTGTATATGGATAAAGACCTGCGTCAAGAAGTTTTGTGATAACATCACGCTTAACCTTAAGTGAACGAGCAGAAATATCCATCATCTTGTCAAGACGAGCATAGAAATCTGCTTCATCCTTTGCAAGATAAGCAATTCTTGGTAAGTTGATTGTAACAACACCAACTGAACCTGTTGACTCACCACTACCGAAGAAACCACCTGACTTCTTGCGAAGTTCACGAAGGTCAAGACGAAGACGGCAGCACATTGAACGAACATCTGATGGTTCCATATCACTGTTGATATAGTTTGAGAAGTAAGGAGTACCGTATTTTGCTGTCATTTCAAAGAGAAGTTTGTTGTTCTCTGTTTCTGACCAGTCAAAGTCACGAGTAATTGAATATGTTGGGATTGGATACTGGAATCCACGACCGTTAGCATCGCCTTCAACCATAACTTCGATGAATGCTTTATTAACCATATCCATTTCTTTTTTACAATCTTTGTACTTGAAGTCCATTTCCTTACCGCCAACAATACAGTTGAGTTCAGCAAGGTCGTTAGGAACTGTCCAGTCAAGAGTGATGTTTGTGAATGGTGACTGTGTACCCCAACGAGATGGAGTATTAACACCGTAGATAAATGACTGAATGCACTGTTTAACTTCTTTATATGTGAGGTTATCAACCTTTACGAATGGTGCAAGATATGTGTCGAACGATGAGAAAGCCTGAGCACCTGCCCATTCATTCTGCATAATGCCAAGGAAGTTTACCATCTGATTACAAAGTGTTGAAAGGTGAGCAGCAGGAGCAGATGTAATTTTACCCGGAACACCGCCAAGACCTTCCTGAATTAACTGTTTAAGTGACCAACCTGCACAGTAGCCTGTAAGCATTGAAAGGTCGTGAATGTGAATATCAGCATTTCTGTGAGCGTTGCCGATTTCATCATCATAAATCTCAGAAAGCCAATAGTTAGCAGTAACAGCACCTGAGTTTGAAAGAATCAAACCACCAACTGAGTAAGTAACTGTTGAGTTTTCTTTAACACGCCAGTCGTTTACATTAAGGTAGTTATCGATAATAGCCTTATAGTCAACCATTGTTGCATTAAGGTTACGAACTTTTTCTCTTTGACGACGGTAGATAATGTATGCTTTTGAAACATCATCATAACCAGCCTTAATAAGAACTGATTCAACACTATCCTGAATATCTTCAACTGCGATATTGCCATCTTTGATTTTTGGTTCAAAATCTGCTGTAACTTTAAGAGCCAAGAAATCAATAATATCAGGGTTAAACTGTTTGTTGCAAGCCTCAAATGCTTGTGTAATAGCGTCTGCAATCTTTTTAACATCAAAATTTGCTATTTTGCCATCTCTTTTAAGTACATTATACATTTTGTATCCTCCCTTGTTTTAATTAAATTTTTCTGTGTATAAAAAGTAAATCCCGCTAATTTTCGGGGTAGCGAGATTTATTATAGTACATATATAGTGTTTTGTCAATAGGTTTTTACACAATATATTGTGTTTTTTATAGAAATTTAAGAAATTCCGCGAATTTCGACATTTGGTATAATTTCTGTTGCTTTTTCACGCATAACTTTAAGTGTATCAAGGGTTACGGGGGTTAAACCGCTACCTATAAGGTCACCTGAATCCACAAAATTCTGTAAAAAGTACTTGTGTGCACCTTTGACCCACACCACAATATCTTGTATATCATCAACTGTGTGAAATTCATTTACAATTGTTGTTCTGAACTCAAAATCTATATTACCGTTAATTAAAAAATCTACGCTTTCTTCTATTTTTGACAAATCAAGATTATTTATTCCTGCAGTTTCTTCGTATTTTGCTTTGCTGTTTTTTATATCCATAGCAACATAGTCGACAAGACCTTCATTAACTAATTCTTTTAATTTTTCAGGAAATGTACCGTTTGTATCAAGTTTAACTGAATAACCGAGATTTTTGATTTCAGAAATAAATTCCTTAATATCAGGTTGTAAAAGTGGCTCACCACCTGTAATGCAAACGCCCTCTAAAATCCCCTGACGCTTTTTAAGGTAGTCAAGCACTTCTTCTGTGCTGAATGTGGTTTCGCTATCAATATGAGTTACAAGTGAAGCGTTATGGCAAAAAGGACAACGCAAATTGCACCCTGCAGTAAAAATTGTACAAGCAACTTTTCCGGGATAATCAAGTAATGTTAATTTTTGAAAGCCGTTAATAATCATAATAAAATCCTTTCGATTTTTGCTAATTTCTATTTTAACACATACAAACAAAAAAATAAAGCACAGACCGTAATCTGTGCTAAATTTTTATTACATTCTTTTATCTTTTTCGTATGATGCTTGTACTGCGTCCATAACTGCTTTGTCGAATTCTTCATTCTGTAAAGTTGCAACGCCCTCAATGGTAGTGCCACCCGGTGAGCATACACTATTGATAAGTGCCCATGGGGAGTCGTCACTTTCAAGTATCATTTTGGCACTGCCAAGAACTGCTTGTGCGGAGATTTTAAGAGCGTCTTCACGCTTCATTCCGTTCTTTTCTGCACCACGAGCCATTGAATCAATAAACATAAATGTATATGCAGGTGAACAAGCAGCAATTACCGAGAAAATTGAAAACTGATTTTCGGGAAGTTCAATTACATCACCAAAACTTTGACACAATCCCTTTACAAAATCAAGTAATGCATAACTTACTTTCTCATTTTTGCAGACAGCACTCATTGACGCACCCACTTTTGCGTTAATATTCGGCATAACGCGAATAACGGGAGTATTGCTTTCAAGGAATGAGCAAAGGTAAGAAATTGTCTTGCCCGCACCAATTGACACAAGTGCGTTATTATTTTCAGAAAGTGCATCTTTGATTTCAGGTAAAACCTCAGGGAATACTTGCGGTTTAACTGCAAGAACTACAACCTGTGCTTTTTCTGCAACTTCAGTAGCAGACGCTAAAACCTCAACACCTAAACTATCTTTAAGCGCGTTGGATTTTTCTGCAAAAGTGTCGAAAACGCAGATTTCTGCACCGTTTACATATTGTGACTTGACCACACCATTAAGTATGGCAGTAGCCATATTTCCACAACCGATAAATCCGAGTTTATACATAATTATTCAACATCTGATGTGCAGTGAGCACACTTTGTAGCGTCAATAGCGATTTCGCTCTTACAGAATGGGCAAACTTTTGTTGTAGGTGCTGCTTCTTCAACAACTTCTGGCTTTTTACCCATTGAAGTAAGTTTGTTAAGTCCCTTAACGAGAAGGAAAATAACGAATGCCATAATAAGGAAATCAATTGTTACTGCAATAAAGTTACCGTATGTAAGAATTGCTGCACCGGCTTCTGTTGCTTCTTCAATTGTAGCGTATTCGCCACCGTCAAGTGCTACGAATTTTGTAGCAAAGTCACTACCCTTTGTAATAAGACCGATAAGAGGCATTACAAGGTCATTAACTATTGATGTTACGATTTTCTGGAAAGCACCACCGATGATAACACCGACTGCAAGGTCGATTACATTACCACGCATAGCGAAATCTTTGAATTCTTTGAGAAATCCTTTCATTTGAAAAATCCTTCTTTCTTATAAAATTTATGTAAAAATTATATCACAATTTTTATAGATTTCAACATTATTTTACGCCCGTCATATCAAAATCGGGTATAAAATCAGTTTTTGCAGATGTTTTTTCTTGCATAAAGCCATTTTCAAAACCTAAATCTATAAAGAAATCCACAACTTTATTATATTCAGCAGTAGTAAGTCTGCGATTTAATTCTTTGAACTCTGCAATATCACCATAAGGAGTGTACTGACTCATAATACTTATATATGTATCATTAGGCAAGTTTTCTTTAATCCATAAAAGTATGTTTTTGCTTTCATCTACATTCTTCGGTAAAACAAGGTGACGGATTATAAGCCCTTTTTGGATTATTCCGTCTTTGAACTGTGTTTTAGGTTGTTGACGATACATTTCAAGAATTGCCTTACTCGCTTTTTCAAAATAATCGGGACATTTTGCATAACTTTGAGACTTTTCACTACTGAAATATTTTAAGTCAGGCAAATATACATCAACAAGCCCTTGTAAATTTTTGAGAGTCTCAACGCTATCATACCCTGACGAGTTGTAAACCACAGGAACTTTGGGTTTATATTCACTTAACGCATCAATTATAATATGGGAAAAGTGAGTAGGGTTTACAAAATCAATAGTATGTACTCCCCTATTTTCAAGTGCTTTTATAATCTCAATAAGGCGGGCAGTTGTAATTGCTTCGCCCTTGTTTTCATGGCTTATGGGGTAATTCTGGCAAAAACAACATTTAAGACTGCAACCCGAAAAGAAGATTGCACCTGTCCCCTTTTCGCCACTTATACAGGGTTCTTCCCAATTATGAATATCTGCACGGGCAAGTACGGGATTTTCGGGCATTTTGCAAAATCCACTGCCAATATATTCAGTTCTTTCCGCATTACAGTTTCGCGGACACAAGTTACAAAGCATGCACTCACCTCGTTTCTATTTGGTATTGTAACATAAATTCACTTGCTAAACAACAAAAAATGGTATATACTTATTATATTGTTTTTGTGAGGTGAAAGTATGCTTCTTACAGTTGACATTGGTAACACAAATATAAATCTTGGTATTTTTGATGGAGATACTCTTACAATGAGTGCTCGTATTTCTACTGACCGTCAAAAAACTGACGACCAATATGCCGTTGATTTTGTAAATATTTTTTCAGTTTACAACATTAAGGCAAGTGATATTGAGGGTTCTGTAATCTCATCAGTTGTACCTGAAATTACCATTCACATTAAAAACGCAATCAAGCGTCTTACAAATAAAAAAGTTATTGTTTTAGGACCAGGTGTGAAAACAGGACTTAACATACTTATTGACAACCCTGCTCAACTTGGTGCGGATTTAGCGGCGGGGGCAGTTGGTACGGTAAATGAATACCCATTACCTGCTTTTATTGTAGATTTGGGCACTGCAACAAAAATCTGTGCAGTTGATGAAAACCGCAATTTCAGAGGTTGTATGATTGCACCCGGTGTTGCAATATCGTTAAAAGCACTTACTGACACAAGTTCACTTTTACCTGCAATCCCATTAGAGCCACCCAAAAAGGCTTGCGGAACTAACACTATTGAAAGTATGCAAAGTGGAATTGTTCTTGGCACTGCATCTATGATTGACGGACTTATTGACAGATTTGCAAATGAACTTGGGTCACCAAAAACTATTGTTGCAACAGGAGGCCTTGCTAACTTTATTGCCCCTGTATGTAAACGAGAAATGGTACTTGACCAAGACCTTATTCTAAAAGGACTTAAAGCAGTTTACGAGAAAAATAAATAATTATTCGTCAAATTTTGCATTGTATCCTAATTTTCAGGAACAGTAGCAAGGAGGAATATAAATGGCAAAAACCACAAAACGAGCAAGACGAAGAAAAACTTTAGCACTTGCTCAAAACGCCATACTTACAGCACTTATTGTGCTTATGGCTTTTACACCAATCGGGTATTTACCATTAGGGCCTGTAAAAATGACCTTTATTATGGTTCCCGTTGCAGTTGGTGCAATCACTTTAGGCGAGAAATCGGGTGCATTTTTAGGACTTGTATTCGGCATTACAAGTTTTATACAATGTTTCGGACTCGACCTTTTCGGCACAACGCTGTTTGGCATTAACCCTGTATATACATTTATAATGTGTATTGTGCCACGAGTACTTATGGGTTATCTTTGCGGTGTGATTTACAAGTTTATTGCAAGAAAAAAGCGAAAATTAGCATTAGTAATTGCAAGTTTTTTTGCACCTGTACTTAACACAGTTTTCTTTATGAGTTTGTTGATGATTTTCTTCGGCAACAGTGACTACATAATGGGCATTCGTAACGGTGCAGAACTTTTACCTTTTTTAGTTGCGTTTGTAGGACTTAACGGAGTTATGGAAATTGTAACAACAACAGTTGTTGCCCCACCCGTTGCAAGTGCAATTAAAAAAGCTACACAAAAATACAAGTAAAAAATTAAGGAACTCTCAACTTGAGAGTTCCTTTTTGTTTATACATTATAATATTTTTTCATTCTGTTCTTTTTGAGTATGTGGGCGATTATGATTACCACCACAACTGCGATTACTGAAAAGAATGCAGTGTAAAGTCCGCCTGTGTCATTTTCACCTTTGACTTTCATCCATTGAGTATTCATATACTGCAAAGTGTCAGTTGGAAGGTTATGGAAAGCCTGACTGTTTTTAAGTTCTTGAGGATAAACAGCATCACTATCAGAAAGTGAGTAATCAGGGTTTTCTGTAACTGCCTTATTAGGTGTTGCATAGTAGATATACTCGGCATTGGCAAGGGCAATTTCAGGCTCTAACATAAAGTTTATAAATGCTTCTGCACCCTTTTTATTCTGTGACGCACTTGGAATACACATTGCGTCATAGAAAGTATTTACACCTTCTTCGGGGAATGCGAATGCTAAATCGGGATTGTTTTCAACCATCAACTCGTAGTCCCCTGCATAGTAAGTAGCAAAAGCGTATTCGCCACTTTCCATTTTAATGAAAACTTCGTCCATTACATATTCAGGTTTTACTTTTTGACGCTGTTCAAGTAAAAGTGCTGCCGCTGCGTCCCAATCTTCCTTTTCAGTTGTATTGATGCTTTGACCTAAAACAAACTGTGCAATAGCAAAAGAGTCACGAGGGTTATTGAACATAAGGATTTTGCCTTTATACTGTTCATCCCAAAGCACTTTCCAGCTTGTAGGTGCTTCCTTTACATATTTTGTATTGTAAATAAGGATTGTTGAACCAACATTATAGATTACACCGTAATCACTTATGCCATTTTCAACAAGGTCACCGTACTTATCTTTATCAAAATACTTGTCATAGTTTGGAATATTATTGTAATCAAGCGGTAAAAGCATATCTTCAGAAATAAGACGCTCAACCATATAGTCAGATGGAATAATAATATCGTAACTTACTCCGCCACCTGAAAGTTTTGAATACATATTTTCGTTTGACTCGAATGTTGTGTAGTTTACATCGCAACCTGTAAGGCGTTCAAACTCTGTAACAACATCAACTTCTTCATCGTCAATATATTCGCCCCAGTTATACACATTAAGTACTGTGCCTTGAAGACCGAGATTTTTATAATATTCAATTGTTTCTTGTGAAAAGATTTCGTCTTCTGCATAAACGGGAGTTACGAATACAGAAGCAACGACAAGAAAAGCGATTATTAAAGAGAGTATTTTTTTCATTCATTACCCTCCTTCTGCTTTTTTCTCTGTTTTTTATCGGAGTGTGACTGTGCCACATTCATAAGAATTAAAAGCACAAACATTGCACCAAAAATAAGAGTTGAAAGAGCATACATATCAGGCTTTACGCGTTTCTTTGTCATTGAGAAAATATGAATAGGCAAGGTCTGGAAATCAGGTCCGTTTGTAAAGTAACTGATTATGAAATCATCAAGTGACAATGTAAAAGCCATAATTGCACCTGAAATAATACCCGGTAAAATTGCAGGGAATACAACCTTAAAAAATGCTTTTACAGGGTGGCAACCTAAATCCTGTGCCGCTTCAAAAATTCTGTTATCTGTCTGTTTAAGTTTTGGCAAGATTGAAAGAATTACATAAGGCAACTGGAATGTTACATGTGCAATAAGGATTGTGCCAAAGCCTAACACATCTTTTTTATCAAGCATTACACCCGCAAAAACGAACAAGAGCATCATTGAAATACCTGTTACGATTTCAGGATTCATCATAGGAATATTTGTAACAGTCATTACAGATGACTTTACAAACTTGTTACGCATTGAGTTAATTCCAACACTTGCCAAAGTACCAAGCACAGTTGCTATTGCAGCAGAAATTACTGCCAATACAACTGTATTTTTAAGGGCATCCATAGTTGCTTTGTCGTGGAAAAGTTTTTCATACCATTGAAGTGAAAAGCCTTCAAAAATATATGTGCTTTCTGTTCCGTTAAACGAGAACACCATCATTACAACCATTGGTGCATAAAGGAATATAAATACAAGTGCTAAACAGATTTTAGATGCGAGAGATGTTTTTGTCATATAAGCACACCTCCGTCATCATCACTGTCAGTAAAGTAGTTAAGCACACCAAGACAGATTAAAATCATAACCATAAGCACAAGAGAAAGTGCCGCACCCAAGTTATAATTATAAGCAGTCTGGAACTGACCTTCAATAACATCACCGATAAGTGTAATTTGTCCGCCACCAAGTTTTTGAGTGATATAGAATGTGCTTACACTTGGCACGAATACCATAGTTACACCACTTGCAATACCGGGTACTGACAATGGGAATATAACTTTACGAAGACAATACCACTTGTTGCAACCCAAATCTTGAGCTGCTTCAACAAGAGAAGTGTCCATTTTAGAAAGTGCTGTGTAAAGGGGTAAAATCATATAAGGTAAGAAGTTATAAACCATACCTAAAATGACCGCTCCGCCTGTATTGAGCATCTGTAAAGGCTCAATACCGAACAGTCCTAAAAATCTGTTTATTACACCTGATTCGCCTAAAATTGTAATCCATGAATAAGTGCGGATAAGGAAACTCATCCACATAGGCAACATTACAAGCATTGTAGCAACGCGTTGAAATGAAGCCTTAGTCTGTGCTAACGCATAGGCAAAAGGATAAGCAATAATAAGGCAAATTACAGTTGCAACCGCACCATAACTGATTGACAGAATAAAAGTGTTTGTGTAATCACCAATCTGTGCAATATTGTTGGTGGTAAAGTTACCGTTTGCATCTGTAAAAGCGTAATAAATAACCATTATGAGCGGTGCTACTATAAATAACACCGACCAGAGCATATAAGGTGCATTAAGCATCTTTTGAAGAAATGAGGATTTTTTCATTACTCCTCACCTACCTCTGACAATTCGTCAAACTCGTCACTAAATGAACTATAATCACCATAAAGACCTGAATACTGTGATTTTTTCATAATATGCATTTCGTCAGGGTCAATAGAAATACCGATAACATCGCCAACTTCACTTTTTTCGGTAGTCTGAATCATCCACTTAAAGTTATCAATATCAACAATAATTTCGTAATGAACACCTTTGAAAGTTACTGATGTAACTGTGCCTTGTAACATACCGTTTTCAGGAGCAACAACATCAATGTCTTCAGGACGGATAACCACATCAACAGGCTCATTATGCTTAAAACCTTTGTCAACACATTGGAATTTAATACCGTTGAATTCAACAGTAAAGTCTTCTTTCATAATACCGTCAAGAATATTACTTTCACCAATAAAGTCAGCTACAAAGGCATTTTTAGGTTCATTGTAAATATCAAGAGGAGTGCCGATTTGCTGAATTTCACCGCCATTCATAACAACAACGGTATCAGACATTGAAAGTGCTTCTTCTTGGTCGTGAGTAACATATATAAAAGTAATGCCTAATTTCTGTTGAATGTTTTTAAGTTCAATTTGCATATCTTTGCGAAGTTTAAGGTCAAGAGCACCAAGAGGCTCGTCAAGCAAAACTACGCGAGGATTTACTGCTAAAGCTCGTGCAATAGCAACTCGTTGTTGCTGACCACCTGAAAGTGAGTCAATACGACGAGGACCAAATCCTTTAAGATTAACGAGAGTAAGCATTTCACTTACTTTTTCTTTTATTGCATCTTCTTTCCACTTTTTAAGACGGAGACCAAAAGCAATATTTTCATAAACATTCAAGTGAGGAAATAAGGCATAACGCTGAAAAATGGTGTTAACCTGACGCTTGTAAGCAGGCACACCATTGATATTTTTTCCTTCGAAAATAACATCACCACTATCCTGCTGTAAAAAACCTGCGATAATACGCAAAGTTGTTGTTTTACCGCAACCCGAAGGACCGAGCAAGGTAATAAACTCACCGTCACGGATATAAAGGTTAATGTTATTGAGTATTTTTTGATTGTCAAAGCTAACGCTTATGTTTTTGAGGTCAATAATAACTGGATTGTTTTTCAATTATGCAGCCCCTTTCCAACCGATAGATATAGTTGGGATTTGACGATTTAACCGTAAACCGCCCCACCCTAATTGGTATAGAATAACTATAATTAAAAATCGCAAAAATGTCAATATTTTTGACAAATTTCCTTAATTTTTTTGGCTAACAATCGCTGATAATTTGTCAGGATGTCTTGTTGTGATATTATCAGGACCAAAAGACAAGATTTTATACATATTATATTCACTATCAACTGTCCAGATTGACACTAACAAATCATTTTCGTGAAAAATATCTACAAGTTCTTTTGAAGCATTTTTATAATTAAAGTTTATGCCAATAGCCCCTGCTTTTTTCACTTTTTCAACTAAAGAGAGTATATATTCTTTATCTGTATTTTTTGATTTATCAACATCCACATTAAGATAGTACTCAATTTCAGGACTATTTTTCTTAACTGCGTCAACAAATTCATCTTTAACACCTGTATAGAAAATGATGTGTTCTACACTATTCTGTTTTGCTAACGGATAAACTTTTTCTAAAGCATCTACTGTTTTTATGTCAACATTTGCACGAACGCCTTCAAATTGGTATAAATATGCAAATGCTTCGTCTAAAGTTACTTCGTTACCTTTAGGTTCATCGTGAGCAAGAACCGGTGTACCATCTTTTGTGAAATACAAATCAAACTCAACAATATTTGCACCGTTTTCAATGCCTGTTTTAATTGAGTCAAGTGAGTTTTCTGCAGTATTCATACAACCTGTATGGGCAGTAATTGTAAAACCTTCGGGGAGGTTAAGTTTTGCATTTTTATACTCATTTATTTTCATTGTTCTCACCCCGAAAAATATTATTGTTGACAAAATTGCAAGTGATGAAACTATTGCAATTGGTATTATTACTTTCCTTTTCATATAATCACATCCACAAAATTTATGAAACTATTTTAATCTCAATTTTCATATAAATCAAGTTTTTATTGATTTATTTTTTTGTGTGGTATATAATTTCTATGATATAGGTTAAGAATGTCGGGGAATCAGGTGCAAATCCTGAACGAGTCCGTCACCGTAAACAGATGAGTTGTTTTCATACTCTTTGCCACAAGAGTAAAGCCATTGGAGTTTATCCGAGAAGGTGAAAATTACAGTTTAGTCTGCAAGTCGGGATACCCGGTTCTGTGTTATTGATGTCGCGTACACCGATATATCAATAAGCCTTGTCAAAAATATAATATTTAAGGAGATTACAGTTATGAAAAATGTAATGAAATCAAAATTCATACTGTCTGTTCTCTCGCTGGTGCTTATTGTGGCTATGGCACTCACCCTTACAGCGTGTGGAAACGATAGTAACACAAACACAGAAGATGCAAAGGTTGAAAAATCTTTTGTATTCAAGGTAGTAGACCTTGACGGAAGCGAAAAGTCCTTTGACATCAAAACAGATGCCAAAACTGTTGGCGAAGCACTTGTAGCTGAAAAGCTTATTTCAGGTACAGATAGTGAATATGGTCTTATGGTTGATACCGTGAACGGTGTTAAGTATGAGTATAGTGCCGATGGTGCATACTGGGCATTCTACATTGATGGTGAAATGGCTATGACAGGTGTTGACTCAACCGATGTTGTTGACGGTGCAACTTACTCATTTGTAGCAACAAAGGCATAATATGAGAAGTGAAAAGTATAAAAAGCTGGTTGATATTATAGTGTTCACTATGCTGGGCGTTATAATGTTGCTTTCAAAGCTCTTAATGGAAGCACTACCAAACTGGCATTTGCTTGGCACACTTATTACTGCATACACAATAGTATACAGAAAAGATGCGTTAAAGCCTATTTACATATTTGTTCTGTTGTCCGGAATCGTTTACGGATTTGGTATTTGGTGGATTCCGTATTTATATATATGGGCTGTTCTTTGGGGTATGGTAATGCTTTTACCAAAGAATATGAAACCTGCAGTTGCAGTTCCTGTTTATATGATTGTTTCGGGACTTCACGGACTTGTGTATGGTATACTTTATGCCCCTGCACAAGCACTTTTATTCGGGTATGATTTCAAAACAATGATTGCTTGGATTGTAGCAGGTTTTTCATTTGATATTACGCATTGTATTGGTAATGTGGTGTTGGGCGTTCTTATTCTACCAATAGCAACAGCACTACGAAAATTTCATAAGTATTAAGAAAAGACCGATTGGGGATTTTTCCTCAATCGGTTTTTTGTTTTTTCTTATTATTTAATCAAATTTTAATGTGTCCTCAAGATACAAATCAAGGGCTATTGCATCAAAGCCATCAATTGCACCATCGTGGTTTATGTCACCTGCATAATATTCCGCAGTGTTTTTTGCAGGACAACTACCCAATGTTGATGCAGTTATAACTTTATTATAGTCAGTTGCGTTTGTTGTATTCGAACCGTCAATGTCACCACGTTTTGCAACAATATAAGTCTTGCTGGTTCCTGTAGCAGTTTTCGTTACGGTAAGCTTTCCACCTGTAAGGTCTGTAAAGCTTGTAATTGACGCCGAAAAATCACTTGGTAAAGTAAATGAATTCTGTACGGTTGTAATGTCTTTACCTACAAAGATAACATTCATACTATCCTCAAGAGTAATGTCGCCAACATTATAATTAAGCATAATCATTCCATATGCATCGTCTGACAGTGTGGGGTATTGAAGTGCAAAACTAACACCAGAATACATTTGACCTTGTGGAATATGAATAGTTTTATCTGTTGCAGATGGTTCAAAATGAGGTGTCATTGTATCTGCACCAGAAAGTAAATAGTCGTTGAAAACTATATCACCTTGGTCATTCCAAGTAGCATCTACAAGATACCACTTACCATCTTCCATTTTTACATAATTCCATTTGTGAGCTCCACCACTGCCTGTACCAAGAACAGTAATGCACGGAATACCTTCTCGGTCACAAAGGAGTTTAAAAGCTTCAGCATAACCCTCACAAACAGCAAGACCTTTCAAAAATACGCCTGTAGGATGATGTGCCATAGCACCATACCAAGGTGTGCCATCAGAAAAATATCCTTGAACATCAGGATATGCATTAATTTCACAAATATAATCGTGAATAGACTTTACTTTTTCATAGCGAGTAATGCCATTAACGGGTGCTTCAGCTACTTTTTCAGCGAGTTGACTATGTTTATCTATAACATCATCGTAACTTGAGTATGAGTTTGCATCATACGACACAGAAACTGTATACAAACCGGTGATAATATAGGTATAATTTTCCCCGTCATATGTTGGTCCGGAATAATAATAGTTATATCCAAATGAATTTACCCAAAAATACATTGGATAATCTTCTGTTGCTGCTGAAAGTCCTGCAGCTATATCATTAGTTGCCAAAAGTTCTGCTGCTGCAATCGCCTCGTCTTCAGTTGCAGCAACACCTGTATATGACCTGTTAGTATTTAAAATAAATGATGCACCAATTTCTGTTTCCAAAAATGTATCGTACACCTTCTTTTGAATATCATCAAGCTGTGAGTAAAAAAGATATGGAATATCTGCTGTTGATGATAAATCACCATAGAACTTATTTACCGTTGTACCTGCTGTATTATCTTTCTGAGGGAAATCCAGGTCAGTACCCGGTGAATACTTAATCAGCTCAACATTTTCTACCACGCCAAATTTTTTGTTATCAAAATCATTTTCAGCAAAAGGCATTACAGGCATTGCGCCTAAAAAGACGCAAAGTGCCATTATGACACAAAAGATTTTTGAAACCATTCTTTTCATAATAACACTCCGTTCTATTAAATATTTGTTTTTCTTATTTCTTATCAAGGAAATTTGAAAGCTCTTCCATAAATGCGTTTACATCTTTGAACTGCTTATAAACTGATGCAAAACGAACATAAGCCACTTGGTCAATTTCTTTAAGTTGTTCCATAACAAGTTCACCAACATGAACGCTTGTTACTTCACGGTCAAGTGAATTTTGTAATGTTGACTCGATTTCGCTAACTGCTTTTTCAATAGTTTCCATTGAAACAGGACGCTTTTCGCAAGCTGTAAGCATACCTTTAATAAGTTTCTGTCTGTCAAAAACTTCGCGTGTTTTGTCTTTTTTGACAACAACAATAGGCACACTTTCAATTATTTCATAAGTAGTAAATCTTTTTGCACATTTAATGCACTCGCGGCGACGACGGATTCTTTCACCCTCGTCAGTTGGGCGTGAGTCAATAACTTTGCTTTCTTCAAATCCACAAAATGGACATCTCATAAGAACACTTCCTATATTTATTCTATAGATAAATCTATATATAGTATTGTATCATAATTAAAGGCACAATGTAAAGTATTTACAACAACTTTTTAAGTTCGTTCATTGAGAAAGTGAGTTCTTTATCACTTTCATAACCGTTTTCGTAAAGTTCAATGATATAATCGCCCTTATAATCATAGCTTTTCATAAGGTCAAAGAATTTTTTGAAATCAAAATCGCCATTTTTGCAAGGCACAAAACAATCTTTTTCTGCATTATGGTCACTTATGTGAATATGGCGGATATATTTATGAAGCTTTTCTGCAAACACGAATGGGTCCACGCCTGTTCTTACGGATTGCTTAATATCAAACACCATATTGAAATCGTCACCAATATAATCACCCATACGCAAGAGTAAATCTGGGTTTTCGCTACGGTAATGCACAACATTTTCCTGACAGACCTTAAGCCCCTCTGCCTTACCCATTAAAGTCAATTCACCAAAACGGTCAAAGTATTCTTCGTCAGAAATACTGCCCGGCTTCTTTATTCCGTGCATAACAAGAATTTCTGCACCAAGGGTATGCATAACATCAAAATGACGCTTGAATGAGGTGTCTTTTGCCTCGTAAAATCTGCGTTTATATGAACTGAAAAGGTGAAAAGACTCGGTAAAAGAGCCCATTGTATGAACAGATGCCACTTTAACACCATAAGACTTGCAAATTTCAGCCATATTTTTTACAAATTCAGGTTGGAACTCTGAATGAGCATTCATAAAGATTTCAATTGTTTTAGCACCTGTTTCGCAAGCTCTTAACACTGATTTTTCAGTTTCAAGAGGATAAAAACAAGCCGATGATAAACCAATATCCATAATTTTTTCCTATCTTTTAGTTACTTTTAATGATACTGTTTGTGTCTGCATTCCGCCACCTGTTAAAAGACCACGGTTAATTCCGCAATCGGCAAAATCACGACCACGACTGATAATAATGTAATTTTCGTCAGCAAGACGGTTGTTTGTAGGGTCAACGCCGTGCCAACTGCCATTGTGATATACTTCAACCCAAGCGTGAGTTTCGCCCTCGCCTACCATCATACCAACCACATAGCGTGCAGGAATATCTGCTTTACGAAGAAGTGCCAAAAGAATGTGAGAATAATCTTGACACACACCCGCACCGTTAAGTAACGCTTCTTCAGCGGTAGTTACAACACTTGTTGAGCCTGATTTATAAACGATATTTGCACGGATTGCACGGGTAAACTTCATAGCAGTATCAACTGCGTCATCAGAAATACCAACCTGAATACGCTCAAACATTTTGTTAAGTTCAGTACCACATTTTGTGAATTTTGTAGGGTATTTATAAACGGGATTCAAGTCAGTTTCGGGTGTAATATGTGCTCCCGTTGTTACTGTACCCGTAACATCTACCGTAAATTCATTATGCATTGTAACAATACGGTCAGTAACGAGAATATTACCAAAACCGTCATTTGAATAAGTGAGTTCATTTTCAGGGAAAACAGTAACTTTAATGTCTTCAATGTGTTGATTTTCACACTCTAACGGAATACAGCGGAGTGTGTAACAATGCTTGATTACAGGCATTGAAAATTTAATTGACATATTGTAAGAAAAATCTAAAACTGCCATTTTACATCACTCCCGTCACAAATAATTGAGACAACTCGTTTTGAATTGAGAATTTGTAAGGACTATAGTCCTCTTCTTCTAAAATCATACGGGTAAGTCGTTCAATAGAATGAGTATTAAAATCAATGCCCACTTTATAAAGTCGGTTTAACATTATTGAAAACTCTTTTTTAAGCAATTCGTGAGGGTAATCAAGACGAGTGTAAAGGTCAAGTCGCTCAATACTTCTGCCGAATTTGAGAATGTTTCTTGATGCCTCTGCCTCTATATTATCGTCAGCACTGCCCCAGAATGCGAAAATCCAGTCAGTAACTTCTTGCACTTTAAGAAGTGGAGCATTACTGCTACTGCTTTTTTCCATAATATCAACTGCAAGTTGCAAGTATGACAAAGTATCGGAAGAAATTACATTTCGCATTTCAACCGCATTGTCATAAGCGTGTAAAAGGCTTGAATAGATTGACGCAGGGTCGTTTGCATCAAACAAAAATGAACTGATAAATTCCTGACGACAAGAATAATTATTTGCAATACCAAGTCTGCGACAGAAATTTATGTATTCTTCGTCATTTATATCAATCATAATGTCATAACATTCGGTAAAGGCTTTAAGCGTTGTGAACACACGCTCAACATAACGACCTAACCAGAAAAGATTATCACTTGATTTTATCGAGATAATACCCATGTGTCCTTAAAGCCTCCTCCCTGAGATGAATTTACAACGAAAGAGTTAGCATCTTTTGCAAAACGGGTAAGTCCTGATTTCCACACAACAGGTTCTTCACCCATAAGTACAAATGCTCGCAAATCTGCTTTTCTTTCAGTTGCAACACCGTGTTCAACTACTTTTAAGTCATTGAATTTTATAATTTCTTGTGCTATAAATCGGCGTGGTTCTTTTTGAATTGCCTTTTTAAGTTCATAAAGGCGTTCAAGTGATAATTCATTGCCGAATACAACACCGTAACCTCCCGATTCTGCAACATCTTTAACTACTAACTTATGCACATTTTCAAGCACATATTTCATATCTTCTTCATAGAATGGTAAATATGTAGGTGCATTTGAAAGTATTGGCTCTTCGCCTAAATAATATTTAATCATAGCGGGTACATAGTAATAAATGCCCTTATCATCTGCAACGGAGTTACCCGGTGCATTTACAAGTGCCACATTACCCGCCCTATATGCATCCATAATATGAGGCACACCTAAAAGTGAGTCTGCACGGAAAGTCATAGGGTCAATGAAATCGTCACCTATTCTGCGGTAAACAGCACCAACACGCTGACGCTTGCCCGAATACTCACTATAATAAAGAACATTGCCCTCAACAAACAAATCTTGTGGCATAGCAAAAACTGAACCTGTTTTTTCAGCAAGGTAAGAATGTTCAAAGAACGCAGAGTTAAATCGACCGGGAGTAAGCACTACATTTATTCCGCCTGTGTTCACATAATCGAGAGTATTTCGAAGTAAATCACCATAATTACGGTTATCAATAACACCATTTGCACGGAATGTGTCAGGACTTGCTCTGCGACAAAGTTCCCTTGCAATCATAGGATATGAGGCACCTGACGGTATGCGAAGATTATCTTCAAGCACATACCAACGCATATCATTACCTTGCACAAGGTCAATACCTGAAATGTGGCTGAAAACATCTTTAGGCGGTACTGCACCCTCACATTCCATCATATACCCTGCCGCACCGTAAACAAACTCTTCAGGAATAATTTTGTCCTTTATAATCTGCTTTTTGGTGTATATGTCTTTAAGGAAAATATTGAGTGCTTTAACACGCTGTTTAAGACCGCGTTCAAGATAGTCGAACTCGTCTTTTGAGATGATACGAGGTACTGCATCAAATGGGAAAAGACGCTCGTTGAATACATTATTTTTGTAAATACCAAATTTAACACCATATCGTGCTAAAAGTCGGTTAATTTCATCGGTATGTTCTATAAGTCCGTACAATTTTTTCACTCCCAAAAATAAGTTGTAATTATACATTATAATTATAATATTTTTTAATCATTTTTTCTATTGTATAAAGTGAAAAATAATTGTTTGATTAGTTATTAAAGATATACAAAAGAAACCTCCCAAGTTAAAACTTGAGAGGTTATTTTCTGTTGGTTAAACCTAAAATATAATCTGTTGTGGTTTTATGGTATTTTGCAAGTGCAATCAGTATTGAAGTTGGAATGTCTCTTTGTCCTAACTCATAGTTACTGTAAACCTGTTGTGAACAATGAAGTGCATCTGCCATTTGTTTTTGTGTTAAATCCGCATCTTCTCGTAAATCACGAATCCGTCTATACATTATTATCACCAATAATAGTATATGCTACAACAAAATGCAGTATTGACTTTTACTGCATTTTGCGGTAAAATTGCTATAAGATACCAAATCCGACAAAGGACTTTAATTTTGAAAAGAAAAAATCTGTTTTTATTTTTTAATATATCCTTTCCGCTTTCAATTGGATTAGCAATATATGTATTTTGCTACCAAAACACCTATATAAACACAACTATTGAAAATATTTTAGGCTTTTCTCTACCATATTTTTACTTTGACAATGCTTTTCATAGATTTTTAACTTGTTGGGCTTGTGATATTTTATGGGCTTACTCTTTGACTTTTGCATTGTTCTTTTGTTTCAAAAGTTTTAATAAATCCTGGCTAATTACTTGCATTTTATCGGTTTTATTTTCACTCGTTATCGAATTGTTGCAATTGGTAGGCATAATAAACGGAACATTCGATATATGGGATATTGTTATGGAATTTTCAGCAATTATTATTGCTGTAATTATAATAAAAAAGGAGAAAAAATCATGAAAAAAATCTTATCAGTTCTTTTAGCAGTTATCGTTCTTGCTACATTTGCATTTTTTGCAGTTGGTAGTAGTGATGATAGCTCAGCTACCGTTTCACAAGGTGAAGGTGTAACAGATGGCAATAAAACAGAAGAAAGCAAACCACTTACAGTAAAAGTTGGTGATGTGCTTACTACTGATTCTCTTAAAATCATCTACGCTGATTGTGGTGTTTATACTGACTACAATGAGTATATGGGACCAGAAAAAGGAAATAAAATAGTGTATCTTAAGCTTGAAGCAGAAAACATTGGTAGCACAGATACATATCTTTCAATGTTTGAATTTTCATGCTATGCCGACGATGTTGCAATGGATGAATACATCTACGGAGACAACTTATTCTCATCAGATGCAATTTCTTCAGGTAGAAAAATGAGTGGTTACATGTATTTTGAAGTTCCAAAAGATGCTGAAAAAATAGAAGTAGAATATGAAACAGATTACTGGACAAGCAACAAAGCGATTTTTGTTGTTGAATAATTAAAATAGTATATATTCTAACAAAAAGGACGATTCGTGTTGAATCGTCCTATAATTTTGCACTTTGCGTTTTGCATTTTGCACTTATTCAATTGGTTTTGAAACTTCAACCCATTCTTTGTAGTTTGAGTATTTTTCGAGTTCTGCGATTGTGAGTTCAATAGCACTGTTACTGCCACCAACTGCAGGGAATACAGTCTCAAAGCGTTTCATTGATGTATCAAGGTAAACATCTACACCGTCTTTAATACCGAATGGGCAAACACCACCGATTTGATGACCAACATATTCTTCTAACTGTTCAGGTGACATCATCTTTGCTTTTGTGTGGAAAAATCCTTTGTATTTTGAATTATCAACCTTAACATCCCCTGCCATAAGTATAAGGATTGGCTGTTCACCTACCATAAATGAAAGAGTTTTTGCAATTCTTGCACCCTCAACGCCTAATGCCTGTGCTGCAAGTTCAACAGTAGCACTTGAAACCTCGAATTCCTGCACTCTGTCTTCCATTCCAAACTGGCGGAAGTACTCTCTGCCTTTTTCAATAGACATTTTTAATCATTCCTTAAAAATATAGGCGAGTTGAACTCGCCCAATTTATTTTATTAGTTAATTTCTGAAAGTTTTACTGGTCTGCCTTCATTTGCTGATTTTTCAGCAGCAAGGGCAATCTTAACTGACTGTAAACCTGCGTGAATACCAACAGGAGTTTCTTTGTTGTTTACACAGCAATCAACAAACTGTCTAACTTCTTCTGCAAAGCTACCCATATATCTTTCAAGGAAGAAATAAAGTGGTTTTTCGCCTGTTACACCGTTTGCATCTGAAACTACAGCAGTTGAAAGTGTATCATTAGTTGTTGCAACCATACCCTTTGAGCCGAAAAGCTCTGCTCTCTGGTCATAGCCATACATAGCCTGACGAGAGTTGTCGATAACTGCAAGAGCACCGTTAGCCATTTTCATTGAGATAATTGCTGTATCAAAATCGCCATATTCACGGATTGATGGATTGATAAGAGCATCTGCGTAAACATAAAGTTCTTCAACATCGCTGTTTGTAAGGAAGCAAGCCATATCAAAATCATGAATTGTCATATCAAGGAAAATGCTTGCTGCACAGTAGCCAACAGGTGGTGCCTGTGGGTCACGAGATGTGATTTTAAGAATCTGTGCTTCACCGATTTTGCCTTCATCATATGCTTTACGAACTGCTGCAAAGTTGTGGTCAAAACGACGGTTGAAGCCTACTTGGAATTTGCAGTCAGGATGAGCCTTGAGAGCGTCAGCAATTTCAAGAATTTTATCAACTGTATTTGCAAGTGGTTTTTCACAGAAAACATGTTTACCTGCATTGATTGCTTCAATAGAAATTGGAGCGTGAGTGTCAGTTGATGAACATACAAGAACTGCGTCAATGTCAGCGTCTTCAATGATTTTTGTGTAATCTGTGTAGATTTTTTCAACGCCAAAACCTTCGCAGAAAGCACGAGTTTCGTCATTCATAAATGGGTCTGCAATAGCAACAACTTCAGCACCCTTTACATGATATGAAATTGATTCAAGATGCACTTTACCAATACGGCCGGCACCGATAATACCGATTTTAAGCATAATAAATTCTCCTTATATTTTTATATTGTTCCGTCCCATGTGCTTACGGTAGTGGTTGATTTTTCTTCCTCATCAAACCAGTGCTGTGTAACTGCTTTTGATTCTGTGTAGAAGCGATATGCATCTTTACCTAAGCAGTGTAAATCACCAAAGAATGACTGCTTGTGACCTGAGAATGGGAAGAAACCAACAGGAACAGGAATACCAACATTGATACCAACCTGACCGCCATCTGTGTAGCGAGCAAACTGACGAGCAAAATAGCCACTCTGTGTATAGATAACAGAACCGTTTGCATAAGGGTTGTCGTTCATAATCTTAAGGCCTTCTTCAAAATTCTTGCAACGCTTAATGCAAAGAACAGGTCCGAACACTTCTTCATCACCGATTGTCATATCAGCTGTAACCTTGTCAAAGATTGTAGGTCCGATAAAGTAACCGTTTTCGTAACCCTCAACCTTAACATCACGACCGTCAAGAACAAGTTCTGCACCCTCGTCAATACCTTTTTGAATGTCAGCGAGAACTTCTTCGTAATGCTTTTTATATGTAATAGGTCCGAGTTTTGATGTCTTTTCCCAAGATGGACCAACTTTAATATTCTTTGCTTGTTTAACAAGTTCTGCAACAAACTTATCTGCGATTGCTTCTTCAACAACACAGCAAGTAAGAGCCATACAACGCTGACCTGCACAACCATAAGCAGAGTTGATAACACCTGCTACTGTTCTTTCAAGTGCACAGTCTGACATAACAAGAGCGTGGTTCTTAGCCTGAGTAAGAGCCTGACAACGCTTGCCTGCAGCAGCTGCACGAGAATAAACTTTAAGACCTACCGGAGTTGAGCCTACAAATGTAATACCCTTAACATCTGGGTGGTCAAGAATTGTGTTTACTTCGTTTCTTGAGCAAGTGATAACATTGATAACACCGTCAGGAACACCTGCTTCTTTATAAATTGCAGCAAATTTCATTGCTGTTTTTGGTGTAAGAGATGCTGCTTTAAGCACCATTGTATTACCTGTTGCAATACAAGTAGGAGCCATCCAACCGAATGGAATCATTGCAGGGAAGTTTACAGGAACGATACCTGCAAAAACGCCGAGAGGTTCACGGTATTTAACTGTATCATAACCTGAAGATGCGTCCATAAGGCTTTCACCCATCATAAGAGATGGAACCTGAGTTGCAAGTTCTGTACCTTCTTTTGCTTTGAGAACATCGCCCTCTGCTTCGCCCCAAACTTTACCGTTTTCACAAGCAACACACATTGTAAGTTCTTCCATATCGCGAATAATAAGTTCGCGGATTTTGTAAAGAATCTGTGCTCTCTTGATTGCAGGAGTTGCTCTCCAACCCGGATATGCTTTCTTTGCTGCCTCGATTGCTTCGAGAACTTCGTCATTTGTACAGCAAGGTGCTTGACCTACTACTTCGCCTGTACTTGGATTGTGAAGGTCATACCAAACATCAGTTTTTGAATCTTTGAACTGACCGTTCACAAAATATTGTAATTTTTCTACTGCCATTTTTATTTTCTCCTTTTAGGATTATTTATAAATTAAAGTCCTGATACCTCAGAAATGTATTTACGAGCTTTCAAAGCGTACTCAAATGGATTTGCGATTGCAGGGTCCTGCTCGGCCTCAACAAGAACATATCCCTCGTAACCTGTTTCTTCAAGAACATCGAATACAGGTTTGAAATCGATTACGCCGTCACCAGGAACTGTGAAAGCACCTGCACGAACACCCTGTAAGAAACTCATTTTTTCTGCTTTAACTTTTGCTACAACATCAGGACGGATATCTTTAAGGTGCACATGACGGATTCTCTTTGCGTATTTCTTAAGAACTGCCATATAATCTTCACCACAATATGCCAAGTGACCTGTATCAAAAAGAAGACCGAAAAGTTCAGGGTCTGTATTTTCCATCATTCTGTCAATTTCAGCAGTTGTTTGAACAACTGTGCCCATATGATGATGGAAGCAAAGAGCTATACCCATATCTTTTGCAACTTTACCAAGTTTGTTGATACCTGTGCAGAGCATATCCCATTCTTCGTCATTCATAACATATTTATCATCAAAAATTGAAAGGTCTGTGCCCTGAATTGAGTGGCCTTGCTCAGAAATGCCGACAACTTTTGCACCCATTTCTTTAAGGAATGTGATGTGCTCGATAAAGTCTTTTTCAACTTCTTCGTAAGGTTTTGTAATAAGAAAACTTGAGAACCAAGCGTTGCAGATTTGCATACCGCGAAGTTCAAGTGCTTTTTTAAGAACTTTTGTATCTCTTGGATACTTGTTACCAACCTCACAACCTGTGAAACCTGCAAGTGCCATTTCAGAAATGCACTGTTCAAATGTGTTTTCAGCACCAAGGTCAGGCATATCGTCATTTGTCCAAGCGATAGGTGCAATACCGAGTTTTACTTTGTTTTTATCAAGCATATCAATATCTCCTTGCTTTGTTTTTATTTTCTTCCTTCTCCAAGAAGGCATTATTTACTTTTTCATTTGTTGAAACAGATGGAACACCTGTATGCCACCAAGCACCGTAACCGTCAGTCATTGACTTTGGAAGTACTTTAATGTCAATAAGTGTTGAAACTGTCTGTTTTTGTGAATCAATAAGTGCGAATTCAAGTTCTTCCATTGTTTTTGCTGTGTATGTCTTACAACCGTATGCGGCAGCAGCCATAGCAAAGTCGATTGGAATAAGGTCACCGAGCAAATCGCCATTGTCATCACGATAACGGAACTCTGTTGCAAGATTGCCGATACCGTTTGACATCTGGAGGTTGTTGATACAACCAAAACCGCTATTATCGAAAAGAAGAACATTGATTTTCTTATTTTCCTGAATACTTGTTACAAGTTCGCTGTGAAGCATTAAGTAACTACCGTCACCGCACATAGCATAGCTTTCACATTCAGGGTGAGCCATCTTTGAGCCTAATGCACCTGCGATTTCGTAACCCATACAAGAATAACCATATTCCATATTGTATGAATAACGCTCGTCAGAAGTCCACATTCTCTGTAAACAACCGGGGAGTGAGCCTGCTGCACCTGTGCAAAGAGCATTTGCAGGAATGAGTTTTCTAATCATAGCAAGTGCTGCAGTCTGTGTAATTACACCGCCGATTTTCTGAACAAATTCAGGGATTGTTTTTTCATCACGAGCAGCGATAAGTGGTTTGAAATTCTCGTCATAATTATAATTGCTGAGGAATTCCATTTCTTTGTCCCAATCTGCTTTTGCGTCTTGGATTTCAGTTGTATATGCTGATTTGTAACCTGCTTTGCGAAGTTCATCGCCAAGAGCGAGAATACCGAGTTTAGCATCAGCAACCATTTTAACTGCGTCAAGTTTGTATGCGTCAAAACGAGATGTGTTGATTGTAACCATCTTAACATCGTCTTTGAAAAGTGACTTTGAAGCAGTTGTAAAGTCAGAGAAACGAGTACCGATACCGATAACTACATCTGCATCTTTTGCCATTACATTACCTGCTGAATTACCTGTAACACCAAGACCGCCAAGATTGTATTTATCTGATGAAAGGCAAGCAGTTTTACCGCTTTGAGTTTCTGCAAAAGGAATATTGAACTCTGCACAGAATTTTTCAAGTGCTTCGCCTGCTTCTGAATAACGAACACCGCCACCGCAGATTACAAGCGGTTTTTTAGCATTCTTAACAACATTAACTACATCTTCAAGTTCTTCTGTTGCTACCGGCATACGAACAATTTTATGTACTCTTTTTGCAAAGAATGAGTCAGGGTAATCATAACTTTCACCCTCAACATCCTGACAAAGACAAATTGCAACGGCACCTGCGTTTGCAGTATCAGTAAGTACACGCATTGCATTTATCATTGCAGACATTAACTGTTCGGGACGCTGAATTCTATCCCAATATCTTGTAACTGCTTTATAAGCATCATTTGTTGTTGTAGCAAGTGAGTTTTCTTGTTCAAACTGTTGAAGTACAGGGTCAGGCTGACGAGTTGAGAATGTGTCAGCAGGGAATAAAAGAAGTGGCACATTATTAACTGTTGCAGTAGCGGCTGCTGTAATCATATTAGCAGCACCGGGACCGATTGAAGATGCACAAGCGATAATTTTTCGTCTGTTGTTCATCTTTGCAAAGGCTGTTGCAACATGAGCCATTCCTTGCTCGTTTTTGCCCTGATAAACTTTAAGTTCGCCTTTATCAGAGTCAAGTGCCTCACCAAGACCGAGAACAATACCGTGACCGAATACTGTAAAAATACCGTCAACGAACTTTGTTTCAACTCCGTCAAAAGACACATACTGATTGTCAAGGAACTTAACAAGTGCCTGAGCCATTGTCATTTTTGCCATAATATCATCTCCTATTAAAAGGTTTGTTTATAAATCCAAGAGCCATTTGTGGTCTGGGTCGTCTATTCGTGTTTTAATCCAAGGGTCATTTTCTAAATGTCTAATCATCCATACATAGCACATTGAGTAACCAGGGGCAGCCACCTGCTGATGTGTTTTCATTGGTGTAATACAAAGAACTCCTTGGTCTTCTACTTTATAACAATCATCACCATTGAAACCTACGCCAAAGCCTTGTGGCTTATCGAATTCATAGTAATATACTTCAGGCTGTGGGTGGTAATGTGGTGGGTAACTTGACCAGCAACCAGGTTTATGAATTACCTCACCTAAAACCATATTTGAATATGGTGCATTTTCGTAATCAAAAAGTGTAAGCACTTGTCTGTGTGCAGTACCATTCCATTGGTCTTTGCCGAATTCCTGTAAAATTACATTTTCAGGGCTATACCAAATAAAACCGAAATCATTTTCGTTATCTGTTTGCTGAACTAAAATTCTTGAATCGGCATTTGCAGTAACTGTTACTTCATTTTTTCTTGAAAAATGAACACAGTATGGTCTGTCGATAAACTGATTTTCACGCTTTGCGTTTTCTGTTTTACCGTCAAATGAATATTCTACATCACCTGAAAGCAAAAGTATTGCAGTTTCGTTATTTGCGTCACAGATTGTAACACTTTCGCCTGCTTTTAACACCTTTGTTTTGATGTTCATAAGCATATCTGCATTTTTGCCATTCATTTCACAAAGGATTTTTTCGTTGTTTGAATTAAAATTTGGATTTTCGTACATAGTATCACCTTTATATTCGTTCTTTGTCATCTGTTAATGAACCACTTGCGTGAATTGAGATTGGGTCCCCTAAATATGTTGGTTCAGGTTGGATTTCACAATAGAAAAAATCTTTTACTCTTGCCAACCATTCTCGCATATTGTTATAAAATCCGTATTGCATTTTGTCGGCAGCCACTCCGTAAGCATCTATACCCAATTTGCGTGCATTATAAATTGAACGGTACAAATGATATTTTTGAGTAACAATTACCATTTTTTCTACCTGAAAAACATCACGGGCACGATACATTGACTCGTAAGTTGAAAGTCCTGCGTGGTCCATAAACACATTATCAGCAGGCACACCTTCTTCAATAGCACAGTCTTTCATAATGTTTACTTCGTCATATTCTTCGCGGGCATGGTCGCCTGTCATAAGAATACGGTCAGTACAACCTGTAAAATACACATCAATACCGAAATCAAGTCTTTCTTGTAGCATTGGTGACGGCTCTGTACCCCAGATACCTGCACCCATAATCATTACACAGTCAAAATCGTATTCACCCACTTCATCCATTGTGAGAATATACTCATCCACATAAGACACCATATAAATATTTATGCCTGCAACCACAATTCCGACTAAAAGGATTATGCAAAGCACCGTGGCTATTATTCGTTTGAAGATTTTGTTCTTTTTTAACTTCTTCAACATTTTAATCACCGATTTTATACGCGAGCAATCATATCTCCGTACTCTGCTTTTTCGTCTGCAATAAATTTCTTAACTGCATCGACTGTTGGCATATCTTGTGAGCAAGCGTGAGAAGCTACAAGCATAGCTGCAGATGCAGAGCCGAATTCAAGAGCGTCAATAATTTCCCAACCTTCAAAAATACCGTAAAGGAAAGCACTGGCGTAACCGTCACCGCCACCGAATGATTTAAGAAGTTTTACAGGGAATGGTTTAATTGAATAACTTTCACCGTCATTTGTATAAGCAGTTGAGCCTTCTTTACCGTGTTTAATAATTACGATTTTAGCATTCTGTGAGTGCCAGTATGCTGCAGTTTCTTTATCTGTCATACCTACTTTGATAAATTTCTCTGTAAGGTCATATTCTTCACGAGAGCCGAGAATAATATCAGCCTCACGAGCAACTGAAGAATAGTAAATTGCGATTTCGTCACTATTCTTCCAGTTATATGCACGGTAGTCAATATCAAAAATAATTGGCACACCGTTCTTTTTAGCAAGTGCCACTGCTTTAAGTGCCGCTTCTCTTGATGGGCTTTCTGCAAGTGCTGTACCGGAAATAAGAATTGCTTTTGCACGGTTGATATAGTCTTCATCAATATCTTCTACATCTAATTTAAGGTCAGCAGCCTCGTTACGATACATAACGATTGAACTTTCAGTTTCTGACTTAATTTCAGTAAATGTAAGACCGATTTTTTCACCATTCTGGCAACGCTTGATATGAGAAGTATCAATACCCTCGTTATCAAAATAGTCGGTTACGAAAGTACCGAGTTGGTCGTCAGAAACGCGGGCAAAGAAACCACATTTTTTGCCAAGACGAGCAAGACCAACTGCAATATTTGCAGGTGAGCCACCTAAATATCTCTTAAATGTTGTACTTTCATTAAGTGGGCAATAGTAATCAACAGGGTTTAAGTCAACTGCCACACGACCTAAAAGGATTAAATCAAATTCTTTGCTGTTATCAAATTCAATGTATTTCATAATTTATCTCTCCATAAAACTAAAAACTTTTATATGTCTTTTAACATTTTCATAAACGCCAAGTGCTTCTTGTCTGCTTAACTCAAAATAGTTTGCTTTTTCGATTGGTTTGCAGTATTCAAGAGCATATTTTGCAAGATTATCAAAGCTTGCTGTTGCAATATTGACTTTGCGAACTCCAAGCATTATTGCTTGCTGGAACATTTCGTCAGTAATGCCTGTGCCACCGTGAAGAACAAGTGGAGTATCAACCATTTTGTTAATATCGTCAAGCACATCGAAACGAAGATTTGGAAGTACCGGGTAATTACCGTGAGCGTTGCCAATTGCAACTGCCAACGCGTCAACTCCCGTTTCATCACAGAAAAGTTTTGCATCGTCAGGATTTGTGCAAAGGATTTCGTGAGATGCTCCGTCACCTTCATTACCACCTACAACACCAAGTTCAGCCTCAACTGTTGCACCATATTTATCTGCCATTTCGCGAACAGTTTTTACTGCTTTGATGTTCTCTTCAAGTGATAAGGTTGAGCCATCAAACATTACAGAAGTAAATCCTATTTCGAGAGCCTTTTGCACAGTTTCAATGCGAAGACCGTGGTCAAGGTGGACTGCTATATCTACTTTTGAATTCTTTGCAGCTGAAATCATCATAGGCCCCATAAGCTCAAGCGGTGAGTTTTTAAGTCTGCACTCAGCAATCTGTAAAATTATAGGTGTATTAAGTTCTTCAGCTGCCCAAACTGCACCCATAACCATTTCCATATTGCCAACGCTGAAAGCACCTACTGCAATATTGTTTTTCTCGGCATTTTCGAGAAGTTTTTTCATTGGAACTAACGCCATAACAGCACACTCCAATCCATTCTATATAATCAATTTATTGTATCACTAAAACCTTATAAAATCAATGTTTTATAGGTAAAAAATAACATTATTTTTCTGTGTAAAATTACAAAAAATAGTCCGCCAACTACAAGAGTCAACGGACTGTTGATTAACTTAAATTATTTTACCCACTTAAGTTTCCACATAGCAAATGCACCAAGAACTGATGCGATAATACCAGGGAAGAGAAGTGTGCCTGCGTCAAGACCCGGTGCAACGAGTAATACACCAAGCATTACAAGAATTGGGAAGATTGAAATCTTCCAATGCTTTGAGAAATAACCTGCTGCCAATGCACCGAAAAGTGCCGGCTGAACTTGTTTGAATGCAGGCATTAAAAGTTCACTGTTTGTGAATGCAGGAAGGAATGGTTTGAATACTAAAACACCAATTGCAATAATAATTGTTGTAACAATTGAAGATGTTGCAATAGCAATTGTTGAAATTACTTCGCCTTCTTCAGAATTTGCCTTAACTTTTGCATTTTCCATAGCACTAATTGCACAAGGAAGTTTAAGGTTTGTGATATTACCTGTTACGAATGAAAGATATGTGCCACCCGCACCAAGCATTGGTGTATAAATAAGCACTTCAATAACTGCAAGTGACCAATAAAGCGGAATAAGTTTCATAAGGCCATTCATAACACCACTTAAAGATGGCCATACATTAAGATATAAACAAATTGAAAGCGGAAACATAATAAGCACACAAAGTGCTGTAATACTTGAAACTCTACCCCAAGCATGAACGCGGTCAAAATATGATTTTTCTGTTTTATTCTTTTTACTCATTTTTAACCCCTCCATTCAAAGATAGCAATTTCTGGTGGCAATACATTATACATAATAACCGCAACTATCATTGCAAGAATCATACCAATAGGCATAACAAACGGTTCAAGCCAAGTAAGTTTGAATTTTGTTGCAATTTTTTCAAGAATCAATGAAGCCGCAACCGCAACAACAAGTGTGATTACTGACAACACACCTGCACCGTCACCGAATGTTTCAGGCTTACCTTTACCTGCAATTGCACGAGCAACGAATGCACCGATAAGACCTATGAAAACTGCAGGAGTTAAAAGGTCAATAAATCCTCCAATACCGCCTGATTTCTTTTCTTTCTTTTCTGTCGAGTCGTCTGCGTTCTCGTCTTTTTTGCCTAAGCTAAGAACTTTCTTATGTAAAGGCTTTGCAACAAATGGTAATAATACAAGTGAGAAGCAAATACCAAGAGTCATAACCCAAGCAACACCTGCAAAAATTTCAGGGTCAGTAATTACTGATGAAATACCACCCTCTTGACCGAATGCGGTCATAGCGTCACCTGCTGCCTTTGTTTCATAGAGGAGATTACCGAGAACTGATAATCTTACCCAAGGAATTACAAGACCTAATGATGGGGCTAAAACAATAACTGTAGCCAAAACTGATAATGCTGATGGAATTGTGAAAACTGCACTTGATGTAACAGCATCGCGTAACTTTTTCTTGTCAATGCCTAATTTTTGACCTTGTTTCCACGCTTTAACAAGGAAGAAAACAGACTGTGCAAGAACGAAAAGGATTACGCCACCGGCAATCAAATACAAACCAATGTCTTCTTTGAAGTCCATATCTTTCATCTCCTAAAAATTTTATGGGTATATTAAAACATTTTTTTGAAAGAAAATCAATAAGTAAATAAAAAGAATGTTGACAAATTTACTTAAATACAATATAATATTAGAAAATTAAATCACCACTATCAAAAACAGTGAAGAAAACAAGACATAAATTACTCGCTTTCAGAGAGTTGTCGGTTGGTGCAAGGCAACACAGTGTTTGTGTGTATAACTCATTTCGGAGTTGCATAAGTGAAATCATAGCTTATGACGGTTGACCCCGTTACAAAGTCAGGCCTTGTTGGAGGTCGCAGAGGTTGGCAAAAGCCAATAAATTAGGGTGGTACCACGGTAGATTTTTCCATCGTCCCTATCAATTTGTATATTGATAGTGGGCGATTTTCAGTTTTAGGAGGAAAAAATTATGAAAAACGGTTGCGAAAAGTACATTCCTTTCACACCTATTAACATTCCTGACAGACAGTGGCCGACAAAGTCAATAGAAAAGCCACCTGTTTGGTGTTCAGTTGACTTGCGTGATGGTAATCAGGCACTTATTGACCCAATGAACTTACAGGAAAAAATTGAGTATTTCAAGACTCTTATAAATATCGGATTTAAGGAAATTGAAGTTGGTTTCCCATCTGCATCTGAAACAGAATACGAAATTTTAAGAACTCTTATTGAAAAAGATTTAATCCCTGATGATGTTACAATTCAAGTACTTGTGCAAAGTCGTGAACATTTAATCCGTAAAACATTTGAAGCTATTGACGGTGCTAAAAATGTAATTATTCATTTCTATAACTCAACTTCAACTTTACAGAGAAAAGTAGTTTTCAAGAAAGATATGGATGGTGTTATTGACATTGCTGTTCAGGGTGCAAAACTCATTAAAGAACTTACAGACGAATTGAAAGCAGAAAAAGATGTAAATATTCGTTATGAGTACTCACCTGAAAGCTTCTCAGGTACAGAAATGGACAACGCGGTGCTTATCTGTGAAAAAGTTATGGAAGCACTTGACATTGACGAAAACAACAAGATTATTCTTAATCTTCCTGCAACTGTTGAGGGTAGCACACCTAACGGTTATGCTGACCAAATTGAATATTTCTGCAGAAAACTTAAAAACCGTGAAAATGCTATTATCAGTTTGCATCCTCATAACGACCGTGGTACTGCAGTTGCAGCAGCTGAGTTAGGTCTTTTAGCAGGTGCTGACAGAATTGAGGGTACTCTTTTCGGTAACGGTGAGCGAACAGGTAATGTTGATATTGTAACGCTCGCTCTTAATATGTACACACAGGGTATTGACCCGCAACTTGATTTCTCACATATGAATGAAATCAAGGAAATGTTTGAAAGAACAACAAAAATGCCTGTTGACCCAAGAAAGCCTTACGGTGGCGAACTTGTATTTACTGCATTCTCAGGCTCTCACCAAGACGCTATCAACAAGGGTAAGGAATATATGCGTACAAGCGGTACAGAGTTTTGGGAAGTTCCATATTTGCCTATTGACCCTGCCGATGTTGGTCGTGAATATGAGCCGATTATCCGTATCAATAGCCAGTCCGGTAAGGGTGGCGTTGCATACATTATGGCAGAGTACGGTTACAAAATGCCAAAGGCTATGCATCCTGAATTCTCAAAGATTGTTCAAAAAGTCTGCGACGAAAAGGGCAAGGAACTAGCAAAAGAAGAGGTTTACACTCTTTTCCAACAGGAATATCTCAATGTTGCAGGGCCTTACAAGTTGCTTAGTTACAAGTTCTATGAAGAACGCGAACACGGTGAAGACCAATCACGAGTACACTTTGTTGGTACTGTTCAGTATAATGGCAACGAGCCACAACAGATTGAAGGTATTGCTTCAGGTCCTATCAGTGCATTCTGTCAGGCTATGAACACAATCGGTCTTGGTGAATATAAGTTCATTGACTACTCTGAACACGCTATTTCATTGGGCTCAGACTCAAAGGCTGTCAGCTATATCCATATCACAGACCCACAGGGCAAGGATGTTTTCGGTATTGGCATTTCACACAACATCAACTATGCATCTATCAAAGGTATTCTTTGTGCAGTTAACCGTTGTATGCCAAATGTAGTTAGAGAGGAAAAGTAATATGAAAGAATATAATATTGTAGTATTAAAAGGTGACGGAATTGGTCCGGAAATCGTTGACGAGGCACTTAAAGTGCTTGACGCAACAGGCGAAAAGTACGGATTTAAGTTTAACTATGATTATCAGTTAATCGGTGGTGCGGCTATTGACGAAACCGGTGAGCCATTACCACAAGCAACTATTGATGCTTGCAAAAAGGCAGATTGCGTATTTTTAGGTGCTGTTGGCGGTCCTAAGTGGGATGTTCTCCCCGGTAATCAGCGTCCAGAAAAGGGTCTTTTAGGTATTCGTGGTGCGTTAGGACTTTATGCAAATCTTCGTCCTGCAAAAATTTTTGAGCCACTTAAATCTGCATCACCTATCAAAGACAGCATCATTGGTGACGGACTTGATATTATGATTGTCCGTGAACTTACAGGCGGTATTTATTTTGGTGAGCGTGGTCGCAAAGAGGTTGACGGTAATCCTGCAGCTTATGATACAGAAATGTATTCAGTTCCTGAAATCGAAAGAATCGCAAGAACTGCATACGAAATGGCTATGAAGAGAAATAAGAAACTTACAAGCGTTGACAAGGCAAATGTGCTTGAAAGTTCTCGTCTTTGGAGAGAAACTGTTATCAAGATGTCTGCAGAATACCCTGAAGTTGAACTTTCACACATGTATGTTGACAACTGTGCTATGCAGTTAGTTCGTAATCCGGGTCAGTTTGATGTTATTGTTACTTCAAACATTTTTGGTGATATTCTTTCTGACGAGGCATCTATGATTTCAGGTTCAATCGGTATGTTGGCAAGTGCATCTTTGGCAACAGGCAAAATGGGACTTTATGAGCCAATTCACGGTTCTGCACCTGACATTGCAGGACAGCAAAAGGCAAACCCACTTGCAACAATCCTTTCAGCTGCTATGATGTTACAGTATTCATTTGATGAAAAGCAGGCTGCAAAAGCAATTGAAGATGCAGTTGACGAGGCTTTAAGACAAGCTCGCACACCTGATATTTATGAAGAGGGATTCAAGAAAGTTACAACAAGTGAAATGGGTGACCTTGTAGTGTCATTACTTAAATAAAAATAATACGGGACGATGTAGGCATCGTCCCCTACTTTTTAGGTGAATTATGAAAACACTTTATATTAGCGATATGGACGGTACTCTTTTACAGAATAACGGTAAAATGAGTGAGTTCACAAAAGAAAAACTGAATGATTTTTATAAAAAAGGTATCCCCTTTTCTGTGGCTACTGCACGAAGTATGGTGAGTGCCACACCGCTTTTAGAGGGTGTTCATTTTGCCGCCCCAATTGTGCTTATGAACGGTGTTTTTGTATATGATACTGAAACAAAAAAGGCGGTAAAATACCACGAAATAAAACATTCTGCATTACAAAAAATTCTTGATTGCTTTTATGAGAAAAATCTTCACCCATTTATGTTTTTATATGGTGATGATTACAAGCTGTCAATCAAATACACCGAGTTTGACAACGAGGGTATGAAAGATTTTTACAATATGCGAGTTGATATGTTGGAGGGTAGATTTACACAAACCGACGATTTGACCAACATAGAAAAAGGGCAACACCCCGTGTATGTAAACTACTATGCGTTACCTCAATATCTTGATGAAGTTGTTGAAAAACTTAAATCAATCCCACAGATTGATTTTGCATATTATAAAGACTCATATTCTGATGATTGGCTTGTTGAAATTTATGCAAACACTGCATCAAAGGCGAATGGTGCAAAAGAGGTAGCCGAAATTGTTGGTGCAGAAACTATTACCGCTTTCGGTGACAATCTTAACGATTTGGTAATGCTACAAGGGGCTGACACAGCAGTTGCAGTAGAAAACGCTGTGCCACAAGTAAAAGAAATTGCAGATGTAATAATCGGCACAAATACGGACGACAGTGTTGTGAAATACATTATAGAAAAAGAAAACGCTTAGGACTTAACCTAAGCGTTATTTTTTGTTCTTTTATATGATTGCCACCAAACCATTAAGAGCTAGGTCTAAATATACTGCATCAAAACTATCAACTGCACCATCATAATTCAAATCACAACGGTCAAACATATAAACATCTGTAATTTCTGTATTTAATGTTGCGATTTTTACAAGTAATGCATAGTCATCTTCATTGACTTTACCATTACCGTCTGCGTCACCTTTTATGGTTGATGGGCCAATATCATTGATAAACAAATCAAGAATAATCACATCAAGTCCGTCAATAGTTCCATCTTCATTCATATCACCTGCAAGAGTAACCATAAATGACGGTACTTGCTGTAAAGTTGAAATTTTGCAAAGGATTTTATAATCTTCTGTATCAAGTTTACCATTAAAATTTACATCACCTTTTGTAAGGTTTTCAAGATTTATGAATTTTATGTTGTTTTCGTTTGCAAAGGATTCTGCACAAGTATCTGCATAACCGAAAATTATAACATTTTCTGTGCTTGTAAATGCATTTTTATGAATATCTGTAACGGTTTCGGGAATTACCACATTTTTACCGCTTACCGCACCGCTTACAATCTGAGTTGTACCGTCTTTTATAATGATTTCTTCACTATTTGTGCTTATAAGACGAGTGCCAAGATAAAGTGCGTTGTTTTCCCAATTTTCAGCATTATTATAAAATCCCGTATTATAAAATAAAGTTGCGTCTATTTCTACACTTTCCGGAATATTAAAAGTTTCAAGAGAAACACAACCATCAAAAGCGTGTTTACCAATAGCCAATAAGGATTGCGGGAATTCAATGCTTTTTGCTTCTGTTGATGCTACAAAAGCGTAATTGGCTATAACAGTTGTACCTTGTTTAATTCTGTATCTGCCACTATATTCACATTCAATAAGTGCTGTGCCTAAGTAAAGATACTGTAATGTAGGAGCCACGATATCTTCCCACGGGATTGTTTCTTGCGTACCTGAGCCGATATTTATATTTGTATCTACTGTTTCTCTTTTTAATTTCCAATTGGCTTTGTCATTATAGTATGCTGTGTTGAAAATCGCGTTTTTGCCAATATGAGTAATGGTTTTTGGCAAAGTGATTGTTGCGAGTGAAGTACAATTTTCAAATGCACTATCCCCTATATCTTCAACGCCTTCGCTTATTGTAACACTTGTAAGATTTTCGTTATCTTTCAACGCATTATCTTCAATTTTTATAACAGATTTACCATCGATTTCAGCGGGGATTGTAAGATTTTTGTCACTACCCGTATAACCCATAATCACAACTTTTTCGTTTTGGATTTCATAAGAAAATCCGTTATAAGAGAGTGCAAAAGACGGTAAATTAAATGAAAATACGCACAAAAGCATAACAATTGATAACAATATTGATATTGATTTTTTCATTTTTGCACCGCCTTTCGTTGATATGTAAGTATTGTACCATTAAATAATATTTATTGCAATATAAACCAATAACTAAAATCAACAGAAAAAGTAGGGGACGGTGCCTACACCGTCCCGTTATCATGCGGGTCGATGTGGGCATCGACCCCTACATTTCTTATTTTTTTGCAAGGCAATTATTTATTTGCTAACTCTGCACGAGCAAGCTTGATATTTTCTACAAAACGCTTACCTGTTTCTGTAATCTTCTTGTAGTCGCCTGTTTTTGCACCTGCAGTAAGTGATGAACCAGCACCAACTGCCACAGCACCTGCTTTAATCCATTCGCCAACATTGTCAGCGTCAACGCCACCTGTTGGCATCATTTTAGCATATGGAATTGGGCCTTTAATATCTTTAATAATCTTTGGTCCGAAAAGGTCAGCAGGGAAAACTTTAAGAATATCTGCACCGTTTTCCATAGCAAGTAAACCTTCACGAACCGTCATAATACCGGGCATCATTGGAACTCTGTAACGGTTACAAAGTTTAAGTGTTTCAAGGTCAAGAGCAGGGCTAACAATGTACTCTGCACCTGAAAGCATAGCAATTCTTGCTGTTGCTGCATCAAGAACTGTGCCGGCACCGAGAATAATTTCTTCTGGTGTATATCTCTTTGCAAGCTCTTCGATAACCTTGTCTGCATGTGGAACTGTGAAAGTAAGTTCGATTGCAGCAACGCCACCTTCGATACAAGCATCAGTAATACGAATTGCTTGGTCAACTGTTTCTGCACGAACAACTGCTACGATACCACAGTCCTGAATTCGGGTAATGATTTTTTCTTTATCCATAATTACATCTCCAAATATAAAAATTCAATGTATTTTCCCTCCCTCTTTGAGGGAGGTGTCAACGCCCTTGCGTTGACGGAGGGAGTTATTTGTTATCTGTTCTCATTTTCACTTCATTATCAATAACAGTACAAACATTATAAAAATTCTCATCAATATCCAGATTTGTAAATCTTAATACCTTGAGATTATTTTCTTCTAAAATTTCAGTCCTTTTGCAGTCATAATTCATTTGTTTTTCAATAAAATGACCGCCACCATCAAGTTCGATAATTAACTTTGCTTTATGACAATAAAAATCAACTATAAAATTGTCAATTACCTTTTGTCGTTGAAATCGAATTTCATAATCCTTCAAGAAATAAAACCATAACTTCTTCTCCCAAGGAGTTGCATTTTTACGAAGTTCTTTAGCATAAGGAATTAATTTTCCGTTATATGGTAATGACATATTTTACTCCCTCAGTCACCTTACGGTGACAGCTCCCTCAAAGAGGGAGCGTAAACTCCTTCAGTCTGCTTCGCAGACAGCTCCCTCAAAGAGGGAGCGGATTGATATTATCTCTGTACTCTTGCACCTGCACCGCCGACAATGTTTTCAACTTCTTTAAGTGATGCCATTGATGTGTCACCCGGAGTTGTCATTGCAAGTGCACCGTGAGCAACACCATAGTTTACTGCTGTCTGTGCGTCTTCTGTTGTCATAAGACCATAGATAAGGCCTGATGCGAATGAGTCGCCACCGCCAACACGGTCAAGGATTTCAAGACCCGGAAGTTCAAGTCCTTTATGCACTTTACCGTCTGCATAGCAGATTGCTGACCAGTCATTTACTGTTGCAGTTTTAACTGTACGAAGTGTTGTTGCAATAACCTTAAAGTTAGGGTAAACTTTAACAACCTCTTCAAGCATTTTGTAATAGCCCTCAATATTGAGTTCTTTAAGATTTTCGTCATTGCCTTCGATTTCAAAACCAAGGCAAGCTGTGAAATCTTCTTCGTTACCAATCATAACATCAATATATTTTGCGATTTCTTTATTAACTTCTTGTGCCTTTGCTTTACCGCCGATATCGTTCCAGAGTGATGGACGGTAATTCAAGTCATAAGAAACGATTGTGCCATATTTCTTTGCAGTTTTAACTGCTTCAATAGCAACTTCTGCAGTTGACTCTGAAAGTGCTGCGAAGATACCGCCTGTATGAAGCCAACGGACACCAAGTGTACCGAAAATGTAGTCCCAATCAATATCGCCTGCTTTAAGTTGTGCAACTGCTGTATTACCACGGTCAGAAACACCAACTGCACCACGAATACCATAACCGCGTTCTGTAAAGTTAAGACCGTTTCTTACTGTTCTGCCGATACCGTCATATTTTACCCACTTGATAAGTGATGTATCAACACCACCCTGAAGAATGAAATCTTCAAGAAGACGACCAACTTCGTTATCTGCAAATGCAGTTACAACTGCTGTTTTCATACCAAAACAACGACGAAGTCCGCGGGCAACATTATATTCGCCGCCACCTTCCCAAGCACGGAAATTACGAGCAGTTTTAATTCTGCCCTCGCCCGGGTCAAGACGAAGCATAATTTCACCAAGTGAAATCATATCAAACATACAATCTTCTTTTTTTCTAAGATTTAAGTTCATATTTATACCTCCAAATTTTTGTTACAACTTATGCTGATAAAACCAACATAAGTGGTGAGTTATTTTTTTGTTAGAGCCGTATGAAAGCGGAGTTCATACTTGCGTGTATTAACGAGCATTTCAGACGAGCTATAACGGAAAAAGAACCACCAATTATACGCCTGAGTAAGCTGAGAAACCACCATCAACACAAATGCTTGTACCTGTAATAAAGCTTGAATATGCTTCATCACAAAGGAACAACAATGCACCTGTAAGTTCTTCTGATTCACCAAATCTCTTCATTGGTGTTGCATTGAGAATTTTCTTTGTTCTGTCTGTTGGTGTGCCATCTGCATTCCAGAGAAGTGTTTTATTCTGGTTTGTTGAGAAGAAACCCGGTGCAATAGCATTTACACGGATACCAACATCAGCAAAGTGAACTGCCATAAATTCAGTAAAGTTCTTAACCGCTGCTTTTGCTGCTGAATATGCAGGAATTTTTGTAAGTGGACGGTAAGCATTCATTGATGTTACCATAACAATACAAGTATTCTCTTTTTCTGCCATATCACGAGCAAAAACCTGTGTAGGAATAAGAGTACCTAAAAAGTTAAGGTTGAAAACAAATGAAATACCATTTGCATCAAGGTCAAAGAATGTTTTAATATCGTCATTCTTTTCTATAAGGTCAATCTTTTCAAGAGTTTCTTTTGTAGTTGTGCCTTTTGGGTTGTTACCACCTGCACCGTTGAGAAGAATGTCGCAAGTACCAAGTTTTTCGTTGATAATTTCTCTTGCTTTTTCCATACTTTCTTTTTCAAGAACATTACAACCAACTGCGATTGCAACACCACCGTCAGCAACGATTTCGTCAGCAACTTTCTGTGCTGCTGCTTCGTTCAAGTCAAGAACTGCAACTTTAACACCTTGTTTTGCAAGAGTTTTTGCAAAATCACCGCAAAGCACACCGCCACCGCCTGTAACAACTGCAACTCTGCCTTTTAAGTTTTCGTGTACCATATTATTTGTTTCCTTTCTCAACAGCTTCAAATAAACCGTTTATGTATGTAGCACCAAGGGCACGGTCAAAAAGACCATAACCGGGCTTTCCTGTTTCGCCCCAAATCATTCTACCGTGGTCAGGACGAACATAGCCATCAAAACCTGTATCTACAAGTGCTTTAACAACCTCATACATATCAAGACTACCACAATCTGAAAGATGACCACTTTCTTCAAAACTTCCGTCTTCCATAATCAAAATGTTTCTGATATGCATAAATGCAATTCTGTTCATTGCACTATATTTTCTAATCATTTTTACCACATCGTTTGATTTTGCACAACCTAATGAGCCTGTGCAAAGGCAAAGACTGTTTGCCTCACTATCAACAATACTTAACATTCTGTCAATGTTTTCTTCACAAGTGATAATTCTTGGAATACCAAAAATTGGGTATGGTGGGTCATCGGGATGAATTGCCATTTTTACGCCACATTCTTCTGCCACAGGAATAACTTTTTTAAGGAATTTTTCAAGGTTTTTCCAAAGTCCTTCTTCACCGAGTTCACCATAAGCTGAAATCAATTCTCTGACTTCTTCTTGACTATAACTTGAATCCCAACCAGGAAGATGAATGTCATCTTTAAGTGGGTCAAGGCCTTTCATTTGTTCCCAATACATAACAAGACTTGTTGAGCCATCTTCTGCCTCTTTATCAAGTTGTGTACGAGTCCAGTCAAAAACAGGCATAAAGTTATATGTTACACATTTAACGCCATATTTTGCACAACGACGGATATTTTCACAATAAACCTCTAAAAGCTCGTCCACATTATCTCTACCAAGTTTAATATTTTCGTGAACAGGAATTGATTCAACAACGTCAAAGATAAGACCATTTTCTTCACACTGTTTTACCATTTTCTCGATTGACTCTTTCGGCCAGACTTCACCTGGTTTTACGTCATAAACAGCACTAACAATGCTTTTCATATTTGGAATTTGACGAATGTATTGCAATGATATCGGGTCACTTTCGCCATACCAACGGAATGACATTTTCATAAATTTTCCCTCCAAGTTAAGTTGTTTGTGATTGGATATTTTTACCAACTTAATCTATTTTTACAAAATAATTTTATCACTATAAAAAATCTATTTCAATGTATTATTTATTGCTAATTTAGAAAATTTTTATTGCTCGTCCTTAAAATTGTCATCATTCTCCCAATACGCAACATCATAAGGGTCGTTATCAGGGTCATAAACATCCCACAATTCGTGGATTTCTTCTTTTTGCGGTGCAGGACATTCCGAGATTGCCTCAACCTTCATTCCCCTTGACCAGATTGACGGGTCAATGCGAACTGTATAACCGCAACAAGATGGTGTGAGCCATTCGTGCATTGGTGCTTCCGGCAGAGCATAGGTCTGCATAAGTGACATAATAACACCACCGTGAGTAATAACTGCGGTATTTTTAACACCTGCTTTAATTACACCTTCAACAATTTTTTCAAAGCAGTCACAAATCCTGTAATTAAAACGCACCTGACTATCACCAAAAGGTGCGGCTTTATTTAGATTAGTGCCTGAAAGCCACTCTGCAAAGTCTTCGTCATCTTGCAACTCTTCGGCAGTTTTACCCTCAAATTCACCGAAATCGTATTCGCGAAGGTCGTCAAGAATTATTGGATTTCTGTCGGGATAAATTGTTTGTGCTGTTTCAATACAACGCTTTAAGGGACTACAAAATACTGCGTCAACCTCAGGGTAGTTGCCATAATTTTCCATAATATCTTTAAGTTGTGCTTTACCCTCATCGCACAAAGGCTCGTCAGTATGACCTATGTATTTGCCATCAATAGTACCTTGTGTAAGAGCGTGGCGGATTAAGTGAATTTGGTAAGTTTTCATATTATGTCTCCTGAAAATTTGTAAAATGCTACAATATACAAATTGTTTAATTTGATGTATAATTTTTATACTTTTAGTATAGTTTGGTGATAAAATGAGTACATCAGTTTCAACTCGTTTAGTGAGTTTAAGAAAAGAAAAAAATTTGAGTCAGAAAGAAGCCGCACAGTATCTTGGTGTTTCACAGGCTTTGCTTTCTCACTACGAAAAGGGTATAAGAGAATGTGGGCTTGACTTTTTATGCCGAGTTTCTACCTTTTATGATGTGAGTACTGACTACCTTTTAGGTCTTACTGACAATAAAATGATGTCTGACGCACTTTTTGTGCCGGACGAAATCCCACAAGACAGTGAAGTAAGAATGAGTACGGTTTTCCGTTCATCAGTTTATATGCAAGAACGACTTGGTGTATATGGCAGAAATCACTCGTCAAAAATCAGAAGTATTTACATACTTACAATTTACAAGCTTTATCTTTCTGCATTGGTTAAAGGTGCTGTTCCCAACCACGAAAACGCTAAAAAAGAATTAGCACCGTTTATTACAACAAATATGATTGACCACATTATTGAGTCACTTGTTTTTGAGGGTGATAACAAGCCTAAACGAAGTGAACAGTTGCCAAAATCTATGGATACAATCATCAACGAAGCAACACGAATTATTGAAAGAGAAATTGCAAGAATGTATAAATATTCATCAAAGTAATTCTTTGTAGATTAAACTCTTTTTAATTCCCGTATCAGCGGCAACGGTTTTTGATGCCTCATTTACGCTGACACCTTTTTCTACTAATTCTTTTGCTAATTCTACAGCCTGTTCAAGTGTGACGGGCTGTTTTTCTTTTGTTTTTTCTTGACCTGCAAGAATGAGAACATATTCCCCTCTTGGATTTTCAACTTCAAAATAGTCTATTGCACCTTTAAGGCTTGTCCGCATTACTGTTTCGTGAATTTTTGTAAGTTCTTTCACGATTGCGATTTCACGGTCACCGAAATACGCATACATATCGCGAAGGGTTGCCTTTAACTTATGAGGTGCTTCGTAGAAAATCATTGTACGGGTTTCGTTTTTAAGTTCTTCTAAATGCTCTTTACGACTTGGTTTGTTTGTACTTAAAAAGCCCTCAAAAGTAAATCTGCCACTTTCCATTCCACTAATGGCCAAAGCAGTTGCAAAGGCAGTTGGCCCCGGCACAGACTCAACGGGAATATTATTTTCGTGACAAAGATAAACCAAATCTTGTCCCGGGTCAGATATGCAAGGCATACCTGCGTCAGTTACAATTGCACAAACTTCGCCATTGAGAATACGGGAAATAATCATTTCGCCCCGTTCACGACGATTATGCTCATAATAACTTACAAGTGGTTTTTTTATGTCAAAAAAGTTAAGTAATTTTTGTGTAACGCGAGTGTCTTCTGCTGCAATAAAATCAACAGTAGCCAATGTTTCGCGAGCTCTTGGAGAAAAATCTGATAAGTTGCCGATTGGTGTGCCTACCACATAAAGTTTGCCTATCATTTTAATTCTCCTTTCTGTATTTTGCGGTAATATTAAGCATTTCTTCACTTAAACTACCGTCATTGTTATATGCAATTAAAGGGGCTTCAACTTTTAAGCCATTTTTAGCACCGCGTTTGCCCTCTATCAACACAAGCCAAGGTTGAGTATCGCCTTTTTTTGACACAAATCGAAGTCTTTTAGGCTCAATACCGTTATTACGCATCGCCACCATTGCGTCAAACACTCTTTCGGGACGATGACAAATACAGAATTTGCCCCCAAAACGCAAAAGTCGTGATGCACTTTTTGCAATATCTTCCATATTACAGAAAGTTTCGTGACGGGCAATAGTTGAACTGTCATCATCATTTTTTATTCCGCCATTTTCGATTTTGTATGGGGGATTCATAGTTACCAAATCAAAACTACCTGCTTTGAAATCGTCAATATTCTTCAAATTTCTGTTATATATTTTGATTTTTTCTGTATTATTAAGTACTATTGAACGCTCAACCTGATTGCAGGCATTTTCTTGTATTTCTATGGCTGAAATCTCGCTACACTTTTTATCGCGAAGCCACAAAAAAGGAATAATGCCACAACCTGTACCAAAATCGCAGGCAATTTCAGTTGGTCGTGGATTTGCAAAAGATGCTAAAAGCATTGCATCTGTTCCGAATGTATGTTGTTTTGACACAACAACGCCTACGCCCTCGCCCAAATCTTCAATATGTTCATTTTCTAAAAGAGAAATGTTATCAGTCAACATAAATGTCCTCAACATCTTCCATACTGCGAACAGTTGTAATCATAAGAGCAAGTGCATCATCATTTTTAGGGAAAACAAGCACTTTGATTACGGAAGTATCTTTACGACGCTTGAATTTCAAATCTTTTGTTTCGGTATAAACAACTTCCATTGAATGAATTGTACCGCCACATTGTTTGATTGTTTTTGTAATAAGCGGGATTTGTGTGCCAACATCTTTAATTTCAATAAAAAGAAGTTTACCTGCAGAACCACGCACAATAAATCTTTTAAGTGAGTTAAGAGTAAGGTAAATTACGAATGTTGCAACAAATGCACCTGCGTAAAAGCCTGAACCTACCGCAATACCGATACAAGCAACTGCCCAAAGAGATGCAGCAGTTGTAAGGCCTTTAACCGAAAAGCCCTCACGAAGAATAGTACCTGCACCCAAGAAACCGATACCACTTAATACTTGTGCACTCATTCGTGTAACATCAGTAGTAAGTCCTTGCTCTTTTGCAATATATACAGATGTGAGCATTACAAGGGCAGAGCCTACTGCCACAAGAATATGTGTTCTAAAACCTGCGGGGCGGTGTGAATGCTCACGCTCATAACCGATAAATCCGCTGAAAAGTGCGGCAAAACCGATTTTTACAAAGGCATCAACAAGAAAACGGATTTGGTCAAAACTCCACACCCATAATGCAATTTCTTTAACAGATTCCAAAAACTCTGCCAATTAACTCATCTCCAATTTATATTTTTCTAAAATTAGGTAAAACAGAAAGGACAACTGCCCAAACTGCCTGATATATAATAATCTGCCATACGCCGATTTGTGCAAGTCCTGAAAGGAATGCAAGAAGTGCAACAATAACAACACCGATAAACGATGCAACTAACTGTACTGTTCTTGATATGGTTACATAAGAACTGATTGCAAAAGCACTGTGAAGTGCAGAAAGCATTGTCTGAACTTTACCATCGTGAATAATTTTTGCATCGGCACGGTCAATTTCTGTATTCTTTACTTTTGTAAACATTTCACCTGCAACAGGGTTAATAATCTTAACAACATTTGAAGGAAGCCCGAACTCACGCTCAATAAAACTTTCAGTAATATTTGCGTCAGAAGTTCTAAAGAAAATTGTAAGACCGTCTTTTTCAAGTTCACGCATATATCTTGCAGTTTCTTCGTTGGCTTTATACACTACAACAAACATTGCAGAAATTTTACCCTCAATTGCAAGGTAAATTACATTTTTACCATTTGATTTATATTTTTCTTCAAGTTCTTTATCCGGTGTTTCAACATTATGATGAACTAAAAGTTCACGGTTACCAACTAAAACTCTGTGGTTGTGAATCCAACAAGAGCAACCAAGTTTTTCTTCATAAGAAAGTGACTCAACAGGGAAAAGAAGTTCACGCTTACCGATTATTACACCCTCAAACACATCTGCAAGAACACCGCCTGACGCGATAATTACAGACGCTGTATAAAGGATTGCCTCATCAATACGCATTTTGTGGTAAAGTTTCATACCCTCAATATTACAACCACCGCTTACAAAAGCATCACAAGCGTCAATCATAACACCGTTTGAGTTTACTGCGTCTTCAACTGCACTGTAACCGTTGATTGCTGTGCCCTCTGCATTGAGTTTTTTATTTGCAGCACTAAGGTTTACTGCCGAAATAAGACTTGCGGCAACGGGAAGTCCCATAAGAATAACACCTGCAAGAGTGCTTACCCCTGCAAAGAAATTCTTTGAAATAACACCGTAAATAAGACCAATAACTAATGCAACAAGGCAGATTACCGGAACTGCAATTTTGAAAAGTGGTCCTGTAACCTCTGCAGAGCGTGAAAGCTCCACAAATCGTGCAGGGAAGTTAATTTTTGCAGAGTATTTAATGTCAGGGTCACCAAGCATAAGACCGCGGGCTATTTCGTTTGCAGTATCTTCATCTGGAATATTTTGAACGCTGAAACATTCAAATTCTTCGTCGGACACTATGTCGAAATTATCAATGTCATTCTTACAACGGATAAGTTCGCCTACACTTTTCATAATCATAGGAACAAGTACCGCACCTGACAAAAGACGGGCAACAGACTCAACACTATCAGTAAACACAAAACCAAAAACGCATTGAAGCACACCCGCAAGTGCCGATACAGAAATAACAGTATCCATATCCACTACTTTGTTTTTAAGATTTTTTACTGTGTTTGTAAAACTACGGAAATTAAGTCCGCAAGCCACTAAAAGCAACAACAACTGAACTGCTACATAAACGAATTCGTTGTTACCGTAAATTTCAAAGTTACCGTTTTCTGCACCTGCAACGCCTGCAAGAATTGCCATAACAAAGCAGATTATTGAAAGTACAACTGTTTTAACGGTAAGTGAAGATTTTTCTTTAAGTAACTCTTCTTCAACATGAACTTTTTCTTTTGGTCCGTAATATTCACACACAAGAGTGCGTTTTTGACGGTCAAATCGTTTTTTAGGTGCAGATGATGGTTCTTCAACTTCTTGCTGAAAAAGAACACCGTCTGACATAAATTCTTTGACTTTATCTTGTCGCTTTATGCGAAGTTCTTCTTCTGCCTGTTCTTCTGACTGAATATTTACAGGCTCGTTATCATCACCAAAACCGTCAAGCATAATTTGATTATCAGAAACATTTTCTTCAGTTTCAGTTGGAATAAATCTTGTTTTTTCTTGCTCTAACTCATACTCGGCAGGGACAATAGTTGGCATTGGCTCAATACCGTCAGTATTAGTTGACGCTTGCTTATTTTTCTTTACCACAACACCGGGGGTCTCAATTGTTTTTTGTGGTAATGATGCTATTAAATCTCTGTGCTCCTGTGTTTTTTCAAGATTTTGAACGGGTTTGTTCATAAAGTGTTTTCTGTATTTTTCTTCACCTATGGCAGAACTTGAAAGAGGTTGTGCCTCACCCGTTGTTGTTCTTGCAACCTTATTTCCTAAATTATGAGAAATATTCGGATTATATGCCCCACGAATTTCTACTTCGTTGAACATTCTTGTTTTTTCTATTGAAATCTGTCCGCTTACAGATTTAAGTTCTTCTTTTTCTTCAGTTTCTTCTGCAACTTCTTCAGTTTCGGAACCGATTTCAACACCGTCTGACATAAGTCCTATCTGTCCGTCATCAGCTATAAGAACACCCACATCACCTGTTTTTTCGGTTACCTCATCAGGTTGTTCTTCCTCTGCAAAAGTTACTTCGCTTATATTAAGCGAAAACTCCCTTTTCTCTTTCTTGAAAGTGGGTACAACAACTGTTTTTTCAGTAACAATAGGCTCCTGTGCTTCAGTCTCGGCAATATCGGCTACAAGAGCGTCGATTTTGTCGGCTGAGTATTCAGTTTCTGTTTCTTCAACCATGTAATTCTTTGCTGACGCAAGAATTTCATCAATCAATGAATCTGGTATTCTTTCTGCCATAATAAATTCCCCCGAAAATTATTATAGTTTAGTTAATTTTTATCTTTTATATGCAAATTCATACATTAGCACGCCACCTGCTACGGAAGCATTAAGTGAGTTGATTTGCCCTTTCATTTTAAGAGACACAATAAAGTCACACTTTTCACGGATTATTCTGCTCATACCGTCACCCTCTGAACCGATTACAAGCACCGCCGCACCATCAAGGTTGACTTTTCGCACATCTTCACCATCCATATCAGCACCATATACCCACAAGCCTTTTTCTTTAAGCTCGTCAAGAGTTGATGCAAGATTGGAAACTCTAGCAACTTTCATATATTCCAAAGCACCTGCACTTGTTTTGCCTACTGTATAGTTAAGTGACGCACTTCTGCGTTTTGGAATAATAATACCGTGAACACCCGCAGCCTCGGCAGTACGGATAATCGCACCTAAATTGTGTGGGTCCTCAATACCGTCACAAGCCACAATGAATGGTGCTTCGCCTCGCTCTTCGGCAACTGCCAAAATTTCTTCAACCGTTGAATAGTCGTGTGCAGCACAAATTGCCACAACACCTTGATGATTAGCGTGACCGCACATAAAGTCGAGTTTTTTCTTGTCAACTTCCTTTATAACCGCACCTTTATCACGACATTGACCAATAATTTTACCGACTGAACCGCCTTTTTCACCACGCAAAACAAAGAGAGTATCAATCTCACGACCTGATTTGATAAGCTCAGTTACAGCGTTTCTGCCGATAATTAAATCCTTTTGTCTTTCTTCATTGAATTTATCAATTTTATTATCCATTTTCCTACTCCGTTCGGGCATAGTTACACATAATATTTTTAACACCTTATTATAACAAAAAACACAAGATATTACAATATAAAAATTACAATATCTTGTGTATTTCAGTAAAAATTTTGTTGTATTTTGTATTTATAAGGATATTTCAACTAATTGGAGTTTGTAAATTTATATCAATTATTGAAATACTGCACCATTGGTAAGACAAGGCTCTTCTTCCCCACCAGTTGAATACTTATATGATGGTAGTGGAGAAGATTGGAACGCATCAAGAATCAGTTTGTCATCATCTTTCTTGAATGTATATGTATTTTTACCATCATCAGTTTTCATAATAATGTATTCGTCATATTCTTCATAAGTTCCACTTGCCAAATAACTACTGAACAATGAATATGAAAACGAAAATCTTTTTGTTGTGGTATTTAATGAAATTTTAGCAAAATCATTGCTTCCTTGATGAGAATATTCAAGTATTTCAATGTAAGGATTTGCTCCACCCAACTCACTCGCTGTGGCATTTTTACCAACAAGATATAACCACCTTATTAAAGAGTCATCTTTGTTGGCAGAATTGATGTTGTTATAATTATACATTCCTTGTGCCATAAAATATGTGCCATCATTTTGCTCCAGCAACATAAAAAGAATGGAAATATCATCTTCACCGTTATCTACCTTTAATTGCCAAGCATTCTTATTGTTGTTTCTGATTTGAGTACAAGAGTAGCCCTCACTCCAATCTGCTGAAGCAAATCTTGAATCCCAATTTTCAACATTAAGAGTGATTTTCTCGAGTGTTCCTCTTTCAAAAAGCAACCCATTACCATAAACGGTGGTGAGTTCCATCTCTTTTGTTACATAAAATGTTGGGGCAATGTCAGCAGTCTGAACGAAAGAGAACACACCGCTATCACAAACAAGGTCAAGTGGTATGTAAGCGTCACTATCTGCGTTGATACCTACCAACTCAAACTCAATCCAAACTTTATAGTTTTCATGAGGCTTTTCATCAAAACTAAAATCTGTCACAAATCGGTATTCACCTGTTTCAAACTCTTCATAACCGTTGTAATTGTATTTATGGGTTGTTGTATCTTTTGGATTCAGCAGATATCCAATACTATTCCAAGCATAATTTTCAGGCAGTTTGTATTCAACCCACTCGTTACCGTCTTTTCGGTAAATAAAACTAGGTTCACCAAAAAGTGCCGGTTTGTCAGTTTGATTTTCCCAAAGCAAATCGATATATCTTGTATCTCCCACCATGGATATTGTTATAGGTTCTATTGAAACCCCCTCATATTCAGAGCCGGTTGTTACATTTTTTATGCCATATTGATTTTTGACATATTCTTTTGGTAACAATTCAACAGTACCATCATTAGTCTTAGGATTCGTCATAAAGCAAATTGTAATTGCAATAGCCGAAATAATTGCAACAACAATTACCCAGAAAGCAGGTTTTTTGTAATTAAGTACAGATTTTATTCTGCCTTTTACACCTGTTTCACTAAATGCCAAAGGACAAGCAGAAACCATTTTTCGCGACAAACTGCAATTTATGAGTGCTTCAGAATATGATTTTTTAATTTCTGCACCCATTTGCTTAATTACCTTTTCATCACAAGCAAGTTCAATATCGCGACAAAGAAGAATATATGCGACCCAAAGCAAAGGATTAAACCAATAGATTGTTAAAAGCATAAAGCCCAATGGTTTCCACAAATGGTCACCTCGTTTGATATGTGCTTTTTCGTGTGCAATTACAAATTTCAAATCTTCATCATTTATTGATGATGGTATAAAAATTCTAGGCTTAACAACACCTAAAATAAATGGTGTTGAAATGTTATCGCAAATCCATATATTTTCTTTAAGAGGTGTTGCCTCTTTCACTTTTTTAACAATTCGCAAATAACTGATAGCGGTATATAAAAGCATTACTGCCATACCAATTATCCAAGCCATTGTAACTATACTCATAAAACTACTACCAGCATCTGTAGGAACTGTTACACCTTCGTAATAATGGTCACCGAGATATTCGTTTATAGAATTATCAACCATTTCTATTCCTGAAGATATTCTAAAAGTATTTTCGGTCATTATTGTTTGGGGTACAGTTTCGGTGCTTGGAATCATGCTCAATACACTTTCAATTGAGAATGGACACACAAGGCGAAATGCCACTAATCCCCACACAACTACACGAAGTGATTTTGATGCTTTTTTGAAAACGAATCTGAAAATCAAAACTGCAAGCACGAGCCAAGAAGCAGTTGTACTCATATTAAAAAGCTCAAGAAATACATTTTCCATAATCAACCCTCCTCGTATTCATCTACAATACGGCGAAGTTCTGCAATTTCCTCCGGTTTCAAGCTTTTTCTTGATGTAAACGCAGCAAGAAATGCAGGTAACGAGCCGCTAAAAGTTTCTTCAACAAATTTTTCGCTTTGCATAGAATAAAACTCATTACGAGAAATCAAAGGAATAACCACAGAATTATCGTATTTGAAAAGTCCTCGTTCAGATAGTCTTTTAAGCACGGTATATGTGGTAGTGCGTTTCCACTTCAACTCTTTTTCGCAGATTTTCACTAAATTTGCTGTTGAAATTGGAGCATTATTCCAAATAATATCAGCAAAACGAGACTCAACCACACCTAATTTTATTTCATTCATATAGAACGCCTCCCTTTGTCTACATCCTGTCGTCAACTATAGTCTACACTGTGTAGACAATTTTGTCAAGTGTTTTATGCAATTTGGCAACAAAAAACGAGACGCTGTGGTCAGCGTCTCGTACATTGATTATCATTTCAGCAATTCTTTTATACGATTTTCGTATGCTTTTGTTTCGTATTTAAGTTCTGCTCCCACATATTCATTATCAACAAGTTTTATAAGATAATCTGTAAATTGCGGGTTAAGTGATAAAATTGGCCCTGTATGATATGTTGCGAAAAGGTTGTTTTTATGAACACCCTCAGTTTTAGTTTCCTTATTCATACCTGCACCCGTTTTCATTGTTAAAAATGGGTATGGATTATCACCGTAAGAATGGCTTAAAAGGTTTTTGAATCCAGTAATCTGCATACCCTCAAATTCGCCTACGCTACAATCGTTATAGCGAAGTCGTGAGAACTGTTTTGCGTAGTATGGGAAGAATTTAAGACATTCGTGTTTTTCACCTTTAGCATCTTCAATATAATCACCAAAAATCTCAAAAGCATTACCCGTTGCAAGGATTACCCCACCGTTTTCAATGCGATTTTCTATTTGCTCACGATACTTTTTAAGAGTTTCAATTTCAACAAGCTGATGTTTTTCCTGACAAGGGCCAATAAGCAAAAGGTCAACATTTTCACTTATAAATTTTGGCTCGTCAAAGAGTGAAGTTTCGCAAATTTCAACCTCATAGCCTGCAAGGGTTAGTTTTTTCTGCAAATATTCTGCATTTCCGCGGTCACCGTAAAGGTTATTATATTCAGGGTAAAGCACTTCAATTACAAATTTTTTCATAATCAGTTCTCCCCCTTTTCTTTTAACGCATTTTTAATTTTTGCAACTACGCTTGTGGCATAAAGTTCAAAATAAATCACAATATTTCTGTCACTGATTGCATTGTTGCTGACCTCTTTTGCCAACTCGTCATAGTTTTCAAAAAGAATGAACTTCTCGGTGTCAAGGCCTTTAATTTCAAGGCACTGTGCCAAATCGTAACAACGAGAACCACCAATGTAAATATTCTTGATTTTATCACTTGTGAGCGGTGCAAAATCGGTGTCATAAAGCCATGAAATATCTTCGTGACCGTGAACTTTATCATTACTGTCAGTAATTAAAAGCACTACATCTTTGTCATTTTCTGTGCTATCAAGGAATTTTAGACTTTGTGAACAAGAGATTGGATTTTGGTTTTTTGAGAGCATTGAAACAACCTCTACTCCGCCAAATTTATTCTCTTGAAAGCGACCTGTTTTTGATGATAAATCTTCAATACTGTTTGCGATTATATCAATATCAATTCCCATAAGTCTGCATATTGCACAAGCCCCTGTAATGTTGAAAACATTGAAGAAATTGCCCTTTTGATACGGTAAAACAAGACTTTCGCCCTTGTCACCATTAAATACAAAAGTACCATTCTCAAAATCCACATCACTTGCAAAATATGTGCTTTGTGGCATAGAAAATCCGCAATAATTACACTTTGGTACACCAATATGATTGTAGTGATAAAACTCATAGTCTAACTTATGATTACATTTTGGGCAAGCAATAAGGTCGCAAACTGTGTCTTCACAAACATCTGTACTTCTTTCTGTTTTGTCTACAGAAAAGAATACACGATTACACTTATTCTCACCTAAAAGTCCTGAAATACCGTCATTACCATTGAGAACGAGTGTAGTTTTTTCGTCAAGATAATCGTTGATTTTGTCAAAAATAAATCCACTATGACCGTTACGCATAATTGAATCGCGGAAAAGGTTTGTGCAAAGAATGTAGTCCGGCACAAATTTTGTATAGATAAACTGTGATGAACGCTCATCAACCTCAAGCACCGCAACATCAGAATTTACTTTGCCACCTAATGTGCAATCAGAAGCAAGTGCAGTTACAAGACCGGGTGCCATATTTGAGCCTTTTGAGTTGTTTACAACAGTTTTACCGCTATTACGGATTATGTGTGTAAGCAAATTTGATGTGCCTGTTTTACCGTTTGTACCTGTTACGCAAACAGTGGTTTTAGGCATAGTGAAACGAGAGAGTGCATCAGGGCAGATTTTAAGCATAATCTCGCCCGGAAGATTTGTACCTCTCTTAAAAATTTTATCAAGCAAGAAAATTGACACCTTGCCCACAATCAAAGCAATTAAAAATCTTAATTTACCCATTTTATTCGTCCTTTTCTTTCTGCTTTTCAACTAATTTTGATAAGTAATAAGCGTTTTTTTGAGAGTTGTTTATAAGTTCGGCAAATCCTTTAATAAGCACCGATATAACCCAACCTATAGCCGCTATAATAGCACCCATTACAGCACCAACTATTCCGGTTGTAAATCCGCCAAGAATAAAATAATAAACAGCAAGTGCAACACCAAGCACTACGCCCAATACAAGTGCTACATTTGAAACAATAAGTACGGAATTTGCGATATGTGAAGATGGTGTTTCTATATTATTGAACTGTGAAAAATCATCATCGACAGTGTTTTCTTTATCTTTAAGTTCATTTTCTTCGTTTTGTTGATTTTGTGCTTCAACTTCTTTTTGTGCCTGTGCCATTTCGTAAATAGGGTTATACTTTTTACAGGTCACACAGTTTTCGGTATCTTCCCAACACTCTTTATGATATATTTCCCAGCAAAAAGGACATTCAACCGCATTTTCTTCATCGATTGGCTGATTGCATTTTGCACATATAAGGTTTGCCATAAACATCTCACCTTTCTGTAAAATATTATAAAATCTATGGGAGTTAAAGTCAATAAGAATATAAAAAGAAACAGTTATACAAAAAATGGCGGGGTGTTGACCCCGCCTTATAATATTCTATTCACTTTTTAATTGTTTTGCAACTTGATTTCCATAAACTGCTGTGCCTGTAACTAAAACACCTTGCACAACGCTATGGGGACTTAATCCCAATATTGCAACTGTTCCCGCAATACCGAAAAACAGTAAAATTAACGGTATGTATTTGTTATTGATTTTCTCGGTATTCTTTACTATCATACCAATTATATTAAGCACCGGCACTAACACAAGTGCGTTTTCTACAATATATTCTATCATCTTTCCTCCTAAAAAATGTGACTTACCACTACACCGCAAAGAGCACTTATCAATGCGATTATAACTTTATCCCACAACCAACTTGGTCGCTTTTTTAGTGCCTCTATACTCTCTTTCAGTTCGCCGAGAGTTACAAGCATACTGTCAAGTTTTGTGACACTTTGGACTTGTGTAAGTGTTACATCATTGACTTTTTTGTATAAGATTTGTATATCGGATTCAACTTTGTCAAGACGATGGTTAAGCATCTCGTTTTCAAGCATTTTTATCCCTCATATCGTCACGGTGAACAAAACCCGTTACATATTTGCCGATTGGCTTACGCTCTACATTTGAAAGTGAGTTTGTAACCCTGTATCTGCCCTCAAAATAGATACCATCGTAAATATAATAAGTACCGCTTAAATGATTTTTTACAACATCACTCCATGCAGATGAATAAAGTTTTGCATTTTTAAGCACTACTTTTTGCCCTGCTGTAAATCCGCGTTTTGGTGGTTTTGCCTCGATTGGTGCACCAAATCCGTTAAGCCCGTTATATTTCATAATTGCAGGGTAGTTTTTGTAAGATTCATCTAAATCCACATTACCTTCAATTCCGTTCACCTTACCTTTTGAGGTTTTCTGCCACATACCGTAAGTACGCTCAAAAGTTGGCTTTTCGCTCCATTGAGCAAGCCAAATATCGTACTTTTTGAAAATCTCATCTGTAAAATAGTTGTCAAGCCAATGTTTGTTAGCGTAAATGCAAACATAATACCCGTAACTTTCCATTTTTTCGCAAAAAGCCTTTGCAATTGCTGATACTTTTTCTTTACCTAATGCGGCAACGCGATTTTCTTCCATATCATAAGCGATAGGGTATTCAAACTTTTTCCCCTTAATAATTGAATAGCAAAGTTCAGCCTCTTTAACTGCATCTTCAACGGTTGTAGCATAAGAGTAATGATAAGCACCCACAGGAATACCAACCTTTTTAGCACCCGTGTAATTTGTATTGAAAAACCTATCTTTTTGGCCCTTACCCCAACCGAAACTTGCACGAATCATAGCAAACTGAATCCCTGCATTTCTTACAAGACTCCAATTGATTTCGCCTTGCCATTTTGAAACATCTATACCTTTATAAACTGCCATTTTGTCAACTCCTTTTTATACTCCGAACAAATAGATTTTACTGCCCGATTTCATAAGATTATTACTGTTAAAACAACCAAATGTTATTTTTTGAATTTTATCTGTATTTACTACGCTTAAATCTGAATACAAAGGTGAATTGTTAGCGTTAAGACCTTGTGCCATACCCGTATCCGCATTAAAATTGCCCAAAAGCGTTGACGGATATGTGCTTTTATACACACTTCTGTCAGCAAGCGAGATAATCTTTTCACATTCAAGCCATAATCCGCAGTAGTTATTTGCTGTAATGTTGAAAGTTTTATACATTTGATATACCCCACCACTATTAAGCAATACGCATAATGGTTGAGACTGAGTAGTATTCACAAAACTGCCAGTAAACAAAATAAAGAATCTGCTTAATTTCTGGCTTTCAAGGGTGTTGTTGTCAATATCAGTTGAAAAGGCAACAAGTTGAGCATCATTGTCAATTGTTATGGTGTTTATTAAACGATACCCAAGATTTGCAATATCTTCTTTCACTTTGTTCAACTCTTTTGTTGCATCTTCTTTTGCTTTTTCAATTACTTTTGAAGTGTCACAGTTATAAGTACATTCAATAATATGGGTTGTGTTTGTGAAAATGCTCATTTCTGTTGCAACGGATTTAACACCGCTTACAACTCCGTTTTCGTCTGCTGTTGCTAAAACACTTTCGCAAGGTGAAACAAAATCACTTGCAGTATTGCCGAATTCAAGCATAGGGTAAAATGTAGCATCTACCGTTTGCCCGCCAATAACAATGATATAGACTGAACAACCTGACAAATCCACATTGTTGACGGTTTTACCGTTACCGTAGTCTTCATAGTTTGCTGTTGCTTCTGTACCGTTTTTAAGTCTTAAACAGTATGTTGTAGCAGACGCACCCTGTGGACTACCGCTCAATGTTACAGTATGAATACCTTTGGTATATGTTGAACAATATACTAATGGTAAAACTACCGCATTTGTTGCGGTGCCTTTGGCATATACAGACCCATCATCATTGAATGTAAAGTTGACACCGTTCAATTCATAAGTTTGCCCTGCCTGATATTTACCGTTATACTTTTTATCTGTAAAAGGAATAAGGTTTTTACCTCTTATATGCACTTTTGTATCTGCAATAGTTTTTATATTAAGAGTGTGTGGGATTGTTGACGCGTCATCAAGGTTTATAGGATTACCCGTTACAGTTTTCTTTATTGCATTCGCAAAGTTGTCTGTTGCGTAATCCATTGAAACTTCGCCTGTGTCACCTTTATCGCCCTTGTCACCTTTTGCACCTATGTCGCCTTTATCACCTTTATCCCCCTTAAAAGTGCCAAGACGGATTGCTTCAAGTAATGCGTTGATTGAAAAATCGTTGACTTTTGCAAGTGAGTTATCGGTGTCAGGGGAATAATCAAACTGCAAACAGAACTTATGAGGTTTGATTACCTGAACTGTATTACCGTCACCGTCAATTGACACAATATTGAAATAGCACTCAACCCCTTTGAGAGAACTCATTGTTACAGGAATGTTATATGTAACCGTATTAGTTTCAAGGTCAGGTTCAAGATATTCTGTTCTGACTTTTGTACCGAGAAGTGAACGGTATTCAAGATAATATCTGTAATCGCCCATATATGCCTTATGAATATTAAACACAAGTGTTGTTGCGTTATGTTCCCACATTACGCCTGCATTTTCAGTTTGCGTTTCGGTTATTTCGGGTGATATGTCAATAGAAATAATTTTTGTTTCCATTAAAAATCTCCTTTTTTATAATAGTTTTTTAAGTGGATTGCGGTTTCTTCAAGTTCTTTTTTGATTTCGTAAAATTTTCGTAAATCTGATTGAAGTTTTGTAACCGTATCCGTATCCCCCGATTGTTTTGCTTTTTTGATTTCTGCCTTGCATTTATCAATGAAATGTTGCTGTATTTCAGCGTGCTTTTCATATTCTTTTCCTAAATCTTCAACTGACATTGTTTCTTTGCTCAATTTGTGTCTCCTTGATAAAGTTCATTAACTCATTTGTTGATTGTGGCAAAGCGTTGGCATCATAAATAAGAACATATTTTAGTGAAGTTTCAATTTTTTCTTTGATACTATCAATATGTCTGTATATTGCAGAGCGTGTAATATTATTTCTCTTTGAAATCTCCCCTAATGAATATTCACCACTCCAATAATCGATTGCCAGATTACGCTCGTCTTCTGTTAACTCATTCTGCATTACTTTTTGCACCACATCAAGCAATCGTTTTTTCTTGTTGTAAACAAGATAACGAACACCGTTGCAGATTGAGTTTTTATCAACAAATTCTAAGTTTTCAGTAAGAAAAAAATATTCTTCTTTTGACATTTCTCTTATTTTGATGTCTTGTAACAAATAAAACTCCCCTTTCAAGAACTATTTTCAGAAAAATAAAAACCCCGTTAAAAAATCAACGCGGTTTTATCTATCGAACATTTGTTCGCCTTGCATTTATTATTGTAGCAACATATTATGGGTTTGTCAAGAAAATCTTCGCAACTCTCCGAAAAGAAAAATAACCACTGATAAAATCGTGTTATAAGAATTGGTGAGAGAAATTTTTAGATATTTTGTCTCAAAACCGCAGGCAATACTTTGTGTATTACCGAAGATTTTAGGGCGAAATGGCAAAAAATTATCCATCAATGCTTATGACTAAGATTGAAATCAGTGGTTAAACAAAATAAAAAAGACGGAAACCGTTAAGATTTCCGTCTGCAATATCAACTATGAAATTATGTAAAAGACTTATTCAGCGTCTTCACTCTTTTTTCTTGTAAGAACAAGAGCTGCACCTGCTACAAGTGCTACTGCTGCAACAGAAATAACTGTTGTGTCACCTGTATCAGAAACTAAATCGTCGTCATCGCCGTTAGTATCAGCGTCACCGTCACCCCAAGTGTCGTCACCATTGTCGCCTGCTGGGTCATCTGTTGGAGTGTCATCGCCACCACCGAAAATCATATCGCCGATTGAACCAAGGATGCCAAGGATTGTGTTAAGGAAACCTGTGTCATCTGTTGGTTCTTCGTCTTCAGGAAGAGTGCTTTCTTCATCTTCACCAGATGGAGGAGGAAGAATATCATCAAACTCAGGAAGAACAATGCCCATACTTTCAAGACCTGCTGTAATCTGCTCAGCAGCTGCTAAAAGTTTGTCTGCATCATTTGAATTTTCAACAAAAGCTTCCAAAACTACAGGAAGGTCTTCTACTGTATAAATGCCTTCGTCACCTTCAGCAATAATCAAATCGTCAAGAACCATTTGAGCAACTGCTGCTGGGTCTGAATCTTCAGCATTAAGAAGGTCTGCATAATAAACACCAAGTTCTGCAGGGTCAGTTGGTTTAACTGGAGTAAGGTCTTCACCTTCAGCAAAAGCTGAGAAGCCCATAACAAAAACCATAGCCAATGCAAGAACTATTGAAAGAGTCTTTTTCATAATAATCATTATCCTTTCGCGTGAAAAATCGGGTATTACACCTCTATTCTCGTTCATTATAACCAAATCGAAATGAAAAGTCAACATTTTTCTTTAATATTTTTCTTTTCTTTTTTATTTTATGAGCGTATCGGGGAAAAATAACTACAGGAGGTGCAAAAAATGTTTTTCAAGAAAAATAAAAAAGACAAAGTTTATGAAACAAAACAAAAAATTGATAAATTAAGTGAAGAAATCTCAGAAATTTGGTCTCCGTACGACCCTGATGGTCAATTTGACACAAACGGAAGTTACACAGGCAACCCTGACGGATTCCAAGTTCCCGTACAAGATGCAGATGACCTATAATTCGTAATGTAGAATTCGCAATTCGCAATTACTATATATTATTGTATATAATTTTGGCAAAAACTATTGATTTTTGAAAAAAAATATGGTATTATTCGTTATGGCAAGAATATCCGTATTGACAGAGAGTGGGGCGACCCGCTCTCTTGAGTTTATTAGGGTATTTTTTCAAAACAATGACAATTTAATATTAACAGGAGGTTTTTATGAAAAAAAACACTGCCTCAGTGGTTTGGGATATTGCCAAGCCTATTGCAGACGAATTAGGTCTTATTCTTTGGGATGTTAAATTCGTTAAAGAGGGTGCTCGTTGGTATCTTCGCATTACTATTGACAAAGAAGACGGTGTAAGTATTGACGATTGTGTCACAATGCACCACGCAATTGACGGTCCGTTAGATGAAGCAGACCCAATTGAACAAGCGTACAATTTACAGGTACAATCCCCCGGTATTGAGCGTGAACTTTGCAGGGATTTTCACTTTGAATGCTATTTAGGTGAAAAAATTCAGGTTAGACTTATCAAGGCTTTTGAGGGCAAGAGAGAATACAAAGGTATTCTTATTGACTACGACAATGAAAGCGTTACAATTGCTATTGATGAAGAAACCGAAATGAATATATTAAAAAAAGAAGCATCTTGGATTAAAGCAGACGATTTCGGCGGAATCGGCGACATTGACTAAGATATTGGAGGTTTTTGGAAAATGAATAAAGAATTTTTTGAAGCAGTTGCTTTAATGGAAAAAGAAAAGGGTATTCAGGCAGATTACCTTTATGACAAAATCGGCGAAGCAATTGTAAAGGCAGTTAGAAAAGATTACAACAACAAAGATGTAGTTGCTTGTGACATTGACCCTGAAGCACAGACAATGAGAGTTTATGTTCACCTTAACATTGTTGAAGAAATTGAAGATGAAAATATGGACATTCTTGTTGAAGACGCAAAAGAGTATCGCGAAGATGCTAAAGCAGGCGAAACTCTTGAAATTGAACTTGACACAATGAAGTTTGGTCGTATTGCAGCACAGACTGCAAAGCATGTTATCCGTCAGGGTATTAAAGATGCAGAACGCGGTCAGGTTATTCGTGACTTCCAGTCAAAAACTCAAGACCTTGTTACTGCAAAAGTAAGCAGAATTGACCCAATCAACGGTAATGTTACACTTGAAATCGGTAAAGGTACAGCAGTTCTTCCAAAGGGTGAACAAGTGCCTGACGAAACATTTACAGAGGGTGAACTTATTAAAGTTTACATCAGCGAAGTTAAAGATACCGAACGCGGACCAAGAGTTATGATTTCAAGAACTCACAAAGGTCTTGTTAAGCGTCTTTTTGAGCAAGAAGTTCCTGAAATTTATGATGGTGTTGTTACAATCCACTCAATTTCTCGTGAAGCAGGTATCAGAACAAAAATGGCTGTAAGCAGTTCTGACGAAAATATTGACCCAATCGGTGCTTGTATCGGTCAGCGTGGTGCTCGTGTAAACAACATTGTTGAAGTTCTTGGCGGCGAGAAAATCGATATTGTTAAATACAGCGAAGACCCTGCAGAGTTTGTTGCAGCTGCTCTTGCTCCTGCAAATGTACTTAGCGTTGAAATTGTTAATGCTGATGAGAAAAAATGTCAGGCTACTGTTCCTGACCACCAACTTTCTCTTGCAATCGGTAACAAAGGCTTGAACGCAAAACTTGCAGCAAAGCTTACAGGTTGGAAAATCGACATTAAGCCTGAAAGCGGTTTCTATGAAGGCTAATCTTTCTATTTGAAGTTATTGAAAGGAGACATAAAGCGTGAAACAGAAAAAAATACCTTTGCGAAAATGCACAGGTTGCGGTGAACAAAAACCAAAAAAAGAACTTGTGCGAGTTGTTAAAACTCCCGACGGTGAAATACTTCTTGACCTTACAGGCAAGGCATCCGGCAGAGGTGCTTACATCTGCAACAACGCTGAATGTCTTAAAAAAGCCCGAAAATCAAAACGAATTGAAAGAACTTTTGAAATGACAATTCCTGACGAGGTTTACAAACAGATGGAGGAAGAAATCAGTAAAGATGATAACAAATAATCTTAACGGTCTTTTAGGTCTTTGCAGAAAGGCGTGTAAAATGGCAATAGGTCATGACGCGGTAATTACCTCAATTAAACAAGGTAAATCAAAACTTGCCATCACCTGCTGTGACGCGTCACCAAGGCTTAAAAAAGAAATCCTTGACGAGTGTAATTTTAATAACCGCAACATAAAATATGTTGAAGCACCATTCACAATGAGTGAAGTAGGATTTGCAATCGGTAAAAAAGCAGGAGTTATTTCAATTGACGAAGAAGGCTTTGCAAACAAGTTATACAGTATTATAACGGGAGGTTATGAATATGGCGATTAAAAAATATAAAATCCACGAACTTGCTAAAGATTTTAATATTCAGAGCAAGTATATTATAGAAAATCTTTCAAAACATTTTGAAGGCGAAAAGAAATCTCAAACTGCCCTTGAAGAAAAAGAACTTGATTTTCTTTTTGATTTGATTACAAAAGAAAACTCAGTAAAGAGTTTTGACGAATATTTTGCTGCTGTTCCACAGGAAAAGCCAAAAGCTGAACCTAAAAAGGAAACAAAGAAAGAAAACAAACCTGCTGACAACAAAAAGCAGAATACTCCTGCGCCACAGCAGAAACAGGAACAGCCTAAAAAGAAAGAGAAAGACCCTTCAAAACCAATGCAGGCTCGTACAAAGGGCGAAATGCGTCACATTGATACAAGAGCAAACTCTTTCGACGCTGAAAAATACAACGAAAGATATGAAAACATTGCTCCTGCTAACGCACACCAGAGCGACAATATGGTTAAAAAGCAGAAGCTTAAACAAAAGAGCCAGCAGTACCGTAAACAAGGTATGAGAAGTGGCAAAAAAGAAACTGAAGCAGAAAGACTCAAGAGAATTGCAGCAGAGCGTGCAAAGAAACCACCTGTAATCACAGTTGGCGACGAAATCACAGTTGGTGAACTTGCATCTCGTCTTAAAATGACTGCTGCTGAAGTTATCAAAAAGCTTTTCTCACTTGGTATGATGGCTACTGTAAACGAAGTTATTGACTACGACACAGCTGAAATTGTTGCAACTGAACTTGGTGCAAAGGTTAACCGTGAAGTTGTTGTTACAATTGAAGAAAGAATTATTGACGACAGTGAAGATGACGAAGAAAACCTTGTAACCCGCGACCCAGTTGTAGTTGTTATGGGCCATGTTGACCACGGTAAAACTTCACTTCTTGACGCTATTAAAAATACAAATGTTACTGCAACTGAAGCAGGCGGTATTACTCAGCACATCGGTGCTTACAGAGTAAACCTTAACGGTCAGTATATTACATTCCTTGACACACCTGGTCACGCAGCATTCACATCAATGCGTGCTCGTGGTGCTAAAGCTACTGATGTTGCAATTCTTGTTGTTGCTGCTGATGACGGTATTATGCCACAGACTATTGAGGCTATTAACCACGCTAAAGCTGCCGAGGTTGACATTATTGTTGCTATCAATAAAATGGATAAGCCTGGCACAACAGTTGATAAGATTATGCAACAACTTACAGAACACGGTCTTGTTCCTGAAGAATGGGGCGGTGATGTTATCTGCGTTCCTGTTTCAGCAAAAACACATATGAACATTGATACTCTTCTTGAAAATGTTCTTCTCACAGCAGAAATGAGAGAACTCAAAGCTAACCCTAACAGAGCTGCTAAAGGTATTGTTATTGAAGCTCGTCTTGATAAGGGTAAGGGTCCTGTTGCTACTCTTCTTGTTCAGAACGGTACACTCCATTCAGGTGACATTGTTGTTGCAGGTACTGCAGTTGGTCGTGTTCGTGTTATGGTTGACGACAAACACCGTTCAATTAAAGAAGCAGGTCCGTCAGTTCCTGTTGAAATTATGGGTCTTGACGAAGTTCCACAGTCAGGTGATGTATTCAACGCAGTTTCTGACGAAAGACTTGCCCGTGAGCTTGTTGAAAAGAGAAAACAAGAAAAGAAAGAAGAACAGTTTAACCAGTATCAGAAAGTTACTCTTGACAACTTGTTCTCATCAATCAATGCAGGTAAAATCAAGACTCTTAACATTATCGTTAAAGCCGATGTTCAGGGTTCAGTTGAAGCAGTTAAGCAGAATCTTGAAAAACTTTCTAATGAGGAAGTTCAAGTTAAAGTTATTCACGGCGGTGTTGGTGCAGTAAGCGAATCAGATATTATGCTTGCAAACGCATCAAACGCTATTATCGTTGGTTTCAATGTTCGTCCTGACCCTGTGGCTGCTGAAATTGCAGAGCGTGACGGTGTTGATATGAGAATGTATCGTATCATTTATGACTGTATTGAAGAAATTGAAGACGCTATGAAAGGTATGCTTGCTCCTAAATTCCGTGAAGTATTACTTGGTCGAATTGAAGTTCGTAATGTTTTCAAACTTTCATCAGTTGGTATGGTTGCAGGTTCTTATGTTCAAAACGGTAAGGTAACAAGAAATGCACAAATCCGTGTTGTTCGTGACGGTATTGTTATTGCTGAAGACTCAATTTCATCACTTAAGAGATTTAAGGATGATGTTAAGGAAGTGGCTTCAGGTTACGAATGTGGTATTGGTCTTAACAAGTTTAACGATGTTAAGGAAGGCGACATTTTTGAAGCCTTTATTATGGAGGAATACAGAGACTAATGGCAGGTTACAGAGTAGGCAGAGTTTCAGAAGATATTAAGCGTGAAATTGTGGCTATTATCCGCGAGTTAAAAGACCCACGAGTTAAAGATAAAATTTTAACTGTTGTTCGTGTTGATGTAAGTTCTGACCTTTCTTTTGCAAAGGTATATGTCAGTTCAATGAGTGGCATTGATGACGCAAAAGAGGCAGTTAAAGGACTTACATCTGCAACAGGTCTTATTCGTCGTGAGGTAGGCTCAAAACTTCATCTTCGCAAAACTCCTGAACTTAAATTTATTGCCGATGATTCAATTGAACACGGTATGGAAATCTTTAAGAAAATCGAAAGTACTACTATTACTTCCGATACTGAGGAATAATCTATGAAAAAGATAGATGTTAAAGAGTGTGCATTACTCTTAAAAGAATTTGATAATTATCTTATTCTCACACATCGTAACCCTGACGGTGATACACTTGGCAGTGCTTTTGCATTAAAGCGTACACTTGACAAGATGGGTAAAAAATCGTTTGTAAAATGTGTTGACCCTATGCACCACAAGTATTCTTATTTGTGGAATGGGGTTGACAATAACGACTTTACATTTGACAAAATAATTGCAGTTGATGTTGCCGACAAAAAACTTTTAGGTGAAAGTTTTGAAAAAGAGTATGGCGATAATATATGGTTATGCATTGACCATCACCTTTCAAACCGGGAGTACGCAGAAAACCTTCTTTTAGAGGATAAGGCTGCGGCTGCTGTTGTGATTTATGAAGTTATTTGCGAATTAGGTGTAGAAATTACTCCCGAAATTGCAAGTTGCGTTTATACAGGACTTGCAACTGACACAGGTTGTTTTATGTTTTCAAACACAACACCTACTGTTCACAGAATTGCGGCAGATGTTATGGAAAAAGGTGCTGATTATGTAAACATCAACCGTCTTATGTTTGAAACAAAATCTTTGTCATATTTAAGACTTGAACAGATGGCAGTTTCATCAATTGAAAGTTATTTTGATGGTAAATGTGCAATTATGACAATAACTCGCAAAATGTTTGAGGAAAGCGGTTCAAGTTCAACAGAGTGTGATGGTATTGCTGCACTCCCCCGCAAAATTGAGGGTGTAAAAATCGGTATTACAATCCGTGAGCGTCACAATGGCAGTTACAAAGTTTCGCTTCGTACTGTTGAGCCTTATGATGCGGCAAAAATCTGCGGTAAACTTGGCGGTGGCGGTCATCACGCTGCTGCGGGCTGTGAATTTGAATGTTCACTCGACGAAGTTAAAGCAACATTACTTGAAGTTATAAAGGCGGAATTTTAATGACAGGCATAATTTGTCTTGACAAACCCCGCGATATGACATCTTTTATGGCTGTTAAAAAAGCCTCTCGACTTTTAGGTGTCAAAAAAGCAGGGCATACAGGCACGCTGGACCCTATGGCTACCGGTGTTCTTGTTGTTATGCTTGGCTATTCAACACGCTTTATTGAGTTGTTGCCTGAACACAAAAAAAGTTATACTGCAAGGGTAAAACTTGGTATTACGACTGATACTCTTGACATTACGGGCAAGATTTTAAGTGAAAGTCCCGTTAATGTGACAAAAGAACAACTATTAAGTGTTGCAGAAGATTTCAAAGGTGAGATTTTGCAGACTCCCCCAATGTATTCGGCTCTAAAAAAAGACGGTGAGCGTCTTTATGATTTGGCTCGTAAAGGAATTGAAATAGAGCGTGAGCAAAGAAAAATTACCATAGAAAAGTTAGAAATTTATGATTTTAACGGTATCGAGTTTTCAATGGATGTCACTTGCTCGGCAGGTACATATATCCGTTCACTTTGTGATGATATTGGGGCAAAACTTGGTTGCGGTGCGGTTATGACAGAACTTCGCAGAACAAGTGCAAATGGATTTTCTATTGAAAATGCAGTTACATTAGAAGAATTAGAACAATTTGTAAGTGAAAACAGAACTGACGAAGTTATAACATCAGTTGAAACTGCACTTATGAGTTACCCTGAAATTACAGTTACAAATCCTCAAGCTAATCGTTTTCACAACGGTGGTGCATTGGATTATGCACGACTTCACGGTGACTACCCTGTTGGCATTTACCGTGTTTACTCCCCCCAGCGAAAACTTTTAGGTCTTGGAGAAATCAAAGAAGAAAAAAGCGACCTGAGTGTAAGGAGGGTGCTAATAGACGAATGAAAAAACTTGCATTGGCACTTGGCACCTTTGACGGATTGCACAGGGGTCACTTAAATGTGTTGAATGAAGCAAAAGCCTTTGCAGAAGATGGTTTTACCCCTGCAATGCTTATGTTTGATATTCATCCGCAAGCGGTACTTAAAGGTATTGCACCACCACTTCTCATTACAAGTGAGGACAAAGAAGAGAAAGCAAAAGAACTTGAGGTTTTACCTGTTCATATAAGTTTTGAAGAAATCCGCAACTTATCCCCCGAAGAATTTTTGAGAGATATTCTCATTAAAAAGCACAATGTGGGTGCGGTAATCTGCGGTGAAAATTTTCTTTTTGGCAAAGATGGTGGCGGAAACAGTAAAATATTATGTGAATTATGCGAAAAGTATGGTATAATTTACAAGATGGCACGAAGCATTGAATACAAAGGCGAAATGATTAGTGCTACAAGAATTCGCAAATCTTTGGCAAATGGCGATATTAAAACCGCCAACGAGATGTTAGGGCGTAATTTCTCTTACGATTTTCTTGTGGTTGAGGGCAATAAAATCGGCAAAAAGATTTTTGGTTTTCCCACAATCAACCAGCATTTCCCCACAGGCTTTATAAACTTAAAGCACGGTGTTTATGCTTCGCAGTCAACGGTTGACGGTAAAATTTACCCGTCAGTTACAAATTTTGGTTGTCACCCGACGGTAGGCGGTGACAAGGTGCTTTCAGAAACTTGTATTTTAGGATTTGACGGTAATCTTTATTACAGAAAAATCAAAGTTGAACTTCTTGACTTTATAAGAGCCGAAAAGAAATTCAATTCTAAAGACGAGTTAAAGGCACAAATTGATAAAGACAGTAAATTAGCTATTGAGATTTTCAATAGTAAAAAATAAAATAAAAATTCATATAAAAGAAAAGGGGTTATTTTATGAATCAATTTTACAAGGCATATTGCCGAGTTTTCCAGAAAGTTATGATGGTTATGGAATGCTTTTTACCTTGGGGCGAGCCATTTATGCTTACAGGCCCAGGTAGTATTCGCAAACTTCCTAATCTCATTAAAGAAAAGGGACTTAAAAAAGTACTTATCGTAACAGATAAAGGTCTGACTTCTCTTGGACTTCTCAACTCGCTTTACGAAGAAATGGACAAAGCAGGAGTAGAGTATGTAGTTTATGACGGTACTCAGCCAAACCCAACAATCGAAAACATTGAAGAAGCAAAAGATATGTATAAAGCTAACGGTTGTCAGGGTATTATCGCATTTGGTGGTGGCTCACCAATGGACTGTGCAAAAATTGCAGCAGCAAGAGTTGTTAAACCAAATCAGCCGGTTGAAAAAATGCGTGGACTTATGAAAATTCTTCGTCCACTCCCACCATTCTTTGCAGTTCCAACAACAGCAGGTACAGGTTCAGAATGCACACTTGCAGCGGTTGTTTCTAACTCAAAGACACACGAAAAGAATGCTTGTAACGACCCATTCCTTCGTCCAAGATTTGCAGTGTTTGACCCTGAACTTACAGTAGGTCTTCCACCACACATCACATCAACAACAGGTATGGACGCTCTTACTCACGCAGTTGAAGCATACATTGGCAAATCAAATGTTAAATCAACAACTCAGTATGCTGAAAAGGCTACAAAAATGATTTTTGAAAACCTTGAAACAGCATACACAGACGGTAAAAATATTGAAGCAAGAAACAATATGCTTTTAGCATCTTACTATGCAGGTATGGCATTTACTCGTGCTTATGTTGGTTATGTTCACGCAGTTGCTCACAACCTTGGCGGTCAGTATGGTATCCCTCACGGTCTTGCAAATGCAGTTATTCTTCCTGTAATGCTTGAAAGCTATGGCGAAGCAGTTTATGCACCGCTCGCAAGACTTGCTGATATCGTTGGTATTAGTGGCGAAAGCGAAGAAGAAATGGCAAAGAAATTCATTGCTGAAATCTATGCAATGAACGAAAGAATGAATATTCCAAAGGGCTTTGCACAGATTAAGGAAGAAGATATTCCAATTATCGTAGAGCGTGCACTTAAAGAAGGCAACCCGCTTTACCCAGTTCCTGTAATCTACGGTGAAGCAGAAATGACAGCAATTGTTAAATCACTTATGATTAAGGAATAATCAAAAGCACATAAGAAAAGACCTCTCAAAACGAGAGGTCTTATTTTTTGCCTTCCCCTTAAGGGGAAGGGGGACCGCTTGCGGTGGATGAGGTGAACAAAGTCAGTCAAGATTTTATTAACGGTTGCTCTCGCAACCTACACCTCATCAGTCACTTCGTGACAGCTTCCCCTCAAGGGGAAGCCTTTTCATTATATCCGTACATACACCATAAAAATTTGTATTCACATCATAATTTGAATATCTCAAAACAGTTAAACCTAACGATTTTAGATATTCATCTCGTTTAGCATCATATTCAATGCCTTTATCCTCAAAATGTTGTGAACCATCAAGTTCAATTACAGTTTTTGTTTCCGCACAATAAAAGTCCACAATATAATTACCTATCACTTTTTGTCTGTTGATTGTGATAGGTAATTCTTTTAAGAAATCATACCAAAGATGTCGTTCTTCTTTAGTCATATTCTTTCGTAATTCTTGTGCATTTATTTTTAGTTTTGGATTATTGGTTTTATTCATATAAACACCTCATCCGTCACCTACGGTGACACCTTCCCCTCAAGGGGAAGGCATTCCGTATCAATTTTATTTATTTTGGATTTTCGCTATACTCTCTTCAAGCATTGCAAGTTTCTCGTTATATTTTGCAAGTTTTTCGCGTTGCTCGTTTACGAGTGCTTCAGGTGCTTTTGCAACGAAGTTAGCATTGTTAAGTTTGCCTGAAACGAATGCGATTTCTTTAAGCACGCCTGCTTTTTCTTTTTCGAGGCGTTCAAGCTCTGCCTTGAAATCAACGAGTTCATCAAGCGGAATAAAGAGTCTTGCATCTTCTGTGATAATAGCAACTGCCTCATTGTTTTCGTAACCCTTAACAATTTCAACTTCACTAGCGGAAGCAAGTCTTACGAAGAAGTTTGCACCCTCTGAGAATGTCTTTTCATAAGCAGTTTCAATGAAAATCTTTGCTTTCTTTGATGGCGGAACATTCATTTCTGCACGACGGTTACGAACAGCCTTGATTGCAGTCATAACTCTTTCCATTTCTGTTTCGTCAGCTTTGAATGAAAGTTCTTCGCTGAATACAGGCCATTCTGAAATCATAATTGAGTCACCATCATGTGGGAGTGTCTGCCAGATTTCTTCTGTAATGAATGGCATAAATGGGTGAAGAAGTTTAAGAGTATTTGACATTACATAAACGAGAACTGCTTTAACAGTTGCTTTTGCAGTTGCACATTCACCATTAAGACGGATTTTTGCAATTTCAATATACCAGTCGCAGAATACATCCCAGATGAAGTCGTAAAGCTTTTGTACTGCCATACCAAGCTCAAACTTTTCAAGTGAATCTGTAACATCTTTTACAAGGTCATTATACTTACTTAAAATCCATTTATCTTCGATTGCAAGATTCTTTGGAACATAAGGTGCATATTCGTTTTCGTCAAGATTCATTAAAATAAAACGAGCAGCATTCCAAATCTTGTTAGCAAAGTTTCTACTTGCTTCAACCTTTTCGTCAGAGAAACGCATATCGTTACCGGGGCTATTACCTGTTGCAAGAGTAAATCTTAATGCGTCTGCACCGTATTGGTCGATAATCTCAAGTGGGTCAATACCGTTACCCAATGATTTCGACATTTTTCTACCTTGAGCATCACGAACAAGACCGTGAATAAGAACTGTGTCAAATGGAACTTGTCCTGTGTATTCAAGAGCAGAGAAAATCATACGAGAAACCCAGAAACCGATAATATCGTAACCTGTTACAAGTGTGTTTGTTGGGTAATAGTGTTTAAGGTCTTCTGTCTGTTCAGGCCAACCGAGAGTTGAGAATGGCCAGAGTGCTGATGAGAACCAAGTGTCAAGTGTATCTTCATCCTGACGGAGTTTTGTGCTACCACATTTTGGACAAGTAGTTACCGCTGTTTTTGAAACGATTGTTTCACCGCAGTCGTCACAGTACCAAGCAGGGATTCTGTGACCCCACCATAACTGACGAGAAATACACCAATCGCGAGTACCGTTCATCCAGTTAAGATAGTTCTTTGTAAAGCGTTCAGGAATGAACTTTGTTTCGCCTTTTTCTACTGCCTCAATAGCAGGTTTTGCAAGAGGAACCATACGAACAAACCACTGTTTTGAAACCATTGGCTCGATGTTGTTATGACAACGATAGCAAGTACCAACTTCGTGTTTGCGAGGTTCAACTTCCTTAAGATATCCACCTGCTTTAAGGTCCTCAAGGATTGCTTTTCTTGCTTCCATTGTTGTCATACCTGCGTATTTACCACAGTCAAGAACTTCAGGCTCATTTTCAGTAGCACGACCACTTGCAATAAGCTCATCTGCAATTTTCTTATCTTCTGCACCTGTTAAGTGACCGTCATAAGTAAATGTACGAACAATTGGAAGATTATTACGCTGACCAACTTCAAAGTCGTTAGGGTCGTGAGCAGGAGTGATTTTAACAACACCTGTACCCTTTGTCATATCTGCGTGCTCGTCACAAACGATTGGAATTTCTTTATTAAGAAGTGGTAAAATTACGTGGCAACCGTGAAGATGCTTATATCTTTCGTCAGCCACATTTATAGCAACTGCAGTATCGCCAAGCATTGTTTCAGGACGAGTTGTAGCAAGTTCAAGCTGCTCGCCTGTCTCTTTAACTGTGTAAAGAAGATGCCAGAAGCTACCGTCCTGTTCTTCATACTCAACTTCTGCATCAGAAATTGATGTGTTACAGTATGGACACCAGTTAACCATACGGTTACCGCGATAAATCAAATCTTTGTCATAAAGACGACAGAAAACTTCGTTAACAGCCTTACTGCAACCTTCGTCAAGAGTGAATCTTTCTCTGTCCCAGTCACAAGATGAACCGAGTTTTTTAAGTTGTTCAATAATTCTGCCACCGTATTGTTTTTTCCAGTCCCAAGCACGCTCTAAGAAGCCATCACGACCTAAATCTTCTTTAGTGATGCCCTCATTTCTCATTGTTTCAACGATTTTTGCCTCAGTTGCAATAGATGCATGGTCAGTACCTGGAAGCCAGAGTGTATCATACCCAGCCATTCTATGATAACGAATAAGAATATCCTGTAAAGTGTTATCAAGAGCGTGGCCCATGTGCAACTGACCTGTAATGTTTGGTGGTGGAATTACAATAGTGTAAGTCTTTTTACCCTCTTCACGCTTTGCGTGGAAATATTTTTTGCTGAGCCAGTCTTTGTAAATCCTGTCTTCAACATTTTTCGGATTATACTGTTTTTCAAGTTCCTTAGACATATATTTCTTCCTTTCGGTTTAATTATAAAATAAAAAATCGTCCCATACAAAATGTATGAGACGAAAAATTCCGTGGTACCACTCAAATTGCTGTTTTTACACAGCCACTTAAAATTCTTAACGGGAATTACGCGTTTTCACTTAACGGTACTTCTACTTTAGGCGAAACCACTCGAAAGCTACATATCGATTTAAGGGTTGTATTGTCTTGCACCAAACGACAACTCTCTGAAAGCGAACACAATAAATCTTACTCTTTGTCATAGTGTTTATTTTATTTAATTCCAAATGATTTTAACAATAAAACCATCAATTGTCAAGGTTTTCTGGATTGTTTTCATTATTTTCTTCTGCAACAGGCGGCTCTACATAAGATGGCGTTGTCTGTGCAGGTGCGTTTCTTTGCTGATTGCCATAAGGCATTTGACCATAAGGCATTTGACCATACGGATTATAATACTGTGGCGGAACACCTGTATTATTATATGGATAAACCGGTTGATTTTTCTTTTTAGAAGATTTGAAAATAGCAACTATAACAACTACAATTATACCCACAAGTACAATCAAAACTATAAGCAGTGTTGTTTTTTCGCTTTTTTCAGCCTCTGCAACTTTTTCTGTATTTATTGAAATACCCTTTAAGAACTGTTCTGTCAATTCATTTCTGCAAAGGAGTAAATCGTCTGCATTACAGATATCTAAATCAATTGTTATACAAGTTCTGTCTTTAACAATAATGACCTCTGAAAAGAGCCAATCTTCAACAACTCTTTTACCATTTTCGTCAGCACCTGTGTATGTATAATAAACATCATATACAACTGCGTTAAGACCGCCAATAGTTGTATAATACATATTCTGTGACTTGATTTCACCATAGTCTTCGTTTAATTCTACAAGCATTTCAAGAGTTGCTTCATCATAATATGTTTCAACGGTATCATTCCAGCAAGCCTCGGCATAAATATTAACTGAAGTGCCTGTATAGTATTCCTCATTGTTTTCATTCAAGGCATATTCACTATAATACACATCGGTATAAAAACCGTCATCTGCACTATAATCTTCTTCATCAAAATTTTCAGGGCAATCAATCGTTATGTATTCACTTGTATATGCAAATGCACCTACCGAAGAAACTACAATAAACATTAAAATTGCAAGTGCAAATGAAAAAACTTTTGTGATTCTCTTTTTCATAATTTTATCACCTTTTTTATTGAGTTTATACGGGCGATAGTCTCACCTGCCGGTTCGGTCGGTGCTTCTGCTTCGCAGAGGTGTCCACTGGACACCCGCACCGTGAATCGCCCCTACATTATCATACTGTTAATGATGTAATAATACTTGAATACACTTTAACAGGGTCGTTTATGAAATTTTGTTTTACTGTTTCTAACTGAAGACTATCAACCACATAAATTGAAAGTTTCATAAGTTCAGTATCTCTATCAAAAAGTGTGAAAGTGATTGTATAACCACCGTCATCTTCTTTTTTTACCTCAATTTTGTTGTCACGCTCAACTTTTGCACGGGTTACAAGACGAATTGCAGAGTTTACTGCTTTTTCACGAACTGTTCTTGGTAAACTTGTTTGTAAAAGTTCAGCAGCCTCGCGACCGCGGTCAGTAACTGAAATTACTTCTTCGCCATCTAAAATATCAGCAGTAATGTTGCCTGTTTTTAAGAGTTCTTCAATGGCTTGTCCCACTTCAAAAAAGTTTGCAAGACCATCTTCTTGCATAGCGTCATTGAGCATCTGACGAGTAAGAGGTGTATCAACACTTTTAAGAATGTAGCAAATTAAAAGTCTTATATCGTCACGATTACGAAGTCCGCCAAGTTCAATTCCGCCTGTAAATGCATCAAATTCCATTGTTTACACCTGCAATTCTTTAAGTATTTCTTTAATATCTTGTCGCACATAAGTTGGTTTGATTTCGCTGTTTTCAATATCTTCCATTGTGCTTTCACCGCTTAACACACAAATTGTGTCAACACCTGCGTTTACGCCTGATGCAATATCAGTATAAAGTCTATCACCAATTACAACGGTTTCTTCTTTACTGAACGGTGAACGCTCAACGGAAAAGTCAATCATAAATCCGTCAGGTTTACCTATATAAAGCGGTCTGCGATTAGTTGCATAATTGATTGCCTCGCACATTGCAAAGCAGTCAGGCACAAGACCAAACTCGGTTGGGCAACCCCTGTCAGGATTTGTTGCGATATATGGAATGTCCTTTTTGGTTTGTAAAAGATATGAAACATCCCACAACTTTTTATATGTAAGTTCAGTATCATAACCAACGCAGATACAATCAGTATCTTCGTCTGCCTCAGTTGTAATATTAACACCGTACTTTTCCATTTCGGCAATCATAGATTTTGTACCCATACAATAAATCTTCTTATTAGGAAAATGCTTATTAAGATAAAGTGCAGTTGCCTGTGAAGATGTGAAAAAGTTATCTTCTGTAACTTTAATTCCCATATTTGAAAGTTTTATAACATAATCTTTAACTGAACGGGATGAGTTGTTTGTGATAAACACATATTGACCACCAACAGACTCAATATGTGCCAAAAACTCATTGACACACTCGAAAAGTCTTGCACCCTCATAAATTGTTCCGTCCATATCAAGTAAGAAAAGTCGTTTATCTTTAAGCGACACTATAATCAATCCTTATCTGTTTGCTTTGAGTTTTGCAAATAATTTTACATTACCCGATTTTACCTTTGAAATAAAAGCACCCTCAAGGTAGGTAAGCCAAGTCCATTTAAGTTTAATTGGTATAAGCATTATTTTCATCACAAGGGAGTTTGGCTTTGCATATTTCAACGCTGTTCGCACATTTTCACTTGTAATCATAGCGTTTATCTGCTCTTTTTTCTCTTTTACAGTGAGCGTACAAGCAGAGTTTGTTACATTTTCAATACAACCCACAACACGCTCAACATATCTACGATTTATCATTTCACGGCTTTCATCACTTGTTACATTCCAATATTTATACAAATCAAGCATCCAACCGTGTTCTTCTTCGCGTTTTTCAAGCATATCGCTACGGTATTTTGCAGTTTCGCTATCAGCACGAGCTCGCATAAAGTGATAGTATTTTTCTTCCATTAAAACCACACGCTGAACATCACGAACAACATCAAGATTAAACGGAAAATCGTCCCAAAATGTGTTCTTAAATCTTATATCATTCTCCATTATATACTCTCTTGAAAAAAGTTTGTTCCAAGGTGTATAAAGAAGATTTTTGTCAAACATTTTATGAGCATATTCCCGGAAGTCACGCTGACTTGCAAACACTTTTGACGGAAGTGACTGCTCTTGTGTGTAATACTCGGTGTCAGAATAATAAGTGTCAATATAATAACCTGCAACAACAAGTTGAGCGTCATTTTCTTTTGCTGCCTTATACATATCTTCAAACATTGTTGGTTCTGCCCAGTCGTCTGAGTCCACAAAATAAAGATACTCACCTCGGGCTTTTGGTATTGCAGTATTACGGGCACTTGGGGCACCACCATTTTCTTTATGGATTACGGTAATACGCTTGTCTAAAAGTGCATAAGCGTCACAAATTGCACCGCTGTTGTCAGGGCTACCGTCATCAACTGCAATAAGTTCCCATTCAGTAAGGGTTTGTGCTTGCAGACTTTCAATGCACTTGCCTATGTAATTTTCAACATTATAAACCGGCATAATTGCGGTGATTTTAATGTTACTCATTACTTAACTCCTTTTCGCAAAACTCAAGTGCAGATTCAATGCACTTATCCATATCAAAATATTTATATTGACCTAAACGACCACCGAATATAACATTTTTCTCATTTTCGGCAAGGGCTTTGTACTGCTCATAAAGTGCGTTGTTACGGTCATCATTTACAGGATAATAAGGCTCGTCGCCTTTCTCCCAATTTGCAGGGTATTCACGGGTTATAACGGTTTTTTCTTGTTTGCCAAACTCAAAATGCTTGTGCTCAATAATTCGGGTATACGGAATTTGACGCTCGTTGTAATTCACAACTGCAACAGGCTGAAATTCTTGCATATCTAAAGTTTCAGTTTCAAATCGCAAACTGCGATAATCAAGGTTGCCAAGAGCGTAATCAAAATACCCGTCAATTGTACCTGTATAAACACACTTTTCTGCAAGGGATAAATAATAATCTTTATCTGCAAGAAAATCTGTATTAAGACGGACTTCCACACCATCTAAAAGTTTATCAATCAACTGGTTATAACTATTAACGGGAATTCCCTGATAAGTGTCGTTAAAATAGTTGTTGTCATAAGTGTAACGGACAGGAAGTCGCTTGATAATAAATGCAGGTAAATCCTTGCAGTCGCGTCCCCATTGTTTTTCGGTGTAGCCTTTTACAAGTTTTGTGTAAATCTCACGACCAACAAGGCTTATTGCCTGTTCTTCAAGATTTTTTGGCTCACCTTTGATTTCACTGCGTTGTTCTTCAATTATGGCTTTCGCTTCTTCAGGTGTAGTAACACCAAAAATCTGTGAAAAAGTGTTCATATTGAATGGCAAGTTGTAAAGTTTGCCCTCAAAATTTGCCATAGGGGTGTTTATAAAGTTGTTAAACTCGCAAAACGAATTAACATAATTCCACACACGCTCGTTGCTTGTATGAAAAATATGTGCACCGTATTTGTGAACAGTAATATCCTCCACCTTTTCGCAGTAGATATTACCACCCGTATGATTTCTTTTTTCAAGTACAAGACAACGCTTGCCTTGTTTTTTCATTTCGTGAGCAAACACAGCCCCAAAAAGCCCTGCCCCCACTATAAGATAATCATATTGTTTCATAAAACACCAAAGTTGTAATTCGTAATTATTATTTGAGAATTGTAGGTAAAATAGATGTAGTTTTGCTTTTTTCAATTAACAATACACCTATTTTACACCACGAAGAATTGCTTGGAATTTGGATGGATTTTCGCTTTTTAGATAAACAGAGAATTGTAGGTATTTTTGATGAAATTCTGTTTTTGAGCCCTACACCGAGAATTGCAGGTAAAATAGATGTAGTTTTGCTTTTGAGAACGAAGGAATACGAGTGTATTTCGAGTTCGAAAAAGTGAAACTACGCTATTTTAACGCAATTATCCTTCATAGTCGTCTTCGTTTTCCCAGTTATGATATACATTCTGAACATCATCGTTTTCTTCAAACATTTCAAGCATTCTGCCCATATTTTTAATGTCGTCTGGGTTTGTGAGTGTTGTATATGTGCTTGGAACATACTCAACTTCTGCTGAAACGAATTTATAACCCTTTGCTTCAAGGTCGTCACGAACTGCACCCATATCGTTTGGCTCTGTGCGAATATCATAAATTTCGTCTTCTGCAATAAAGTCAACAGCACCTGCTTCAAGTGCATCTTCCATAAGTTGGTCTTCGTCAATACCCTCTTTTTCAAAAAGGATTACACCCTGACGGTTAAACATAAATGAAACGCAACCGCTCATACCCATATTGCCGCCGAATTTATCGAAATAATGACGAACATCTGCTGCAGTTCTGTTTCTGTTGTCTGTAAGAGTTTCAACGATAATTGCAATACCTGATGGGCCATAGCCTTCATATACGATTTCATCGTAATTGTCGCCACTGCCCTCACCTGCTGCCTTTTTGATAACTCTTTCAATGTTATCATTTGGCATATTTGCAGCTTTTGCTTTCGCAATAACATCTTTAAGTTTTGAGTTACCTGCAGGGTCTGGTCCGCCTGCTTTTACCGCTACTGCAATTTCACGACCGATTTTTGTAAAAACTTTTGCTCTGGCGTTATCGGTCTTTTCCTTTTTTCTTTTGATTGTACTCCATTTTGAATGTCCTGACATAAAAACATACCTCTCGATATTAAAATATTATAATAAATCAGTTTATTGTATCATATTATGCTTGATTTTTCAACAGTTATCAACACTAAAAACATAAAAAAGTATTTATTATTTTCCCTATTTATGCTATACTTGTTTTATAAAACTGAAATCTATTTTGTAGGTGATAAATATGAGAAAATTTATGGGTGATGATTTTTTACTCAGCACAGAAACTGCACAGAAAATCTTTGACAAAGGGTCTCGAAACACACCAATTTTTGACTGGCATTGTCATCTTTCTCCTAAAGAGATTTATGAGGACAAGCCATTTGAGAATATTACACAGGTCTGGCTTGGTGGTGACCACTACAAATGGCGTGCTATGCGTGGTTGTGGTGTAGAAGAAAAATACATTACAGGTGACGCTTCTGATTACGAGAAGTTTATGAAATGGGCAGAGAGTCTGCCTTATTGCATTGGCAACCCACTTTACCATTGGACTCACCTTGAATTACAGAGATATTTCGGTATTTATGAGCCATTAAGTGCTAAAACTGCTGATATGATTTGGGAAGAGTGTAACAAACAAATTAAAGCAGGCGGATTTACTCCTCGCTCACTTATTGAAAAGTCGAATGTATATTGTGTTTGTACTACTGACGATGCTGCTGACACACTTGAATATCACAAATTACTTAAAGAAGATAAATCTTTTAAGTGCAAGGTGCTTCCTGCATTCCGTCCTGACAAGTCATTTTTGATTGATACTCCTGCATTCCGCGAATGGATTGTGGCTATGGAAAAAGCGGCAGAAATGGAAATCAAGTCATATAAAGATTTGCTTGTAGCACTTGAAAAGAGAATTGCATTCTTTAACGAAATGGGATGTCGTGCAAGTGACCATGCACTTGAATATTGTCCTTTTGAACTTGCAACAGAAGACGAATTAGAAGCAATCTTCGAGAAAGCCCTTGCAGGTGACAAGTTCACACAAAAAGAACTTGACCAGTACAGAACAGCACTTTTACAGTTCTTTGGTAAAAAGTATGCAGAACTCGGCTGGGCTATGGAACTTCATTTTGGTGCTATGAGAAACAACAACGCAAGAATGTTCCGTTCAGTTGGTGCTGACACAGGTTTTGACTCTGTTCACGACCATCAGTTAGCCTACGGACTTTCACGCTACCTTGACTCACTTGATGTTAAAGGCAAGTTACCAAAAACTATTCTTTTCACACTTAATCCTAAAGACAATTATGTACTTGGCACAATGCTTGGCAACTTCCAAAGTAGTGAAGCACAGTCAAAAATCCAGTTTGGCTCTGCTTGGTGGTTTAACGACAACTATGACGGTATGCGTGAACAGATGAAAACGCTCTCTAACCTTGGTGTGCTTGGCAAATTTGTTGGTATGGTTACAGATTCCCGTAGTTTTCTTTCATACCCTCGTCACGAGTATTTCAGAAGAATACTTTGCGAGATTATTGGCGATTTAGTTGAAGAAGGCAAGTACCCAGAAGATATTGAATTCCTTTCACAAGTTGTTGAAGGCATTTCGTTTACAAACGCAAAGAAATATTTTAATTTAGATTGATTGTTGATTAAGACAAAATTAAAGAGCAGTTCATCGAACTGCTCTTTTTTGTTATTTATTCCCTTTTTTCTTTTTACAGATTAAGAAAATTACTAACCCCAATGCTTCAACACCTAAAACTACTGCTACTGTTTTTGCTACGATTTCGGCTGTTGAAGTTTTTTCTACAATCTGTGGTGTTGGTGCAGTTGTAGGCTCATTTGTTGTGCTTTCTGTTGTATTTTCAACAAATGTTGTAGTTTCGGTAGTTGTTTCTGTTGTGGTTTCTGTAGGTTTAAGTTTGTTGATTACTTGTTCCTTTTTGTCTCCACATACCGTACACTTTGCCCACTTAAGACCTTTTTCTGTTTCGGTAGCCTCTTTTTCAACTGTCCATTTACCGTATGTGTGCTCAAGTTTTGCGATTATTTCGGTTGTAGTGTAACCACAAGCACAAGTGCCTTTTTTCTCGCCTTTTTCAGTACAGGTTGCTTTTTTAGTGATTGTCCATTTCATATTAGCGTGTGAACATTTAACAGTTGCACCTGAAACTGAAACTAAGCTTGTTATATCTTTTTCTTCGCCATTAAAAGCATCTCTTACGGAAACTGTTATTTTTCCATTAACCTTCAAGACTTTTAGCTTGAACGACATAAAAGTTCCACTTGAGTTCACTGTAGTGGTAGTATAACCGCCATAATGAAGTTGGCCTACCACATCGCTGTTTATTATAGCCTCACTGAAAACATTTCCCGTTTTCGCAGAACCTGAAACATACTGAAACGCACTTGTATCATATTTCACTATAAATTCAATTCCACCAAGATTTGAATTTGCTGAAAGATTTACTGAAACTGTAATTGTATCGCCTACTGATGCAGATGATACCGTTTTTACTGAAATTTTGGGATTTGCTGCGTAAGATGGGATTACACCCATGCAAAGTATGATAATTGCAAATAAAATACTTAAAACTTTTTTCATAGTTCACACCTCATACAAACAATTATACAGTACTGACGAAAAAAGTCAATTGATGTGATGCGAATGGTACACTTTTCGGGTAATGTGTTGAGAATAATACTCAGTCAACTGTTTGCCGATTATTCGTGTATCTCTTTCCATTTCGTGAAGTATGGTAATTTTGCTGTTAAGTTCATACAGTTCAATCCCGTTCATTTCTTTTTTACGGGCAGAAAACAAAGAAATAATCTCTTTCAAATCGTCCGCCTGCCTTAAATACTGTTCACCTAACTCATACAAAGTCATTTCTGCCTCCTTTCTGTACCGAACATTTGTTCTGTGCGGAAAGTATAATATCACAGTATATGACCATTTTCAATAAAGGCAAAGGAAAAACAGTCCACGAAAATGGACTGTTTTTTCAAAGTTTTTGTAACAAGATTTTTTTGATAAATTTGAGTTTGTCGAACTGTTTTATGTGTTTGTTTTTTTGCTCCCTCTGACGAGGGAGCTGTCGAGCGTTAGCGAGACTGAGGGAGAGATACGAGCCGTTAAGTACTTTATCTCTCCCTCCGTCAAAATCTTCGATTTTGCCACC
>JAFQCT010000003.1 GCA_017399405.1 Clostridia bacterium | reverse complement strand
CTCAGGCAGGTAGTGAGGTTTCTGCACTCTTAGGCAGAATGCCATCAGCAGTTGGTTATCAGCCTACACTTGCATCTGAAATGGGTAAATTGCAAGAAAGAATTGTATCAACAGGTAATGGTTCTATCACATCAGTTCAGGCTGTTTATGTACCTGCTGATGACCTTACTGACCCTGCACCTGCAACAACATTCTCTCACCTTGACGCAACAACAGTTCTTTCAAGAAAAATTGTTGAACTTGGTATTTACCCTGCAGTTGACCCACTTGAATCATCTTCAAGAATTCTCTCACCTGATTTTGTAGGTGATAAGCATTTCCGTATTGCTAAAGAAACCCAGCGTATTCTTCAAAAATATACTGATTTGCAAGATATTATTGCAATTCTTGGTATGGATGAACTTTCAGAAGAAGACAAGACAACTGTTAAGCGTGCTCGCCGTGTGCAACGCTTTATGAGTCAGCCATTCCATGTTGCCGAAAGTTTTACAAGTTACAAAGGCGTGTTTGTTCCTGTTGAAAAAACACTTGAGGGTATGGAATGTATTCTTGGCGGCGAGTGCGACAATATACCTGAACAACATTTCTTAATGTGCGGAACAATCGACGATGTTTACGCAAAATCCAAAGAATAAGGGGTGCTGATATGCAACTGATTATTGCTACCCCTAAAGGTTCAATCTCACCTATTGAATGTGATTCTGTCCACCTTAATATAAGTGATGACACTAAAGGTAAAAACGGTGGAAATTATGGTATAAGAAAAGGTCACGCAAAAGCACTTTTTTCACTTGACAAAGGTAATGTGACTGCTCTTCTTAATGGTGAAACCGTGTATTCTGCCACCACAACAAAAGGTTTTGCAACAGTTGATAATGACACAGTTACGGTTGTTGTGGAAGAAATTATAGAATAAGCCTAAAAGAGATGCTAAACATAGCATCTCTTTTTTCTTGACAGAATCTATCTTTATATGATATATTAAAATCAGAACATATAAGGAGGGTTTGTTATGGCAAAGACATTAGTTGATTTTCGTGCTGAACAAGGACTTTACTTAAAAGATTTGGCAGCAATTCTTGAAATCAGTGAAGACGAACTTCGCACCATTGAAGAGTCAGGCACAGTACCTGCTGAAATAGGGCAAAGACTCATCTTGCACTACGCTTTGCCTGAAGATTACTTCTCAATTCCTGCTTATAATCATGGAAAAACAAGCAAAATGAAAAAGACGCCTGAAAACCCTATGCGTTATTTTGGGATTGTATCTTTTGTTGCAATGTTTATTGCCGGATTAATTTCTAATCTTCCTCAATTCTTATATTCAATGATAAGAATGTTTATATCTCTTTTCTCTGCAATGTCAAATAATGATATAACATTGAGCGAAACAAGTCCAATATTCAATTTTTTAGATTCCATTTTTGGCTCGGTTGTTATTGTTTTTTTTGGAATATTCTTTGTTAAATACATTACAAAGCATACAACTTTTGAGGGTAATATTGAAAAATACAAGTTCTTTTATTACTCCTGGACCGCTATTGCTGCAAGTATTCCGCTTACAATCGTTAGTCTTATTACAACCATTGTTCTTAACAATGTTCCAAATAGTGCCGCCCCCACATCAATGGATAAGGCACTTATGATGACTTCTCTTGTATCAATTGTGAGTTTTGGTGTTTCTGTTCTTGCAGCATATTTCTGTGCAAGACTTCTTAATGTAGCTGCTTTTCACGATGAAGAAAAACAATTAAAAGAGTTCAGTTTTCTTGCAAAATTAGTAACAGTTTCAACTGCTATTACTATAGTAACATACATTGCAAAAATGATTATAGTAAACGATTTTTCTGTTTTAAGTTTGGTATTTTCATTGTTATCAAACATTCTCCCTGTTGTTGTAATCTGGCTTGCTGTAAAAGTTAAGCCAAAAGATGAAAATCAAGAAAAACTGATTTTTACAATTCTCCCAATTATTACAATGTGCGATAGTGTTGTTTACGGACTAATCTACTCAATCATTGGTTTATAAAATTTTTAAGGACGGTGAAAACCGTCCTTATTTTTTTACTTTCATATTGCTCTTTTGTATTGTTTGTGCTATACTTTTTGCAGATTTTAAGTGGAGGTCCACGCTATGTTATATTTTTATCCCGAAGATTTTGGTGCAATTGGTAATGGTGTCAATAATGACTGTGTTGCTATTCAGTCTGCTATTGATAAGGCAGAAAAAAACGGTGGCGGTACAGTTGTGCTCACAAGTGGCAAAACATATTACTCTGACTCAATCAGAATGAAGAAAAATGTTGAACTTCACTTGCAGAAAGGCTCTCGCCTTAAAGCAACTGACAATATTGAGGGCTATATTCGTCCTTGTAATATGATAAATGACCCGAAAACTGCACTTATTGGCAACCCTGTAACAGGCAAACCATCATTTGTGTTTATTTATGGTTATGAGGCTGACGGATGCACAATTTCAGGTGAAGGCACAATTGATGCCAACGGTCACGCTTTTGTTGAGCGTAAAGATAAATATTATGTAACAGGCAATTTCTACCCACGCCCAACAGTAATTTACATTGAAAAGAGCAATAACATCACATTCAAAGATGTTACAATCGTTGACGCACCTTTCTGGACTCTTCACCCGGCAGGTTGTGACGATGTGCTTATTTCTCAAATCCGTATTCTCAATGACCTTGATGTTGCAAACTCTGATGGTATTGACCCTGACCATTGTACTAATGTTAGAATTCTTGGTTGCCATGTTGAATGTGCAGATGATTGTATCTGCCTTAAAACATCAAAGGGTAATGCTGAATATGGTCCTTGCGAAAATATTATTATTGCAAACTGTACGCTTATTTCAACATCTGCAGCAATTAAAATCGGCACAGAGGGCGTTGGAGATTTTCGTAATGTAATCGTTGACAACTGCATTATTTCACGAAGCAACCGCGGTCTTTCAATTCAGATTCGCGATGGTGGTAATGTTGAGAATGTTACATACTCAAACTGTATTATAGAAACTCGTCGTTTCTGCCCAGATTGGTGGGGCACAGCAGAGCCTATTGTAATCACAACATTTAATCGTGACGAAAACACAAAATCGGGTAAAATCAAAAATATTCGTTTCCGCAATATCACTTGTAAAGGTGAAAATGGTGTGCTTATTCACGGTACAGAGGAAAATATGATTGAAGATGTAACCTTTGAAAATGTAAGCGTTACAATGACAAAAACATCAAAATGGGATTGTGGTCTTTATGATTTAAGACCATGTCTTCAGTATGGTGTTGAAAAGTATAAAAACAGTGGTTTCTTCATTAGAAATGCTAAAAATGTGCTTATTGAAAAATCGTCAGTTCAATGGGGCAATATCTGTGATGATTACAACAAAGCAATCGATGCAGAAAATGCACCAAACCTTGAACTTATAAGATTCACAGGCACAGATGCTCAATAAAACACAAAAATTAACCCGATCTTAACGGTCGGGTTTTTCTTATACTTAATTATCTAAACCACTCAAATACAGCAGGAATAAACGTTCCTAAAATATATGGTGTTGCAAATGCGAAAAGGATTGAAGTAATAAGTGTGATGCCCCATTTTTCAAGTCTTGCACCTACAAAGAAGATTGCATAAAATGGAGAAACCAATATTTTTAAAATCACATTTTTGCCTTTGCCGAAGAAGTTTTCTTTAAGCATCATAACATCTTCAATCTGTGGGAATAAATTTGTTAAGATTGAAATGCCAAGATAAAGGCAAACCCATGAAAACCAGTTATTATATCTTCCAAGATAAATAACTGTTGTAGCACCGTGGCAAAGTGTAAAAAATCCTAATACAAAATTAAAGAAAAATGGAATAAAGCAAACATCAAAACTTGGACCTTTTCTCTTTATAAGTTCGTGGTCAATGTGACCGAGCATTTCATTAAACTGAATTGCTCTTGCATCGTCAACAAGAACTTTTGATGCACGACAACTCATATGCTCAAAAAATGAGTGGAGCATTGCACCGGGAAGTGTTAATGTTTTTACAATTATATAAATTATACTCATAATAAATCATAACCTCCACTCTGTGCTAATTCCTGTAATGTAACTTTACCATCTTTATAATCTTTTACATCTTGTGAGAAACCTGATTCAAGGTCGCCGTACTCTTCAATTTCTTCTTCAAGTGTTTTGTATGTTTCTGTGTCGCCTGTTTTGAGAGCAAGCATTGCGTACATATCTCTTACCTGAACAGAAATTGCGTAAGTCTCTGCTTGATATGAATAGCACTCTTCTGCTGATGTATAAGCACTCTTGTAATCTTCAAGCATAATATAGTTAAGTGTTTTTTGCATTGAAAGGATATAACCTATCTGTGCAATCATATCACTTGAATCCGGAATACTTGCAAGCATATTGAGTCCATCAATACAAGTGTCAACACCCTTTTGATAATCTTTATCACGATAACGATAAAGCATTGATTGTACCATATAATAGTCTATATTTTCTTTGTTTGCTTCTTTAATAGTTGGCAAAAGTGCCTCTGCCTTATCGTATTCACCAATACCAACATAAGTTGCCGCAAGTAAAGGATTTACAAGAATTTCAACATACTCTGATTTTTCAGCCGCACTTGAAAGGAACTCTGTAATAATTTTACCATCTTTTTCAAGATACTGTGCTGCAGAATACTTATACATTTCAATCCACGCATCATCACAAATGTAAACATCTTCTTTGCCTGTAGGTGTGAAGCCTTCTTCACCCTCAAGATGATATGAAGTACCTTTTACATAAACTTTTTTACCTGAAAGAGCATCAAGCGAATTGATTATTTCATTATAATTGTTATCAGAAACATCGGCATACTGTGAAAGTACATCCTGAATTACAAGAACTGTTGCTTGCATTTTCATAATTTCTTCTTCAATTTCTGCAACATCTTTATACATTGGCATTTTCTTTGCAAAATCTGAAAAATAATTATCTGTATCACTAAGTACAGAATCCATATCAAGCATACGATAATTCAAGAAAATCCTTTTTTCGTAAACATTCAAAAATGCACCGTCATCTTCTTCGCTAATTGCTTCAAGTGCTTTGTTGAATTTTTGATTTGCAGTGAAAAGATTACCCTCATTAAAGGCTTTTTCGCCCTCAACTGTATAAGAGAAAACAGGCACATTTACAATAAAGCAGATAATCGCCGCAAGAGTTACAAAAAGTGTTACTATTGCAGTCGTTACCCCTTTCCAGTCATAAGGATACTTTTCAAGAATTGCCTCACATTCTGAGCAGAAAGGACTGTCAGGATTTTTTTCAGTACCTCTTGCTCTTTCACCACAACATTCACAAAGTTCATCTTCTGTAAGTTCTTCTACAGGCTTTTTCTCACCCATTGTAACTTCGTAACCCTCAACCTCATACTCTGTTTCGGTTTCAGTATTTTCAGATTCTTCTATTGTCTTGTCAAGTTCTTCTTTGAAAATTCGTGCAAGTTCTTCCATCTCTTCACGATAATCGCCTGACTGATTATTAAGTTTATTTTTATCGCTCAACTTTATTCCTCCCTACCGCAACATTTTTTGTATTTTTTACCGCTACCACAAGGACAAGGGTCGTTTCTGCCGACTTTTTCGCCTTTTTTAACGGGACGCTTTTTATCACTACCGTCATCAGCACCACTTGTTGCGGTAATTTTAGCTGCCTGTTCACGCTTAATGTCTTCTTCACTCTTAAGACGGAATGTAAGAAGTGTAACCACTGTACCCTCACGGATAAGAGCATTCATTTCGTCAAACATATCGTAACTTTCCATACGGAATGCAACAACAGGGTCTTGCTGAGCATAAGAACGAAGATAAATTCCTCGTTTAAGCTCTTCCATAGCGTCAATGTGGTCCATCCAACGCATATCAACATTGTGAAGAAGAACTTTTCTTTCAAGCTCTGCCATTATCTTTTCGCCGTATTCTGCATACTTGCCATCATATATTTCCATTGCCTTTGTATAGAAATAATCTTTGAATTCGGCATTTGTATTGTATTCCCCTGCAATATCTTTGTCTGCAAGGAATTGAAGTTTTTTAACAAGACCGTTAATGTTCCAGTCTTTAACATCATTTGATACAGGGCAATAGAAATCAACGGTTTCGTCAACATAACCCTCAATCATTTTAAGGATTGCAGAATGAATGTCATAACCATCAAGAATCTGATTTCGTTGGTCATAAACTTTCTTTCTCTGCTCGTTCATAACATCGTCAAAACGGATAACATTACGACGCATAGCATAGTGGTTGCCTTCAACCTTTTTCTGTGCACTTTCAATTGTGTTTGTGAAAATCTTTGCCTCAACTGGAATGTCACCCATACTCTTGAATGTATCAAGAATTGTGTAGAAACGGTCACCTGCGAAAAGACGAAGAAGTTCATCCTCTGCTGATAAGAAGAACTTACTTTGACCGTTATCACCCTGACGACCTGCACGGCCGCGTAACTGGTTATCAATTCGGCGAGATTCGTGACGCTCTGTACCTATAATAAACAAGCCGCCTGCCTCGCGTACTTTTTCTTGTTCCTCGCGAAGTTGCTCTTTATACTTGTTTTCAAGGTCACGGTAAACTTTTCTTGCCTCAAGAATATCAGTATTATCAGTTTCTGCAAAACCTGTTGCCTCCGCAATAAGTTCGTCAGAATAATCCATTCTTCTCATTTCGGCACGAGCCATAAAGTCAGGGTTACCACCCAAAATAATGTCAGTACCACGACCTGCCATATTTGTAGCAATTGTTACAGCACCTAATTTACCTGCCTGTGCAACAATTTCTGCCTCTTTATCGTGATATTTAGCATTAAGCACATTATGTGGAATACCCGCTTTACGAAGTGCCTTGCTTAAAAGTTCGCTCTTTTCAATATTTGTTGTACCAACAAGAACGGGCTGACCTTTTTTGTTGCACTCTAAAATCTGTTCAATAATTGCCTTGAACTTTGAAACTTCTGTTTTATAAAGAACATCATCTTCGTCAACTCTTATCATTGGCTTGTTTGTTGGAATTTCAATAACATCAAGGCTATAAATTTCTTGAAATTCTGTGCTTTCAGTCATAGCAGTACCTGTCATACCTGAAAGTTTAGAGTAAAGACGGAAATAGTTCTGGAATGTAATAGTTGCAAGAGTTTTTGATTCACGCTCAACTTTTACATTTTCTTTTGCTTCAATTGCCTGATGAAGACCGTCAGAATAACGACGACCAATCATAATACGGCCCGTAAACTCGTCAACAATCAATACCTGACCGTCTTTTACAACATAGTCAACATCACGCTTCATAACACCGATTGCTTTAAGAGCAATATCAATATGGTGCTGAATTGTAAGGTTTTCAACATCTGCAAGATTTTCAAGACCAAAGAATTTTTCTGCTTTCTTGATACCATTCTGTGTAAGTGACGCTGTTTTTGCTTTTTCGTCAACAATAAAGTCGTCATCTTCACCTGCAATATTTTCAATACCCTGTTTTGAGTCTATTTCTTTAACCTTGCACATTTTGAGACGCTTTACAAACTCATTTGCAATTTTGTAAAGGTCTGTTGACTTGTCACCCATACCTGAAATAATAAGGGGTGTTCTTGCCTCGTCAATAAGGATTGAGTCAACTTCGTCAACTACTGCAAAGTTGTGGCCACGCTGTACTCTTTGTTCAGCGTAAATTACCATATTGTCACGAAGATAGTCAAAGCCCATCTCGTTATTTGTACCATAAGTGATATCACAAGCATAAGCCTCGCGTCTTTGTTCACCGTCTAAATCGTGAACGATAAGGCCAACAGAAAGACCTAAAAATCTGTAAAGTTTACCCATCCATTCAGAGTCACGACGAGCAAGGTAATCGTTGACTGTAACAATATGCACGCCTTTGCCTGTAAGTGCATTAAGATATGCAGGAAGAGTTGCCACAAGTGTTTTACCCTCACCTGTTCTCATTTCAGCAATTCGACCTTGGTGAAGAACAATACCACCTATAATCTGCACAGGGAAATGACGCATATTAAGAACGCGGGCTGAAGCCTCACGACAGGTTGCAAAAGCCTCAGGCAAAATATCGTCAAGAGTTTCTCCGTTTTTAAGACGCTCTTTGAATTCAGGAGTTTTTGCCTGAAGTTCAGCGTCAGTTAATTTCTTGTATTCTTCTTCAAGTTCCAACACTTTTTTCTGTACTGGAATTATTCTTTTAACCTCGCGTGAAGAATAATCACCAAAAAGTTTTTTGAATAGGGACATTTTATATCTATCCTTTCAGATTATTAACAAAATCACTTTATTTGTTGAATTGGGCACTCATTAAACATACCCACCCATTTTATTAGTACGATTATACCACATATATTCTAAAAAATCATTAACTTTTTGTGAAAATTTCAGTATTTTTCCTTGATTTAACTGCATTTTTTTGGTATTCTTATAATGTATAATAGTTTTCGGTCACGATATACGAAAATTTCCATATAAGGAGGAACGAAAAATGACTGATTCAAGAACACTTGCTTACATAAATATGTACGCAGTGCTTGGCACATTGGAAAATCTTTGCGAACTTGACGACAAAGCAAAAGAAATTATTTCTACTATTGAAAAACCAATTTCAGTGGCTTTTGATGTTAAGAACGGTCCAAGTGCTACACTTACATTCTCTAAAAACGGTTGCCGTATGGACGATGGCGTAAACGCTGATTGCGACATCAAAATTCCTGTTGCTAACTGTGACAAGTTCAACGCAATTATTGATGGCAAAGCAACACCAATCCCAACAAAAGGTCTTACAAAGGTTAACTTCCTTCTTAAAACCTTTACAGCACTTACTGACAGACTTACAGAAGTTATGAGACCATCTGAAGAAGCTCTTAAAGATATGGACTTCTTCAAGCTCAACACTCTTTGCACATTCTACACAGTATCAGTTGCTCTTTCACAGATTGGTAATCAGGATGCTATTGGTAAATTCAGTGCATCAAACATTGTTGACGGTGATATCCAGATTGGCATTACAAACGAAGTTTATGCAACAATCCGTGTTAAAGACCATCATATGATTACTATTAAGCAAGCAGCTGACAAACCTCGTGCAATTATGGAATTCTGTGATATTCCTCTTGCAAATGCACTTTTCGCAGGTACAGTTAACTCAATCGACCATGTTGGTAACGGTAACATCACAATTCGTGGTCTTATCTCAATGGTTGACAATGTAAACCGTATTCTTGACAGAGTTGCATTATATCTTGCATAAGGAGGACGCAAAAATGAGTAAATTCCCAACATTTGATACTACAAAAAGCCGTGAAATGTTTAACCGTGCATCACAGGTTATTCCAGGCGGTATTTACGGTCACTTAGGTCCTGCTGAAGGTCAGTGGATTCCTGTTAACAGATGGCCATCTTTCTCAGAAAAAGCACAGGGTTCATACTTCTGGGATGTTGACGGTAACAAATACATTGACTATATGTGTGCTTACGGTCCTAATGTTTTAGGTTACAACGACCCTGATGTTGACGCTGCAGCCCTTGCACAGCTTAAACTCGGTAACTGCACAACTGCACCGGGCAAGGTTATGGTTGAGTGTGCTGAAACTCTTGTTGATACAGTTGCTTGTGCTGACTGGGCATTCTTCTGCAAGAACGGTTCTGATACAACAACTCTTGCAACAATGGCAGCAAGAGCACATACACATAAGAAAAAGATTATTTTCTTAAAATACTACTACCACGGAGATTTCCCATGGGCACAGAAAATTGACTACCCAGGCATTACTCCTGAAGATGTAGCAAACAATGTTATCGTTCCTTGGTTTGACCTTGATGCTCTTCAAAAGGCTTATGACGATAACAACGGTGATATTGCAGGTCTTATTGCACAGCCTTATGACCACGGTAACTTCAAAGATAACGAAGTTGCTTCAAAGGAATACTGGCAGGCAGTTCGTAAATGGTGTGACGACCACGGTGTTGTTCTTATTATTGACGATGTTCGTGCAGGTTTCCGTCTTGACCTTGCAGGTTCTGACCACTTCTATGGTTTCAAAGCAGACCTTATTTGTTTCTGTAAAGCACTTGCTAACGGTTACAATATGTCAGCACTTTGCGGTGGCGAACATATGAAAGCAACTGTTTCAGGTATTACATACACAGGTTCTTACTGGATGAGTGCTGTTCCTTTTGCTGCTTGTATTGCTTGTATCAACAAGATGAAAGCTCTTGACACACCAACAATGTTCCGCAGACTCGGTAAAATGGTTACTGACGGATTCAAAGCAGCTGGTGCAGAACACGGTTTTGACCTTCGTGTTTCAGGTGAACCTGCACTCTTCTACTTGAGAATTGCTAACGATGATAACCTTATGCTTCATCAGGAGTGGGTTGCAGAATGTGTAAACCGTGGTTTGTTTATCACATCTCACCACAACCACTTCATTAACGCTTCTCTTACAGAAGAAGATATTAAGAAGTCTATTGAAATTGCTGAAGACGCATTCTCAGTAGTTGCAAAGAATCACCCAGAATTAAGAGGCTAATCAAACAAATTATAGCGGGGCGGGGACCCCGCTTCTAATAAAAATTTTCTTGGAGGGAAAATTATGGCTAATTTATCAAAAGCAGAATGGCTCCAGCTCGAAAAGAAAGCCCTTGAACTCCGTAAACTTTGCGTACAGACAACAGTTTGGGCAGGTAGCGGACACTTTGGCGGCGGTATGAGTGTTATGGACCTTCTCACAGTTCTTTATCACAAGTATCTCAACATTAAAGTTGACGAACCAAAATGGGATGACCGTGACAGATTTATTCTTTCAAAAGGTCACGCAGCAATCGCTTATGCTCCTGTACTTTGCGACAAGGGATTCAACGATGTTGAAATGCTTAAATCATTTAACCTTTCAGGTTCAAAAATGGGTATGCACCTTGACTCAAACAAAGTTGTAGGCGTTGACGCTTCAACAGGTTCTCTCGGTCACGGTCCATCAATCGCAGCAGGTACAGCACTTGCAGCAAGACTTATGAACAAAGATTTCCTTACATATGTAGTTACTGGTGACGGTGAGCTTGGTGAAGGCTCATGCTGGGAAGGTTTTATGACAATGAATCACTACAACCTTTCTAACTGTATCGTATTTATCGATAGAAACCACAATATGATTGACGGTAACACAGAAGACATTATGAAGCTTGAACCACTTGCTGACAAGATGACAGCCTTCGGTTTCAACACAATCGTTGTTGACGGTAACAACATTGGCGAACTTTGTGATGCTATTGATGTTGCAATCGAAAGAGCAAAGACACCTCAGAATCCTACATGTATTCTTATGGATACAAAGAAAGGTGCAGGTATCAAGTCAATTGAAGGCGACTACACATGGCACTATGGTGCAATTGACGATGCAATGTTTGAAAAGTTCAACAAAGAACTTGACGAGGACTATGCAGCAAGAGTTGCAAGAGCAGAAAAGGAGGGTAAATAATTATGGCAGGCGGATTTGTTTATACAGCAGTTGACCAGACTGCACTTTCTACAGCAGAAATTTACGGTAAGGCACTTGCCGACATTATTTTGAAAGACCCTAAGGTTGTTGCTATTACAGCTGACCTTGCAAAATCAACAAAACTTGGTGATGTTCTTAAGGTTTGTCCTGAAAGAGTTATCAATGTTGGTATTGCAGAACAAGATATGTTTGGTGTTGCAGCAGGTATGGCAAGAGCAGGTATGATTCCTTTCCTTTCAGGTTTCTCTGCATTCACATCAATGCGTGCTTGTGACCAACTTCACACAGACATTTGCTACCAGAATGTAAACGCAAAAATTATTGCTACACACTCAGGTACATCATTCGGTCAGGCAGGTTCAACTCACCACGCTATTACTGACCTTGCAATCACAAGAGCAATGCCAAACCTTACAGTTATCGTTCCTGCTGACGGTTTTGAAACAGCAAACGCAGTTAACGCAGCTTATGATAACTTTGGTCCTTACTATATTCGTATTAACCGTGGTTTTGACCGCGTTCTTTATGAAAATCAGGACTATGGCTTTGAGGTTGGTAAGGCTGTTGAAATCTGTGAAGGTACAGATATTACAGTTATTGCTTGCGGTTCTTGCGTATTCCAGGCAAAGCAGGCAGCTGACTTCCTTAAGAAAAATGACGGACTCAGCGTTCGCGTTCTTAATATGCACACAATCAGCCCAATTGATGTTGAGGCAATTCAGAAGGCAATTTCTGACACAAGAAGAATCGTAACAGTAGAAGACCATCTTGTAACAGGCGGTCTTGGTTCAGCAGTTGCTGAAGTTATGGCTCAGTACGGTAAGGGTTGTGCATTCAAGATGCTTGGTCATAAGAGCTTTGCAATGATTGGTCTTCAAGAAGATATTATGGCTGACGCAGGCATCGACGCTAACGGTATTATTGCATCTGTTCGCGAAATGATGAACGCAGACTTTGAAGAAGACGATAACTGGGACGACGAAGTATAATCTACTTCATTGTTCAGAAAGAGAGTTGATAATATGCACGAACAAAATGAACTTTATGCATCAAAAATATTTTTCAATGCTGCATTGCCACTCTTGAAGGTTATCGCAAATGATGTACCATCACTTAAAAAACAATTTGATGGTATGAACGCGGTGCTTCAGGTAAGTGCACTTGACGCTGATGCTCCGGGTGGAAAATATGCTACTCATTTCATCATTACTGATGGTGAATGGGAAACAAAGCTTGACTCTGCACACGAAGCACCGGATGTTGAACTTGAGTTCAAAACTATTGAAGCAATGAACGGTTTCTTCAAGGGTAAAATGGGTCCAGCTACTCTTCCTAAGATGAAAGGCGTATTCAAGAGCTTTGGTGCTTTCAAGGCAATGCTTATGACACTTCTTAAGCTTTCAGCACTTACAGGTGCTACTGCTGCTCCAAAAGATGAAGAAACACAGGTACTTATGGTTAAGTGCTTCTTCTATCTTCTTTCAAGCGGTATCAGTCAGCTTAACAAGTTAGGCCATCCTGAAATCAAGGATTGGACTACAAAGAGCCCTGACCGTGTTTACGCTTTTGCAGTTGATAATCACCCAGAAGTTTCTGCTTTTATTCGTATCAAAGCAGGTAAATCAAGAGCAGGTCGTGGTGAGTATAAGAGAGCAATGCCTTTCTTCACACTCCGTTTCGACTGTCTTGAGTCAGCACTTGGTATTCTTTTAAGCACAGACGATATGCTTGAATCAACAAAAGCAGGTAAGCTCATTATGGAAGGCGGCCCTGAATTTGGTGCACAGCTTGGCGGATTTATGCTTGAAGTCGGTGCATTGGCAAAATAATTTAATACACATAGAAAAAGCTCGGTGTAAAAACCGAGCTTTTTGTTTTGCAAATTTGAGTTTATCAAACTGTTTCTTTCTTCCGTTTTGCCTCACGGACAAATCCGATTATATGATATATGCTTACGACCATTGATGCTGTTAAAATAACATATACAGGACAGTATATCCACTCGTTTATATGGTAATGGCTTACATTGTAATTCATATAAATCATTAATATTATTGCACCAAGACTTAATAAAACTGCAAGTTCGCTTATAATCAATATAATCATTCTCTTGTTTTTAGGTAATGCAGGAACATCTTTTATGCAAACAATATTTAATATTGTCATTATTACAAGAAAAATAATCTTTGAAATATGCATTATGTCGGCTCGTATTCCTGATGCTAAATAGCATTCAAGAACTAAATACACTGACCAAATGCACCAGAACCACGCGTATTTTTTCACCTTAAAACAAATTATAGTGCTAATCAATAAAGGAATACATAAATAAATCGCTGGCGGTGCGGTAACGAGAGTAATAATTGCACCAAGAATTGTTACACCGAGAAGCACATATGCAGATATTCTATGCGGTGCAACTGTTGGATTTTGCAATGATACAGGAGTTACACTTTTCTCAAATTTCTCTCTGCCTGTAAGTTCATCAAGTGAGATTTCAAAAACATCACAAAGTTTCATTAACTTGTCCAAATCGGGAACAGCCATATTGTTTTCCCATTTTGATATAGATTGACGGGAAACATCAAGTTTGTCTGCCAAATCCCCTTGGGACAAATTCTTTTGGTTTCTTAATTCATAAATTCTTTCACCGAGATTCATTAAATCCCCTCCTTTTGTGATTTCATTTTAGCACACAAAAACCGTAAAATCCACCAATCCCGCTTGAAAATTTAGCAACCAACAGTTGCACAAACAAAAAACTCGGTTTTCACCGAGCTTTTTGTTTTTATTTTATTTTCGGCATTCATTCTGCAATTTTAAGATTGCTTCCTGAATTTCGCTTGTCAATTCTTCAGTTGTTTTTCCGTCAGATGAAATCACTTCGCCAAACACAACATCAACATTGAATTTTTTCTTGTTCTTTGTGTCATAGAACTTCATCATCTTTTTGCCTTTAGGGAACAACTCGTATGCACCGTTAATGTAAACGGGAACAACAGGAACCCCTGCATCAATAGCAAGTACCGATGCACCGCTCTTGATTTCACGGAAAATACCATCTGCACTTCTTGTGCCTTCAGGGTGAATAAGCACACACCAACCTTCTTTAAGTTTTGCTTTAAGACTGTTCATTGTGTTCATATTCATTCCGCCACGGTCAACTGGCACCATGCCCGTAGCCTTAATGAGTTTTTTGCTGAACGCATCGTTACGGAAAAGTTCTTTTTTCGCCATACAGCAAAGTTTCATAAATCGCTCTTTTGTAAATGCCATTGAAACAAAAAGATAGTCGATTTTTGAAACATGGTTTGCACAGATAATAAAGCCCTTATCTGTTGGCATATTCTCTGCATTTTTAATATTGATATTATAGCAAGATTTTGCAAAGTCTCTAAACTTTGCGTATGTCTTGTAATCAGCATCTGTCTTTTCTTGTGGGTAAATGCCCGTATCTGTTGTTTCAGTTTCAGTTGTTTCACCCTTTTCAATAGCAACAACCAAATCTTTAACTGTCATAGTTTTTGAATAAGCACTTTCAACATTTACATTATATACGCTTTCAATTTCCATAGCCAAGTCAACTGAACTTAACGAGTCAAAGGAGAGGTCTGTAAAAATCTTTGTATCTTCATTGATTTGTGATACCGGTGCACCTGAAATATTGGCAATTATACGAATAACTTGTGAAAGTAAGTCCATATTTTCTATAGGAGTTTCTTCAACTTTCACTTCTCCGTTACGCTCCTCAATTGCTTGCTTTTTAAGAAGATATCTTTTTGCTTTTTGCAAAGAGGTTCTTGGTATTTCATTTATAAAGTGAGTTTTGAAAATTCGCATATTCTGTGCAACAACTGCACCCTTTTCGCGAATTTGCTCTTCAATTTTTTCGCGTAATTCCTGTGCTTCGGCAACAATAAAGGCGTGGATTTCATCGTGGTCTTTGTTTTCAGCGGGAACACCGCAAATTACAAGTTCTTTAACACCCTCAAGACCTGTATATTTAGCCTCTAAATCGTCAGGAGTGACCTTTTTACCCGTTGAAAGAACAATATTTTCTTTTGAACGACCAACAATTTTAATGTTACCCTCGCTATCGCGTACTGTAAGGTCACCGGTCTTAAACCAACCGTCTTCAGTAAATGCCTCTTTTGTGGCTTCTTCGTCACGAAAATAACCTTTCATCATATATGGCGACTTAATAAGCAACTCGCCATCATCAGTGAAATCAACCTGAATGTCAGGGTATGGTTTACCGCAAGAGTCGGTATGAATATCCCCCTCAACATTACCGATTGTAGGAATATTTGTTTCGCTTGCACCGTATGTAATAAGAAGATTAAAACCTGTACCGTAATAGAAATCGGCAACCTCTTGACTTAACGGAGCACCTGCAGAGCAAAGGAATTGGAGTGAACCGCCAAAGCCCTCGTGAATACTCTTAAAGAGTTTTTTGCCAAGTAACGAACCGTTCTTTCTTCTTGCTTTAAGGCAAATCGGGAAGAATTTTTCGAACATAATCCTTGTAGCAGGCTTTGAGTTAATTTTACGAAGCACTGCTGTTCTGAAAAGTTCATAAACCTTTGGCACTGCTGGTAAAACTGTTGGATGATACTCCGAGAATGCCCCAAGAATTGCCTCAGCAGCAATAGTTTCAATATAATGCACATCGGAACCTGAAAGTGCAGGGCCTAAAACAAGACAAATCACACCGTAAATATGGCTGTTTGGAAGAATTGCAAGAAATCGTGCATCTTCAGTAATTTTCTGCACTTTTAATGTCATTTGAGTTGTCTTGATAAGGCTCTCGTGGTAGTGCATAATCCCCGCTGCCTTGCGAGTTGTACCTGACGAGAAAATAATACAAGCAACATTTTCGTCTGTATCGGTACTTTCGGGCAAATCAGCCGAAACAACCTTTGCAGAGTCCTCAAAAAGTGAGCAGTCAAGCACATTAAAAAATGGGAATTTGTATTTAGCAACATCACCTAATTTTTCGTGTGCAGTTTGTGAAATGAACGCTGCACGCACATCTGAACGAGTAATAAATTCGTCTAAATCATCGCCTGCAAGTGAAGCGTCAATAAGTGCCGCAGTACAACGGATTTTGCAAGATGCAAGAAACGCAATAGTCCATTCAGGACAACTTTCTGCAACAAAAGCGATTCTGTCCCCCGCCTTGACGCCTGCATTCACAAGTGCCTCTGCGTACTTTTCAACTTTTTCAAACACTTGTCCGTAAGTATAAACACGCTTGCCACCGTTATCAAGACCGATTGACATAGCTCGCTTGTGAGGGTGCTTCGCGTTTATTTCATAAACTGTATCAAAAATATTCATAGTTTTTTTGGAATATTAAAAATATTCTTCCCTTTCAAAATATACACAAAAAGTTTATCACAAAAGCACGCGTTGTGTCAATTAAAATGATTTCCCCTTGCCTTTTTTACTGTTTTAGAATACAATAAATATATCAAAAATATGTATCAAAAGGGATTTTTATGAACACTAAAAGACGCATAGATTTCACAATTGAAGAAAAGTATGACGGCAAACAGGTCTTTGACTTTTTGCGTAACAAGGCAAAGGTTTCGGCTCGTCTTATTCCAAAACTTAAGCACGACCCTGAAGGCATTATGATTAACGGTGTTCACGCAAGAACTATTGATTTGCTGAAAACGGGAGATGTTTTATCAATTACCGTGCCTGCCGATAAAGAAGAAAAAGTAAAGGCTGTGGCACCTCTCGATTATAAATTGAAAGTTTTATATGAAGATGACGATATTCTCATAATCGACAAACCTGCAGGACTCCCATTGCACCCATCACACAATCATCAGGGCGACACAGTAGCAAATGCAGTAGCATATCACCTTGAAAGTCAGGGCAAATCTGCAGTTTTTCGTTCAATAGGTCGTCTTGACCGTGGCACTTCAGGAATTATCGTCTGTGCCCTTAACAGATTTATTGCAGGTGTGCTTAACGGAAAGATTTATAAAGAATATATGGCGGTTTGCGAGGGTGTTTATGAGGGTGAAGGTGTAATTGACCGTCCTATTTATCGTCCTGACCCAATAAAGACTTACCGCACAGTTGACGAGCGTGGCGAAGTTGCAATTACAAACTGGAAAGCAATCTCGCACCACAACGGACGCACACTTTTGCGTATCCACTTGCTTACAGGCAGAACACATCAGATTCGTGTGCATTTTTCTTCACTTGGCACTCCACTTGTGGGTGACACAATGTATGGTACTCCCCGTGACGATATTTCCCGTCAGGCACTTCATTGTTGTTACTGCAGATTTACACACCCAATCACAAAAGAGTTAATTGAAATTGAAAGCGACTTGCCAGAAGATATTGCACAATTCGTTGCCAAATAACTCCACTTGATATTTTTTGGACATTATGGTAAAATAGTTACAAATTGGTTACAAACGGGTGATTTTATGAATGAGATTTTGGATTATATCGTATATCCCGAAGATAAAAAAATAACTGTACCCCCTATTATGCCTAAAAGACAAAACGACTTTTATGCGGGGCTTGTATATAATATTTCACGCTTTATTCTTAAATTTATTGTCCGCGGTGGCACTAAACTTGAGAAAATTGGCGATGTTGAAAACCTTAAACCACCTTTCATTGTGCTTTGCAATCACAATCAATTTGTAGATTTCTTCACATGTTACAAGGCGTTACACCCACATAAAATCAATAATATTGCTACTCTTGACGGATTCATAGGTTTTGAAAAGGTTATGACAGAATTAGGTTGTGCTTGCCACAGAAAATACACAACCGATTTAAGCCTTGTCCGTGCTTGCCATAAAGTGCTTCATGAATATGGTGATGTTCTTTGTATGTATCCTGAGGCTCGTTACTCAAATGTTGGTACAACTGCGATTATCCCCGATGTTGTGGGCAAACTTGTTAAGAAAAACAAAGTTCCTGTTGTAATACTTCTTAATCACGGTCACTACCTTAATGCACCATTCTGGGATTTCCGTCAATACAGAAAAGTTCCGTTCTATTCAACTATGAAGCAAGTCCTCACAGTTGAGCAGATTGAAGAAATGACCGCTGACGAAATCAACGAAGTAATCCGTGAAGAAATGTATTATGATGACCACGCTTGGCAGAAAGAAAACAATATTAAAATTACTGAAGATTTCCGTGCAGATGGTCTTAATAAAGTCCTTTACAAATGCCCACACTGTATGGCAGAGGGCAAAACAGTAGGTAAAGGCATACACCTTACTTGCGAAGAATGTGGCAAGGTTTGGGAGTACACCGAACTTGGCGAACTTAAAGCACTTGAGGGTGAAACTGAGTTTTCGCATATTCCTGACTGGTATGAGTGGGAGCGTGAATGCGTACGCCAAGAAATTCTTGACGGTACATATTATTATGAAGAAACTTTACCTGTATATTCAATGCCCGGTCTTGAATATATTCCTATAGGCGAAGCAAAGGTTACACACGATTTCCAGAACGGATTTATAATTGAAGGCCACTATAATGGTCACGATTACAGAATTCAAAGACAGACAAAAACCCTTTATACATTACATAACGAATTTGCATTCAAAAAACTTGGCAAAGTTGATTGTTTTGATGTTTCGGTTAAAGACAACTCTTTCTATTGCATTCCAAGACAAAAAGATGTTGTTACAAAACTTATGCTTGCAACTGAAGAAGCGTATAAAATTGCAACTATGCCAACTGTCAGCAAAAAAGCTGAATAAGGTGACAAATTATGAACAACTCAAGAGATTTTTTAACAGAAATAGTTTACCCGGATGGAATTGAGCGTTCTGCTGTGGGTAAAGTTCCTGCCAAGCAACCTGACAAAATTACAAAAGGTGCTTACAGACTTTCTTCTGCAATTTTGTCTCTTGTCAGAGCAGGTTATAAAATCGAAAAAATCAATATGGATGGCTTAAAGCCACCATACATTTTACTTGCAAATCATATGCAGTTTATGGATTTTGCTATGCTTTTCAGAGCAACATATCCACACAAAGTTAATGTGGTTGCAGCGTTTAATGTGTTCCACCTTTTCCCTAAAATTATGGAAAAAGCAGGTTGTATCTGTACTCACAAGTTTACTACTGATACTGCACTTGTTCGTTCTTGTAAAAAGGTTCTTAAAGAGTATGGCGATGTATTCTGTATGTATCCCGAAGCAAGATATACCCCTGACGGAACACAATCCGTTTTGCCTGATGCTATCGGCAAACTTGTTAAAAAGAATGGCGTGCCACTTGTAGTTATGCTTAATCACGGAAACTACTTGAATTTACCGTTCTGGGCAGATTACACTTACAGAAAATCACCTTTTAATGCAACAGTAAAGCAAGTATTAACTGCTGAACAAGTTGAAAGTATGACTGTTGATGAAATCAACGCGGTTATCCGTGAAGAAATGACCTATGATGATTTTAAGTGGCAAAAGGATAATAACATTATTATCAAACACAAAAAGCGTGCAGAGGGGCTTCACAAAGTACTTTATCAATGCCCCGCTTGTAATACAGAACACAAAATGAACACAAAAGGTATTCACCTTTTCTGCGAAGAATGTGGTAAAAAGTGGGAAATGACTACATTGGGCGAACTTAAAGCCTTAAATGGCGAAACAGAGTTTTCGCATATCCCTGATTGGTATAAATGGGAACGAGAAAATGTACGAAATGAACTTTTGCAAGGCAAATACAGTTACAAAGAAGAAGTTGAAATTGTTTCCCAACCGAATGTGAATGACTATGTGCCTTTGGGCAAAGGTGTGGTTACTCACGATTTAGAAAATGGTTTTGTAATTGAGGGACACTATAACGGTCACGATTATAGAATAGCGCGACCAACAAAAGGTCTTTACAGTTTGCATATTGAGTATGGATTTAATCAACTTGAAGGTGCCGATTGTTTTGAAATTTCAACTACAAATGATTCATTCTACTGTATGACAAAGAAAAAGGACATAGTTACAAAACTTGCCCTCGCAACAGAAGAAGCATTCAAAATCGCAAATGAATAAAAACAAGGACTCAACAGAATAGTTGAGTCCTTTTTTATTTAATCTTCAAACAATTCGTTTACACTTACACCAAGAATTTTTGCCGCAACATATATTTCTTTATCCGTTGCAATTCTTACCTGACCTTCAAGTTTTGAGTAACTTGTTGGATTTATATCACAACCCATTGTCTGCATTTTTGAAATAAAATCCTTTTGTTTGATTTTCTTTTCATTTCTCAATGCTTCTATTTTCTTGCCAACCATATTCAAATCGCCATATTTTTTACGAGGTTTCATAAAATCACACCCTGCATTTTTATTCTATGTAAGAATTATATGCAGTTTTGCTATTGACTTAATTCCGTAAAAGATTTATTATATAAATAATTCTAAAAAAGAATTATGGGTGAACTTATGAGGTATGAATTATATAAACAAATCAGTTGGGAAGACGATTCAATAATTTTTTATATTAATGAATGTCACTATTTGAAAACATTGTTAACTTATATTGAAAGTTTCCCTTTGAACAGCAACGAAAATTATTTGATTATCGATAACGATTCACCTAATCCTATCAACTACAAGCAACTAAACCTCTCATCTCCACCGACCGAAAACGAACATTATAAAATAATATACGAATGTAAGCTCGCAAAAGAGCATTTTCGACAAATGAAAGAGGATGATTATGACGATTGTTATTTGAATTATGAAATCTCAAAATTACTTTGTGACAGCATTCTTGCAACTGCCGAGCTTCAAACAGCAGTTTACTTTGAAAAATACAATGCAAAAAGCAAAAACAAGGACTCAACAAACTAGTTGAGTCCTTTGTTTTTTAATTATGAATTACGAATTCAACATTACGAATTAATATGCTTTACCCCAATAGAGTATTTTGTCAGCAGGTTTGCCACAGCAAACACAAGTGCCACCAATTTTCTCCTGAACGAATGGAATACAGCGAGATGAAACACCTGCTTGCTCTTTAAGAGCATCTTCACATTCACGGTCACCACACCACATTGCCTTAATAAAACCAGGTTTGTTTTCAGCAATGTCAATCATTTCGTCCATATTGTTTGCAACATAAGTCATATTGTTTCTACGCTCAAGTGCTGCATTATAAAGACCGTCATGAACTAACTGAATAAGTTCAGGAATCTTTGTTTCAAGTTCATCAAGAGATACAAAATACTTCTCTCTTGTATCACGGCGAACGATTACACACTGATTATTCTCAATGTCGCGAGGACCAAGTTCAAGACGAAGTGGAACACCTTTCATTTCATACTCAGCGTATTTCCAACCCGGTGAGTTGTCTGAAAGGTCAATTTTTGCTCTGCAAATCTTCTTAAGATTTTCATAAACCTCAGTTGCCTTTTCTTTAACGCCCGGTTTATGAGATGCAACAGGAACAACAACTACTTGAATTGGTGCGATTTTTGGTGGTAAAACAAGACCATTATCATCACCGTGAGTCATAATAATTGCACCGATAAGACGAGTTGTACAACCCCATGATGTCTGGAACGGGTGCTTTAACTTGTTGTCTTTGTCTTGGAACTGAATTTCAAACGCTTTTGCAAATCCGTCACCAAAATAGTGGCTTGTTGCAGACTGTAATGCTTTACCATCGTGCATAAGTGCTTCGATTGTATATGTATCTTCTGCACCTGCAAAGCGTTCTTTTTCTGTCTTTACACCTTTAACAACAGGCATTGCAAGGTAGTTTTCACAGAAGTCTGCATACACATTAAGCATTCTGATTGTTTCTTCCTGTGCCTCTTCTGCTGTTGCGTGGATTGTATGACCTTCTTGCCATAAGAATTCTCTTGTTCTTAAGAAAGGTCTTGTAGTCTTTTCCCAACGAACAACTGAAACCCATTGGTTATAGAGTTTTGGCAAGTCGCGGTAAGACTGAATAATATTTGCGTAGTGTTCACAGAAAAGTGTTTCAGAAGTAGGTCGAACACAAAGACGCTCTTCAAGTTTTTCGCTACCACCATGAGTTACCCAAGCAACTTCAGGTGCAAAACCTTCAACATGGTCCTTTTCTTTATTTAAGAGACTTTCCGGAATAAACATAGGCATACAAACATTTTCGTGCCCTGTTTCTTTGAACATTCCGTCAAGTGTTTTCTGAATGTTTTCCCAAATTGCATAACCGTAAGGTCGAATAACCATACAACCTTTTACGCTTGTATATTCAACCAATTCTGCTTTTTTAACAACATCGGTATACCACTTGGCAAAGTCTACATCCATTGAGGTAATTTCCTCAACCATCTTTTTTTGTTCAGCCATTTTTCATTCTTCCTTATCTAAAAGTTACAGGGACTTATAGTCCCTGCAATTTATAATCAATAAAATTAATAATCAATTAGTATTCTTCAATAAATTTAACAATATCAGAAACTGTTTTAATATTTTCAAGAGCTTCGTCAGAGATTTCCATATCAAACTCATCTTCGAAAGTCATAACAAGGTCAGCCAAATCAATGCTGTCTGCACCAAGGTCCTCGAGAAGAATAGCGTCCATAGTAACAACATCTTCTTCTAATTCGAGCTGGTCACAAATAATTTCACGAACTTTTTCAAATACCATTCATAACACCTCCTATGAAAAATATTTACACCATATATACTAAAATTTTTTGACGCTTTTGTCAATAATTTTATTGCAATTTTATGAAATCTTTAATCGGTGTAAAGTCTATATCCTTTACATTTTTAACTAAATCATAGAACACTTTGCAAATTTCAACACATCCGCCCTCAACTTCACTTTCAGTATTGAAAGGCATAACAGGGTCGTGAACAGAAAGTCGAAGTAAAAACCAACCTTTTCGAGTTTCGTCTGCAAAAGACACTCGTACACCCTCGTAATTATCAGGTGCTAAAATCATATCTGCGTCTTCTTCTGCAAATGCCTTAATTTCTTCAATAAGTTTTTCACCGATTTCACGGAAATTCTCTGCTGTTATATTAAAACGCAACTCTTTTTCTTCAAGAGGCTTTTTAAGAGATTTTATGCAGTCGCCAATCTTCTTACCCTCTTGACGCAAAACCGCTGCTTTAATAATGATTTTGGTGATAAGATAAGCACCGTCATCAAGATAATAATTTTCTTTGAATGCCGCGTGCCCTGATGTTTCAATAGCAAGTGGAGTGTTCTCACCAAGACTTGTTCTGCGAATTGCCTCATCAATAACATTCTTGTAACCACGCTTAAAGCGAATGTGCTTGCCACCTAAGGTATCTTCAATAAATTCGCGAAGACCATCACTTGTAACGGAGTCTGTAACAATACTACCACCCGCGTTATTTTCAAGTGCAATTACTGACGCCAATGCTACAATTGAATTTCGGTTGATTTCATCACCTTTTTCGTCAACACAAGATGCACGGTCAACATCGGTATCAAAAATCACACCTAAATCACAATTATTATTGATTGTAGCATTACGGATATACTCCATAGCAACTTTATTTTCAGGGTTAGGAATATGATTTGGGAACATTCCGTCAGGCTCTAAAAACTGACTTGCACTAACATCTGCCCCAAGTGGTGCTAAAACTTTTGTAGCATAAAAACCGCCAACACCATTACCTGCATCAACTGCGATTTTGAAGTTTTTCAATGGTTTGTCATAGTCTTCCGCATTAACGCCTTTTTTAATCATATTACGCAAAATTTCTGCGTATTCAGAAATATAATCGATTTCAGTAATTGTCCCGTTTTTCTCTGCTTTGTCCTTTGGCTCATTTTCTGCAGCTGCAAGAATTGATTTAAGTTCATCACCTGAAAGTCCGCCATCACGGGTAAAGAATTTAAGACCATTTCTGTCAAACGGATGATGACTTGCAGTAATCTGTATTGCACCGTCACATTCTCTTGTAACAGTTGTCATAAACATAGCAGGAGTTGAACAGTATGAGCAGTTGAGAATATTTACACCCATTTCACCAACCGCTTCAATTACTGCGTTTCTTATTCTGTCCGCTGAAATTCGTGAATCGTGACCAACAGATACAAGCAAATCGTTATATGCTTTACCTGTTTTGTCACTTAAAAATTTAATGAACGCTTTTGAAATGTATTTTACAACATCATCTGTCAACTGAATTTCGGGGTATTTTTCTGTTGCAACTGCAACACCACGCACATCAGTACCACTTTTAAGATGCATTAGTTTCATTTTATAAGACCTCTTTTCAAAAGTTCTTCAGTGGCTAACATTACGCCAATTTTTCCACTATGGAAATTAAGTCCACCTTGCATCCATACTGCAAATGGTTCGCGAAGTGGTGCATCTGCCGAAAGTTCAATTGACGAACCGTTTGTGAACGCACCCGCTGACATAATAACTTGATTATCGTAACCCGGCATATCCCAAGGCTCAGGAGTTACATAGGAATCAACAGGAGCACCTTTCTGCAACCCTTGGCAGAATGCCACAAGGGTTTCAGCATTTTCTAAACAAATTGCTTGAATAATGTCGTGACGAGTTTCTTCTACTGTTGGTGTCACCTTAAATCCAAGTTCAGTATAAACAGATGCGGCAAAAACTGCTGTTTTAAGTGCCTCACCAACAACATGCGGAGCGTTGAAAAGTCCCATAAATATACTTCTGTTCTGCCCTAATGTAGCACCAACCTCTGTGCCCAAACCCGGGGTAGTAAGACGATAACCGCAAAGGTCAACCAAATCTTTTCTACCTGCAATATATCCACCGCAAGCAGCAATTCCACCACCTGCGTTTTTAATAAGTGAACCCGCCATTAAGTCAGCACCAACCTCTGTTGGCTCTTTTTTCTCGGTAAACTCACCATAACAGTTATCAACCATTACAATTGCTCTTTTATTAACTCTATGCACGATTTCACAGACCTTTTCAATTTCATCAACAGAAATTGTATGTCTTAAAGAATAACCGCGTGAACGCTGAATATAGACCATTCTAACCGCCTTATCACTTGCACATTCCTCAATTGCATCGTAATCAAGCTCGTCGTTTTCTGTTAAATCGATTTGTTGATAATGAACTCCGAAATCTGCGAGAGTACCGTCACCCATATTCTTACCGCCAAGACCGATTGTCGAATGAAGCGTGTCATAAGGAGTACCGCTTACACAAAGCATAACATCGTTTGGTCGCAAAACACCATAAAGACATACTGCAAGAGTATGTGTACCACTTGCCAATGCACCTGCACGGATTATTGCACTTTCTGCACCAAAAATATCAGCAGTAAGCACATCAAGTTTTTCTCTGCCCTTGTCACCGTAACCATAGCCTGTTGAGTTGTTAAAATCTGTTTCATCAACGCGGTTTCTGATAAATGCAGAAAGAACTTTTTGTTGATTGTATTCAGTCAACTCGTCAATCCCCTTAAAAACGGGACTCGCCTTTTCTAGTGCTACCTTTGATAATTTTTTAATTCTGTCACTGATTTCAAAAAACATTTTAATTTTCCTTTTATGTTTAATTTGTTTTGTATTCGTATATATTTTTTACGACTTTGAAGCCGAGTTTTTCATAAAATTTCACATTATAATCTCGGGAGATTAAATAAACATCTTTTCTTGGAGAAAGCGTTAGTAATTTTTTAACTATCGTTTTTCCATACCCCTGTCCTCTGTTCTTTTCTTTTACAAAAACATCAGAAATAAATGCTAAATCTTTATTGAAAGAGATAAACCCACCGCTTATTGTATGTAATCCCTTTTCAATAACCGCTCCCTCACAACAACCTTTCAAATGCAAAAACTTTTTGATAGTTGTATTTTCGGGCGTGAGTTTGTCATTTAACCTTTCGATTTTGCCATATTGGGTATATTTTATACCTTTATCGGCAACGATTTTGTCTAATGAAATATGCATTAGATATTTTTTGTCTATTTGCTTGTAAGGTAGTTTGTCCGAAGATAAAACTGTTCCGTTAATCACAAATGAAAGTTCTTCAAAATCGGCATTTTCGCTTGCAAAAGCAACGCACTTTTTATTGTCCCCTGAAATTACCGCAGTAATTTGATTGTCGTCGTTGAATTGTGCCCACAAAACACCATCATTTAACTCGCAATCTATAAAAAATCCCGTTTGCGAAAGAAGTATTGCAGTGTTCTCTTTTCCTAAATAGTTAAAAATTAACTTATCAAGAAAGTTTATTGATTTAACCATTCGCGAACTCCTCTAAAAGTGCGTTTACAAGGGATTTTACACTTTCCATATCTGCTTTACTGCCTACGCTTGCAGATGAATGAATATATCTGCAAGGAAGTGACACAGCAATAGTTTTTATTCCACCTGCAGATTTATGAATTGCAGATGCGTCATTTCCGCCTGCTACAACGGTTTTGGTTTGATTTGCAATACCATTTTTATCTGCAATTTCGCGTGCCTTTTTATATAAATCTTTATTATAAATTGTGCCTCTGTCCATAAAAGAAACTACTGCACCTTTACCCACCTTGCAAACTTTTTTGTTTTCAGGTGTATCAGGAATATCTGATGCTGTCGTTGTTTCAATCACAATGGCATAATCGGGATTAACCGTGTATGCAGAAACGGTAGCACCGCGAGTGCCGATTTCTTCTTGCACAGTAAAAACACAAGTATAGTTAATTTTTGACTTCTCTTGTAAAAGTTCAAGCATAACAGCACAACCAAGACGGTCATCGAGTGCCTTTGACTTAATCATATCGTTGCCAAACTCAACAAAATCTGATTTGAAATAACCAAAATCACCAAGAGAAATATATTTTTCTGCTTCTTCTCTGCTTTCAAGCCCAAAATCCACAGAAACATCTGTAATTTCAGGGATTTTCTTTGCCTCATCACTACTGCATTGGTGAATTGCTTTTGCTCCCGCAACACCAACTTGACCATTTATAGTTAATTTTTTACCAAAGAGTGCAGAGTTGTCAATTCCACCCACACTTGCAACATTTACAAATCCATCATCAGTAATATATGTGACGATAAAACCAACCTCATCCATGTGTGCAAAGAGTGCAACTTTGTTTTTTGGCTCTGTTTCGCCTTTTTTATTGACGATAAGATTGCCTAACGGGTCAACAGTATAATCACAATCTTCAGGTAAGTGTGAAATTATGAAATCTCGCACATTTTTTTCGTCACCGGATGTGCCATTTAACATACACAAATCTTTCAAAAGTTCAAAGTTCACAATCTCACACCCTTTCTAAAAACTCTGCAATAAGTTTCGCACAATTTTCAATATCACGAATGTCAACCACCTCAACAGGCGTGTGCATATATCTTTGAGGAAGTGACACAAGTGCAGATGGCACTCCACCCTTAGAAATGGTAATATGGTCTGCGTTTGTACCTGTTTTTCCGTTCATAATTTCTTTTTGATAAGGAATATTCTTCTCTTTTGCAATATCTACAAGCAAATCAGAATATTCACGACAAAGAATTGGTGAATACCCAATCATAGCACCACCATTCATTTTACCACAGTCTTTTGCATTACTGTCAGGAGTACAAGCAAAACTTACATCAACTGAAAGTGACAAATCTGCATTCACATTAAAGGATGCACAAGTAGCACCTGTGCCACCCGTTTCTTCCTGAGCAGAGCAAACAAGCGTGATTTCATTTTCAGTTTTTGTGTATTCAAGTGCTTTAAGAAGTACTGCAATTCCACCACGGTCGTCAATATATGTGGCAGAAACTCTGTTTTCGCCTAACTTTTCAAAAGATGCTCTAAAACTTGCTTTGTCGCCAATTTCAACGATTTTTTCTGCATCCTCTTTACTCATACCGATATCCGCAACACAAGTACCATCAGTTGAAACTTTACTTTCACCATTTGAAAGATGAGGTGGAACAGTACAAACCACACCGTAAACATCTTTTTTACCGTGAATAGTGAGTTCCATACCCTCAACTGTTCGCATATCAACTCCGCCAACTTTAGTAAGTCGCACAAAGCCATCATCAGTAATACCCGTTACAACAAAACCGATAGTATCAAGATGAGCATCAAGTAAAATGTGCTTACCTTTACCATTTTTATGAATGATAATGTTGCCTATTTCGTCACAAGAAACATCACCATACAGTGAAAAAAGCCCCTTGAGTGCTTCAAAGGAGCCAATTTCTTCCCCCGCAACACCTGCGGGAGAAGTTAATTTTTCTAAAAGTTCAATAGTTTTCATTTATATCAACCTTAAAATTCTTTTTGTTTTTGCAAACTCTATAAATATTAAACTTTTAATATTGTTGAGTAGATTTTTCGTAAGACAAGGCGTGGCATCGCAGGAATATGCGGATATTTCAAGATGGCACAACGCAGTATTACGGAAAATATACCAACAAGATTAGATTTCAGTGCCGCCTACTGGGCGAATGATAAGGACATAGCAACTGTCATTTCCAAAAATACTTTCCATTGCATTTTTGTAATCTGCAAGGATTTCGTTTGGAACGAATGCCTGAATTGTACCTGCAAAGCCACCGCCGTGAACACGCCATGCACCTTTTCCTTTAAGAATGCTCTCTGAAAGTGCAAGTGCTAATGAAACTGGCTGTTCAAGTGGTTTTTTAACAGAAAATACATTCTGATTATACTTGTATGATGAGTCACCACTTTCAAGTATGTAAGACTTAAATGTTTCAAAATCGCCATTTTTAAGTGCATCAACTTCTTTTAACACTCTGTCGTTATCTGCAAAGAAGTGCATAGCACGAATAACCGCTCTGTCGCCAACCTTTTCGCGAATCATAGGAATATTCTTCTTAAATTCATCTTCTGAAACTTCACGAAGAACTTTTTTACCAAAGCAACCTGCAACGCCTTCCATTTCGCTACGAATTGCAGCGTAATCGTCAGTTAAATCTGAGTGGCTACCCTTTGTATCAACAATACAAAGTGAATGGCCTGAAGATGCAAAATCATATTTAACTTCATTTACAATTGGTTCAGCAGGATTATTGAAATCGATAGTTACAAAACTACCAACTGAACAAGCCATCTGGTCCATAAGTCCGCAAGGTTTGTCAAAGTAAACATTTTCAGCATACTGTGCAATTTTTGCGATTGTGATTGCGTCAACTTTACCGTCATTATAAAGGTAGTTGAGCATTGTACCAACAAGAACTTCATAAGCCGCTGAACTGGAAAGACCTGAGCCTGAAAGCACGCTTGACATTGTTACTGCGTCAAAGCCACCGATTTTATAACCATATTTAAGGAAGCCTGCACACATACCGCGAACAAGTGCTGGTGAGTGACCTTTTTCATCTTCCTTGATTTCAAGGTCTGTAATATCACAAACATCCATATTATAACCGCGTGACTTTACGCGTACAATATTTTCGTCATTTTTTGATGCAACTGCAATAGCATCAAGGTTAATACTTGCAGCAAGAACTCTACCGTGATTATGGTCTGTGTGGTTACCACCAACTTCAGTTCTGCCGGGGGCTGAGAAAAGACGAACATCACGGTCCTCACTAAAAATCTCTGCAAAATCGTTTGCAAGAGATACATATCTTTCGTGCTGTTCTTTTACAGCTTCGTCTGTTACATATACTCTCTTAAATCTTTCATCATATGCACCATTTAAGATTTCATTCTTCAATACATTCAGTTGTGCCATTTTTATTTTCTCCTTTTCGTTTTTCCAATGCTATATTTGTTATTAAAACTGCAACTCCCGAAACAATTAAAAGAATTATTACGGGTGCCATAAAGTGCCAAGTAAAAGGTTGTGCAATATTGCCACCGATTACGGAATATGTCCAGAGTTTAATAAAATACCCCGCAATTGATGCAATCATAAATTTACCATAAGGGAATTTAATTCCGCCATAAAACTGACTTGCCATATTTATAGGGACTGACGGTATAAGCCTAATAAGAAACAGCACGCCAAGTTTTGTTTTACCTGCGTGTTTCAACATTTCGCTGACATTTTCATATTTTTTAAGTTTGCGTAATGCAACGCCCTCGTCAAGTCGTCTGCCATACCAATATACTATTGAAAGGGTTATTGAAAATCCCACAATATTCAAAAGTAATGCAGTTGCAGGCTCAAACATAACACCTGTCATAATCATAATAAAAGGGAATGGTATCGGTGCAACGGATTTAAGTGCATAAACAGCCAATATTGCAAGACCAATAAGCCAGTTGTTTTCAAGTGACTGTATAAAATCCTGCAACTTGCTTAATGCCCGCAAAAACTCTGCCCAGCCACCTTCGGCAACCTGAGTACTCATAATCATAGTGATTATTGTAAGCAATATTGCCACTGCAAAAAAGCCGATTGCACTGAGATTCATAGCACCTTTTCTGTCAAGATTGCGTTTTTCCATTTGCATCCCCTTTCTTGAACATAAATATACATTATAATTTTATAATATTTCAGTTAAAAGGTCAATATTTTTATTGTTATATTAAGTAATATATGGTAAAATATATACATTAAATTACCATTAAGGCGTGATTGTATTGAAAATCGTAGTGCTTGACTCCTACGCATTAAATCCTGGTGATTTATCTTGGGAGTGGCTCGAAAAACTTGGCGAGTGCAAAATTTACCACCGCACACCACAAGAAAAGATTTTAGAAAGATGTGAGGGTGCAGAGATTATTTTAACAAACAAAACTCCCCTTACCGCTGAAACTCTTGAAAAATTGCCTAATCTTAAATATATTGCCCTGCTCTCGACCGGTTATAACATTGTCGATTGCGATTGTGCAAAGAGTCGTGGAATCCCCGTTTCAAACATTCCTGCATACTCAACAAACACAGTTGCACAACTTACTTTTTCACTGATTTTAGAAATTACCAATGCAGTAGGTATTCACAGCGAAAGTGTAAAAAATGGTGAATGGACTAATTGCCCCGATTTCTGTTATTGGAAAACACCGCTGACAGAATTATGCGGTAAAACATTAGGTATTGTAGGTTTTGGGCAAATTGGTCAGGCAGTTGCAGATATTGCCGAAGCGTTCAAAATGAATGTGGTTGCAGTTTCAGGTCACGAAACAGACCAGAGTCACCGCAAAAACTTCAAGTGGGTTGATATGGAAACTCTTGCTAATGTGAGTGATATTATTTCATTCCATTGTCCGCTCACAGAAAAAACAACGGGTCTTGTAAATAAAGATTTTATTGACAAGTGCAAAAACGGTGCAATCATTATAAACACAAGTCGTGGACCTGTTGTAAACGATAAAGATTTAGCAGACGCCTTAAATAGTGGCAAACTCCGCGGTGCAGGGCTTGATGTTTTAACTGTTGAACCGCCAAAAGCAGACAACCCTCTATTAACCGCAAAAAATTGTTTCATAACTCCACACATTGCGTGGGCAGGATTTGAAACAAGAGAACGACTTATGAATATTCTTAAAGAAAATATTACTGCATATCTTAATGGCAATCCACAGAATGTAGTAAACAAGTGAGGTAATATTATGGCAAAGTATAAAATTACAAATCCTTATGAAAGTGTAACCGATTTGCTCGGAGATATGGAACATCACTACAAAACAAACTTGCATACACACTCAACTTATAGTGATGCAAATGACACTATGACAGATATGATTAAAGGCTTTTATGATAACGATTTTGACATTGTTGCCTTTGCAGAGCACGGAATTTTAGGTAAATATTGGAATGAAGAGCCAACTCACATTCCATTCTTTAATTTCCAATATCTTTGGCACGGTAAACGCAGTTACTTAACTGAAGAACAGTATAAAGGAATTAAAGCAGGTACATATAAAACAAAAAACAACACAAGAACAAAGACACGCGGACTTGAGGATGTGCCTAATGCTATTGAGTGCAATATGTTTACGGTTATGAAAAACCATGTAAACGGTTATTTCACAGACAACGCTTATGAGGGTGTGCAAGGTCTTGAATACGACTATGAAATCCCAATGGCACTTATTGAAAAGAGTGGCGGTATTTCTCACATTAACCACCCAACCGACTTGTTGCAGGCAAAGAAAAACCCCGATTGTGCAAAGGACCCGAAGAATATTGCATTCTTTGCAAATCTTATTATGAAGTTCCCTTCTTGTATGGGTATTGAAGTTCTTAATATGTATGATATCCCTAACCGTAGTGACCGCATTTTATGGGATGAACTTTTGAAGTTGCTCACTCCTTATGGTCGCAAAGTGTTTGGCTTCTCAAATAGTGATGCTCATCAGGTTGACCAGATTGACACAGCGTTTATGGACTTTATTCTTCCCGAATATTCCCTTGACACGCTCCGCAACGCTATGGAAACAGGCACATTCTTCTCAATTGCCCGTTACGCTAAAAACGAATTGGGCGAAGATTTCAAAGGCGTTGGACCTTGCCCAAGAGTTACAAAAATCCAAGTTGATAATGAAAATGATACAATCACACTTACAGGTATTAACTGCAAAGAAATTGATTGGATTGCAGACGGTGAAACAATTAAAACAGAAACTATTGACGCCGACGGTGAAATGGCAACCACAATCAACCTTGCAGATTATAGCGACAAAATCAGTTGCTATGTTAGAGCACAACTTAAAGGTAAAGGTGGTATCTGCTTAACTCAAGCATTTGTGCTTGATGACGGCAATATGGAAAGCCTCAAAAAGCCGATTCTTCAAGAAAATATGACTGAAGAGCAAAAGAAAAAACGCAAATTCTACTCAAAGAAACTTGGCGTAATCTACGGAAAGCTTACAAAGAAAATATAAAACAAAAAACGGAGAGTCGCTAAACTCTCCGTTTAATTTTTGTAGGGGACGATGCCCACATCGTCCCGTTATCATTTTTTCAACCCTTTTGCAAGCACAATCAGATTATCAAGTTGTTCTGTACTTAAACCTTTAACCGCATCAATCAACTCTTTTGTTTTTGCAGGATTTTTCATTTCTGTTTCAAAAAATTCTTGTGGTGTGATTCCTAAATAATCGCAAATGTAAAAGAATACGGACATTGAGGGAAAACTGACTCCATTTTCTACTCCGTTAATATAACTTTCACATTGACCAATTGACAAACTCATTTCTCTTGCAGAAACACCCTTTTGTTCTCTCAAAGTTGCTAATCTCAAGCTAAAATCTTTCTTTTCCATTTGCTCACCTACCTTTTGTCTAATTGTACTATATAGTATTTGATTTTTTATCTAATCTGTTCATATTTTATTCTTGACATATCTAATTAAATTAGATATAATGACATTGATGTATAATACAACTATGCAAAGTAAAAATTAAATCTTAACTCTAAACAACTTATTCTTCTGTAGAAAGTTAAACTACAGTTTTTTACAAAATAAAGGGGTTAAGTAAAAACCGTCGAAGATTTTATCTTCGGCGATTTTTTATAAAATTTTTATTGACAAAAAATAGCACGAGCCGAAGGCAAGGACGCTTTGCAAAAAATATGCCAAAAAAATGTTGACAAGTTTATATTTGGTGTTGTATAATACACAATGTATCCCAATGTAAAGGGAGGGATTTTTAATGAGTCAGGTAAAAGTTAAAGAAAACGAGTCCTTGGAAAGCGCTCTCAGAAGATTTAAGAGACAGACTTCTCGTGACGGTGTCATTCAGGAAGTTAGAAAAAGAGAGCATTACGAAAAGCCTTCTGTAAAAAGAAAGAAGAAGTCTGAGGCTGCACGTAAGCGTAAGTTCAAATAAGCTTGGGCTTTGCGTCGTTATGTTTCAAAACGCAAGTGGGCATCCATTGACGGATTGCCCACTATTTTTTTACTTATTCAACAAGGAGTTTTATTATGGTTTCACCTATGCCAAAATACCGCTACAAAAGTGTTCTTGACATTACCGTTGAAGATTTACATAAGATGGAAGCAAAAGCAGTTGCCCTTGATATCGACAACACAATCTGCAACGACGGTAAGCAAAATTGTATAACAGGTCTTGAAGATTGGCTTGCAAAAGTACAGAATGCAGGCATTAAAGTTATGATTTTGTCAAATGCTATGCCAAGACGCCCTAAAAATGTTGCAAAAAAATTAGGTATTCCATATATCTGTATGGCAAGAAAACCGAAATCACACAAACTTATTAAAGCGGCACAAATGATGAATGTTAAAATTCACGAATTGGCAATGGTGGGCGACCAGCTTTTTGCAGATGTTATGGCAGCAAACGATTGCGGTGCTATTGCAATCCGCGTTGAACCACTTGAAGGTGAAACTCGATTTAAGAAATTTTATGAAAGACGAAGAGCAAAAGAAACTCCCGTTATAAAAGATTTTGAAAAATTACACGGATTTGGTTACTATGATTAAAGATTTACAAAAGCTATTACGCAAACAAGCACAAAACACTTGTGCTTTGATAATTTCACCTGAAAACAGAAAATACTTTACGGGGTTTGAGTCTTCTGACGGATTTTTGATTGCATCAGAAAATCGTGCAGTATTTATTACTGATGGCAGATACATTGAAGCCGCAGAAAAGCAAATTAGCAACTGCGAAGTTAAGTTGCTCGGCAAAACATATCCACAGATTGCAGAAATTCTTAAAGAAATGAACTGTAACAGGTTGCTTGTTGAATCAACAAGAATGACAGTTTCTACATACAATTCACTTAAAGGTGTGCTTAAGAAAATCCCTGTATCAACTGACACTACTCTTGATACTATTATCAATACGCTCCGTTCAGTTAAAACCGAAATTGAAGTTGAAAATATTATAAAAGCTCAACGAATTGCCGAAGATGCTTTTAACCATATACTTAATTTCATTAAAGTCGGTGTTACCGAGAAAGAAATTGCACTTGAATTAGATTTCTATATGCTCCGCCACGGTGGTGAGGGACTTTCTTTTGAAACAATTGCAGTAAGTGGTGCAAATTCATCAATGCCACACGGTGTGCCAAGCAACAAAAAAATCGAAAACGGTGATTTTATCACTATGGACTTCGGCACAATTATAAATGGATATCACAGTGATATGACAAGAACAGTTGCTATTGGATTTGCAACTGACGAAATGAAAAATGTATATGATACTGTGCTTAAAGCACAACAAAACTGCCTTGATAATATCAAAGCGGGTATTAGTTGTAAAGATGGTGACGAGTTTGCCCGTTCAGTTATCAGAAACGCAGGTTTAGGACAATTTTTTACCCATTCAACAGGCCACGGTGTAGGCGTAGAAATTCACGAATTCCCTAATCTTTCCCCTGCGTCTGATAGTGTTTTACAAGTCGGTAACATTGTAACCGTTGAGCCCGGCATTTATATTCCTGAAAAATTTGGCGTAAGAATTGAAGATATGGCACTTATAACAGAAAACGGTTGTAGGAACTTAACAAACGCAAAAAAAGATTTGATTATTTTATAATCAACGCAGTTATTACTGCCCCTGCCCCTGCAGATGCCAATAATTCTACTACAAAAAACATTTTACTTTTGATTTTTTGCTTACGGGTTTTTGGTATTCCTGTTGAGTTTTTAATACTGTTAAGAGCTTTGCCTTTTAATTTGCTTTCACTTTCCTGCGAAAATTCAGGTCGAACAAAAAACAAGGCTTTTTCAAAATATTCGCACCCGGTTTCGTGAATTTCAAGTACTTGTCGGTTTACTCCCTTGACCATAAAAAAATCCTCACACTTCAGTTTTATTATATTCACAAATATTGTTGGATTTTTAGTTATTTTTATACTGTATTTTGTGAACTTTTTCACATAAAAATTTGTCAATATGGGATTTTTAACAAAAATTATTACAAGAAAAATTATACAAATAGTATAAAGAACTTTTCAACAAAATTGTTGAAAACTCTGTTGAAAATGTTTATAACTCCCCCGAAAATCAATAGTTTTAAGCAGATTTTTCCATTTTTCGACATTATTGAAAAAAGATTGTTAAAAATTTATCGAATACAGTTTGTTGTAACTGCTTTACATTTTATACAAAATGGAACATACCTGTGTTATAAATTATCTAAAATTTTTGTGCAATTTCACATTATAGATTTTAGATAGAATTTTCATAAAATTTTGTCTATTTTGCAAAGGATTTTTATTATGAAAAATTGCTTTACAATTCCATTACCCAAAACTTTTAACCTTTCTCTTTGTCTTGACTGTGGCCAAGCATTCCGCTGGCGGAGTAACGGCTCAAAATGGCATGGTGTTGCGTTTGGAAAATACATTACAATTGAGCAAACCGAAGCCGAACTCATTTTCTATGATTGCACAGAAGAAGATTTTAATAGTATCTGGAAAAACTATTTTGACCTTGACTGCGATTATACCAAAATCGTATCAAAATACGACGATAACTACTTAAAACAAGCAGTTAAAGAGTATAATGGTATACGCATTTTACACCAAGAGCCTTGGGAGACACTTTGCTCATTTATCATTTCACAGAATAACAATATTCCAAGAATAAAAGGCATTATTGAGCGTCTTTGTGAAGAATTTGGCGAAGGTGAAAGTGGTAAAAAGTCTTTTCCAAGTGCTGAAACACTTTCAAAACTCACCGTCGAGGATTTATCTCCACTTCGTGCAGGTTTTCGAGCTAAATATATAATTGATGCAGCACAGAAAGTAGCAAACGGTGAAATTGATTTTGCAAAAATCAAAACCGAACCTATTGAATATGGTCGTGAAGAATTACAGAAAATCAAAGGCGTTGGTGCAAAAGTTGCAGAATGTACTCTGCTTTACGGATTTCATAAAATCGACGCATTCCCTGTTGATGTTTGGGTAAAACGCATTATGGCAGAGATGTACCCTAACGGTCTCCCTGCTTGCACAAAAGGCACTGAAGGAATTGCTCAACAGTATTTGTTTCATTGGAGAAGAATGCAGAAAAATTAGATATATCTCTTAACCCCTTGACTTTTAGCCTTTTCTTTGATATTATTTATTAAACTAAATACGGTTATATCTCGTCACATTGGCGAGTGAAAAAGGAACCCCATCGGTTAATCCGATGGGGTTTTGGGTTTTTATTAAATTATTTTAAGGCATCATAAGTGCCCATCATCATACATTCCTGTTTAGTTTGTTCAAGTCGTTGCAATGCTTTTTCTCTTGCTGTTTTTGCCCTTTTAATTCTTTTAACAGTAGCTGCTGTGAACAAATATATCAAAGCAGGCAAAATCATAAGTGCTGCCGCACTTACCCCACCACTTAATCTTATGAGTGGCTCCAACCCAATGTTATGGCATACCGTATTGATAGCAACTGTAAGAATAAAAAGCAGTATTTCAATTATTACATATATGGGTATATACTTTTTAGCCTCTTTAATTTCTGCCTTTGTGTTTTCTTCAATTTTTATAACGCTTTTATTATACATTGACCGCGTCATAACAATATGGTCTGTGTTAGGCTTTAACTCCCCGTAATGAACAGCGTCAAAATATTCGCGACCGAACGGTTTTTCTTCTTCACAAACAACATTCTCGTCAAACATTCTGTTTGCAAGGTGAGAAATATCAGCTTTTTCCTCTGTTTCAACGCTTTGGTTGTTCAATTTTTCATCCATATTGCTCACCTACCTGCGTCATAAGTTCCCATTATCATGCACTCTTTTTTGCCTTCTTCAAGATGTTGCAACGCTTTTTCTCTTGCCTTTTTCAGTTCCTTCACGCGTTTTATACTACCAACGCCCAACATATAGAGCTGAATTCCCCCTACTAATAAAAAGAGAGTTCCCACCATCATTGACAAGCCAAAAATGTGCCACATAACTTTCAATTCAGAATAAGAGTATCCTGTACTTGAGGCTACATCCCACATGTTTTCTGCAAACAAGCCATAATAACGAATGCCTTGTGTATATAAACTAAATGCCGACACTATACAAACAGCTAGTATTATTAAAGATACTATCAATAACATTTTTGAGCGATTTGTCTCTTTTTCAAAGTTCTGTTCAACCTTTTCACGCGTCTCATAGTACTTTGTTCTTGTAAGACGGACATCTTTGTTAAGGAAATCCATACTTTCGCCATAAATCTGATGCAGATAATCACGATTCATAGTTTCACCCTCGGCAAAACTATCTACATTCTCGTCAAACATTCGATTTGCAAGGTGAGAAATATCTTCTTTATCACCAGATGCTTCAAGAACATCAATTCTTAACTTTTCGTCCATAATCTACCTACTTTTCAACATCATAAGTGCCGATTGAAATACATAACGCTTTTTTATCTTCTAACTCTTGCAAAAGTTCTTTCTCTTTATTATTGAGTTGATTTGCGCGAACAACATAACCTATTAAAGGAAACGCAAAGAAAAAGAGCAAACTAGCACCTTTCGATATTTCCTTCATTGTTAAACCACTATGTCTAAGAAAACGACGGTGACGGTAACTAAATGGAGCCATAAATAACCACATAATAAAAATACCAATAACACTTTTAGTGCAAATACAATAGATTATAAACGCGACTGCTATCAAAGTTACAACAATATAAAACGGCAAAAATTTCTTTTCTTCCGCTCTTAATTGCTCATAATATTTTATTATGTCATTATATTCGTCAACATATTCCGACCTTGTCATTGTGGGAAAATTATTATTACCATTATAAAGTCCGTTACTCATTTTTTCAATGTTCAACCCAATCTCTTGAACGCTCAACTGCACGAAGCCAACCGCGATATCTCTTTTCGCGTTTTTCAATATCCATTTGTGGCTCGAAAACCTTATCAACTTCGCGGATTTTCTCGATTTCAGCAGTATCTTTCCAGAATCCTACTGCGAGACCTGCAAGGTAAGCCGCACCAATTGCAGTTGTTTCAACCATTTTTGGTCTGTTTACATTTGTTCTAATCATATCTGACTGAATCTGCATCATAATATCGCTTACAGATGCACCACCGTCAACACGAAGTTCAGAAAGATTGATATCTGAATCTTGTTTCATAGCCTCAAGCAAGTCTGTCATCTGATATGCAATTGCTTCAAGAACGCTACGACAAATATGTGCCGCATTTGCACCACGGGTAAGACCTACAATAGTACCACGAGCATACATATCCCAGTAAGGTGCACCAAGACCTGTAAATGCCGGAACAAAATACACACCATTTGAATTTGGAACACTTTCTGCTAACTCATCACAACGACGAGCAGACGGAATAAGTTGTAAATCATCACGAAGCCACTTGATAACTGAGCCTGCATTAAAAGCAGAACCCTCAATAGCGTAAGTTACTTCGTCACCAACACCCCAAGCAACACCTGTAACAAGATTGTTCTTTGATTCAACACGCTTGTCGCCTGTGTTCATAAGCAAGAAACAGCCTGTGCCATAAGTATTTTTTGCCTGACCTTTTTCGAAACAGCCCTGACCAAAAAGTGCTGCAGGCTGGTCACCGATTGCACCTGAAATAGGCACACCTGCCAACTCCTCAATACCCATAACGCTCTTACCAACTGTGCCGTAAACCTTGCTTGATGGCTCAACTTTTGGAAGCATAGCCATAGGAATACCGAGTTTTGCACAAAGATATTCATCCCAACAAAGTTTATCAACATCAAAAATCATTGTTCTTGATGCGTTTGAATAGTCAGTAATATGTACCGCACCGCCTGTCAAGTTCCAAATAAGCCATGTTTCAACTGTGCCGAAAAGGAGTTGACCTTGTTCAGCAAGTTCGCGAGCACCTTCAACATTATCAAGAATCCACTTGATTTTTGTAGCGGAGAAATATGCGTCAACAACAAGACCTGTATGGTCTTTTATGTACTGTGTAAGTTCTGCATCTTCTTTGATTTTTTCGCACATATCAGCAGTTCTTCTGCACTGCCAAACAATTGCATTGTAAATAGGTTTACCAGTAGACTTATCCCACACAATTGTGGTTTCACGCTGATTTGTAATACCGATTGAAGCAATATCATTTGCAGTTGCTTTACTTGCCGCCATTACTTCCATAACAGATTGAAGTTGTGAAAAAAGGATTTCCATAGGATTATGTTCAACCCAACCCGTATGCGGATAAATCTGTGTGAACTCGTGCTGTGCCTTATAACAAATGTTACCTTTTTTATCAAAAAGAATAGCACGCGAACTTGTTGTTCCCTGGTCTAATGCCAATACATATTTTTTCATAATATAACACCTCAAATTTATAATAGATATTTTTTAACTAATCCCCGAATTTTAGTTAAAAATTAACACTTGCTTTTTGTGAGTATTTTTCCGCCTCTTTTTTAGCCTTTGCATCATCAAATAAATTGTGTAACCCTTGCCAATGCAGTACTCTGCGTTTGAACCACAATGATGATGCGTGTTTATATATAAATGACGGACACGCTTTTTTGATTTTCGCGTATCTGACTTTATAAACATCAAGCAAATTATAATAGTCCTTTGCTTTGTGTAAAAATGTAGTAAATGACGGATATCCTTTTTCTGCCCACGCATTTTCAGCCATAGCACCAAGTCGTGGGAAAGTGAGAAACTCAAGTTTTTTCATATTTGGCACATATTCTGTCCACATCTGTGCTTCAATGCCCCAAGTTTCTTCGTCCTTGTCAGTTAATGCACCATCGTCTTCACAAACCATTTTAAGAGTATTCCAACCATACGGAAAATCGAAATAATATGGATAACAATTTGTATTTATAAGTTTTCTTCCACGCTTTAGTTCGTTTTTAACTAAATCTTTGTCATCACCCATTCCGCAGACTGTCCAAGCAATATCTGCATCTAATCTGTCAGCATTTTCAATTTTATCGTAATTCCACATTACTGAAGAATAGCCCTTTGATTTAAGATAATCATTTACTTTTGTCATAAAGAACATCTGCAAATCATTTTCATCACGAAGTCCGTTTTCTTTAATGGCTTTCTGACAATCGGAGCAAAGTTCCCAACGCATTTTAACTGCTTCGTCACCACCGATATGAATAATCTTATCAGGGAACAATTCAATTAACTCGTCAAGCACATCGAAAACGAACTGATATGACGACTCTTTGCCTGCACAAAGAATATCGTGTTTAACACCCCAATGAGTTGCAACTTCAAGATTTCGACCAAAACAAGAAAGTTCCGGGTAACAAGCAATAGCAGCAACCATATGACCCGGTATGTCAAATTCAGGAATAACCTTAATTTTTTTCGCGTGACAATATGCGACAATTTTTTTTATTTCATCTTGTGTATAATAACCACCGTGTGGCTTGTGATTAAAATTTGTGTGACTTCGCGTTGAGCCTTTTTCGGTGAGTAACGGATATTTTTTTATCTGAACTCGCCAACCTTGGTCTTCTGTCAAATGCCAATGCAACACATTTAGTTTATGCAAAGCCATTAAATCCACAATTCGCTTAATATCTTCAACGGGGTAAAAATAGCGACCGCAGTCAAGCATATAACCACGATATGAAAAGCGAGGGTAATCCACAATTTCTGTATATGGAATTTTACCGTTTGTCTGCAAAAGCATCTGTTTAAGAGTTTGTAATCCGTAAAAAAGTCCCGTTTCAGTTTTTGCGTTGATATAAACGCGACGGTCTTCGCATTTAATTGTATAACCCTCGTCATTTTCAACAACATTGTCAATCTTTAAGATAATTGACCTTTCTTCACCTGTGTCTTCGTGCATAATGATTTTTTTGTTGAAAACTTTTCGTGCAAACGAAATCAAATCTTTTGCAAAGGGATATGGCGAAATTGTTGTGCCTGAATGAAGTGTAAAGCCTTTTTTATCTGTATTAAAAATTACACTTATAGGTTGAGGAATTATGTTAAACATCCTATTTGTCCTCCAAATACAATTGTACTATTATATTTTATCATAAAACTATTACAACTACAACAAAAATAGTATTGATTTTCCTCTTGAAATTCTCACACATATATAGTATAATTATTTGACTAGATAAAGATGCCTTAATTCAGTCGTGTGCCGTGTGGGTCCTGTGCGGCGGGGCGCTGTGAACCATGTCAGGCGGGGAACCGAGCAGCATTAAGCGGTTTGCACCGGGCGCCACAGTCTGCCTGCACGACACATGACTGAGTTAAGGCACATTTTTTAGCAAGGAGGAAAAACGATGTATCGTGCTTTTTATCGTAAATACAGACCATCTACATTTACTGATGTTGTAGGCCAACAGCACATTACAACTACACTTGAGAATGCTGTGAAATCCGGCAAAACAAGTCACGCTTACCTTTTTACAGGGTCTCGTGGCACCGGCAAAACCTCCTGTGCAAAAATCCTTGCTAAAGCAGTCAACTGTTTAGATTCTCACAACGGAAACCCTTGTAATGAATGTGAAATCTGTAAGGGTATCGACAACGGTTCTATTCTTGATATTATTGAAATTGATGCTGCATCAAACAACGGTGTTGATAATATCCGCGATTTGCGTGAAGAAGCAAACTTTACACCTGCAAACGCAAAGTACAGAGTTTATATTATTGACGAAGTTCATATGCTCTCAATTGGTGCTTTCAACGCACTTCTTAAAACTCTTGAAGAACCACCTGCTCATGTAATTTTCATTCTTGCAACAACTGAAGTTCATAAATTGCCGTCAACTATTCTTTCTCGTTGTCAGCGTTTTGACTTTAAGCGTATTCCACCTGAAGATATGGCTGTAAGACTTAAAGAGGTTGCACAAAAAGAAAGTCTTCAACTTGCAGATGACGGTGCTATGCTTATTGCCCGTATTGCAGACGGTGCTATGCGTGACGCACTCTCGCTTCTTGACCGCTGTTCCTCTTACGAGGGCGTAATCGACTCTGCAGCAGTAGCAAGCAGTGCAGGTCTTGCAGGTCGTGAATATATTTTTGAACTTTGCGATTGTATTTTAGAAAAAGACTCTGCAAAAGCACTTGAGGTTATTGACAAACTTTATAATGACTCTTGCGATATGGAGCGTCTTATTACTGAGCTTACAAGCCATTTCAGAAATCTTATGGTTTCAAAGGCTGTTAAGAATTTTGAAGATATGATTATCTGTTCACAAGGTGAAATTGATGTTATCCGTGAACAAAGTGCAAAAACAACTCTTGCGACTATTATGTCTTGTATTGACATTCTTACTGCGTCTGCATCAACTATGAAACAAGGTGCAAACCGCAGAACAAGTGCAGAACTTTGCATTATTCGTCTTTGCGCACCATCACTTGATAGTGATATAAACGCACTTCTTCGCAGAATAAGTGAGCTTGAAAGTGCAATTGCATCAGGCAAAGTTACGGTTAAGGCTCAAACTCCTGCTCCTGTAAAATCGGAAATAACTCCCGAGCCAAAAGCAGAACCAACACCTGCACCTACTCAACCAAGCGTTGAAGAAACAGTGAAAGAAGAGCCAAAACCAGAACCTCAACCTGTAAAGGAAGAAAAAACTATTGTTCCCGAAAATACAGGTACAGTTCCATTTGACATTTGGCCGGAAGTTACAGAAAAACTTTTTGCAAAAGACCCAAGTCTTATTGCAATGCTTACAGGTTCAAGTGCATTTATTCATCAGAATAAATATTTGCTTATTAAAGGCTCACCCGTTCTTGAACTTTATCTTAAAACAGGTGACTATTCAAAAATCATAAGAGAAGCTGTTGCAGAAGTAACAGGCAAAACATATACTCTTGCTGTTTATAACAACAAGCAAGAAGAAGCACCAAAAAACCCACTTTCTGACCTTGTTGCAAAGGCAAAAAGTCTTGGTGTAAAAATTAAGGAGGAATAACAAATGAAAGCAAGAATTCCAAATCAGGGCGGTCAGGCTAATATGATGAAACGCCTTCAGCAAATGCAGGACGATATGGCTCGCGTACAGAAAGAGTGCGAAGAAGCAGAATATAGTTCAAGTGCAGGTGGCGGAGCAATTGATGTAACAGTTAATGGCTCACATCAGGTAGTTTCAGTTAAAATCCAGCCAGATGTTGTTGACCCTGAAGATGTTGAAATGCTTGAAGATTTACTTGTTGCAGCAGTTAACGAAGCAATGAGAAAAGCAGATGAAACATTAGAAAGAGAAATGGGCAAAATCACAGGTGGAATGAATATTCCAGGTCTCGGCTTCTAATTTATCAAATCGGGGTATTGGCATTATGGCAATCGTATCACTTGAAAAACTGATTGAAGAATTTCGTAAAATGCCCTCTGTCGGTGTGAAATCGGCGGAGAGAATGGCATATTATATTCTTGGTCTTGATGATAGTGAAACAAAAAGTTTAGTAGATGCCATAAATAATGCACATACTAATATACATACCTGCAATATTTGTTGTAATCTTACTGAGGGTGAAAAATGCGGAATTTGTAGCAATCCTAAACGCGATAATTCTATTATCTGCGTGGTCGAAAACCCTCGCGATGTTACAGCATTTGAACGGACTCACGAATATAAAGGCACATACCATGTGTTGCACGGAGTAATCTCCCCAATGAATGGTGTAGGGCCTGATAACATTCGTATTAAAGAGTTAATAAGCAGAATGGCTGATGACTCTGTAAACGAGGTTATTATGGCTACAAATCCTACTGCCGAGGGTGAAGCAACCGCAATGTATATTGCTCGACTCTTAAAACCAATGGGCATAAAAGTCAGCAGACTCGCTTATGGTATTCCTGTTGGTAGCGACCTTGAATATGCAGACGAGGTAACACTTTCCAGAGCACTTCAAGGCAGAAGTTTGTTATAATGTAGGGGCGATTCACGAATCGTCCGTAATTTTCGGAGAAAATAATCATGGCAGAGAAAAACACTAACACTACAATTGCACAAAACAAAAAAGCTCTCCACGATTATTTCGTAATTGAGAGTTTTGAAGCAGGTATTGAACTTGTTGGTACTGAGGTTAAGTCTTTAAGACAAGGCAAATGTAATCTTAAAGATGCTTGGTGCAGTATTGTTGACGGTGAACTTTTCGTCAACGGTATGCACATTAGTCCTTATGACCACGGTAACATTTTTAACCGTGACCCAATGAGAGTCCGCAAACTCTTAATGCACAAAAAAGAGATTATGCGACTACTCGGCACTACCAAACAAGAGGGTTTAACTCTCATTCCTATCTCAATTTACTTCAAAAAAGGCAGAGCAAAGGTGCAAGTGGGTCTTTGTAAAGGTAAAAAACTTTACGACAAGCGAGATGTTGCCGCTAAAAAAGATGCTGAGCGTAACATTGAGCGTTCTATGAAGGAAAGGATGCGATAAAATGAAGCAAAGATGCATTCAATGTGGCAGAGAATTTAATCTTTCAGACTCCGAAATTGATTTTTATAAATCCAAAAGCCTTAACTTGCCAAAAAGATGCAAATCTTGTCGGGATAAAAACAAACGAGGCAATCAAGAGTTTAAAAAGTACAATCTGCAAACTCCAATCAAAAATCGTTCTACATTTTTATCTTCAATTATTACATTCTTAATCTTTATCAATGCAATCTGCATAACAAATTACGGTTCATTAACACTTCCGGTATTTTTTATTGATTTATTGGGTGTTGTTGCAATAGTTCTTCTGTCCACTGTCAAAAATACAGTTGAAATTCAAGAATTTGACACTTCACCTTATAAGCACACTTTTTATGATACCAAATCTATGGCTGAGCATTATGCAAAGCACGGAAAAGAAACAGGCTGTGGAGATATGGAAGAATATCTTTTCAAAGCAAATTATATTATCGGCAATAAATCCGTTATTTCCAAAACTCAGAAAAAAGATGGTGACACAGCCTATTTTAACACAGCAACAAATGAATTTGTTGTAGTTGCAAAGGCAGGATATATCCGTACATATTTCATCGCTTCATTGTCATACTATAACAAACAATAATACGGGGATGAAAGGATTTCGACGGGGATTTTGAACTGCGATAAGCGAGTAGTGGAGTCTGACCACTATAAAACGGACGGTTTATCAAAAATAAACGACAAAAACGAAAAAGTACTTCTTGCTGCTTAATTAGCAGCGAGCATTCCCCCCGGGAGAACTGCGGCCCGGTACGGAGTGTCATTTAGCAGTAAATGTGAACGGATAACCGCCTTGTAGTCCGTCACACATCACAGGGCTACTGAAAGGAATGCCTGTTTGTCGGCTGTCCCGTAGGGAATGACAATAGATAAACTACACTCGTAGAAAGTTTCAGGAATAGATTTTCGGACGTGGTTTCGATTACCACCATCTCCACCAAAAGCAAATAATCCGAAACTATTGCCAATCGGCGACGGTTTCGGATTTTTTGTTTATATATGATATTCAGTATCGGTACTTAGCAATAATAATTTCGGTAGCGGCTTCCAAAAATAAATCCGTACATTCGACTAACCTCTTGTTATAAGGTAAAATGTAATTACCAAGCAACAGGAGGTTTTGTTATGGAAAGAAAGACAAAAATTAAGTTCACTGATTTTGAGTGTAATTTGCTTATCAATGGCATGAATGAGTTCCGCAATATGCTTTTGGCAGAAGATTTACCTACTGAAGATGTTGATGAACTGTTGTTGAAAATCATCGATAAAAGCGGATTTTGAAAGTGGTGATATTATGTCTAATATCATAGAGGATTTCTATTACGGTAACATTGAGCCACAAGAAGTTAATTCTGAGCTAACACCTAAACTCAAAAAGAAACTGAGTAGCCTTGCAGATAAAGAAGAACAATTTGCTGCAAGATTGAACGCTGAGGATAAGGAGCTGTTTCAAAATTATGTCAGTGCTTACATTGAATTTTCAACAGTAAGTAATGCTGACAGCTTTATAGCAGGATTCAGACTCGGTGCAAGATTTACATACGACACTTTTATTTCAAATCAGAAAGGATAAAAAATTATGGCAAACATTACATACAGACAAGTCGCAGATTATATGATACCTAATCTCACACTCCCACCAGAAGAAACCAACATTAGACTGGGCAAATGGGGAATGTTACATAAAGACTATCTTCAAAAACATAATAAAGTGCTGTTTACAACACTACTTACCCAAGGTAAGCTATATCAGCACTGTGCAGAAATAGAAAAGCAAGCACGAGCTATGTTTGATACTCTTGTTGCGCAGATGAAAGAGGCAGAAGGCGTAACCGAGCAACTGAAAGAAGAAAATCAGCTTGAATGGGTACAACTAGCGAACAACATCCATCGTTGTGCAAATAAAATAGTAGAACAAAAACTTATATTCACGTAAGAAGATGCACGGTTTTATCCCGTGCATCTTCTTATAGTATGATTTATCATCATTAGATTATCTCAATTTTTTTAAGGGTGCAACAAGAACCTCGTATGCGTATTTATATACCTTATTTGCAGACTCGTCTGGAGATATGTCACCATGAGCTAAACAACACCTAAGCATATATAAAACAATAACTATCGCCTTGCTTATTTTATTAGCATCATTAACAAATCCATATGAGCCTATTTTCTTAGCGGTTTCGCTTGTGTCTAAAACGGATTCGCATATGTATGGACGCAACTCATCATAGCAACGCAAACAATATTCTTTTTGGGTAATTGATAAATTTACGAAATCCGATTGAGCCTGCAATTCATCTTTATTATACTCATCTTGTTCAAAATTGAAAATTATTCTACCACTTCGTTTTACTGAAACACAAGTTGTAAGTTTTCCTCGTGAACGCGTACATTCATAGCTGTTTGCATAATAATCAATTTTGGAATGGGCATTAGCATTTTTTGAAGCTATTTCAGCAAATGAAACTGTTTGACGAACACCAATATACTCTTGTGTTGTGATAGCAGCGCTAAGCAAGGCTTCATGAAGATTTGCAATACTATCGCGATAAGAAATACCTTCAGAATTATCTGCATTAATCAAATTCATAACATATGTTTTAAACCTATTGGTATGTTCTGAAATATGCTCAATATGATCTTTATCTGTTCTACCTGGGACCTCTCCGCTCTCATACCATGAATTAAATGCAATCCACGCTTTCATAAATGCAGAGAAATAATCGACTTTAATATCTACTGCATCAATCCAATCCTTATAATTTGACATGTTCCTCACCTCATTTTGCGAAAATTACTTCATCGTCCATAATTTTTAATGCCTCTTGTTCCAAAAGGTATGCCTCGTAACGTTTTTCGTTGGCTTCAAGTGCGAGAGAATTGATTTTTGTTTGAACGGATTGGTTTTTTAGCAAAGGAATATGGATTTGACTAACATGCTTATCATCTATTTCATCAACTACTGAACCATAAGTAAAGCGATTAATTAATTGATATCCGTATTCTGAGGATAAAAATACATTTATATATCCAGCAATATCGTCATTTGCTGGAACAATACGAATTATGTGCTGATTTGCAGTCCAATTTTCCCATTGTTTTCCTACCATTGCGACTTTGCCTATTGTTCCACTACAAGTAATCAATGTCATATTTTCATGTAATTCAAGTTGTTGAGTAATTCTTGCACCGTGATGAACTAACGATAAATATTTTTTATTAGAAGGGTCGAGTTCACCAAGTTGTTTTCCTCCGATAAAAATCCTTCCATAGCCTTCATCTACGTAAATTCTTTTAAACCTTCCGGGTAAAATAACACTTTTACTGATTCTTTTATCACCAACGGTGATCACTTCGGCAGAATGCTTTTTCAAATGTTCAACAATTGAATCAACAATAGGTAAATGATATGATGCATCTGCACGTCCAACCATATCACTTAACTTAACATTAAATGCATTTATATTTGCTTTGTTTTTTATATTGTTTTGCTCAAATTCATCAATAGCAGGTAATTTTAGTTCTTCAACAAGTAAACAAGTTGCTTCGTCAATCAATGTATTTGATTCATCACGTAGCTCAAAAGATTTCATGATTAAATTGTGAATTTTCTCTTTTGTTTCTTTGTTTGCATCTGGAATTAATATTTGTTCAAGATGCTCCGGATCAATATGTTGTATTACTGCACCGTAATTGTTTCTCGTTAAGAATAATTGACCAAATTTGCTTTTTAGAAAAGTGTATATATACCCACTTATTGTATTATCTTTGGGTACTAATCGGATGAGATTTTGAGAAACACATTTTCCGCTTAAAGTCTTTGAAACATAAGACAAATTACCAATAGTTCCAGAACAAGTTAAAAGTATTTCTCCTTTTTTTACAAACCAATTAGCGATATCGTCAGCCATATTAGTTGATAAAAATTTTTCTGCTTTAGGGTAAAGGTCTGTTATCTGTGAGGGAGTAAGCATTTCTATAGAATCATCACTTTTTTCGACAAAAATTCTTTTGCAAATTCCAGGCCTATAAGCATTACAAAGACCGTTTTCACCCGAAACGGGTATGCATTTGACATCAAGCTTTTCAAGTACACTTTTAGCGTGTTTGAGTTCCATATCGAAGGTTGTTGCATCGATTCGTTTTCCTGCTGCTATTATTTCAGAAAGGGATACAGAACACCATTTTACGGGAACTTCGTCAATCTTAGTCTCAGCAATACCATCAAAACTAAGGCTATGTGCTAAATTACTATTCACCACGCTAATCCCTCCTGTTTCTTCCATTCTGTAAAGATTGCTGGAACATCAGGGGTCTGATCATCTTCCACTTTTCTTTTTTGCTGATGAGATACAGTACGTTCCCCTTCTCCTGTTTCACCAAGGACTAAGATGCTGTTGGTATCAGGAACAAGTATTTCATTACCCTCTTTATCTCTCTTAAAAACAGGATTTCCTCGTTTATCATGACCAACTTTTTCAACCATAGCCATAAAGATATTATAGTCAGCCATTGTGCCTGATTTTTCTTCTGCATCTTTCTGTTCCTGAGTTTTCTTTTGCAAGAAAAGAACAGAAGTTTGTGTACCATTTCGAGGTTGAAATGTATCAACATGCAAATCTATGCTTCCAACAATACGATGGTTCTTTATTAACCATTCACGGATATAACCAAGTCCGGGAGAACCAAGAATAGAATCAGGAAGAACTATTCCCATTCTACCACCCTCAACAAGCAACTGTGTACAACGTTCAATAAAAAGAATTTCAGGTGGAACAGAAGACTGCAAACGATCAGTCATAGTCCAAACACCTGTTTTTTTGTTGTTTTCCCAAATATGAGCCAGCTCAAACTGCTCCAAAATATTTTTATCCTTAACAGGAATTTTACTGCCGAAAGGTGGGTTTGTAACAATAACGTCAAAGTATGCAATAGTGTTATGGTTTCTTAACTCGCTTTTTTCTATGCCGAGTGCCTCTGCTAATTTTACACGGAATTCATCCGTCCATTCATGGGGCGGTAAAAGTGAATTGGTTTGAAGAATATTCCCACTGCCGTCATTGTTCATAACCATATTCATTTTTGTTGCTTTAACAAGGTCGGGGTTAATATCAAAACCAAAATAATAGTGTGATGCCATATCTGATATACGGTCGTTAAATGCCCTGATTGAATCGCCGTCCCAATCTTTTCGCTCGCATCCTATTTGTGCCGCAAACTCTCTTTCAAGGTCAGCAATCACGTGTGTCATTGCTGTTACTAAGAATCCGCCCGTACCGCAGGAACTGTCAAGCACCCTTTCATCCATTTTCGGGTTAATCATTTCAACAACCATCTTCATGACATTTCTAGGGGTGAAGAACTCACCTCTATCGCCACGAAGGTTAGCACCAACTATTTCCTCGTATGCTTTACCCTTAATGTCGATATTTGTGTTGAGAAGGCTATATTTTTGAAGCTCGCTGACTATATAAGCTAAACTGCGAGGTGCAAGTTTGATTTCATCGTTAGAATCAAAAATCTTGCCGTGTTTTTTCTTTACTCTTTCAAATATTTTTGAGATACGTTTTTTGACAGTGAGCTGTCCGTCAGGATTTGAACGCTCTTCGGATGTAGTGTAAAAATCAAGAGGATTTGGAATGTTACGTTCATCCTCGATTTTACAAAAAATAACCTTTAACAACTCAAAAAAAGCAGGTTGTTTTTGTAAACCATCGTTCACATGAATATGGTTATGGCAAGTTTTAAAAACAAACAACAGATTATCATCGTAAGCATTTTTCAAAGATGTTCTTTTAGGACGGTTGATATCATCCAAACTGCCATCTGCTGAGGGAATATCGTTATAGTCCATAAAGTTTATTTGCCCTTTGTCATTAACAAACTTACGAAAGACTTCTTTCTGTTTACCATTTGTCCACATACCCCATTCACAGTTAGGACAAGCAGACATATAAGATTTTAATTGTTCTACACCATCCTTAGCATTACGAGCTTCAACTGATTCTTTTTTACACTCAATAATTAATTTAACATTTTCTTGAGTTTGGTTTTCACAATCCTTATCAAAAACAACAATATCTGCACGAGGTTTACGTGAGCCAAGCTGCAATGTATATTCAATTTTTATTTGTTTAAGTAAATATTTGTGCTCGTTTACAAGTCGTTTTTCAATTGTTTGTCTTACATATTCTTCAGGAGTATCATTTCTGAATTTACCATCAATATAATCACATATTTTACCATCAGGTATTACTATTACTTTTGTATCAGCCATTGTTTATTCCTCCATATACTTATAATGCTTTTGCAAGCTCTTGCCATAGTTCTTTACTGTTAGGTTTCTCTTTTGCAATGCGAATCATATCTAACAGTTTTCTGTTTTGCATAAGATACTCCTTAATATCTGCTGGAATATCATTTCTTTCAATAGCAGCTAAATCAAATAAATTATTTTTTAATTTTGGGTGTTCTTCAAGATTTAGTTCCTTAATTATTTTTTCTAAAAGTTCCTTGTCTGGTGGTTTGTTGTTTCCATTTTCAATATCACTTAAATAAGTTGCAGTCTTACTAACCTTTTTTGATAACTCTCTTATTGACATTTTCTTTGCTTGTCTAATGTTTCTTAAGTACTTGCCAAATTCAAATTTGGTATAGTAAAGTTCTAACTCGTCAAGTGAATATTCAACTGTATTTTCGGACAAATAAACCACCTCCTTTTTGTTAGTTAGTTAGCTTACAGACTATTATAAACTGAACAATCCGTTTTGTCAATAAAAAACAACATAATCGATATGCTCAATACAACGAGTCCCATAAAGAGGACTGAAAACACCAACTTTTTTAAAAACTATTGACAAAAGAGAACATTCGTTCTATAATCATAACTACAATTTAATAAAACGACTTTAAATCGTGCAAGCAGAGCAGGACCTTTGCAGGCTGAAAATCTTCCGAGCGCCGTATGAAGTCGAATGTACATATCTTTCAAAATAGCAACACAGCAAGAACCTACATATTAGTGTTGCCGAGACGAAAGAACCCACTTTCTGAATCGAGTAAGCGGGGCAGGACTCTGTTCTCAGAGCTGAAAAACCACCAAGCACCGTAACGAAAGTCGATTGGATGTGGGATAACTATGTCCATTCGAATTCGTACGGTGCTTTTTTCGTCCAAAATGCTGAAAATCGTGCAATAAGATGGCGGGAGATAAAAATTTTTCGCCAAATTTCAAAATTAGTCAGAAATATATGGTAGAAGATATTTTTTCGTTCAAAGTCAAGAAAATCGTCCGATATATAGGTGGAAGAAAAAATTTTGGCTAAATTTGAAAATCAGTCAGAAATATATAGTGGGGATATAAAACATTTGGTTGTGCGAACGCAGATTATTGTATCGACAAGAGATATTTTTCTAAAAATTTTCCCCAAAACCCCAAAAAAATATCCAATACATAGGTGAAAGCAAAAATTATTTCCGGAAAACAAGGCTTTTTATTGTTGCTTAATGAAATTACCCTGCTGACAAAATCAAAGCCGTTATAGAGGAGAAAATCATCAAAAATCAACCCCAAAACACACATTTAAAGGAGGAATGTAAATGGAAGAAATAAAGCGTGGTCGTGGCAGACCGAGGCTTGATGTACCAAATGGCAGATGTAGTCGCAGACAAGCCGTTAACTCAATGTATGTGAACAAAGCTGCTCAGTTGATTTCGGAAGCGGCTACCGAAATTCCCGACGGTAAACTGCTTTGGTATTCAGATGAAGCCACATGGACAATAAAAAGCAAAGACGGAATTCTTGAACAAATCGGACGGATGTTAGTTCAAGACCATCACGAGCCGAGCCACTGTGTGTATATTACCAATCTTGCAATTG